>JBAUZT010000034.1:0-30774 GCA_049585415.1 Thermoplasmata archaeon | reverse complement strand
GCACCGGCCGTACGGGCCCACGCGACCCACTTCCGAGCCGCCGCCTCGCCGCCGACGTGGGCGACGGCCACCGCGCCCAGCGACCGGGTCACGGACGGGCTCGGAGGGTCGGGATGCGTCTTCGTCGGCCGCACGATCACGTACGCCGGGCGGAGCGTCGAGAACTCGTCGGGGATCCCGCCCGCGTCGACCTCGAGCACCCGCGCGACGCGGAGCTTCGGAGCGTCGACCACGCCCAATCGTTCATGCACCCCGTCCGCCACCGAGAACGGCGTTCCGTCGTCGTCCACACCAGCTACGACCCCCCCGACGTAGGCGAGCTTGCGCGCCCGCGCGGTCGAGAGGATCTCGTCCACCTCGGCCGGGGTCTCCCGTACCGCGAGGTCGGCGGACGGTCGCTTGTGGAGGTGAACGTGGAGGTCGCCGCGAAGGTCCGTGACGTCGACCAGCGGCGGCAGCGGCCCCTTGGCCGCGGCTTCGATCTCCCCGCGATTCTCCCGGAGCTCGGGAGGGATCCACGCGAGCTGGAGCGCGGAGTACACCTCCTCCTCGGTCTGGCCGCCGATCCGCTCGTCGCCGCGGAAGATCCCGTACTCGTTGATCTTGAGCCCCCGCTCCCGCGCGAGGGACCGCAAGAGGACGTTGTGGTCCTTCGAGCCGGTGAAGTAGAGCAGGGCGGCCCCGAACTCCTCGGGCTCGACGACCCGGAGGTCGACCTGGAGCCCGTCCTCCAGGATCACCGTCTCCTTCGTGCCGCCGCGAAGACGGACCTCGCGGACCTCGGGGAGCTTCGAGAAGGCGTCGAACACTTTCTCGCGGTCCTTCGCCGTGACGAGGACATCGAGGTCACCGACCGTTTCGCGGCGGCGACGGAAACTTCCCGCGACCTCGCACTCCATGACCCCCGACACCGCGCGGAGGCCCCGCACGAGCCGTTGCGCGATCGGGAATGCCTTCTCGATGGGGAACCGTCCCGTCGCGGGGGCTCCCTTCGCGGCCGCGAGGGCGGAGCGGATCTGTTCGATCTTCTTCGGGCCGAACCCCGTGACCCCCGTGAGCTTTCCCTTCTCGATCGCGTCGGCGAGCTCGGCCGGGGTCTCGACCTTGAGGTCGGTCCAGAACCGTCGCGCCGTCTTCGGTCCGAGCCCCGGGATCGCGAGGAGTTCGAGGATCCCGGGCGGGACCTCCTTACGGAGCCGGTCGTAGTAGTCGAGCCGGCCCGTGCGAAGGAACTCCTTGAGCTTCTCCTCGATCGCTTCCCCGACCCCGGGGATCGTGCGGAGCTCGTCCCGTGCGGCGACCGCCGAAAGGTCCTCGGTCAAACTCTCGATCGAGCGGGCCGCCCGGCGGTACGCCTCGGGCTTGAACTTCTCCCCCAGGACGTCGAGGATGTCCGCGATCCCCTGGAACAGCTCGACCGCTTCCGCGTTGGTGGGCATGGGCGTTCCTCGGAGGAGGTCCGGGGGGGTTTAGTCGTGTTGGCGGTCACGGTTCCCAACCGGTTCCGGCGTCGAGCCAGAGTCGTCGGGCGTGCGGTCGGAAGCCGGCCCTCGCATAGACCGCCCGGGCCGCGGGTCGGTCCTCGCGAACGTAGAGACCCACGGTCGCGCCTTCCCGCCGGGCGTCCGCGAGCGCCGTTTGGACGAGCGCGAGGCCGAACCCTCGCCCCCGCGCCGTCGGGTCGACGAAGACGCCCGAGAGAAGCCACACCTCGGGGAGGTGCACGACCGCGCGGGCGACGCCCGCCAACCGCTCCCCGTCAAAGTACCCCCAGATCATTTCCCGGTCCGGTGGGAGGTGTGGATACTCCGAGGCGACCAGCTCGGTCTGCGCGGAAGTGAGTGCGAGGAGCCCGGGCCGGTCGACCGCGGTGAGCCGTCGGACCTCGGGGTGCGATCGGGTCTCGGGAGTCGGGTTGTCGAGTCGGACGGAGAGGATCAGCAGCGGATACGCCCGAGTGGGGCCGCGCGCCCGCTCGAACTCCGGACGCACCGCCTCCGGGACGACCGCGACGAACGGCCGGGGAGGGAGCCCCTCCACGAGGGTGCGGGCGTCGGGCGTCGCCTCGAACCAGTGCACGATGGGCGCCGTACGGGTCCCGAGCCAGATGAGGAGGTAGCCGACCGTCTCCTCTCCCCGGAGCGCCGACACGAACCGAACCTGTTCCGGATGCCGGTCGAGGTCCCACCGCGCGTAGGCGTGCACGACCGGGTCGGTCAGGGCGACGCGGTCAAGCCAACGTCGATCGATCGTCGGTCGAAGGGTCGGCGGGGCGGACGACACCGAGGCCGGAGGCCCACTCCCTAGTTATCGATGGGGCCGGGCACAGCGAGAGGGGCGAGGAGGGTAAATTCGCACCCGCCCTCCATGGGGCCCATGGCGGTCCACCGACCGACTCCCGAGCTGCCCGCCCACCTCGAGCAGCTGTACGAACGGTTCCCGTTCGACCGGTCGTTCGCGGACGACCCGATCTCCACGATCCGACCGCTCGCCATCGACGCCCGGCGCGCGGAGGTGGCCGCGATCCTGGGAGCGACGCTCGCCATCGGGAACACGACGGCGATCCGCGGGGCGATCGGCCGGGTCGCGGACCTTGCGGGCGGTGACGTGGCGTGGCTCATCGACCCGAAGCATGCGGCCGAGCGCGCCCGGCGGCTGCGGGGCTTCCGTCACCGGTGGATCCGCGGGGATCAGTTGGAATACTTGTTTCGGGTCCTCACGGATCACTACGCCCGGTCGGCGTCGCTCGAGGACGCCTTCCTCACGGGCTACGCGGAGGAAGGGTTTTCGGGAGGCCTCGACCGACTCTCGAGCACGCTTCGCGGAGACGGGCGCGCCACCGCTCTGGGCCGCGCCCCCCGGGGATACCGTGCGCTCTTCCCGAGCCCGCTCGACCGTTCGGGGAGCCCGTGCAAGCGGATGACGCTCTTCGTCCGATGGATGGTGCGCGCCCGGTACCCTGACCTGGGGTACTGGACCCGCGTCCCTACCGGAGAGCTGCGCATTCCCCTCGACCAGCACGTCCACTGGATCGCCTACCACCTCGGGCTGACCGCGCGCCGGACCCGTTCGTGGAACGCCGTTGAGGAGGTCAGCGAAGCGTTGCGCCGCATCGACCCGATCGACCCGGTGAAGTACGATTTCGTCCTGTGCCACACAGGGATCTCCGGCGACTGCCCGAAGGAGCGCGACATGGCGGTCTGCGGCCCGTGCTCGGTACGTCCCGACTGCCGTCTCTGGCGGGGACGGGCGGTGGCGGTATGAGCGCCGTTCCGAAGACCCTCCGGATCGACCCGGGACTCCTCTCCCGGTACCGCGACGCGGGACGGAAGATCGCCTGGCGCCTTGCCGCCAAGGGGGCGCGACGGCCCGCGGGTCGGAAGATGCGCATCGCCCACTTGAACGACGAGGACGCGCGGGTCGAGGAGTGGGGAACGACGAAGCGCGCCGGCATCGCGGTCGATTCCGGACCGCTCGGGGCCCTCGTCCTCCTCCTCGAGATCGACCGACGCGGGCCCCCGACCTCCCTCGGGGCGGAGAACGCGGGCCGGGACGCGGCGTTCCCCCAGGGCGCGATCGTCGCCGGCTGGGGCGAGGTCACCGTCCCGACCGACTCGCGACCGAAGGTCGCGGACCTGGTCGAGCTCGCACGGTACGCGCTCGCGTAGGCCCGAAGTAGTTATATTCTCTAATTATTAGGCGCCCTAATACTTAGGACTCCTCATGGTAGCCGCCGTCGCGCTCGCTCGGAAGCCCTCCCCCTCGCCCGGTGTGGAGGAGCTCGTCACCTCCGTCCACGACGTCATGAAGCTCGTCCTCCACCACGCGCAGCCCGCGCTCGAGGCCGAGGGGATCTCGATGGGCCAGTTCTGGGCGCTCCACCTCGTTTCGAGCCTGCGCACCGCCTCCCTGAGCACGATCGCCCGGCACCTCTCGGTCTCCGCCCCGACGGTCTGCGCGAACATCGACCTCCTCGAGGCCGCGGGACTGGTGACCCGTCGCCGCTCCGCGCTCGACCGACGGGCGGTCGTGCTCTCCCTGACGCCGAAGGGCCGCCGGACCGAATCGCGGATCTGGAGCCAGCTCTCGAAGATCATGACCGAGGCGGCGAAGGAGATCGCCGCCGAGGATGTCGGTACCGCCGCCCGCGTCTTCCAGGAACTGGGACACCGCCTGGAACCGCCCGCCCTCCGCCCGGAGGTCGCGGCATGAGCACGGTGAACCCGACCGCACCGCGGGTGTACGACTCGAAGTACGCCTACACGGTCCTCCTGATCCTCGCCGGGATGGCGATCATGGTCACCTACGTGGAGACCATGGTGCTGCCGGCGTTCGGCAACTTCGAATCGTTCTTCAACGTCCACGATGCGAGCACGATCGCGTGGATCCTCTCCGCGTACCTCCTCGTCGGCGTCGTCGTGACGCCGATCTTCGGCAAGCTCGGCGATATCTACGGCAAGAAGAAGATCCTCCTCGTCGCGATGGGCGTCTACGCCGTCGCGGTGAGCATCGCCGGCTTCACGCCCAACATCGGCGCCGCGTTCGGGCTCACCCGGCCGAACCAGATCTACGTACTGATCGGGGTCCGCGCGGTCCAGGGCGTCGGGATGGCGATGTTCCCGCTTGGCTTCGCGATGCTGCCCGAGGTCTTTCCCCCCGCGCGGGTCGGGCAGGCCCAGGGGCTCCTCTCGGGGATGTTCGCGACGGGCGCTGCCGCCGGCCTCGTCGGCGGGGGGTGGATCGCTCAGACGTACGGCTGGCAGCTCACCTACCACACGGTCATCCCGGTCGCGATCCTCGTCTTCCTTCTCGCGGCCGTCTTCATCCGCGAGTCCCAGATCCGGCTCCAGCGGAAGATCGACTTCCCCGGCGTCGTGAGCTTGGGCCTCGGGCTCACGTTCCTGATGCTCGGCATCACGGAAGGGGCGTACTGGGGCTGGACGAACTTCTCGGCGGTCACGTTCGCGGGGATCCCGTGGGGAGTTCCCGAGTTCTTCCTGCTCGCGTTCGTCGCGTTCGCGGTGTTCCTCTACTGGGAGCCGCGCGCCCCGAGCCCGATCGTCTCGTTCGCGTCGCTCAAGGAACGGAACATCCTCGTTTCGAACATCAACGGGATCTTCGTCGGGATGACGATGTTCCTCCTGTTCACCGTCCTGATCATCCTCGGGGAGTACCCGTCCCCCGGTTTCGGGCTTGGCGAGCTCGACGCGGCGCTCGTCTTCATCCCCGCGGTCCTGGGCATGATGATCGGGGGACCGTTCCTCGGCCGCGCGATCAGCCGCTTCGGGCCGAAGCCGATCATGATCCTCGGGTTCGTCCTGATCGCGCTCGGGGCCCTCGCGCTCATCGGGTTCCACTCCAGCACCTACCAGGTCGCGGTGCTCGCGATCCCGATCATGGTCGGGAACGTCGCGGTCCTGATCGCGATGACGAACGTCATCGTCCTCTCGGTCGACCCGAAGACGATGGGGGTCCAGACCGGCATGAACCAGACGTTCCGGAACCTGGGCTCCGCGATCGGCCCGGTCCTCGTGACGTCGATCCTCGCGAGCTACGCGTTCAACCAGACGTTCCCGACGCCCTTCGGGCCGATCACGATCCTGAACTACCACACCACGGGGTACGTCGCCGTCTTCGCCCTCGTCGCCGGGATCGGGGTGTTGTGCGCCTTCCTCTCCCTCGCACTGCGGAACTTCCGCTTCCTCGCGGACGGGAGCCGTAGCGGCCAGCAGAGCGGGGCGCCGGTCCCCGCCGCCGAAGAAGAGGCGAAGCCCGCCATCACGGCGAGCCGGCCGTAGAAACGGTTCGGGCGCCGGTCGTTCCCGCGGGGCTTACGAGCAGCCGCTCGTGGAACCGCAGACGGTGCACGCGTAGCACGTGCCCGAGCGGACCATGATCCCGCCGCAGATCGCACACGACGGGGAGTCCTCGCTGACACCGCCCTGACCGCCGCCGAACCCGTCGAGGACGCGGGTCTCGAACTTCACCGTCTGGCTCGACGCGGACGGCTTCAAGGACGGGGCGGGGTGGCCGTTCCCGTTGCCGTTCCCTTCCGGCGGACCCTCGAGGCCGATCGACCGGCGCTCGTCCTCGGTCAGGAACTCGAGAGCGAGCCAGCGGGCCACGTAATCCGGGATCGATTTGGCGAACCGGATCTTCGGGTTGTTGGTCGCGCCGGCGGGCTCGAATCGGAGGTGGGCGAGCTTGCGCACGAGGTCCTTGAGCGGCACTCCGTGCTGGAGCGCCATCGACATCGAGATCCCGAGCGAGTCCATGAGCCCGTTGACCGTCGAGCCTTCCTTCGTGACGCGGAAGAAGATCTCGCCGGGCCGGCCGTCCGGATAGAGACCGACCGTGACGTAGCCGTCGTGCCCGCCGACCGAGAAGTGGTGCGTGAGGGCCTCCCGCTCGTCCGGAAGGCGCTCGCGGGTCGGTCCGCGCGGGCCGCCGGGAGCGCCCGCCCGACCCTTGCCGGTCTCGAACGGTTGGCTCGCCTTGCAGCCGTCGCGGTAGAGCGCGACCGACTTGATCCCGTTGCGCCACGCCTCGAGGTAGATCTTCTCGATCTCCTCGACGGTCGCCTCGTTCGGCAGGTTGATCGTCTTCGACGCGCCGCCCGAGAGGAACGGTTGGACCGCGGCGAGCATCTTCAGATGGCCCATCGGAGGGATCGTGCGCGTGCTCCCCGCGGGGGCGAGCGCGCAATCGAAGACCGTCAGGTCCTCCGCGTCGAGCCCCGGGGCGCCCTCGATCGCGCCGGTCTTCTCCACGTGCTGCGTGACCAGGCGGATCTCGTCGGGAGAGTAGCCGAGGGCGAGCAGCCCGTCCGGAACGGTGCGGTTCACCATGCGGAGGATCCCGCCGCCGACCAGGTTCTTCGTCTTGACGAGCGAGAGCTCGGGTTCGAGGCCGAGGGTGTCGCATCCCATCAATAGCCCGATCGTCCCCGTCGGCGCGATCACGGAGATCTGCGCGTTCCGGTATCCCCACAGCTCGCCGGCCTTCACCGTGTCGTGCCAGCGGTCGACGGCGGCCTGGACGAGCGGAGTGAGGCGCGCATCGTTGATCGGAACGTGCTCGGCCGCGCGGGCGTGCTTGCCCATCACGCCGAGCATCGGGGCGCGGTTCTTCTCGAACCCGGCGAACGGCCCCATCCGCTTCGAGATCTCGCTCGACATGTGGTACCCTTCGGCCGAGAGGAACGCTGAGACCCCGGCGGCGAGCGTCCGGCCCGCGTCCGAGTCGTAGGCGAGGCCGTAGTGCATGAGCAGCGAACCCAGGTTCGCGTAGCCGAGGCCGAGCGGCCGGAAGTCGTGCGAGTTCTGCGCGATCGGGGGGGTCGGGTAGCTGGACGCGTCCACGACGATCTCCATCGCGAGGATCATCGTGCGCACCGCCTGGCGGTAGAGCTCGATGTCGAGGAGCCCCTTCGGGTCGAGGAACTTCATCAGGTTGATCGACGCGAGGTTGCACGCGGTGTCGTCGAGGAACAGGTACTCGCTGCACGGGTTGGAGGCGTTGATGCGGCCGGTGTTCGAGCACGTGTGCCAGCTGTTGGTGATGTCGTCGAACTGGACGCCGGGGTCGCCGCAGCGCCACGCCGCGTAGGCGAGCTTCCGCCAGAGGTCCCGGGCCTGGAAGGTGCCCGCGACCGCGTGGTCGGTGCGGTTCGTCGTCTTCCATTCGCCGTCGCGCAGGACCGCCTCCATGAACGCGTCGGGGATGCGGACCGAGTGGTTCGCGTTCTGGTAGGCGATGGAGGCGTAGGCGGAGTCGGGGTCGGTCCCGTCAAAGTTGGACGAGTACCCCTCGCGGATCAGCGCGAGCGCCTTGTCCTCCTCGCGGACCTTGCAGTCGATGAAATCCTGGATGTCGGGGTGGTCCATGTTCAGGATCACCATCTTCGCCGCGCGGCGGGTGGTGCCACCGGACTTGATCACGCCCGCGAGCGCGTCGAACGCCCGCATGAACGAGACCGGTCCCGAGGCGATGCCGCCGCCCGCGAGCTTCTCCTTGCTGCCGCGGAGCGAGGAGAGGTTCGAGCCGGTGCCGCTCCCGCCCTTGAAGAGCCGGCCCTCGCTCGTGGCGAGCGCGAGGATCGAGTCCATGTCGTCGGCGACCGATTGGATGAAACAGGCGGAGCACTGCGGAGGCTCCCGGACCCCGACGTTGAACCAGACGGGGCTGTTGAACGCCGCCATCTGCTGGACCATGAGGTAGGCGAGGCTCTCCTCGAACGTCGTCGCTTCGTCGGCGGTGTCGATGTAGCCGAGCTCGACGCCCTTCTGGGAGATCCAATGGCAGACCCGACGGATCATCCCGTCGACCGAGTTCTCCCGACGGCCCTGGATGATCCGGAAGTACTTCGACGCGGCGATGTTGACGCTCGTCTCCGACCAGGATACGGGGGCCCGGATCCCCTTCTGTTCGAAGATGATGGTCCCCTCGGCGTTCTTGATCACCGCGTCGTGGGTGCGCCACTGGACGGTGTCGAACGCGGTCTTGCCGCGGGGGACGAGGCGAGAGACGGGAATCGGTTCTCTCCCGATCCGCGGGGACGGTCGTGCGACCGACTCCTCGGTGGACGGGGTGGGGCGTTTTCGTGCGACGGCCATTGAGGCTCACTCCTGAGAGGGCGCGACCGGGGAAATCCTGGTCGAGACGGAATCGCCGGTACGGCCTATCCCACCGCCGGACAGTAGGCGAAACGCCCCCGGAGAGGGGCCGTTTCTCGCCGACCGGTGGTGCAACAGGTCGCCGCCGGTGCCGCTCGGGACACCCGTCGAGAACCTCCGGCTGGCGCTTAGTGCGATGTGGTATAAGTGTACTCGGTCGGAGCGGGCGTTCGACGGCGTCGGAACGCGTCGCTCGAAGCGACGAATGCGTTCCTCCGGAAGAACTCTTCCGACTTTTCCCGATCCTCGGCGAATCTATGTAGGTCGGCGAAGAAGTACGGACGTGTGAGCGTCTGGCCGGCGTCGCGTTCGACGCCGTTTCCGCGTGCGGTTGCGTTTTTCCGCCGATATCCGGCGCGGCTCTAGGTGGACCGAGTCCTCGGCACGGAGGCGGGATCCGGTGGAGGCACCACGCGCATCGTGCACGGCATGACGCTGCCGCAGTCCCCGCAGTAGAGCCCCTCCTCCGCGACCCACAGGAACGCGCCGCAGCGTTCGCACTTGCGCGGGTCGTCGGGGTCGTTTCGACAGCTCATGGGGATCGATCGGAAGAGCGGACGGTCTCCGAATATAAGCGGACGAGGGCGGAGTCGCCGGGGCGAGCGAAAAAAAGGGTGAGCGGGAACCTCCCCGAAGAGAGGTCCCCGGAAACGGTGGGCGGTTTCAGGCGTTCTTCATCCGGGCCCGGGAGATGTACCCCTTCTTGTCGAGGAAGTACATGTAGCCGTCCTGGCGGACGACCTTCTCCGTTCCGACACGGGCCTTTCGGCCGGACTTGTTGAGCTTGGTCGGCGTCTTCCACAGATACCCGTCCTTCCCGAGATAGTACAGGTACCCCTTCTCGCGCTTGATCTGCTCCTTGCCTACTTTTTCGGCCATTTGGCGCCTCTGCCGGCGAGGAAGAGAGGGGTCCTATTTAGATGTACTGACGGAGTCACCCCGAAGAAATGCATTTTCCCTGACGATAAACTCGCGTCGGGCGCACGTCGAAGCGGTAGCCGAGCAGCTCGGTCGAACGCACCGGGATCATCGAGAAATCGGCGGGCGCCCCTAGCGCGAGCCGTCCGACTCCATCCAATCCCACGGCGTGCGCCGCGTTGACGGTCGCGGCGGTGAGCGCCTCGGCCGGCGTGAGCCGGCCGCCGTGGACCGCCTGCGCGAGGACGAGCGGCATCGACTCCGCCCACGAGTTCGGAGAACAGTCGGTCCCGAGGGCGACGGGGACGCCCGCGTCGACCATCTCACGCCCCGGAATGCGTCGGTGGGCGGACGAGGCGAACGCCGTGACCGGGAGCAGCACCGCCGTGACGCCCGTTGCGGCGAGGCGACGGCGGTCGTCGGAGCGCGTCGCGAGGAGATGTTCGGCCGAGGTCGCCCGGAGCCGGGAGGCGAGCCGAGCGCCTCCCGAGAGGACGAACTCGTCGGCGTGGACCTTGATCCCGAGACCGAGCGCGAGGGCGGCGCGCAGAAGGCGTTCGGACTGGCGGACCGAGAAGAAACCGGGCTCGCAGAAGACGTCGCAGAACCGGGCGAGCCGTTCGCGCGCGACGGCGGGCAGCGCCTGGCGAACCAGCAGGTCGATGTACGCGTCCGCGCGCCCCTTGTACTCCGGGGGCACCGCGTGGGCGCCGAGGAACGTCGGGACGAGGGCGACCCCGACCCGCCGCGCGAGCCGCGGGATCAGTCGGAGGAGCCGAAGTTCCCCGGCGACGTCGAGTGCGTAACCCGATTTCACCTCGATCGAGGTCGAGCCGTGGGCGACCATCCGCTCGAGACGTCCCGCGGTCTCGTCCAGGAGTTGCCGGTCGGGAGCCGCGCGGGTCGCGCGCACCGTGGAGTAGAGGCCCCCGCCGCGGCGGGCGATCTCGGCGTAGCTCGCTCCGGCGACCTTGAGCGGCAGTTCGAACGCTCGGTCGCCGGCGAAGAGGGCGTGCGTGTGGGCATCCACGAACCCGGGGACCACGATCCCGTCCTCTGCCGAGACGACCGTCCCGCCCGGCCGCAAACGGACCGACCGCGACCGCCGGCGATCCGGTCCGACCCACGCGACGCGTCCGTCCGCGATGGCGATGGCGCCGTCGTGGACGAGCCCGAGGTCGCCCATCGCCGCGCCGGTACGCGGGACGGCGCCGCGCGCGAGCGTCGCGACCTCGCGGGCGTCCGTGACGACGAGGTCCGCGAGGATCATGGTTGGTGGATGAGCTCGTCCATGAGGTCGCGCGCGGCCCGCGAACCGGGAAAGATGACCCGCGCCTCGCTCTCGAGCGGCTCGAGCTCCTTGTAGCGCGACGAGAAGTGGGTCAGGAAGAGCGCGTTCGCCTCGGCGGACCGTGCGAGCTCGGCCGCCTGGCGTGCGGACGAGTGTCCCCACTGGTTCGCCTCGGCCTCGATCTCCTGCGCGACCGTCGCCTCGTGGATGAGGACCGTCGCCCGGTGCGCGAGGCGCCGGATGTCGTCCGAGGGCCCGGTGTCGCCGGAGTAGACGAGCGAGCGTCCGGGGCGCGGTTCGCCCATCACGTCCGACGGGTGAACGAGCCGGTCGCCGACCCGGACCGACTCCCCCGCCTCGAGCGTGCGGAAGTCCGGCCCGTGGATGCCCAGCGACTTCGCCTGCGCCGCATCGAACCGGCCGCGTCGGGTCGCCTCGTCGATCCGGTAGGCGATCGATGGGACGGGATGTTCGGCGTGCGCGGTGCGGACGGTGTAGCCGTCCAGCTCCATGGACTCGCCCGGCGCGAGCGCGTGAACCTCGACGGGGAAGCGGAGAGTGAAGTACCCCATCGACAGCGCGCGGGCGACCATCTCCTTCGCATCCGGAGGGCCGTAGATGTCGAGCGGCTCGGTCCGGTGGTTGAGGCACATGCTCTGGATGAGCCCGGGGAGACCGAGGAAATGGTCGCCGTGGAAGTGCGTGAGGAATACCCGTCTCACGCGCATGAACGAGGCGGACGATTGGAAGAACTGCCGTTGGGTGCCCTCCCCGCAGTCGAGCAGGACGAGTTCGCGCTCGAGGTCGACGGCGATCGCGCTGGCGGACCGCTCCTTCGTCGGCCAGGAACCCGCGGTCCCGAGAAAAGTGACGCGCAACGCGGGGGCCACTCGCTCCCCGCGTTAAAGGAGCGCGGGGAGCGTCGGTCGACCCCGACCGTCCCCACGGGGTGCCGGCCAAGGGTAAACTCCAATAGGACCTAGCCGGTGAGAACGGTGATGGTCGACTGGGACCGGGTCGAACAGCTCCGGTCGAAGGGCTGGGACTGGGAGCGGATCGCGAACGACCCGAAGGTCGGTTTCCATCCGGACGCCTCGGTTCACGACGCGGGACGAGCCCTCCGGGGACTCTATCACCGGCAGAAGTCCCGCGAAGGGCGCACGGGCAAGGAATCGTCCGCTCCGCGCACCGCGAAGAAGGAGGAAGAGGTCCGCGAGCGGAAGTGGAGCCTTCCCCGAATCGGGTATCTGATGACCCCCGTCTTTGGCGTTTGGGCGCTCCTCGCCTACGTCGCGCCTTCGCCCGTGGGCATCCTGCTCCCGGCGATCCCCTGGCTCGCGATCGCCTTCGCGGTCGCGGCGTTCATCCTCCTGTTCGGTCTGTTGCGTTCGCGCGAGCAACGCTGGACCCCGGCGTT
This sequence comes from Thermoplasmata archaeon, assembly GCA_049585415.1. Lineage (GTDB taxonomy): Archaea > Thermoplasmatota > Thermoplasmata > Lutacidiplasmatales > UBA184 > Lutacidiplasma. Next base: position 18,473 of record JBAUZT010000034.1, on the reverse strand, counting down.
CCGTACGACGGTGATCGCGGGCGTGGTGCTCGGGCTCGTCGTCGCGGCCTCGGCGGGGGTCACGGGATACCTCGCGTTCGGGTGTCCCTACCTTCCGCCCGCCTCCACCCTCTCGTCCACGCCCGGCCCCGGCTGGACCCACGCGAGCGTCTCCGCGTGGCAGCAGGGCGGAAAACCGATCCTGTACTTCTACGGCGCGAGCTGGTGCCCCTATTGTTCGGCGGGGAGCTGGACGCTCTACAAGGCCCTCAGTGAATTCGGCACCGTCACGGGTGCGGGTTCGGCGTTAGGGTTCTCGAGCACGTCGGACGTCGATCCGGGAACGCCCGAGATCATCCTCGGGAACGTGGGATACTCGAGCAGCACGATCGCGTTCGTCGTGAACGAGGACACCTCGGGAGTCGAGGGGACGTTCCCGGGAACGAGCAACTGCTACGAGCAAGCGTACGTGACCGCCTACTCGGGCAGCGCGATCCCGTTTGTCGTCATCAACGGTCAGTACATCCACGCGGGTTCCCCGATCATCAACCCGGCCGACCTCTCGACGTGGTCGTACCCGGACTACACTCCGGTGGGAGGGGGCGCCTCGGTCGTCTACGACCAAGTGAACTCCGAGAACGGGTCGGCATGGAACGTGCTCAGCGCGCAATCATGGTGGATCATGACGTTCCTGACGCAGGCGACCGGAGAGAGCGTGAGCACGCTCGCCGCCGAGTACTCCTGGTCGTCGGCCACGAAGGCCGCGGTCACCAGCGACCTCGCCGCGCTCGGATAACCGGATGCGCACGCGGAACCTCCGGTCGCTCGTCTACTTCGCGGGCGGGCTCGGGCTCCTCGTCGCGGTCTTCGCCGCCGCGGAGTTCTTCGACGCCGCGCTGCGGAGCGTCTGCTCGGTCAACTCCTTCTTCTCGTGCTCGCTCATCGACGAGAGCGCCTACACGAACACCCTCGGGGTCCCGGACTATCTCTGGGGGATCGGCGGGTTCGTCCTGATCCTGGTCGCCGCCGCGCTCGCGGAGCAGCGCCCCAAAGACCCGACCCGGGCGTACTTCCTCCTCGGGATCACCACGGTCGGCGTCGTGCTCTCCCTCTACCTGCTGTACATCGAACTCGGCGTCATCCACGGGCTGTGCCCCGTCTGCGCCGTGGACTACCTGCTTTGTGGGGTCGCGTGGGTCGGCTCGATCGCGCTCGTACGGCGTCTTCCCGCGAAGGCCCCGCCGGATGAGGACGAGGAGGCCCCCGAGACCGACGCGGAATCCCCCGAAATCGGGTCGGCGTAGACGCGTCGGAGAGTTTCCGGGACCCCCCCGCTCGTCTCCCGGTTCCTCGCCGTCCGGCCGCCGTAGAGTGGGGGCTATATACCCGACCTTTCTCGGGCCGCCCGGGTCCCTTCCATGGTCTCGGACACGGTAGCCGCCGCCGAAGCGATCGCCGCCGGAATCGCCATCGCCGGAGGTCTCATCGGCACGGGAATGGCGCAGTCCGGGATCGGCGCCGCCGGGATGGGGATCATCGCGGAGAAGCCCGAGAAGTTCGGTCAGGTCCTGTTCTTTTTCGTCATTCCCGAAACGCTCTGGATCATCGGGTTCGTTCTGGGGATCGTGCTCCTGCTGAACGTCCTCTAGGCCCGCGGCCGCCATGAGCCTCGAATCCCTGGTCGAGGAGATCCGTCAGCGCGCCGAGGCCGAGCTCCAGTCGACCCTCGAACGCGAGAAGGCCGAAGCGGCGAAGATCGTTGCGGACCGTGACCGGCGCGTCGCGGAGATCCGCACGGCGTCGCAGCGCGCCACCGAGATGGAGACCGCCCGCGAGCGCGCGCAGCGGCTCGCGGCCGCGAAGCTCCTGTCCCGGAAAATGCTCTACGAGGCGAGGGAGAAGCGGCTCGAGCAGGGGCTGAAGGAGACCCGCTCGTTGCTGGCCGAGTTCACGGCCTCGCCGAGGTACCCGGCGGTGCTGAAGCGGATGGTCGACGTCGCCGCCGCATCGCTCGGCAAGGGCGCCCGCATCTCGGGACGGAGCGAGGATGCCGCGCTCCTCCAGAAGGCCGCCGGGAAGGCGTTCGACCCGACCGCTCGCCCGATCCTGGGGGGCCTGATCGCCGAGACGACGGACGGGAGCCGGCGGCTCAATCTTTCGTTCGACGAGCTGTTGCGCCTGCGCGAGGACGCGGTCCGCGAGCTCCTCGCCTAGGACGGTCGGATGGGCGCCTCCGCGTACGCGAGCGCGCTCGGGCGATTGAAGCCCGAGTTCACCGCCTTTCTCCCGAAAGAGGCGTTCCAGCAGCTCCTCGCGGCGAAGGACCCCGGCGAGGTCGCGAAGATCCTCGAGACGACCGCCTACGGCCCCGACGTGCAGTCGGCGCGGGCGGCGTACCAGGGGGTCACGCTCGTCGAGGTCGCGACCAACCGCACGTTCGTCCGCCGCAACCGCCACGCCTACGAGGCGACGCCGTTCGCCGGACGCGGGGTCGTCGCCGCGTATCTCACCCGTTGGGACCTCCAGAACATCGAACTGATCCTCGCGGCGAAGGCCCAAGGGCGGCCGGTGACCGAGACCGACGAGCACCTCGTGTCGAGCCGGGAGATCCCGGCGGGGCTCTACGCGGGGGTCCTGACGCTCGACGACTTCCGCCAGCTCCTCGCGCAACCGTCCCTCGAGGCGGTCGCGACCTCGCTCGTGAAGTACGGCTACGGGGCGACCGTGCTGCCGCTGATCGAGGCGTTCCAGCGGACCCACGACATCTTCTCGATCGTGCACGCGCTCGACCGCGAATACTACCGACGCGCGCTCGAAGCGGCCCGGTTCTTCCAGGGCGACGAGTGGGTCGTCCGCCAGTTCCTCGCGAGCGAGATCGACGTGCGGAACGCCCTCCTCCTCCTGAAAGGCAAGGCGAGCGACCTCCCGATGGACGAGGTCGTCGCCCGGTGGATCGAGGGCGGGACGCTCACTTCGGGCCAGGTGCCCGACCTCTACGGCTCGCGCGGCGTCCCCGAGCTCGCGGACCGACTGTCCGCTCGTTTCCCGTCGATCGCGCAAGGGGGCGAGGAGTTCTCGAAGACCCAGAGCCTCACGGCGTACGAGTCGGTCCTGCAGCGCGACCGGACCATCGCGGAATTGAAGCGCCTACGGACGTATCCGCTCTCGCTCTCCATCATCTTCACCTACCTGCTGCTCGCCGAGATCGAGCGCGAGGACGTGCGCCGGATCGCGTTCGGGAAGCTCTACGGGATGAGCGCGGACCGCCTCGCGCCGCTGCTCGTCTCGCCCGCGCTCTAGCGACGACGCCTCGCGCGTCCTAGGACGGCGGGGGAGCCTGGACGATCGGCCCCGGCGCGACCCCGGTCGCGGTCACGCTCGAGGTCGTGTGAGTTCGCGGCGAGCCGAACGGACGGAACGGTTTCCCGTTCCCCGTGTAGAACTTCGAGAAGTACTCGACGAAGATCAGCCGCGCCCCTTGGATGCCGGGCTCGAAGACCCCGAGGATGACGTTGAACGACTGGCCGACGATGAGGATCACGAGCCCCGCGACGATCCCGACGATCGCCCCGGCGGCAAAGAGCCCGCCCGCCACCGTGTTGATCACGAGGGCGAGGATGACGCTCGCGAGAAGGATCCCGAGGAGCCGGGTGTAGGAGAGGATGTGGCTCAGCACCTCGATGAGCCCCATCATGCTCGTCTGGATCCCCTCGCCGAAGACCATCAAGAGAAGTCCGCCGACGAGCAGCGCTAGGTAGAGGTCGAACTGGAAATACGCGAAGGAATCGCCGGGGGCGAGCTGGTGGAACGTGATCGTGTGGAGGACCGAAAGCCCGACCCAAGCGATCCCCCAGGCGAAGAGGATCCCTCCCGTCTTTCCGATGACCCCGCGGGGGTGGTGATGGAAGTATTCCTTGAGGAGTCCGAAGAGGAATCCCAGGGTCACCATGGCGAGACCGATGAATCCGGCGATGAACAGCAGCAGCGCGACGTCGGTCGATCGCACCGGGTCGACCGAGGCGACGTAGCCGAAGAGCCGGTTGAGCAGGTGGTAGCCGAAGAACTCGTCCCAGAAGAGACCGAGCGCGATCGCGATCGCGCACCCCGGTAGGAGCGCGTAGGCGAGCTGCCGCATCCCCTCGGGTCCCATGATCCGTTTCACGAAGTTGCGTCCGAACTTCGGGAGGTGCTGCGCGCCGGGGAACCCCGCGATCATCCAGAGACAGATCAGGAGGATCGTGACGCCGTATCCCCAGTCGCCGAGCATCAGCCCGAAGAAGATCGGGAAGACGATCGCGAAGACGAGCGTCGGGTCCCACTCGTCCGCCTGCGGAAGCGAGTAGAACCGGATGAAGAACTCGAACCGGCGGATCCCGGCCGGATGGCTCATCAGCGTCGGCGGCTCCTCCGTCGTCGGGACCGTGTAGAGGTACGCCCGCCCGCCGCTCCCCTCCTGGATGACCGTCGAGAAGCGCGCCAGGTCCCGGTTCGGGACCCACGCCTCGAGCGCGAAGGCGGAGCGGCTCGCGCCGACCTTTGTGAGGATCTCGACCTTGCGGTTCTCGATCTGCAACGCCTCGTCGATCGCGGCGACGGTGGGGTACCAGTCCCGAGCGAGGGCACCGAGCCGTTCCGCGATCGCGACGCGGCGGCTCAGGAGCTCCGCCTTCCTCCGGCGGAGCATTCCCAGCTCGTCGGCGGCCGTGCCGTACAGCGCCGGGAGCGCGGTGAGCCGGATCCCGCCCGACTGCGCGGTGCGGACGAGGTGCTCGGCGGCGCCTCGGCGCAGGCTGACGATGAAGCGGCCGGATTCCGAGGGGTCGTTGAGGAACTGGGCGTCGGCGTCCGGTGGCAGCGCCGCCCGAAGCGCGGTCGCGGCCTCTGCGTCCGCCTCCCCGTAGAAGGAGACAAAGCTCTCGGCGTGCAAGTACTCCAGTCGGTCGGAATAGAAGGAGACGTGCTCGAGGAGAGCGATCGTCTCCTCCGTCGATCTGAGCTCGGTGACGAGTCGGTCCTCCTCGCGGGTGAGCTCGCTCACCTCGTCGTCGATCGGCACGGTCTTCGTGGCCGCGAGGATCTGTTCGAGCGAGTCGAACCGGTGCGGCGGCCCGTCCGGGACGCGCGGCAGCGCCGACTTGAGCCCGCGGAACCGCAGCGCCTCATCCCCGATCGTGCGCTGGGTCTCGCCCCCCCGCTCCGGCACGAGCTGGGCGAGCACCTCGGGAGAGAGCGGCTCGACCTGCGCGACCCGGAGGTCGTGGAGGAGCGTGAGGATCCGGCTCTCGTCGTCCTTCAGTCCGAGGATGCCGACCTTGGTCATCGCTTCGGGGCGCAAGAGACCCATGGCGACGCCCCTCCCTATTCCTTGAGGAATCCCGCGAGCACTGCGGCGAGGATCGCGTCCTTCTTGTCGGAGGGCTGCTTGCCTTCTCCCCGGGCGGTCGCCTCGGCCGCGCGGGTCCCCGTCGCGATGATCTCGGCCGCCTGGTGCTCGGCTTCCTGACGCGCGTTCAGCACCGCGTTGGTCCGTTCCCCGTCCGCGATGACCTGCGCCGACTTCACGGCCGACTCGGCCTCGGACCGGAGCGCTTCCAGTGCCGCCTCCGCCTGACCTCGAGCCGTGCGGAGCCTTAGCTCCCATTCCGCCTCGGCTTCCTTGACCCGCTTGAGCGCGTCGATCGACCCGAGCGCGGTCCCGGCGGGCGGGGCACCCGACGGAGCGGGCGGCGGAGGCGGGGGAGGCGGAGGGGGCGGCGGTGGGGGTGGCGCCGCGGACACTAGTGCCCCCCGAAGTAGATTGCGAGGAACAGGAGGAGAGCGAAGAGCACGCCGAGCTTCACGGCGAGGCTCGCGAGCTGGACGAGCCGGAACCGGCGGACGGCGTCGTTACGCGCTGGCAGCATTGCCTTCCGCGGCCTCCATCTTCCGCTTCACGACCTTCAACATGCTGAACGAATCCCGTTCGAGCTCGTCGAACCGGAACTTGATGTACCGCACCGTCCCTTGGAGGCGCGGGATCAGGACGTTCTCGATCGCGCTCGCCCGCCGCTTCGTCTTCTCGATCTCCTTCAAGAGCCGACGGAGGGCGTTCTCCTTCTCGGCGATGTCGAGCACGACCGAGTAGATCCCCTGGAACTGGTGGACCGCCTCGTTGACGGACGTCGAGAGGTCGAGGAGCTCGGGCGCGGAGACCGGGCGGTACTCCCCGCGGTCCACGCGCGGCGTGCGGACCCCCATCACGTTCTTCGTCGCGACCTGGATCGGGTGAACGTCCGGGAGCAGCATCGAGATGCTCTCCAAGCGGGTCGGCCCCTCCATCATCTCCGCCATCCGGATCGCTTCGTAGCCGCGCGCGATCCGGGATTGGAGATCGCTGCGGAGCTTCATCGCCTCCTTCGAGATCGCGAAGAACTCGACGATCAGCGCCGTGCGCTTCAGCTTGAGGAGGTTGAGCCCCTTCTTCGCGACCACGATGCGGCGGCGCGTGCGCAGGAGCTCGAGCCGCGTCGGTCGGATCGTTTCGGCCGGCACGTCTCGTTACCCTCGTCTTAGGTGATCAAGCTCGGGTGGGTCCGATACTTGGAGACGAACTCGGGCTTGATCCGCTTCAGTTCCGAGTCGGGGAGGTCGGAAAGGATGTCCCAGCCGATGCCGAGGCTCTGGTCGATCGTCCGGTCCTCGTCGGGCCCCTGGTTGACGAACTCGGTCTCGAACCGATCCGCCGCCTTGAGATAGACGCGGTCGACCGCGGTCAGCGATTCCTCGCCGACGATGGCGGACAGCGCGCGCTGGTCCTTCCCCGTCGCGTACGCCGCGAACAATTGGTCCGCGACCCCGCGGTGGTCCTCGCGCGTCCGGGTCTTGCCGATCCCCTGGTTCATCAACCGGGACAAGGAGGGGAGCACATCGATCGGAGGGTACACCCCGCGACGCTGCAGTTCGCGGCTGACGTAGATCTGTCCCTCGGTGATGTAGCCCGTGAGGTCGGGGATCGGGTGCGTCACGTCGTCGGCCGGCATCGTCAGGATCGGGAGCTGGGTGATCGAGCCCTTGCGCCCGTGGATCTTCCCGGCGCGTTCGTAGATCGTCGCGAGGTCGGTGTACATGTATCCCGGATACCCGCGGCGCCCAGGAACCTCGTCCCTCGCCGCCGAGACCTCTCGGAGGGCCTCGCAATAGTTCGTCATATCGGTGAGCACGACGAGCACGTGGAGGTCGCGCTCGTACGCGAGGAACTCGGCCGCAGTGAGGGCCATCCGCGGCGTGACGACCCGCTCCATCGACGGGTCGGAGGAAAGGTTCAGGAACACGACCGCTCGCTCGAGCGCACCGGTCGACTGGAACTCCTTGAGGAAGTAGTTCGCCTCCTCGCTCGTGATCCCCATCGCGGCAAACACGACCGCGAACCCTTCCGTCGAATTGCGCAGCTTCGCCTGGCGGACGATCTGGGCAGCGATCTGGTTGTGAGGGAGTCCCGCGCCCGAGAAGATCGGGAGCTTCTGCCCCCGGACGAGCGTGTTCATGGCATCGATCGTCGAGATCCCCGTCTGAATGAATTCGCTCGGCTCCTCGCGCGAATAGGGGTTCATCGCGTTCCCGACGATCTCGAGCTGACGCTCGCTCACGATCTTCGGTCCGCCGTCGCGCGGTTCGCCGAGCCCGTTGAACACGCGGCCGAGCAGCTCCTCCGAAACGGCCAGGGTCGCGACCTTGCCGAGGAACTTCACGCTCGTTTCCTCGACGTTCATGCCCATCGTCGGGCCGAACACCTGGACGATCGCGAGTCCCTTGCGGGAATCGAGCACCTGGCCCTGACGGCGCTCGCCGTTCGGGAGGCTGATCTCCACGATCTCGCCGTACGCGGCGTTCGCGACATCGCGGACGAAGAGCAACGGTCCCGTCACCCGGTCGACGGTGCGGTAATCGATCGGAACTTCCGGTTCGGGCCGGGTGGGGGTCGCTGCCTTCGTCGCCATCGACTAGCTCCCTCCGACGGCGGCCACCGTGCCGATCGCCTGACCCATCTCGAGTTCGAGCTCGTCGAACTGGTGCTCGAGTTCCGCCTCCGGTATCCACTTCATGCGCGAGAGCTTTGTGCGCACTGGAAGCTTCTGCAATTGGGCAACGGTCGCGCCCTTGCCGATCGCCTCCTGCTCGCTGTCCCCGAAGGCGAGGATCGCGCGAAGCATTCGGAATTGCTTCTGGATCGAGGAGTAGGTGTCGACGTCGTCGTACGCACTCTGCTGGAGGTAGTCCTCTCGCAGCATCCGTGCCACGTCCAGCACGGCCTTCTCCCGCTCGGGGAGCGCGTCCACACCGACCAATTGGACGATCTCCTGGAGCTCCGACTCCTTCTGGAGGGTCTCGAGCGCCTTCTGCCGGAGGGGGACGAAGTCCTTCGAGAGGTTGGCGCGGAACCACGGTTCGAGGTCGTTGATGTATAGCGAGTAGCTCTGCAACCAGTTGATCGACGGGAAGTGGCGGCGCGACGCGAGCGAGGCGTCGAGCGCCCAGAAGACCCGCGTCACCCGGAGGGTGTTTTGGCTCACCGGCTCCGAGGTATCGCCGCCTGCGGGAGAGACCGCTCCGACGACTGTCACCGACCCGTTCCGCTGGTCCGGCGAAAGGCAAACGACCCGACCCGCCCGCTCGTAGAACTCGGCGATACGTCGACCGAGGTATGCAGGATACCCCTCTTCCCCGGGCATCTCTTCCAAACGGCCGGAGATCTCCCGCATCGCTTCGGCCCACCGGCTCGTCGAGTCGGCCATCAATGCGACATCGTAGCCCATGTCCCGATAGTACTCGGCGATCGTGATTCCCGTGTACACGCTCGCTTCCCGGGCTGCGACCGGCATGTTCGAAGTATTGGCGATGAGGATGGTCCGCTCCATCAGTGGCCGTTTCGACTTCGGGTCGACGAGAGTCGGGAATGTCGCGAGCACTTCGGTCATCTCGTTGCCGCGCTCACCGCAGCCGACGTAAACGACGACGTCGGAGTCCGCCCACTTCGCGAGTTGCTGCTGGATGACCGTGTTGTGAAGGATCACTCCGCCGTGACCGCCAATGAAGTTACGCTCGTGTGCCGGCAAGGAGAAGTCATAGACCGGGAAGGGGCCCTCCCGCTCTTCCACGACCTCGGTGACCTCGTCACATTGGATCCACACGAGGAGCTCGGACAATCTCGACGCCGCTGCTTCCGAGGCGCCCGGGACGTGCCCGGGATCCGAGACGTCCATGAATCGAACGAATGTGGACGCACCCATCCTCTCGCCGTTCCCGATATAGTTGTGGACCTCGATTCTGGCTTTCGCGAGGGCCGAGTAGTGAGTCCGTGCGCGATAGAGCCCCCGGATTGCCTCGGGGGCTAAGGGGACAACATCGGTACTCGTGAAGGAGGTCGACTTCGACTCGACGTAACTGCGGATAGCTGCAATCTTGGGGTGGGTCGACGCGAACGCTGTATGCAACGAGGAGAGGCTGGAGATACCGCGCACGAAGAGGCGGTAGTACGGGACACCGTCGATGATTCTCGATCCCATCGACGAGAGGACCCCGAATCGGTTCAAGGCGTAGGAGAGCTCTGTCTGGAGGTCCTGGCTCGCCGTTGAGAATTCGAGTTCGTTTCCGGAGAAGCTTCCGTCGCCGAGGTAGTATCCCCTTAGGAACGCCCCCAATGTCCGATTGCTCGACGCCATCACTGCCGGCGGGATGTGCTTCTGCGCTGCGAGCCGGCCCGTGCCGAGTTGGTCGAGGAGGTCGACCACGAGCCGACTAAGGACGAGCACGTTCGGGGTCTTTCCCGCTGGATACTCCACCCTACCATCGATTCCGAAGAGAATCTTCGTCAGCGCGAGGAATCTGACGCGGAGGCCCTCCTCTGAATTGGTGAAGACCGCCGTTCCCTTACCACGGACGTACCCCTCGGCCACGAAGAGACCGAGGAACTCCGCGAGTTCGGGCGACATGGTGTCCGGCACGAGGATCGACTTACCCCGGCGTTTCAGCGGAGCAAGATTGAGGTGCAGGCGCGCGTCGGATTCAGGGCCGGGGAGCCGGCGTACCGACGCGACGTAATCGCCCGGCTTTAGGTCCCGCGCCATCGTCTCGCGAAGGGCGCCGTCCGGGCCGATCGTGAACAATCGATGCACGGGGGTGACTCGAACGCGTCGCCCGCTCCGGGTCTTGACTCGGATCAGCGAGTCGGACATTCCCCGGTACAGTGTCCGGGTCTCGCTGGCCACGACCCGATTGCCTACCAGGGAGAACAGACGGATCGGCGTTCGGAGGGAGAGCCACTCCTCGGAGCCTTCTTGGGTTAGCTCGGATCGCGGGCGAGCCCGGTTATAGACCTCCTCGATCGGGACGATCGAACCGTCGCCGAGCAACACCGGCGTGTCAGCCGATGCACATTTCCCGGACCCGAAGGGTCCCGGTACACAGGCGGTTCCACCCTTCGCGACAGGAAAAAAGGAATCGACAACACGCTGACCGGTGATGAGTGGAATTCCGGGAGCAAGTTTCTGTTGGACCGGCCGCGGCACCCGGACGACCCATTTGTGACTGAGGAAGAGGGGTTGCTTCCCGCCCGGCGTTTTGATGCTGCCGATCGGTTCGCGAATGGTGTACGTTCCGCTCGCGAGCTCAGTGATCGTCCCTTCGACGCCCGGCGGCACGAGAATCTTGTGGAGAATCAGTGGAGTCTCTTGCACAGTGCCGAGCACTGTACCGCTCGCCACCTCGTCCCCGACCGATGCCGTGGCGGTGAACTCCCACTTCGCCTTCTCGTCGAGCGGAGGAGCGACGAAACCGCGAGTGATGAAGTCTCCGAGGCTTTTCTGGATCACGTCGAGCGGCCGCTGGACCCCGTCGTAGATCGATTTCAGGAGCCCCGGCCCGAGCTCGACCGAGAGCGCTTGTCCCGTGTTTTCCACGGGATCGCCCGGACGGATCCCCGTCGTGTCCTCGTACACCTGGACCGTCGCGGTCCCGCCGACAAGTCGGATAATCTCGCCGACGAGGCCCTGGGAGCCAACGCGAACGACATCGAACATCTTCGCGCCCTCCAAGCCCTCCGCGATGACGACCGGGCCCGAAACGCGTCCGATGATTCCCATGATTCTCTCCTCCGTTAACTCGGTACGGCGAGCGTGACGCCCAGGACGCGTTTCGCGAGCGCGTTGATGCTCTCGACTTCGAACTCTCCGGTAGGGGTCGGGACGAAGACGACGAGCGGAGTGAGGGAGGAATCCGCGTGAGCGCGCTGGGCGTCCGAGAGTTTTGGACGGATCGATTGACTCGCGATGACGAGATTGTAGCTCCCGTCGTTCATCACGCGCTGGAACTCCTCCACCGCGTTTTCGGGCGTGACGTCGATGACGTCCTTGAGTCCGATCAGGCGGAATCCGATCGCGAGCTCCCGCTCGCCAAGTACCACAGTGCGGCCCCCTGGGTTCGGCGTATCGGGCACGGCCTCACCGGCGGGGCCGAGGGCTATTTAACGCCTGCCCCGGGCCGCCGAAAAAATGCGTCGAAAACGTCGGAGAATCGTCTCGATCGTGACGTCATTTGTACGTCGAAATGTGAACGTGGTGCTCGTCGTCCGTGATCAGGATGCACTCGCCCTCGCACTCGAACAGGCACGCCTCGCAGACGATGCACTCGGGGCCGAGGACGGCGAGCGACTTCTCCCCGCGGAACTGGAACTTCGCCGCGACGGTGGGGTCGTCGACGACGTCCGGCAATTGGTCCCGTGGCCGGAGCTCAAAGACGTTGACCGGACAGACGTCCCTACAATGAGCGCAGCCGGTACACTTCGCGACGTCGATATCGACCTGGACCATGCGGCTCCCGCGAACCGTACGGAAAGAACGCGCCTCTTAGCGATTCCCCCGCAGGGGTGCCGGCCAACGGGTCGCTAGGCGGTCGAGGGATTGGCGGCCGGCATCGGTCCGCGTCGCAATGCGAAGACTCCGACGATGGCCGTCACGATGTATGCTCCCAGCAAGGCGTCGTACAGCCACGGAATATAGGAAAGCGCCCCCGAATACGGGGTGACGCCGAACAGATACTGTTCGAACATGCTCATGGTCTTGAATCCGACCTGGGAGTACGCGGTCACGATTCCGACCATAACGAGGATGGCGACGATCGCCCACACGAACGCGGCGACTGTCCCGGCCCGACGAACGTAACCTGACATCCGATGTTGGACCGGTGGGAACGATACGGCGATGAGCGACACCCCCACCACGAGGTCTACGACGGCCATCACCAGCACCCCCCACCAGTGAAAGTAGTAGGGCGACACGGACCCGAAATCCGTCTGCAGGTTCTTGTCGGTCGCCAGCATCACGATCGACAAGATCAGGTCCACGAAGAACAGCACTCCGAAAGCCAGCGTGCGTTTCTCCACCACCGCTCTCGCCTCCCGCAGCGTTCGCTCGGGTCCGGGCGGGCGACCAGATTCGACGGTATATCTAGCCCGAATCTCGTTCTCGCGAGCGATAATCACCCTCCACCGGCGAGGCAGGGCCTAAACGGGCTCGACTCTTCGGGTGTCCCGGAGGTTCCATGGGTACGATCCTGCTCGGCACGAGTGGGTGGGACTATCCGGAGTGGGTCGGTCGGGTCTACCCGCCCCACGGTGTTTCGGACAAGCTGCGGTACTACGCGAACCTCTTCCCGATCGTGGAGGTCAATTCGACGTTCTACCGGCTGCCGGCGCCCTCCGTGGCGGCATCGTGGGCGCGTCGGACCCCCTCCGGATTTCGCTTCGCGGCCAAGTTCCCGCAAACGATCACCCACGACCTCCGTCTCGTGGGAACGGACGAGGAGCTCGCGCGCTTGCTCGCGGTGCTGAAGCCGATCCGAGACGCTGGCAAGTTCTCGGCGGCGCTGCTCCAACTGCCGCCCTCGCTCCCGTTCGACGAGGGGACGGTTCGCACGTTCTACTCGACGCTGCCACGGGACCTACCGGTCGCGGTAGAGTTCCGAGAACGCTCCTGGCTCGTTCCGGAGTCCTACGCGCTCCTCGAGGAGTTCCGGCTCGCTTACGTGATCGTCGATGGTCCGCATCTCCCCATCGATCTTCGCGTGACCGCGCCGTTCGCTTACGTGCGCTGGCACGGGCACGGGGACCCGACGTGGTACGACTACACCTACTCCGCGGAGGAGATCGCGGCGTGGGCCCCCCGAGTCCGTACACTCGCGGAGAACGCGGAAACCGTCTACGGATTCTTCAACAACCACTTCCGCGGGGACGCTGCCACGAACGGCCATTCGCTCGCCGAGCAGCTCGGACTTCCCCCGCCTCCGGGGAGTTCTCGACTCGACGCTTAGCGTTCGAACGGGTAGCCGCGCCCGTGGCCCACTAGATTTGTTGCACGTCCGTGGTCACGGCGGCTTGGGTGGCCGAGGACCAGTGGTACTCGCTCGCGAGCTGGCCGACGGAGACCGCGCACGATTCCACCATGAACGCCATCAACCACCACGCTTGGGTTTCGATCTGGAGCCAAGGCGAGTCCGCCGAGGTGTTCTCACTCGCGACGGCGCTTTGCACGGCGGGGGCACCTCCGTGCGCGCCCCCCGCCCAGCTCTCGAGGTTCGTCGGTGGGATGATGGAGATTCCGCTGTGGAGGTACTGCCCGTTCACGACGAGAAAGGGGATCTCGCTTCCGCTGTACGCCGTAACGTACGCCTGTTGAATGCAACTCGAGGTGCCGGGGACTACGCCGTCCGAGCCCGCCACATACTCGCTGACCTGGAAGTTCACCGTAGACGATGCAAGATGGGCGTTCGCGAGCACCATCTCGGGAATGTAGGTGATCTGTTCGGGCGGGCCGTACGAATACGAGGTGTACGTGCCGGTCACGGTACCGAATTCAGTCAGCGCTTTCCAGATCGCCCAGCTACTTGCCGAACAGTACGGGCACCAGGTGGCGCCATAGAAATACACGACCGGTTGGCCGCCCTCCTTCCAAGGTGAGACGGTGACCGCAGTCCACCCGGGATCCGGTTCGCCCCGCGCCGTCGAGGCGGGAGGGAGCACCGGGCAATCGAACAGGAGCGCCCCTCCCAGCGCGATCACCCCGGAGAGTACGAGTCCGAGGACGACGCCCGTCACCAGGCTCTTACGATAGGCCTTCGACCAGCGCGCCTGGGTCGTCCGCAGCAGCCCGAACAGGAGGAGGAACGCCACCGCCACGAGCGCCAGGGCAAGATACGGTACGGCCGGGACGAGGACTCCGACCGGCGAGGGAAGTAGGTACGCGATCGCGAACCAGATCCCCACGACCGGCACCAAGAGATACCCGATCCGGGGGAGGCTCCACTTCCGTTCCCGGATCTCCTCCTCCTTCTTCGCGGAACGCGGGGTGGACGACGATTCCTTGCCGGTACGCCCCACCCGGGACTTCTGGCGGTGGTAGAGGCCGCGGAGCGCGCGTCCCGAATCTTGCACGGAGGCTTCGGGGTGAAAGCCGACCTTCGGGTCGTTGGCGATCCGCTCCCAGTCCCACCCTTTCGACCGGAGCTGCTCTACCCGGTCCCAGTCGACCACACCAGGCGAAACGGATCACATCGCTTACATTTTTCCCTCACCATTTTTCTCGTCGGCTTCGTGGGTGCCCGGGAACGCCCCGTTCCCGGACCCGTTTCAACGTCCCCCGAGCCGCCGCTTTAGAGCGCTCTCTCCCCTCGATAGGGCGGTATCGACGATGACCGACGCGTTCGACATCGAGCCGGCGCTCGCCCCCGGCGAGGTGGAACCGTTCGATGCCTTCCCGCTCGAAGCGCCGTCAATCCCGCGGTCAGTACCCGAGACTCCCGCGGCTCCGATCCGTCTCGCTCCCCACACGGTCCGTCGGCGCCGCGCCTCGCCTCTCCTTCCGTCCGAGCCCGCGCTCTTTCCGTGGCTCGCCCGCCGATTCGCCCCGGGCGAGGTGACGCTCTGGACCGGTCCGCGCGTCGCGGTCGAACCGATCCTCGAGCTTCTCTACGCCGGGAGCGCGCTCGCCCGCGGCCGCATCTCGCTCCTCGAGGGGGCGAACCGGTTCCACCCGTACCGCGTCGGAGAGCTCGGACGCTCGCTCGGTGTCGACCCGACCGAGACACTCCATCGGATCCGTCTCGCCCGGGCGTTCACCGCCTACCAGATGGTCGCGCTGGTCGACGGGTGGGCCCGGGAAGCGCGACAGCACCCGCCGACGCTGCTCGTCGCCCACGACCTCCCGACACTCTTCGCGGCGGACGAGGTGCCCGATGACGAACGGGCCGCCCTGCTCCGCCACGTCGCCCGGACGTTGCGAACGATTGCGGACGGCGTCCGCGCACCGCTCCTCCTCACGCTGGAGCCGGGCGGCCTCGAGCGGTTCCCGGGACTCACCGACGAGGGACCGCGCTGGTGCGACCTCCTCACGTTCGTGCGGGGTCGGGGCACGCTCAAGCTCCGCGCCCTCCGCGACGACGCCCGCCTATCGATCGTGCCCCGGCCCGGTGGGCAGCGGGGCATGGAAGAGTTCGGTGGAGGCTCCTCCACCGAGGAGGTGATCGCATGGGGCGCACCGCCCCGACGTACCGTCAGGCACTCGAGGAACGGATGAAACGCTGGGACGAGTTCGCCCGGCTCCTCACGACCCCCGAGGAACGCGCCGCGTTCGAGACGCTAAGGACCGGGGCCCGCCGCTACGCGGCCCAGGCGACGTACGTCGGGAGCCCGGACCTCCTCGAATCGATCCTCCTCTCCGTCCTCCTCGACCTCGCTCGACGGATCCCCACCGACCCGCCGGGCCGGCCGGTCGCCCGCTGAACGTGGACGGGGCGGCCCCGACCGCGGACGGCTGGCTCCTCGACATCACCGAAAGCGACGACGGCCGCTCGGTCGTCCTCTGGCGGAAGGAGCGACGCTCGGGCCGGGTGCGACGGACGGCGGTCGAGTTCCGCCCGCCGTTCCTGGTCGACGGACCGCGCGACGACCTCGAGGGGCTCGCGCGTCGCCTGGCCGACGACCCCGCGGTCGACCGAGCGGAGCGTCGGGTGCTCGCGCCATCGCTCTACGACCGGCGACCGCGCACGATCCTCTCCGTGGTCCCCGCCCGCAACCCGTACCGTCGCACGCTCGCCCGGACGATCGACGCGCTCGGGGGGTTCGAGCGGTA
This sequence comes from Thermoplasmata archaeon, assembly GCA_049585415.1. GTDB lineage: Archaea > Thermoplasmatota > Thermoplasmata > Lutacidiplasmatales > UBA184 > Lutacidiplasma. The sequence goes on along the minus strand of JBAUZT010000034.1, from coordinate 2,337 downwards.
CCGGCTCTACGACGTCGACCTCGCGCCCCCGCAGCTCTACCACCTCGCCCACGGTCTCTACCCGTTCGCCCCGGTCGCGGGCCGCGGGGTCGCGCTCACCGCGACCGAGCCGGCCGAAACGATCGAGTACGAGACCCCACCGCTCCGGGTCGCGCGGCTCGAGGTCCACATCGCCGGGGAGCGTCGGGGGCGGATCCCGCCGCCCGACGGGCGGATCGGGTCCGTGCGGCTCGGGGAGGCGACCCTCGAGGGACCCGAGGAGGATCTCCTCCGGGCGCTCGTGGACGAGCTCGCGCGGAGCGACCCCGACGTGATCCTGACCCAGGGCGGCGACGCGTTCGACTTCCCTTGGCTCTACCGACGCGCGGCAGCGTGCGGCCTCGGCCCCGAGGTGTTCGAGCTCGGCCGCGAGCGAGCCCCGTTCCGCCCGTCGCGCCGGGCCCGCTCGTTCGAGTCGTATGGCGTCGTCCACCACCGCGCCGCCGCCTACCCGGCCCCCGGTCGGTTCCATCTCGACCGGGAGAACTCGTTCCTCTTCGACGACGCCGACATCGCGGGGCTCGTGGACGCGGCGCGGCTCTCGCGCCTCTCGATGTCGACCGTCGTCCGCCAGTCGCCCGGGACGTGCTTCACCGCGATGGAGATGGCGCATGCGCGCGCGCTCGGCGCCCACGTCCCGTGGAAGAAGAACCGCCCCGAGACGTTCCGGCGCGGCGACCACCTGGTGGCGGCGGACCGCGGCGGGGTGATCTTCCTCCCGCCGGTCGGCGTCCACGACCACATCGACGAGTTCGATTTCGCGAGCCTCTACCCGTCGATCATGGTGCGCAACAACCTCTCGGCCGAGACGCTCGAGTGCCGGTGCTGCCCGACGAGCCCGATCCGGGCGCCGGGGCTCGGCTACCGCTCGTGCACGCGCCGGGTCGGGCTGATCCCGCGCACGCTCGCTCCCTTGCTCGCCCGTCGGATGGCGTACAAGGCCGCGATGAAGCGGCCGGGGACGCCGCCGGACGTGGCGCTGCGCTTGAAGCGCCGGGTGAAGATGCTGAAGTGGATCCTCGTCACGGCGTTCGGCTACCAGGGGTACCGGAACGCCCGGTTCGGTCGCATCGAGTGCCACGAGGCGATCAACGCCTACGCGCGCCGTCTCCTCGCCGACCTCGTGCCGGCGTCCGAGGAGGCCGGCTACCGCGTCCTCCACGGGATCGTCGACTCGCTCTGGTTGCGGCCAACCGACCCGGACCGCCCACCGGACCCCGTGGCCTTCGCGCGGGCGATGAGCGAGCGGTTCGACCTTCCGCTCGGCTACGAGGGGCGGTACCGCTGGATCGTCTTCCTGCCGGCGACGACCCACGGCCTCGGCGTCCCGAACCGCTACTACGGGCTCTACGAGCACGGCGAGTTCAAGCTCCGCGGGATCGGCGGACGGCGCCACGACACCACGGTGCTCGCGCGCCGGTTCGAGGCCGAGGTCCTCTCGCTCTTCCGCTCCGCGCGCGACGCGGACGGGGTCCGCACCCTCCTGCCCCGGGCCCTCGCCCGCGCCGACCTCTTCGCGGAGCGCCTCGCGGCCGGTGCCTGGCCGGTGGACGAGCTCCTGATCACGCACCGGATCGGGCAGGCGCCCGCGGCGTTCGTCACCTTCACCGATTCGGTCGCCGCGCTCCGCCAGCTCGCGGAGGCCGGGGTCGCGCGTGAGGCGGGCGAGAAGGTCCGCTACGTGATCGTGGACCGGCGGAGCCGCTCGTATCGCCACCGCGTCCGGGCCGCCGAGCTCCTGACGGGCGACGAGACGTACGACCCCGGGGCGTACCTCGAGCTCCTCGCCCGGGAGGCCGAGACGCTCCTCGCCCCGCTCGGGGTCGACCGCGCGGCCTTGCTCGAACGTTGGGGGGTCGGACCCCCGCCCGAACGGGAGCCGTACCACTCGCCCGAGACGTCCGCGCAACGAGGGATGGCCGACGCCGACGGAACCGGGCGAAACCTTTAGCCCCCTCGTGCGTCGAAGGGACGTGGACTCTCGTACTCCGCGCGCGAGCCGTTCGAAGACGGTCGCGCGGAAGGTCCGTCGCCGCCCGGCCGACACTCCGTCACGGCGTGCCGCGACGATCCGCCGGAGCGTCCGTGGCGGACGCCTCGACGACCTCACTCCGCTCCTCGCCGCGCTCGGCGACCCCTCGCCCGGGCTCCGCCAGACCGCCGCGATTGCCCTCGGCCTGCTCAAGGACCCTCGCGCGCGGAGCTCGCTCGAAGTGTCGCTCACCGACCCGGACGCGAACGTCCGGGCGAGCGCCGCCGAGGCGCTCGGCGCGATCGGCCGGCTCGAGTGTCGGGGCG
>JBAUZT010000033.1:0-3996 GCA_049585415.1 Thermoplasmata archaeon | reverse complement strand
GGGCCGCGGCGGGCCGGGACGGGGACCGGGAGGTCCGGGTGGCGGCTCGGGTCCCGGCCGGCGGCCGGCCCCGACGGGAGGGAGGTAGAAAGATGGCGTGGATGGTGGTGCGGGTCCGGGGGACGATTCATGCGCGGCACGACATCGTGGAGACGCTCCAGTTCCTCCACCTGACGCGGCCGAACAACGCGACCGTTCTTCCCGAGGCGGCGTCGTTCAAGGGGATGCTCACGAAGGTGCAGGGGTACGTGACGTGGGGCGAGGCGGAGCCCGAAACGGTCGGCCTCCTGCTCCAAGAACGCGGCGAGACGGTCGCCGGCAAGCGGATCACCGCCGAGGTCCTCGGCGACGAGCTCCAGGCGAAGGACCTCCCCGAACTGACCCGTTCGGTCGCGGAGCGAGGACTTCCACCGATCGCCGGCCTCCGTCCCCGATTCCGCCTGAAAGCGCCGAAGGGCGGCTGGCGTTCGACCAAGAAGCCGTTCGCCCTCGGCGGTGCGCTGGGATATCGGGGCCGCTCGATCAACGACCTCGTCCGCCGGATGATGTAGGAGGGGTCGGATGCCGAGTCGTACACGGAAATTCCGCGGACTGCGCACCCACGGGCGGGGGATCAAGGCCGGCCGCGGCGCTGGAAAGCAGGGCGGCCGGGGGAACGCAGGCCTTCACAAGTACAAGTTCAAGTCAATGCTGATCTACGCGCCCGACCATTTCGGCCGGCACGGCTTCAAGCGGCCGCCCGAGATCGTTGAGCGTCCGACCTCGCTGAACGTCGGCGAGCTCGACGCGTTCATGCCGGTCCTCGAAGCGGCGGGCGCGATCTCGAGGGATGGGGAAGCGTTCGTCGCGGACCTCACGAAGGCGGGCGTCGACCGGCTCCTCGGCAAAGGGAGTTCCGAGCGCTCCTGGAAGGTCATCGTCGCGCACGCCTCGCGGCACGCACGAGAGAAGGTCTCGGTAGTGGAAACGGCGGCGGCGGGGCCCCCCGCGCCCGCGCGTTCCCCGTAGACTATATAATTCGGGCTCGGGGTCGCCGACGCATCAATGGCGGACGAGGAGATCCCCCGGGACCACCGTTGGGCCGTCGCGCTCGCGGTCATCGGGATCGCGTTCCTCGCGCTGATCTGGTACTGGGGCCAGCCGACGGTCTTCGCGTTCGGTCTCGCCGCCTTCCTCGTCTTCATCGTGATGGGGGTCTTCTACCTCGGACTCTCGTACAAGGGCTCGCGTTCGCGCCTCTACGGACTGAAACCGATCACTTCGCGGATGCCCGCCGTGACCCAGCCGAAGGGCCACGTCCACTTCCGGACGAAGATGTTCTGGACGATCGGGATCCTCCTGATGTACTTCCTGCTCACGAACATCTACCTCTTCGGGGTCGACCAGTCGACGATCATCGACCTCTTCGCGAGCTACCGCGCCATCCTTGCCGGCGCCCAGGGCACGCTGATGGACCTCGGGATCGGCCCGATCGTGACGGGCTCGATCATCATGCAACTGTTCACCGGCGCGAAGATCATCAACCTCGACCTCACGGACGACGAGGACAAGGGAACGTACCAGGGGACCCAGAAGGTCCTGGTCATCGCGATGATCTTCATCGAGGCGGTCCCCCAGGTCTTCGGGTACATCTCCCCGTCCGCGAGCATCGTCACGTCGCTCGGCGGCGTGTCGCCCGGGAACGGGATGCTCCTCGCGGAGATCATCATCATCGCGCAGCTCGTCTTCGGCAGCTACCTCGTCTTCCTCATGGACGAGGTCGTCTCGAAGTGGGGGATCGGGAGCGGGATCTCGCTGTTCATCGCGGCGGGCGTCTCGCAACAGATCGTGCAAGGCACGCTCAATTGGGTCCCGCAGAATCCGAGCCTCGCGATCTCGACCTCGAATCCGCCGAGCGGCACGATCCCGAAGTCGATCTACTTCTTCACCCACCTCTCCGCGTCGCAGATGGCCGGCGGGGGCTGGGAGCTCGTCCTGTTACGAGCGCCGAACCCGGTCATCGCGCTCGTCGGTACCGCGGCGATCTTCTTCCTGGTCGCGTGGACGGAGTCGACGCGGATCGAGCTGCCGCTCTCGCACGCGGAGGCGCGGGGCGCGCGCGGGCGTTACCCCTTGCGGCTGATCTACGCGTCGAACATCCCGGTCATCTTAATGAGCGCCTTACTCGCCAACGTCTCCGTCTTCACGATCCTCCTGTGGACGAACCCGACGCTCATCCACTTCCCGCTGATCGGCCATCAATGGTGGATCGGGTCGTACCCGACGGCGACGCAGGCGTCCACGATGAACATCAGCCAAACTACGCCTTTATCGGGGGGTGCCTACTACTTCTCGACCGTCAACGGTCTCGAGTCGTGGCTGTTACCGATCATCAACTACAACGAGTACGGCTCGTTCCTCGTCGGCCATTCGTGGTGGCAGGGGCTCGTCCACGTCGCGGTCTACTTCGGGGCGATGGTCGGGGGTTCGATCCTGTTCGCCAAGTTCTGGATCCAGACGACGAACATGGGGCCGGAGGCCGTGGCCCGGCAGATCGAGGCGTCGGGCATGCAGATCCCCGGCTTCCGTAGAGAACCGCGCGTGTTACGTCGCGTGCTCGAGCGGTACATCCCCGTGATCACCGTGATCTCGGGGGCCGCGGTGGGGGCGCTCGCCGCCGGCGCCGACCTCATAGGGACCCTCGGCAATGCCTCCGGCACCGGAGTCCTCCTGATGGTCGGGATCATCATCAACCTCTACGAGGCGATGGGCCGCGAGCAGCTGATGGAGATGAACCCCCTGCTCCGCCGCTTCCTGGGAGGCGAGTCGTAGACCGATGCCGATGGACGAGGAGCCGCTGCCGTCGATCGTCCCCGCCGGCACTCCGCTCACCGACACCGAGGCGGCGGACGCCCAGGCGGAGGAAGTCGCGGCGACCGCGGCCACGACCCCGAAGCGCCCCCCACCTCCGTCGTTCAAGATCTCCACGTTCGTCTACGTCTTCCTCGGGATGCTCGGCCTCCTGATGCTCATCGACACCGCGGCCCGGAACCAGATCGCGACCCTGCTCGGCATCTCGACCGCCGCGTCGGGACCGTTCTACTACGCCTTCGGATTCCAGAGTCACTACCTGCTCGCGACGATGGCGGTCGCCGGTGCGATCGAGATGCTCGTCACCGCGCTCGCCTACAACTACACGACCGACTGGATCAAGCAGGCGAAGGTGCAGAAGTGGAGCTCCGCCTTCCGCAAGGTCCAGATGGAGGCGATCCGCTCGGGGAAGAAGGACCGGATCGCGGCGCTCAAGCCCCACCAGGAGCGGCTCACGCGCCTCTCGGCCGAGGTGTCGATCGCCCAGTTCAAGGGGATGGCGATCACCTGGTTCCTGCTCATCCTCATCTACACGTGGATCGGGCTCCTGATCGCGAACGCGTCCACCGCCGCCCAGACGGTGAGCCTCGGGGGCACCCTGATCAACCTCTACTCGTACAAGGTCTTCAATTACTTCCCGCTCTGGTTCTTCATCTTCAGCCTCTACACGATCCCGTTCTCCCTCGTCTTCCGCCGCGTGCTGAAGAACTACTGGCTGCGCCGACGCCTCGGTGACTCGGCCTCCGCGCCTCCCCCTCCGGCCGTGGGAGCAGCCGGGGGTTCGGCGTGATCGGTTGGGTCGTCGCGATCGGCGGTCCGCCGGGCAGCGGGAAGTCGACGGCCGGTCGCCTCGTCGCGCACCGGCTCGGGCTCACCTACCTTTCCGCCGGCGACCGCTTCCGGGCCGAAGCGGCCCGCCGGAGCATGGACCTGGAGGCGTTCGGCCGGTACGCGGAGAACCATCCGGAGGTCGACCGCGACCTCGACCGGGAGATGCAGGAAGTCGCCCGACCCGGTACGGTCCTCGACGGTCGGATCCAAGGGATCCTCTGCCGCCGGAACGGGACCCCGGTCCGCTATGTGGTCGTGACCGCGACCGAGGCGGAGCGCGCGCGCCGCGTCGCCGGACGGGACGGCGGGTGGGCC
>JBAUZT010000032.1:0-64403 GCA_049585415.1 Thermoplasmata archaeon | reverse complement strand
GTGAGGGGCCTGGTGACGGCGTTAGGTTCCTGAGGAGAGGCTCCCGGGGACCGCGGCCGAGAAATTGAACAAGAGGGCGCACTACCCTCTAGCGATACGCCCACAGTTCGACTTTTCGCACAGTCTCGGTCCTTTCTCTAACGAGCACGTGAAACCGTGGCCTGTGAGATAGCCTCATGTCGATTCGAAGGGTAGCCGTCGCAATCAACACGCTGTATGGCGGCGCGTGGACCGGGTCTCGCCGCCACGACGATGCCGGCGGAGACGCTCGCGAACATCAATCGCGGCCGCTTCCGCGGTTGGGTGGGAATCGCTGCAGTCCTCCTTGTCGTATTGGCGGTGCTCTCGTGGCCATACCTTCTCGGCGTGGTCGCATTTCTCGCTGTAGCCGTTGTTTGTGCCATCGTCCAGGTGTGGGTCTATCGTAACCTGCCCGACTCCGAAAAGCAGCCAGACGGGGAACCCGATTCGGACACAGGAAGACTCGAGTAGCGACACGGATGACCGACGAGCGGGGTGGATCACGGGTCCGGAGTTTGCCGCACCCATCGTCGAGACGAACTCGAGTTCCGTCCGCGGCACGGGTCAGCTGCGCTTCGCCCGGCGATTCCTACCGACTTGCTTGGTGGTGCGACGGGCTCGAGGGGATTTGGTCGCTCCCGGGCATAAGCCCAGCGAAAAGCACGCCCAGAGGCTACCCCGGGACCCGCGCCACGCAGCCAAGTTGCACGAAAGGATTCAATCCGGTAGATCAGAGAAGTTGCCCGACGGGAGCGCCCAAAATCCTCGGTGAGAGAGTCGAGCGGCAGCGACCCGGGGGGTTCGCTAGCCGGATGGTCCGTCAGGGGGCGTCTCGGCTGAGGGAGGATTTTTCGAGGATGCCTGCCGACGGCGGTTGACGATCAGGACGACTCCGGCCCCAATGAGGAAGCCCCCGATTGCCGACCCGATGGCCAGGATTTCCGCGGAGCTCAAGCTGATTGTTGCCGGGCCCGAAGGTGGCGGGGGTGGCGTGACCGACGTTACCGCAAGGCTCGCGCTTCCCAGGGCAGTGACCCCGACGCTGTCGACGGCCTGCACGACGATCGCGTAGTTCCCGGCCACGCTGGGCGTGCAGGTGAGCTGCGTCGCGTTTGTCGAGGCGCACCCGGGAGGGAGGCCCAGATACAAATACGTCAACGGCGGCAGTCCCCCGCTTTCGTTCACGTCAATGGTTACGGTGTGCCCCAGAACGATCGACGACGGGGAGAGGAGGACGCTGTGGATCTCGGCGCGGGGGACCACGACCACGGCGAGGCCGGTGGCTAGGGCGGTGTCCCCGTTCGAGTCCGTCACCACTACACTGACCGTCGTGTTGGCGCTTCCGTTGGGGGAGCAAATGACGAACGGGGCGTTCGGCGACGCGCAGCCGGGGGGAAGACCCAGCCAGTCAAAGTGGTACACCCCGGAACCCCCGGCTGCACTCACCGAGAGCACGAACGTCTCACCCGCTTCGAGGGTGGCTACGGGGCCCGGGGTCTGGGGGTTGGAGAGGGCCGGTTGGATCGAACCCGATGCTTTGGTGCCGGAGTCCGGTGGATCGGCGACCGAGCTGACCACTAACGGATAGCCGGACGGGACCGATCCTCGATACGCGACGTAATAGAACGGAAGGCCGAGCGCCACCTCGAACGGACTGTGCGACAAGGTCGTCGTGTCGATCCACGGCGCGGCGGTCAGCACGTTGGTGGATTGACCGGTATTCGCGAACAATCCGAGACCGTTGGCGATCTGCTCCGCCATGTCGTAGAGCAGCGCTCGCTGAGCCGTACCGCAGTTGGGGAGAACGCAGTTGTCCGCCTGCTGAACGAGGCTCTCCATCTCGGTGTAGGCCGATCCCTGGCAGGACAGGGTGATCACGGGGTCCACCGCCGGACCCGCACAGGATTGGTCGAGGCTGGAGTTTTGGGTAAGATTCTGGACCGAGTCATCGGCGGCGTAGTTGCCGAGATAGAACGCGGGAGCGTAGTCGCTCGGGTCGAAGTAGTCCGGGTCCCAGCCGGCCTCGTAGAGCGCCGAGCCTCCCTCGCCGAGCTCGCTCCCCCACTTAGAGAAGTTTGCCGTTACCACGACCGGGTCGATCGCGTTTTGAGAGATCGCCCGAATATCCGTCGCCCACGTTTGGAAGACCGCCTTCGAGGCGGTGGACTGGGCGCCGAATATCGGTCCCAGGTTGATGTAGACCAGCGGGAACGTGCACGGGCTCACCGGAGTGCACACCACTCCGTCGAGTCCATCCGACGCGGTCTGGTTCCACCACCAGGCCGCCCCGCCGACGTCCGCCGGGTTCGTATCGGGAGCGCCGAAGAACCAGGAGACGTTGCTGGGATAGTAGGGCGACATGTACGTCGGGATCGCCCCGCCCGACTGGAAGCAGCTCTCCAGCCCGTCGGCGATGCAGCCCGATTGGAGCGTCGGGGTGGGGAAACTGTGAATCAGGAATTGACGGAAGTTGAGGTCGGTCATCAGATTCGAGGGGAATGAGAGGTGCGTGGCCGTCCAATCTTGCGCCGCAGTGAGGTTGACGAACATGTTCATTCCGGCGAGGGTGTCGAAGACCGTGGGTACGTCGACGAACTGCAGTTTGCCCTCGCGGAACTCGCCCGCGACGAAGCTCGCGGGAAAGGCGGAGATGACTCCCGCGATGTCGGCCGTTCCGTTCTCGACCGCTTTGGTCTGGTTGGCCGATGATCCATTCAAGTAGACGTTCACGGTCCCGATGTAGTCGGCAGTTCCGTCGGCGGTCGCCGCAGGAAGGCAGCCGTTACGGACCCCTCCGGAGCAGGTCGTGCCGCCCCAGTACGGGTTGGCGGTCAGCTGGAGCTGGCTGCCGTTTCCGAACACCGTGAGAGCGTAGGGTCCACTGCCCACCGCGTAGTGCGCGAGGGGGGAACTCCCGTTGACGTCAGTGCCCTGGACATCCGAGGCACCTTGGATCATCTCAGGTGTGTCCCACGCGGTGGCGGAGACAGAGTCGGAGGCCGGCGGGGTTCCCAGACAGGTCGACCCGCTCTCCCACCCAGGCAACCCGTACCCTTCCGTCGAAGCCCACCGACAGCTGATCACCGACCCTCCATACGGGCTGGCGACAAACTCGAGCAGCTCCGGCCACGATTGGCCGGACCGGCTCGTGTGGAGGGTGACACACCCCGCTCCGTCCTCTCCGTTCATCATTTCGGGGGTGCAGTAGCTGGAGTCATTCACGGTGATCGCGGCCAGAATATTGGCCGGAGTGTTGTTCAGCGGAGCGTGCAACCCGTGGTCCCACCCGGCGTTGGCGGTCGCGGTGGGCAGAAGCGCTTGACAGAGCACCCAGCTCCCGTGCGCACTGAAGAACGGGTAGTCCGTGAGGAGGCAAGCCCGGGCAAAAGAGAAGGCGACGTCATTGGGCGTGACCGGATAGTGGGCCCCCGTCGTGCGGTTGTAGAACGTGGCGTTGGGATTGATTACGAACGTCCAGTCCCCGGCTCCGGAGCCACTGCCGATGAGCGAGGTCCCGTACATCGCCTGGCAGTCGGGTCCCGGAACACACGTGGCCAGGTCAGCGACAAAATCCGAGGAATCCGGTCCAGCCTTCGAGCCGTTGTACGCGACGAGGGTTTGGTAGACATTGTAATCGGCGGTACTTTCGGTCACCGCGTAGGACGTACCGGGGTCCGCGCTGAACTCTAAGCCGCTCCCCGTCAGGTAGGCATTGAGCGTGCCGGGATGGGGGGAAGTCGGGACGGCCGCCGCAGCGACCTCGGCTCCCGCCGCTACGAAGACGGTGAACGTGAAGTTGGCGGTCGCGCTGCCGCCCGCGCCTTGGTTGCTCGTGGTCGTTTCGCCGAAGGTGAGTTCGTACGCTCCGAACGGAGTGGCATCACTGAAGGAGACCGCCACCGCGTCGATGCCCGAGAGGGTGAGCACGGGGGTCGACAGGATCGCGTAGGGGAGCGCACTCGCCGAGAGGTCGTAGAAAGGGAGGTTCTCCTGCCAGAACGGGCTGTTGGGCCCCACATCGATCCAGTTCGCGACCAGAACACTTCCTCCGGGCGCCACGTCCGCTTGCGCGCTCCGGTTCGCGGTAGAGTTCTCCTGGATCGCTCCGTCCAAGAGCGCGAGGTTGCCGTTGATATCGGGAGTGTAGGAAGATTGAACCGAGAACGGCAGCAGCGCCTGGAGGTTGTCGTACACCGTCCCGTCCGCTGCCGTCGCTTGAACGTAGACAAGGTACTGGCCCGCACCGGCGAAGGTGTGGTTCACGGTCGCCCCCGTCGACGACGTGCTGGTCCCGTCCCCGAAATCCCAGAGATAGCTCACGGGAGTGACGCCTGCGGGCGCACTAACGGTGAAATTCACCGAGTCCCCCTGAAGGGTGGTTACGTTCGACGTGGTGACCGATAGGCTATGGATCGAACCCGGCGAAAGGGCGGGCGACCCTGCGGCGGAGGAGAGTGACGGGAGCGCTGCGGCCGCCCCCGAACCCAGCGACCGATCGGCCTCGCCCCCCGCCGCATCCACGGAGAGCACGGACGCCAAGAGCATGATGCCCGCGATCAGCAACGCTGCAACGACCCCGCGTCGAATGGGACGCGACCGGGCCCCGGGACCGGCCATCGATCCGACCGGAACGTTCTCGGCGAGATGAACATTGCCTAGCGCGAGTCGGGCCGGTCATCGAGGGCTTTCGCAACGAGGCCCTCGCGAGTGGCTCGGTGACAGGCCCGAGGGGATCCGGTAGCAGACGGGTTCGGATCGGCCGGCGCCGTTCCGGCGGGACCCGCTCTCGGTCACCGGGGGCATTCCGATCGTCGGCACGAACTCGTCGAAGGTGGCTGCGGTCCCTCCTTACCCTACCCCGGCGACGGGGCTCGCCGTCGGTACAGCACTCGCTCGGTGACGTGGACCATTCCGGCCACCGCGAGCGCCATGATCGCCGTCGCGATCCCGAACGCCTGCTCGTTCCTGGCTCCTACGTAGGATTTCTGGTCGAGGATGAAGGCGAGCGGCACCAGAAGGCCGGCGAGGGTCATCACCACCATCGCGGTCGACCCGTCCCAGAATCGGGGGGACGCCGCGGAGGGGGCCGGAGCCCGCGACGGGGGTGCCGGGGGGCGCATCGCGGTCGGGGACGAGAGAGCGCGCGCCAGTTCGCCCGCGGCCCGGAGCCGTGCCCGGTAGTTCCGCTGATACCGGAAGTAGAAGAACCCGATGACGAGGCCGTCGAGCACGGCCAACGTCCCGAGATAGATCATGTACATCTCCATCGGGATCGTGATTCCCGGCATCACGCCGCCCCAGACGGTCATGAGTGCGAAGAACCCCAGCAGGAACGTCGCGGTGAAGAGGGCGAACGGCCGGTCGCGAGGGTGCGTGCGGTCGGTCCGCAACCGCTTGACGAGGCGCCCCACGATCGTCTCGATCCACGGCAGGAAGACGATGAACGCCGCGAGGAGCGTGACGAGGACCACCGCGATGGTGGGAGTGACGTACTGGAAATCCGCGACCTTGTAGAGCCACAGGAAGTACCAATCCGGCTCCGGCGACGCCCCGCCCTGGTTCTGGGAGCCGAACGCCGCCGGCAGTGCGACGAGGAAGGTGGAGGCGATCAGCAGGAGCGCGCCGACGTAGACGAGCCCCCACTTCAGCATGTAGAGGAAGACTCTCGGGAACCAGCTCCCGAGCTTCCGATCGTCGGCCGGGGTCAACACTCGCTTGGCGTTGGGGTCGCTGCTGGCGCGCGGGCCCACTCCGTGCGACTCGAACAGCGTCACGTGGACGTAGAGGAGCGCCAGCAGGGTGACCGGGATCAGCACGACGTGGAGCGCGAACATCCGCGAGAGCAGTCCCTGGTAGGTCCCGTTCCCCTCCAAGAGGGGCGTGATGATCGGACCGAGGACCGGGACCGAACCGGTGAGCGCGAGGCCGACGTCCGTCGCGCCCACCGAGAGGGCGGTGTAGGGGAGAAGGTACCCGGTGAACCCCATCCCCAGCATGCAGACCAGGAGGACGGCGCCGAGCATCCACGACAGCTCCCGGGGTTTCTTGTAGACCCCCGTGTAGAACCCCCGGAAGAAGTGGACGAACCCGAGCATGATGCACGCGTAGGCTCCGTAGAGGTGGCTCGAAAGGAGGAGCCAGCCGAACGGTACCGTCTGAACGATGTACTGGGTGGACGCCCAGGCCTGCGGGGGCGCGCCGGTCGTGGCGGCGGTCACCGAGGGGTCGTAGTAGAAGAGGAGCAGGAGCCCGGTGAGCACCTGGAGTATGAACGCGACCGCCACGAACGCGCCGGTCCAGTACGACGGGTTGAAGCTGAATTCGGGTTGGGGACGGTACGGCCACTTCGAGATGTGCGTCCGGCTTTCGAGGAAGTTCCAGAGCGAGTTGAGCGACCGATTGTAGATGCGCGGAAAGACGCCCTTCTGCGCGGGCGTCGGACGTCCGATGACGTCGCCGGGGTCCGCGCCGGACGGTCGCATACTACACCGGACACATTTGGGTCGGAGTCTGGGGGGGCTCGGTCTCGAGCGGGTAGGTGACGACGTTTCCCCCGACGAGGGTGTTCGTGTGTCCCTTCACCGGGGGGCCGACGACACCCGTCGCGAACACTTCGTCCGTCGACTGGTCCCAGAAGAGGGTGACCTGCGGGAGCGCGGACATCGCGGGGCCCGTAATGATGGAGGCCCCCCCGCCGGAGGCCAGCGCGTACGGATTGTAGGTGGACCCGTGGCAGACGCAATGGATGAACGCAGCGCCGTTGTTGAACGAGCCGCACGCCCCCGGCGGATAGTACGAGATGAACGGGGGCGTGCAGCCGAGATGCTGGCAGATCGCGGAGTAGGCGACGAGCGTGCTCTGCGGCCCGACCCCGCCCGGTGCGGCCGTGGGGAGGTTGAGGAGCATGTTGGGTTCGTTGTCGAGGGGGTAGTCGAACACGATCAGCGCCGTCGAGGTGGAGGGGTAGCGATAGCTCGAGGCGAGGATCGGGGAACCGTCCGAGTAGAGGAGCTGCACCTTGGGGTACGACGCCGCTCCCGCCGGCGGGGGGACCGCAAACCGCAAGAAGCTCGCGGCGCCCGCTCCGCTCAGCGCGATAGCGCCCGCGATCAGCGCGAGCTTGAGCGTGCTGCGTTTCGCTTCGTCGACCTCGTCCGGGGAGGGAGCAGGAATCGCGTCCACCCGCCGAACGACCCCCGGAGGGAACCGACTGCTGCTGTCCGCCCCGAGCCGATAGAAATTCGGCGAAGCGACCGAGCAGTGCGCGCAGTCGACCCCCGGAACGGCGGTCGGCTCGAATCCCGTCAACGCCCCTCCGGCGGTTCGGGCGGTCCGCGCCGGGCTCCGAGCGCCCGGGCCCGGCGGTACGCCTCCCACTCCTCCGCCGTGACCGGCACTTCGGCCGCCTCGTCGGGCAGTTCCGCGCGGTCCGAGTCCCGGAAGACATACGCGATGATACCGATGCTCGCAAGGATGAGGGCGACCTCGGTCAAGTTGAGGACCGCCACGCAGTTCCACTGGACGTCCAGGATGACCGGTCCGGCCGAGGGGCAAAGGGTGGAGTCGACAGCGCTCGGCGGGTCACCACCGGTCGATCCGTTCTGCGGGTGCGCGAACACGACCAGCGAGACCGCCGAAGCCCCGCCCCCTCCGCCGACGGATCCGAAGGAGGCGATCACGCCGACCGTCACGAGACCCGCCACCAGAAGCACGAAAACGCGGGAGGGTCGAACGGGGGCTCGAGTCCGAGGTCGGGCGCCCATGATCTACGGAGCGACCACGGTCATGGACCCCGTCATGAATCCGTCGTGGGCCATCGACCAGGGATCGCAGGGAGCCACGCAATTCCAAGTGAACGTCCCGGTCTCGTTGAAGTAGGCGAAGAAGGTGACCGTGGCCCCGATGCTTCCCTCCCCGGATTCGTTGGCGGAGGGCACGGGTACGTTGAACCCCTGATAGGGGCCGGCCTCGAAGGAGAACGTGTGGGCGACGAAGCCGGCGGGGATGGAGTGCTCGCACGGGCCGAGCGCCGGGAGGGAGGAGTTGAGGTAGATGCAGTTCGAGACCGTCCCATTGACGCTCGCCTGGGACGGGGTGACCGGGTTCTGACCGGTGTCGTAGTTGGTGATTGTGAACTCGAGCAGCGTATCGGCGGGGACGGTGAAGTTGGCCGGGGCGTACTGGTCCGCGGTGTTGTTGTTAGCGGTGTCGAACGGGTTGTCGATCGCGAGGAGCACGCCCGTCCCTGCGGCGCCCGAGGACGACTTCGTCGACTGGGAAGGTCCGAGCCCCACCGGGAGACCGGTGATCGTGGCGAAGACGAACCAGGTGAGGAAGAAGGTCACGACGACCAGGACGACGTACGGCAGGATGCTCCGCCGCGGGCCGGTCGACAACATCCCGCTCATGCGGGGCGGCGGGCCCGGCTCGCGGTAGTTGATTCGGGGCTCTCTCGGCGAATCGGGGGCCCCCTCGGCCATTGCGCAACCGACCTGGAGGAGTTTGATATGGCTGGTGTTGGTGCGAGCCGAACTTCGTCCCTAAGGCATCGCAGGGGGTCCTCTGAGCAAACCGGTCCCCCAGGGGGGAGGTTCTTACCCCGACGCGATAAAGGTCGAACCCAGTGACCCACGTCTCCGATGGCGTTCTCCCGCGGCTTCCCCTCGATCTGGTCCATACTGGCCCTGAGTCGAACCCGCTCGCTCCTGGCGACCCTGCGGTACCGTATCTTGGTGGGCCTGATCGCAATCGCGTACGCGGTTTCGGCCATGCTGTTCGCCGGAATGCTGTACATCCCTTCGCAACGTCTGCCGATCCAATCGTTCTTCTACGTCTACCCCACCGGGCCGGGTCCCGCCTGGACGTACCCGGCGATCCTTGCGGGGAGCCCCTACTTCGAGCTCGACCTACCGTTCACCTCGGCGATCCTGATGACGCTGAGTGCCGCCGGGATCGGCCTCGGGATGTCGCTGGGAGTGCTGCTGGTCGTTCGACTGATCCGGCAGCGAAGGGCCGGGCTCCTTCGACCTGCCACGGTCGGCTCCTTGGCCGGGTTCACGCCGGCGATGCTCGGCCTCGTCACGCTCGGGGCGTGCTGCTCGACGACCGCCGCCGCGACCGCAGGGATCGGCCTCGCTGCGCAATCGAGCGGGACGAACGCGGCGACGCTCCTTGCGAACACATGGTATCTCGGGATTTTTCAGGTGGTCGTCGTCTACGTCGCACTGGTCGCTCAGGAGGAACTCGTCATCCTCTATGGCCGCGAGTTCGACCGGGCCACGCCGCCGGAACCGTTCGCCGTCGGCCTCGAAGGAGGAACCGTCGCTCCCTTGGGCTGGAGGGGAATTGGCGGCGCCCTGCTCCGGATCGCGCTCTTGGTGGCGGGCGTGACCTGGTCGCTCGCGATGTTCGTCGGCTGGATCTCCATTCCGCCGCAACACGCGAGCGCGGCGACCTGGTTCGGCTGGGTCTTCCAGCATCAAGTGCCGGGCGTGCTGGCGATCATGATCGGACTCTCCCCCTCGGCCACACTCGCTCGATGGACGAAACTCCCGACGGTCGTTTGGGGCCTCGCGCTTCGGGGGATCTTGGTGGTCTCGGGGGTCGCGCTCCTCACGTGGATGCCGGTGACCGTGAGCGGCGCAGGGTCGCCGGCGCTCGGCAACGAACTTCTGGGCTACTGGGGGTTCCCCGCCGCCTGGGGCGCGGTCCCTCCCCCCGCTTTCGGACTCTACGGCCTACTGCTGCGTTGGATGTTCCAGTTTGGCCTGCTCGGGGGCACGGCCCTTTTGATGGGTGTCGCACCCGACGTCCTCCTGAAGCCGCTTCTCCCCGCCCGGTCCCCCGACGCTTCCGCCGGGGCCCCCGGTGCACCGTCAGCCCACCTTGCGGTCGGTCCACCCGCAGCCGGGGTCGAACTCTTGCTGGGGTCCGAACGGGGGTTGACGGCCGAGCGACGGGCCCGAGGGGACTCGATCGACTCCTTATTCGAGTCCAACCGGCGTGAATCGCGCCGGTCAGCGAGCGCTCGACATTTCGTTCCAGATCTTCCAGAGATTGCCGTGATGAGCTTCGCGATATCCCTTCGCGAGGGCCTGACACCGACTAGAGGGCAAGACCTGCTCCAGCGGCGTTTCCAAGAACTTCTTCTTCGAGAGTCCCGTACGTCGAGCCTCGCGCGCCTGCTCTCGAACTCGCTTCAGGTAACGGATGTCCCCGGCCAGCCGGGTGCCACTGCAAGGGGGTCCGTGTCCCTGCAGGATCATCCGCGGTCTGAGACGCTGGATCCGACGCAGAGAGCGGATTTCTTCGAGGCTGTCCCCGAACAAAATAAAAGGAAGGTCCATGACCGTGTCCCCGGCGATGAAGATGCGTCGGTCAGGAAGGAAGACTCCGACCGAATCCGGGGTATGTCCCGGTACGTGAATGAGCTGAACTTCGACTCCGTCCAGGTCCAGCGAGACCCGGCGGTCGAACAGATGATCCGGTGACCTCAGCCGCAGGCCTCCCGCTCGTTTGTCCCGGGGACCACCGACCCACTGGGGCCAGAATCGCTCGAGATACTTCGGACCGGTCCGATGGGCCCAGATCGAACAGTCGAAGAGACAATTCCCGATCGTGTGGTCCGTATGCCAGTGGGTGTTGACGAGTGCCTGGGGTTCAATCCCCCGGCTCCGAATCCTCTTGAACATCCGGCGAGCATCTCCGGGCCGGTATAGGTTGTCGACCACGATGGCGTGGGTGCCCGAAACGAGCGCGACGGCATTGACTCCCGCACCCCAGTCATGGGAACCGGAGATCTGCCAGACCCCTTCCGTGACTTCCTCTTCTTTGTAGGGATCTCGGATCATCGGCCGAGCCTGGACCCGTTCGCTGCGGGCACGTGGCGGACCACGTCTCGTGAAGCATGAGGTCTTAGGCTAAAAGACCCGCACACAAGCTTTCCGGGGCCGTCGCCCATCCCGAAGCCACCACGACAGACACTCGAACTACCAGGGTCCCCGGGCCCGAGGGGATTCGAACCCCTGATCTTGCGGTTAAGAGCCGCCTGCTCTGACCGGACTGAGCTACGGGCCCACGGAGGGCTCGGGCCGACTTGGCCCGCGAGAGATAAAGTCTCGGACGAGGGCGGACCCTACTTCCGGAGGCGCTCGAGGGCCGCCCCGACCATGAACGGGAACAGTACGGTGACGTCCCCCTCGACCGTCGTGTGATGGGCCGTCGGCTTCACCTTCCCCCACGAGACCGCCTCCCGGGTGCGGGCCCCCGAAAGGCTCCCGTCCCACTCGACCGCGGTCGTGAGGTACAGCGCGGCGTCGAGCCCGTCGCGGAACTGGTTCCACCAGATCGTGTGGTGCTTCGAAATCCCGCCGCCGAGCATCACCGCGCCCGTCCGCGTCGCGCCGAAGACGAGGTCGGAAAGGAGCTGTTCGTCCGAGAAGAGGTCGAGCGTGAGCTCCTTGTGGTCCTGCCAGAACAGCCAGAGCTGCGAGCCGACCGCTCCGTCGGTGATCCCGGGGACGATCACCGGCACGTCCCGCTCGAACGCGGCGCGAAGGATGCTCGTGCGGGCGGTCCTCGGGATCGCCTTGCCGATCGCCTTCGCGAGGTCGCGGGTCGAGAGCGTTCGGGCACCGTCGGCCCAGCGCTGCTTCAGGATCGTCTGCATCTTCTGCTCGACGATCCGGCCGTAGTTCGCCTCGGGGATCACGAGGTTCCCGAGCCGGTAGAGGTGGCGGCGGTGGAGGTCCGCGTCGTCAAGGTCCCAGGCCCCGTGGTAGTAGGGCCGGAACGCGCGCGCGAGGTCGTGGTCGAGCGTGCCGCACGTCGTGACGACCGCATCCACGTAGCCCTCCCGGACCAGCGTGGCGAGGACGCCCCGCGTCCCGGTCGCGACGATGTCGGCGGGGAACGAGAGGAACCGGGTCATCGCCTGGTCCCCGAGGATGCGCGCGAGGAGGTCCACGCCCTCCGCGACGCCCTTCGCGCTGAACCCGCCGGCCGCCTTCATGCGTCGGACGAGGGTGTCGAGCGACGGGCGGTCGTCGATGCGGATGTCCTCGACCTTCCGCGGCACGTCGGCCCCGAGTCCTGGGGGGTTAAAGCCCTCCGGTGAGCCCGAGCGAAAACGAGCGGAAGACCAGCAGGTACACGACGATGTATCCGGCGATGGCGCCGCCGTTCAGGAACGGCAACCCCGCCTGCGCGTTCCCCCGGAGGACGAGGCGCATGAGGATCGCGTAGCCGAGCAGCGAGCCGAGGAGCACCCCGATCGCGGCCCAGAGGTTCCCGCCGACCCCGAACACCATCGGATGGGAAGGGAGCCAGATGAACGCCGAGACGACCAGGGTCCCCGGGATCACCACGTCGCCCAGCCCCATGAACAGCGCCTGCCGCTCCTCGACCGGCTGCGCGCGCTGCACTTTCAGCGAAGGCGCGGCCGCGTAGTCGTACCCCGGCGAGTCGGGCATGACGAGCAGGATCGGGAGCTTCATGTCGGTGACGACCTCGGCGAGACTGACCATGTGCTTCGTTCCGTAGACCGCGATCGCGTCGTAGATCAACAGCGCGATGAGCAGAATGAACGCGGGAAGGATGGCGAACGAGATCCCGAGGATCGCGATGAGCGAGCCCGCCGCGAGGAAACCCACGAAGTCGACGACGTACCACTGGGGTTCCATCAGGAGCGCGAGGTAGAGGGAGGCGCTGATCATCGCGGCGATCGTCAGGGACGGGTAGATCACGACCTCACCGGCGTACGGAGGGAGCAGGAACCCCTGGGGGATCAGGATCGAGAGCGTCGCGTAGAGCGTGACGTAGAGCGCTCCCGCGATCCCGAACAGGATCAGGTGGCGAATGGCCGCGAGCCCGCCTTGCCGTCGAGCGAGATAGAGGATCAATAGGGGCGCGAGCACGATGATGACGATGATCTCGAGGGGTCCGGCCGCGCTCTGGGGGTTCGAGCTGGTCGCCAGCCCCGCCGAGCGGAACGGGTCCGCGAGCAGGAGCGCGACCGCCTGGGCCCCGACGTAGAGGGCGAGGAGACCGACCCAGCGGAGGCTCCGCATGGCCCGCTACGGCTGGACCACGGCGTATGCGTTGTTGCCGAGCACCTTCGTGATCTTCGCGTTCACCGTCACGCCGCGCTGGGTCGCGCCGGTGACGAAGATCACGAACCCTTCCTTCTTCGCGACGCCGTCCCCTCGCCGACCGACGTCCTCGATCGTCAGGCGGTAGACCTCGCCGACGACGACGGGGGCCTTCGGCTTCTCGGGCGCGACCACACGGCGGACCGTTACCGGTCGTCGCGCGCCGCACGCCTCGCAGATGAGCAGGGTGAGACGCCCCTCCTTTTCGAGGTGGGTGTCGGGCCGCTTGCACTCGGAGCAGATGACGTACTTCGCGGTATACTCGCGCAGACGCTGGGCGATCTGGTCCTTCGTGAGCCGCGACTTCAGGACGCCGCGCGGGAGGTCGAGGACTCCGGGGCATCCGAACTCCTTCGCGAGGAACTGGATCACGTGGTCGGGTTCGCGCCGAAGCACGCTCGTGATCTCCTGGAAATTGCGGATGACGGTGTTCTTCCCATCCGTCATCACGTCCGGCTCGGGCACCACGAAGCGCTCGGCCCCCGTGCGAACGGGGGGCAGCTTTTCGTGCGCGCGCTCGAGCAACGCCTGATAGCTCTCCATTGGAACAGAGTAAGACCGGGGGCTCAGGTAAAAGGCTTCCCGCTCGGCAACGGCGTCGGAACGCCCCCGGGGAACCGGTCCAGCACCTCGAGCACGCGGGCGAGGTCCGGCTCCGCCACGACGTGGGTCGCGCCCGCTCGAACCGCCTCGTCCTCCGGTCGGAAGGCGATGCCGAAGCGGCTCTGCCGGAACAGTCCGACATCGATCTCGGAGTTTCCGACCGACGCGGTCTCGGTCGGGTCGATGCCGAGCTGCGCTTGGAGGGCGGCGAGGACGCGTTCCTTTTCGTGGATCGGGACGCGGACGATCCCCTCGCCCGTCAATCGTCCGTCCGAATCGACGCGAAAGCCGTTCGCGAGCGCGATGTCGATCCCGAGGTCGTTCGCGATCCGCTTCGCGAGGACGTCGATCCCGCCACTGACGATCGCCGTCCGCACCCCACGGGCGCGGAGTCCCCGGATCAGTGCATCCGCCCCGGGCATCAGCGGCACCCCGGCGAGGATCTCCTCGATCTCGTCGATGCGGAGGTCGGGTCGGTGCTTCCACCAGATCCGGACGTCCGAACGGATGAATTCCAGGTCGTCGATCTGGTTCGACAGGAAGAGGCGGAGGCCGTCGGTGTTCCGTTCGCCGAAGAACGCGTGCACGCTCGCCCAGGAGCTCTCGACGTCGACGAGCGTCCCATCCATGTCGAGGGCGACGAGCCTAAGCACCGACGCCCCGCGCGATCTCGTCCGCCCGGTCGAGGACGCGGTCCGGGGGGCGTACCGCCCACGCCGCGAGGTTCGAGTCCACCTGCTCCGGACGGCTCATCCCGAGGACGGGAGCCGCTCCGTTCCTCCGGAGCCAGTGGAGCGCGATCGAGGCGAGCGGAACCTTCGAGGTCCGGGCGAGATCACGCAGCGCCCGGGCGCGCTCGAGGATCCCCGGGAGCCGGTCGGGCTCGAAGATCCGGTGGGCGAACCGGCGCACCTCGGCCGGGGGCCCCTTGCCCTCGAGATACCGACCGTGGAGGAGTCCCCGCGCGAGAGGCGTGTACGCCTCGATGAGGATCTGATGCGACTGGCAATACTCCCGGATCGGGTCTGCGTCCCCGCGGTCGAACAGGTTGTACAGGACCTGGTTGACCACGATCCGCGCCTCGGTGAGGCCCTTCGCCGCCTCCTCGAGCTCCTCGGCGGAGAAGTTGGAGACGCCGATCGCCCCGACCTTGCCCTCCGTCCAGAGGGCCTCGAGGGCGCCCATCGTGTCTCGGAGCGGAACGTGGCGGTCCGGCGCGTGGACGAGGTAGAGGTCGACGGAATGCTGGCCGAGACGTTCGAGGCTGCTGAGGAGGCTCGCCCGGACCTGGTTCGGTCGCAGGTGCTCCCAGGAGACCTTCGTGACCACGAACGCGTCGGCCCCCCCGTTCGCGGTTCGCTGGAGGACCTCGCCGAGCAATCGCTCGGAACGGCCGTTCCCGTAGACCTCCGCAGTGTCGAACCAGCGCACTCCCCGCTCGATCGCGCGGCCGATCGTCGCCTTCGTCCGCGCCTCGTCCTCCGGGCTCCAGCGCCCGAGGGCCCAGAGTCCCAATCCCAGCGCGGGGTGGGACTTCGAAGATCCGGGGAGGGGGATCGACTCGACGGGCGACGCGGACGCCGTGGGCGGGGTCGCCTTCGGGGGCGGCGCCGCTCGTTTCGGACGCTTCGGGGAAGGGCTCATGAACGTCCGCTCGAGGCACCGGGCTTCAAGTGGTCGTCGATACGACGGATTCGCTCCTCGAGCTCCCGGAACTTCTCCTCCGCTTCGCGGATGACCTCGGGTGGGGCTCGGGTCCGGAAGCCGGGGTCCGCGAGACGGGCCCGAGTCTTCTCGAGCAGATCGTGAAGCTTCTCCCGCTCCCGGCCGAGGGTCTCCGACGCCTCGAGGGAGGCCGGCGGTCGCTCGAGATAGCATTCCCCGAGCGGCGCGACCCGGCTCCCCACCCCGGCCGGGGTCGGCGAGTTCGCCTCGAGGAAGGTCAGGGGCTGGACGCGCGCGAGACGAACGACGGTGGACTGCTGTTCGGAGAGCACCCGCGAGACCTCGGGTCCCGAGGGCCGGATCCATGCGGGTGGCACGGTCGTGGCCGGAACGTGTTCCTCCGACCTCAGGTTCCGGAGGAGTCGGATCGCCTCGAGGACGGTCTCCATCTCGACCTCGGCGACCGGGTCGGAGGGGGCCTCCGCCGCGGCCGGCCACGCGGCCGTGGCGAGCAGCTCGCCGTCGTGGGGCAGGGCGAACCACAACTCCTCGGTGACGTGCGGGACGATCGGATGCAAGAGGCGGAGGGTCCGTTCCACCACGAAAAGGAGTGTCGCCCGGGCTTCCCGGAGCGCGAGCTCCCCGCGGCGGCCCGCGAGCGACTCCTTGGCGATCTCGACGTACCGGTCCGCAAGGTCGTGCCAGACGAAACCGTGCAGCACGGTCGCGGCGCGAGTGAAGTCGAAATCGCCCAGCGCGGCGTCGACCTCGTCCACGGCGTGTCGATATCGCGAGAGGATCCACCGGTCCTCGAGCGCACTGTGGGGAGAGAGTATCGGTGGGCCGCGGACCGGACCCGTACCGGCCGGAACGTAGGGAAGGGTGAACCGGACGAGATTCCAGAGCTTCGTGAGGAAGTGGCGCGCCCCCTCGAGCGCCGGACGGCCGAACGCTCCATCCTCGGAGGTCGGGTTCGGGAAGACGAGCGCGAACCGCATCGCGTCCGCCCCTTGCTCCGCGATGACGTCGAGCGGGTCCGGGGAGTTGCCGAGATGCTTCGACATCCGGCGGCCACGCTCGTCCTGGAGCATGCCGGTGAAGTAGACATCGGAAAACGGCTTCGAGCCGGTGAACCGGTAACCCGCCATCATCATCCGGGCGACCCAGAAGAACATGATGTCGCGGGCGGTAACGAGAACGTTCGTCGGATAGTAGTGTTCGAGCTCGGCGGTCCGCTCGGGCCACCCGAGCGCGGCGAACGGCCAGAGCCAGGAGGTGAACCAGGTGTCGAGGACGTCCGGGTCTGGGACGAGGTCCGCGGAGCCGCAATGCTCGCATTTCTGGGGCGGCTCGACGCTGACGGTCTCCTTTCCGCATGCGCGGCAGCGGTCGACCGGTATGCGGTGTCCCCACACCACTTGGCGGGAGATGCACCAATCCTGGATCCCCTCCATCCAGCGGAAGAACGTCAGCGTCCAGCGATCCGGATGGATCCGGATCTCGCCGGCCCGGACCGCGGCGACCACCGGCTCCGCGAGCGGTCTCATCCGAACGAACCACTGCGTGGAGAGCCGCGGTTCGATCACTGCGTCCGATCGCTCCGACCGCCCGACCGAGTGCCGGTATTTCTCCTGCCGAAGGAGCAATCCCTCCCGCTCGAGCTCTTGGACCGCGCGCTTCCGGCCCGCCTCCCGATCGAGTCCGTGGAACGCCGCCGGCACCCATGCCCCGGTGAGCCGCGCGCCGTCGTCGAAGATCTCCACTGGCTCGGCGAGGTCCGGGTGGCGCTCTGCGATCTCCCGGTCGACCGGGTCGTGTCGGGGAGTGATCTTCAACACCCCGCCGCCGAACGTGGGGTCGACCGCCGCGTCCGCAATCACCGGCACGCGCCGGTGGGACAGTGGCACGAGGACGAACTTCCCGAGGCTCTCCGCGGCGCGCGGGTCGTCCGGATGCATCGCGACCGCGACGTCGCCGAAGATCGTCTCCGGGCGGACGGTCGCCACGTCGACCCCGCCGAGGGTGCCGTCGGCCCAGGGGTATCGGACGTAGTACAGCGTCCCCTCCTCATCGGAGTGCTGGACCTCGAGGTCAGAGATCGCCGTTCGTAGCCGGGGGTCCCAGTTCACCATGCGCTCGCCCCGGTAGACCAGTCCCTCCCGGTAAAGCGAGACGAAGACCTCCCGAGTCGCACGAACGCTGCCCGCATCCATCGTGTAGCGGAACCGCGACCAGTCGACGGAGAATCCGCCGCCCCGAGTCTGTTCCCGGATCCGACGTTCGTGCTCCTCCCGCCACTTCTCCACCTCGGCCAGGGCCGCCTCGGGGGGAAGCTCCTCCATCCGGACCCCCTGCTTCGCGAGACGGCGGCGCACCTCGACGAGCGTCGCGAGCCCGGCGTGGTCGAGGCCGGGGACCCACAGGGTCGCCGCGCCCCGCATCCGGTGCGACCGGGCGAGGATGTCCATGACCGTATCTCCGAGCATGTGGCCGAGCGTGAGGACGCCCGTCACGTTCGGCGGGGGCAGGACGAAGGAGTACGTCGGGCCGCGGGGGTTCGCGGGCGCGCGGAATGCGTTCGCCCGCTCCCAGGCGGTCTGCCACCGTGCCTCCAGCTCATTCGGCTCGAACCGGGTCGAGATCGTCGGAGTGCTCACGCGGTCCGCCCTCCGTGAATTCCGAGAGCGAACGGTGCACAGAACGCGAGCTCGCCCAGGGCGAAGAGCGCCATCGCGACCAGAGCGATCGTGCTACCGGAACCCCCGAACAACTCGTAGGTCACGAGGGGGCTCCCGGCCACAAGGATCCCGGGGATCGAGACCAGCACGGCATACCACGCGCCCGAGTACAGGTTCACGATCGGTAACCCCTTCGCCCGCGCCCGGTGGAAGAGGATCCCCAGCTCCAACAGCGACGCCGCGAGCACCGCGGGGAGCTCCGCCAAGATGAAGGCGATGAAGATCGCGGGCTGGAAGACCCGGAAGAGCGTGATCCCGAGGACGAGCGCGCTCGCGACCAGGTAGATCGCGATGACGAGCGCGACCTTGCCGAGGAGGATCGACCGCTCGGGCAGCGGCAGGGTACGTCCGTACGAGTAGGCAATCACTTCGGTCGCGAAGAACGCGGGACCGAAGAAGGTTGCGAGCAGCGCGGCCGTCGCGACGGCGGCGAGCGCGAGGCCGAAGGCGGTCGTGGAGCCCGCGGGGCCCGAGAGGTACGTGAAGAGCCCCAGCGCGACCGCGTCGAGGATCGGCAGGATGACGAGGAACGCGTACCCCGGCATCCGGCTCGCGATGCGCAGGTCCTTCGTCAGCACCGCGCGCGCCGCGGAATGCGGTACGAGGTCGAAGAGCGCGCTCGGTGCGGCCGCCGGGACCAGTGGAGGAGCGAGGCCCACCCGACGTACGGCTCCCATCAGCCAGAGGATCGACCCCACCGCGAGGAGAACGTACCCGATGCTCGCGGCCGCGAAGACCGCGCTTCCGGTGGAATCGAGGCCGAAACCGGCGCCGCCGGCCGTCACTACGCCGGGGAGCGCGGCGAGCGTGAAGGGGAACGAGGCAGCGAGGGCGTACGCGCCGAGCGAGGGACCGGCGGCGGTCGTCCGCGCGATCAGCGCGAGGAACCCCGGGGCGACGACGATCAACGCGAACATCGCGAACGCCGGGAGCACCCAGAGCACGAGGTACGCCCATCGGACCACGGTTCGGCCGCCGCCCCCCCGTGATCCCTGAACCCGTCGGACAAAGAATCGGCCGGTAAGCAAGCCGAGAGCGAGGGCGAAAGCGACCGCCGCCGCCGCCCCCGGAAGGATCGCGAGGCCGTAGGCGGGCCCGAGCGTGAGCGCCAGAAAGAGCGGGGTGGCGATGAGGACGGTGAGCGCGGGAAGGTCGAAGAGGCGCAAGTACAGCAGACCCGCGACCCGTCCCAGTGTCCGCTCATCAATCGGGAGCGGTTCGAGCACGGGCAACACCGCGGAGGCGATGAACGTCGGCAGCACCTGGAGGCCGGTCCACCAGAGGAACGCCACCTCCAGCGTCAGGAGCCCGGTCAGGACCCCCGCCTGGAAGACCGGGATCGTCACCGGCACGCCGAAGAACGGCGTCGCGACGATGCGGGGGGCGGCGCGGATCAATAGACATGCCCCCGCGACGAGCAGCGCGAGGACCGTGGCGACGATCGCCTTGCTCTGGAGGACGCGGAGGCGCGCCTTCTGGGCGACCTGGCTGGGCGGGATCGGGGGCGGAAGGTTTCCCTGCCTCGATGCGTAGACGGCCTGGAGGGAGAGCTCGAGGAAAGCGACGTCCGAGAGGCGCCACGCTTCCCGCCAGCCCATGCTATCCCTCGTGGAGTGCCCGCACCGCGTCCTCGAGACCTTCGTCCTCGCGCGTGAACCGAAGGAAGAGCTCCTCGAGGCTGACGTCGCCCGCCGCGCCGCGCTCGCGTAAGGCCGTGAGGGTCCCCTCGCCGCGAAGGAGCCCGCGGTCGAGGATCCCGATCCGGTGGCAGAGCTGCTGGGCGACCTCCATGGTGTGGGTGGAGAAGAGAACGCCGCGACCCGAGGTAGCGACGTACCGGGACAGCAGGTCCTTCATGATCCGCACCGATCGCGGGTCGAGGCTGTTGAGCGGTTCATCGAGCACCAGGAGCGGTGGATGGTGGAGCAGGGCGGCGATGATCAGGACCTTTTGTCGAGTGCCGTTCGAGAGCGAGGCGATCGGCTCTTCGAACTCGCCCTCGAGCCGGAACGCCGTGGCGTAGTTCCGGGCACGGTCGGAGGCGAACTTTCGGTCGAGGTGCCGCACGCTCGCGACGAACTCGAGAAACTCCCGCGGGGTCAGCGCCTCGTAGAGCAGCGAGGTCTCGGGAACGTAGCCGACGCGCTCCTTGACCTCGAGACCGTGGGTCACGGCGTCAAAACCAAAGACGCGAACCCCGCCCCCCGAAGGACGCACGAGGCCGACGATCGCCTTGATCGTGCTCGACTTCCCGGCGCCGTTCGACCCGAGCAGCCCGTAGATCTCGCCCGGTCGCACAGCGATCGATAGTCGATCGACCGCGAGCCGCTCGCCGTAGGCGACCGAGAGCCCCTCGATCGCGAGGGGGGTCGGGTCGAGACCGAACGGGGCGATTGCCACGACCGATGTATCGGCGCGCCCGGAGTATAAGCGAGGTGGGGTCGGACCCGCTCAACGGGGACGGACGAGCGGAAAGAGGAGGACCTCTTTGATCGACGGGGTACCGGTGAGTCCCATGATCAACCGGTCGACCCCGATCCCGATGCCGGTCGCGGGCGGCATCCCGTGCCGCAGCGCACGGACGAAGTCGGCGTCGTAGGCGTACGCGTCCTGTCCCTGGGTGCCGAGCTGTTCCTGGAATCGGCGCTCCTGTTCGTCCGGGTCGTTGAGCTCGGTGTAGGCATTGCCGAGCTCGTAGCCGTGGTAGAAGATCTCGAATCGCTCGACCCGCCCGGGCTTGCTGCGATGGCGCTTCGCGAGCGGGGTGGTCACCGCGGGGAAATCGAGCACGTACGTCAACCCCTCGAGGTGGGGCTCGACATAATGCTCGAAGAGCTTCTCGAGGAATGTTCCGCTCGTGGACTGGTCCGGTACCGTGGAGCCGGCCGTCCGGGCGAGCGAACGAAGCTCGTCGGGCGTCTTGGTGAGCAGATCCGTGATCCCGCTGCGACGTTCGAGCTCGTCCACAAAGTCGATGGTCGCGAACGGCGGGGTGAAATCGTCCGCACCTTTGCGGGCTCCCGGAGAGTCCGGCAGCAGCTCACGAACGCGCTCGGCGAGGTGGCGGAACAACCCCTCCGTGAGCCGGCGCATGTCGTGGTAGTCGGCGTACGCCCAGTACGCCTCGAGCTCGGTGAACTCCGGCGAGTGGGTGGTGTCCATGTCCTCGTTGCGGAAGGTCCGGCCCAGTTCGTAGACCCGCTCGAGCCCTCCCACGAGCAGCCGCTTCAGCGGAAGCTCTTGGGCGATTCGCAGCTGAAGGTCCGCGTCGAGGTAGCGCGAATGGGTGACGAACGGAGTCGCGGCGGCCCCGCTCGCGACCGGTAGGAGGATCGGCGTCTCGACCTCAAGGAACTGGGCCGCGTCCAGATAGTGTCGGATCTCGCGGACCAGGAGGCTCCGCGTCCGGAACAGGGCCCGACTCTCGTCGGAGGCGAGGAGGTCCAGGTATCGACGCCGCAGTCGCTCCTCGACGTCCGTGAGGCCGTGGTACTTCTCCGGGGGAGGCGCGATCGACTTCGCCAGCATGACGAGCGTGCGGACGTGGAGCGACGGTTCCCCGCGCTTACTGAGGGCAGGATGCCCTTCGGCCCCGACGATGTCGCCCGGGTCGAGATCGCTCAGCCAGGCCCGGAACTCGGGTTCGCCCATCGTGTCGACGCGGAGTAGGAGCTGGAGGGACCCGGCCCGATCCTCGATGTCGGCGAAGGCGGTCTTCCCGTGCACGCGCGTCGCGCGCAGTCGGCCCGCCACCCGGAACGAGTGCTCGGAGTCTTCGTCCCCAGCGGCCAATCGGGCCGTCGCCGCGCGAACATGGTCCGAAGTAACTCGGCCCACGAACGACCAGGGGAACGGCTCGCGCCCCTCGGAGCGCATCCGCGCGATCTTTGCGCGGCGTTCGTGTTCGAGAGGGCTCTCGTCGGTCACGGGGATTCCGGGGTCAGGGGCCGGAGCGGCCCCGGACGAAAAGGCTTCGCGCTACGCGGCGAGGCCCTCGAGGGACAGGCGCTCGACGCCGCCGGGCCGGATCAGGGCGAGGTGCTCGGGGACCGCCGGGTCCTTGCCCGCGGGACGCGCCGGCTCGTGGAGGAGGAGGAACGTGCCGAGGAAGAACTCGGCCGCCGCGTCCCCACCCCCGATACCGTAGCTGACGTAGTCCGAGAAGTACACGTGGATCGAACCGGAGCGGCGACGCCGCAACGCCTCGAGGAACTTGGCCATCTCCCCGGGCCCCTTTCGCTCGAGCTCGTCGACGAGGTCCCGGAGCAGCGGCCGCTGGCTCAACCCGGCGAGGCCATCGTAGGCCAGGTAGACCGCAGGACGCGGGTCCAGTGCCACCACATCGAGCCGGAGGACCCCTTCCACGGGCTTCGTCCGCATGGAATGCGACCTATCGGCCGCGCGTTAAGAAGACTTCGGCCCGGGGGCGACCGCGAAGCGCGCCGATCCGCCCGGCCCGACCGGCCGTTTCAGTACCCCTCGTTGCGTTCTTTTACTCGGGGCGGCCAGTGAGGGTCGTCTGAACATGATCGCGCTCGCGGATGTCGCCGTGACCGTCACCGATGCGAAGAGAACTGCCGAATGGTGGACCGAGAAGCTGGACTTCGCGGTGCACACGGTCGGCGCCCCCGGAGGGCACGCGGTGGTGGTTGCCCCACCGGGGGATCGATTCGTTCTTCACCGCTGCGAAGGGTTCGCCCCGGTCGAGCGTGGGAACACGGGGATCGCATTCCTGACGGACGACCTCGAGGGCCAAGTGCACCGAATGGAGGGTGCCGGCGTGCGGTTCGCGGAACCTCTCGAGAAAGGCGGTGGGATGGCGAAGTTCGAGGACCCGGACGGGAATGTCTTCTGGCTGATCGGCGCCCCGACCGAGTTCATCCAACAGGAACTCTCTCGAAAGGCCGGAGCCCCCGAGCGCGCCGGACCCCGAAAGTCCGGTACGACCCGGCAGCGATCCCGCCGCCGGGCCTCCGAACGAGTTTCCGCCTAGTGGTCGTGTCCGCCGCCCCCGGAGGGGGGTGGGGACGACTTCCGGGACGCGATCACGTCGTCGATCCGCAGCACCATCGCCGCGACCTCGGTCGCCGAGCTCAAGGCCTGGCGCTTCACGCGCAGCGGCTCGACCACGTGGAGCTTCCACATGTCGGTCGCCTTACCATCCGTGAGGTTGATCCCGACGTTCCTGTTCGCTCCCGGGCCATCGTGGGCGCGGCGGAGCTCGATGAGGGTGTTGATCGAGTCGTACCCTCCGTTCTCCCCGAGCGCCCACGGTACGACCTCGAGCGCCTGCGCGAACGCCTCGACCGCGAGCTGCTCGCGGCCGCCGACGGACGGCGCCCATTTTCGGAGCTTGACGGCAAGGTCGATCTCGGTCGCGCCACCGCCGGGGCACACGACCCCGTCTTCGATGACGCTCGCGACGACCTTGAGCGCGTCGTGGAGCGACCGCTCCACTTCCTGGGTCACGTGCTCGGTCCCGCCGTGGATCAGGATCGACACCGAGCGGGGGTTGGAGCATCCGGTGACGAACGTCATATCGTCGTCCCCCACCTTCTTCTGCTCGACCTTCTGCGCCGAGCCGAGTTCGGCCGCCGTCAGTTCCTTGAAACCCGTGACGATCTTCGCACCGGTCGCCCGGGCGAGCTTCTGCAGGTCGGACTCCTTCACCTGCTTGACCGCGTAGATCCCCTCCTTCGCGAGGTAGTGGAGCACGACGTCGTCGATCCCCTTCTGGCAAACGACGACGTTCGCCCCGGAGGCCTTGATGGTCTCCACCATCTTACGGAACGTCTTGTCTTCCTCGTCGAGGAAGCTCTGGATCTGGTTCGGATTCTTGATGTTGATCTTGCTCTCGATCTCGGTCTTCTTGATCTCGAGGGCCGAGTTCAGGAGCGCGATCTTCGCCGGGGAGATCTCGCTGGGCATGCGGGGGTGCCCGCGTTCCTTGTCGAGGACAATCCCCTCGATGAGCTCGGTGTCCGAGATCGTACCGCCGTGGTGCTTCTCGACCTTGATCTGATCGACGTCCGCGACCATCTTATCGCCGCGCTTTTCGGCGATCTTCTGGACCGCTTTCACCGCGATCTTTGCGAGTTGGTCGCGCGACCCGAAGACTCCCTTCGAGCCCATGGCGGTCGTGGCGCAATCGATGAGGATCTCCTCGTCGTCGGTCTTCACCGTCGTGCCGATCTCCTGCTCGAGGAGTCGGTCGGCTTCCTGGACTGCGAGCTGGAATCCGCGGACGATCACGGTCGGGTGGACGTTCTGTTCGAGCAGCGACTCCGAGCGCTTCAGTAGCTCGCCGGCGAGGACGACCGCCGTCGTGGTGCCGTCACCGCACTGTTGGTCCTGGGTCTTGGCCACCTCGACGATCATCTTCGCCGCCGGGTGCTCGACGTCGACTTCCTTCAGGATCGTGACGCCGTCGTTCGTGATCGTAATGTCGCCCATCGAGTCGACGAGCATCTTGTCCATACCGCGGGGGCCCAGCGTGGACCGCACCGCGTCGGCGATCGCTCGGGCCGCGGCGATGTTGTTCGACGTCGCGCCCTTGCCGCGCTCGCGTTCAGTTCCTTCCTTCAAGACGAGGATCGGCGTACCCTGGAGCATGCTAACTCACCACGAAAGGCTAAATTGCTCTTCTATATAAAATGAGCTCAACGCTTGGGTCCCTGTGGAGTCCAGGAATTAGTTCCCTCTGTCAGACACAGAACCCCGTCGTGGTGGCTGGCATGGCGACGGCCCTCGCTTCCGGCCGACGCGGCGCGGTCTATTCCCGGGAAGGCTCCCGTTCGTGTGACCCGACTGACCAATCGACAGCTGGTGTGGCTGATCCGCCAAGCCCAGGGCTACGGGCGACCCCGGGAGACGTTGGGGCAGATGGCCGCGCGCTGGGGCGTGACCGTGCGCTGGCTCCGGAAGCTCGTTCGACGATGGCGAACCACGGGGGTAGTACCCCAACTCAACCCTCTGCGACGGCCGCGGGCCCCACCGTTGAGCGAAGGGCAGCAACGAGCGATCCGGGAGGAGTGGCGTCGTTCTCCTCGAGGAGCGACGAAGCTCTACCAGTCTCTCGCCAAACAGGGGACTCACATTCCGAAGATGCAAATCTATCGATTCGGGAAGGCCCAGGGGTGGGTCGTCCCGAACCCGAGGAAGCAGAGGAAGCGTCGGTATGTTCGATACGAGCGCGCGCACTCGGGGTCGCTGCTCCATGGGGACTTCCACCGGTCGAGCGAGACGGGTCCGCACTGCATTCTCTGGGAGGATGACGCGAGCCGGAGGGTGCTAAGCGGGGGCGAGTTCGGCCAGGCGACCGCAGAGGCGGCGATCGCGACCCTAACGGCGGCATTGGGCCGAGCGGCGGAATGGGGAGTGGAAGTCCGCGAAGTGAACACCGATCGCGGGTGCCAGTTCTTCGCGAATCCTCGAGAAGAGCAATCGGTGGGACGTGGGCAGTTCGAACGATTTCTGGCGAGTCGAGGGATTCGTCACGTGGTCAGTCGGGTGAATCATCCCCAAACGAACGGGAAGCTCGAACGGCTGTGGCTGGAGTACGACCGTCATCGGGGACGATTCGGGGGTCTGGAGGGATTCTTGACCTGGTACAACGGCGAGGTGCACGGGAGCCTGTGGGTCGAGCAGTATGAATCGCCGAGGGAGGCATGGCAACGGAAGGTGCCAGCGGACGTGCAGCTCGGTCTCTTCCTTCGGCGGGCGGAAGCGGAGGCGGTCTCATGAGTTCTAATAGAGGAAGAAATACCCAGGCTCTACACAACGCTTGGGTCCCGTGACACTCTGGTCTTCGAAGAACGGGCTGACGGCGCCCCCTACCGCTATCAGGCGGAGCGTGATCGGGCAGTCGCTTCGGGACCGGAGGGAGAAACAAGAAATGACGACGCACCAGGTGAACGTGGACTCGATCGGCAACGTAGAGATCAATGTGGCCGAGACCGGCACGGGGCGGCCGATCGTTCTCCTCCACGGGGGCGCGGGTCCCCAGTCGGTCGCCGGATTTGCGCAGTTGCTCGCCAGCCGTCACCCGGTCCGGGTACTGACGCCGACGCACCCCGGATTCGGGGGTACTGCGCGCCCCGAGGCGCTGAACAGCGTGCGCGGACTTGGCGCCGTGTACGCGCGATTGCTGGAGCAGCTCCAACTGGAGGACGTGACCGTGTTCGGCAACTCCATCGGCGGCTGGGTCGCCGCGGAGCTCGCCCTCGCGGACCACGGCCACCTCCGCGACCTCGTCATCTCGGACGCGCTGGGGGTCGTGGTCGAGGGTCACCCTCCCGTCGATGTCTCTCACATGACCCCGGCGGAGATCACGAAGCGCAGCTACTACAACCCGGCCGTCTCGCCGATCAACTTCGCGACCCTGACCGACCAACAGAAGGCCGGGATGGCCGCGAACCGAGCCACGCTCATGGTGTACGCCGGGACCGGGATGGCCGACGCCACGCTCCGGCAGCGTCTCTCCGGCATCCGCGTTCCGACGTTGGTCGTCTGGGGCGACAGTGACGGAATGGCGGACCCCGAGTACGGCCGGGCGTTTGCTCAAGCCATTCCTCGGGCGGAGTTCCAGGTCCTGCCCCAAACCGGTCACCTCCCTCAGATCGAGAGCCCCGAATTGCTCCGGAACACCGTCTGGACCTTCACGGAGAAGCACTCGCACTAGCCCGCGAGGGGGGGGCGGCAATCGCATCCCCAAAGCACCGGGTTGACGTCGACCCCGGAGTCAGCGGCGCGGAGTCGGGAGCCGGAAGGTCGATCGCACCCGCTCTACGATCTCCTCGACGGTAGCGGAGATGGGTCGGCGCGCGTCGACGGCGATCCCCACCGCGAAGCGCCCGACCAGCTCGAACACGTCGCGGGTGGCCCCCGCGCCATACGAATGCCCCCGCTGACGGTCGCGAGCGATGCACTCCTCGAGCGGCGCCGTCAGGGTGAAGATTTCGTGAGGGGAACTCAGCGCCCGGATGAGGTCCTCGACCTGCGACTCGTAGTAGAAGTTGCCGTCAAAGATCACCGGGATCCCGCGAGCGAGGAGCGGCCCGGCGTCCGCGGCCGCGATCCGATTGACGCGAAGGAAGCTCGCTTCCGTGATTCGCTCCCCGTCCCACTCCTCCACGCCAGGTCGGTCGAGGATCCCATCGATCGACACGTACCGGGCCCCGAGCTCGGTCGCGACCCGGGTCGCGACCGTGGTCTTGCCGACCCCCAGCGGGCCGCGGATCAGGACGAAGAACGACATCGAGCCCACTACGGAGCCCCCGACCCCTCTGTCCCTCGAGCCCGTCGGCGCCCGGGGCCAGGGATCCGGGTCACGTCCTCCGCATGCGAGCGACCTGCGTCCGGCGGAAGCAGTCCGGTGCGTGGTCATTGACGATCCCGGTCGCTTGCATCCACGCGTACACGATCACCGGGCCGACGAACTTGAACCCCCGATCCTTGAGCGCACGGGAGATCTTCTCCGAGAGTGGGGATTTCGTCACTCCGGTCGCGGAACCTTCCAACGGTCGACCACCGGCCATTTCCCAGACGTAGGTCGAGAACTCCGTCCCCTCCGACCGCAGACCCAGGTAGGCCCGCGCGCCACCGATCGTGGCGTCGATCTTCCGTCGCGACCGGACGATCCCGGGGTCCTGAAGCAGGCGCGCGACGTCTGCGGCTCCGAACCGGGCGACCTTTTCGGGGTCGAATCCACGGAAGGCCCGGCGAAAGGCGTCGCGCTTGCGGAGGATGATCGTCCAGGAGAGCCCTGCCTGGAAGCCGTCGAGCATCAGTTTCTCCCAGAGCGCGCGGCTGTCGTACTCCGGTACCCCCCACTCGTCATCGTGATACTCCCGCAATAGGGGGTCGGTCTCTGCCCAGGCGCATCGGCGGCGCGCCGGGCCCGCCGCGCGTCGGGTCGTCGCGGCCATCGCCCGAACCGTCGAGGCGCTAGGCGACCGGGATCTTCCCGGTCTGCTCGAGCCGGCGCGCCATCTCTGCGAGGATGACCTTCAGCACCTCGGGCCGGTCGGTCGCGAACCCCCAGAACTCCCAGCGGGACAGCACCACGACCGTGGTCGGCTCGGTCGTCACCACGTCGGCCGAGCGCGGTCGGTCATCGTAGAGCGCCATCTCGCCGAAGAAGTCGCCCGGGCCGAGACGCGCGATGTTCGTGGAACCTTTCTTGACCTGCACCCGGCCGTCGAGGATGACGTAGAAACCGATCCCCTTCTCCCCGCGTTTGACGACCGTCGTTCCGGCGGGGATGTCCCGGACTTTCGCATAGTGCGCGAGGCGCTTCAAGTGACGGTCGGCGAGCTGAGCGAGCATCGGCGATTTCTTGAGTCCGCCGACGATCGCCTTGATGTCCCCGCGGGATGCGTCGCTCACGCGGCCCGGGAACTACTGTCGGGTTATAGACCTCACGCTTTCGGTAGCGCAGGCCGCCGAGCGAGGCACTCCTTCAGCGTCGCGAGCGCGTGCGCGCGTTCGGCCTCGTGGAGCTCGAGCCGCGGAAGACGCACGCGCGGTTGGCCGTGGCCGAGTTCGGCTTGGACGAGCTTGATCCGCTGCACGAATTTCGGGCCCGTATCCATCCGAAGGAGAGGGAGGAACCAGCGATAGAGTTCCTCCGCGCGGACGGAATCCCCGTCCCGGCCCGCCCGGAAGAGGGCGACGGATTCGTCGGGCAGTGCGTTCGCGAGCCCGGCGACCCATCCCGTGGCGCCGGCGCGCAGACCGCCCTCGATCGATTCGTCGAGCCCCACCGCGACCTCCACGCGACCTCTCAGGAGCGAGACGAGCGCGGCGATCCGCTGCACATCCCCGCTCGACTCCTTGACCGCGACGAGCGTCGGGTACTCCTTCGCGAGCTCGGCGACCTGCTCGGGGACCACGTCGACCCCGTAGGCGGGCGGGTTGTTGTACAACATGCACGGGAGGTCCGTGGCCGCGAACACTTTCCCGAAGTGGGCATCCGTTTCCGCCCGGTCCGCTCGATACACGTACGGGGGGAGGACCAGGAGGCCCCGGGCCCCGGCCCTCGCGGCCCGCTGCGCTTGTTCCACGGCGTCCTGGGTTCGGGAAGCGGCGACCGCCGCGAGCACCGGAACGCGATCGGGGATCTGCCCGACCAGATCTCGGACGAGTCGGGTCCGTTCCTCGGAACTGAGCGACGAACCTTCACCGAGTGACCCCGCGACGATGATCGCGTCGACTCCCCGGCCGGCGAGCCATTGGGCGTGGCGGACGAGGGCCGAATGGTCGATCTCGAAGTCCGTATCGAACGGAGTGGTGATCGCGACGAGCACCCCATCCCACACCGACCGACCGGCAGCGCGACTCATCGGTCTAGGACCTCTACGACGGGATTCCGTCGCGGAAGGGGTCGCGCGGATCGAGGATCAGATCGCCCTCGCCGGTCAAGTAGGCCGAGCCCGTGATCCGGGGGCGGATCCCCTCCGGGATGACCTCGGCCTGGCCTTCGAACACGCCGCCCAGGATCCCCTCCTGGCGCCACGGCTCGCCGTCGGCCAGCTTCCCCTCCGCGACCAGACAGGCCATCTTCGCGCTCGTACCGGTGCCGCATGGCGAACGGTCGTACGTGCCGCCCGGGCATAATACGAAGTTGCGCGAGTGGTTCTCGGGGTGCAGCGGGGGTCCGGAGAGCTCGATGTGCTCGATCGTCTCCCCGCGTCCCCCGACGATTCCCTGCTGGCGCAGCGCGGCCGAGATCGCCCGGCAGTAGAGGGTGAGCGCCGCGGCGTTCTCGAGCCGAAGCTCGAGCGGCGAACGGTCGACGAGGAAGAACCAGTTGCCGCCCCAGGCCACGTCCCCGACGACGGGACCGTACCCCGGCACGTCGGCGGAGACCGAGGAACGGGTGCGGAAGCTCGGCACGTTCCACACGGTCGCCCGCCCACTCCCTTCGTAATCCACCGTCACCGGCCCGACCGGCGTGTCGAGCGTTCCGCGACGGGTGGTCCAGCGGCCGAGATGCGCGAGCGTCGCGACGACCCCGATCGTCCCGTGGCCGCACATGCCGAGGTAGCCCACGCTGTTGAAGAACACCACTCCGGCAGCGCTCGTCGCGAGGTCCGGGGGACAGAGGAGCGCCCCGACCATCGGCTCCGAACCCCGGGGTTCGTTGACGACGGCACGGCGGAAGGTGTCGAAAGAGGAACGGAGGCGCTCCCGGCGGTTCGCGACCGTACCCTCTCCGAGGTCCGGGCCCCCGTTCAACACGACCCGCGTCGGCTCCCCCTCCGTGTGGGAGTCGATGACGTGCACCCGTTGGAGGGCGCTCCGTTCCGACGGCGTCACCAACGGGGACTCCCGAGGACGGAGCGGTCCAGGGACGCGATCGTCGTTCGGCCGGTGACGGCCATCACCGTCGCGAGGTCGACCTTGAGGAGGGAGAGGAGCCGGGTGACCCCCGCCTCGCCGCCGACCGCGAGCGCCCACAACACCGGGCGGCCGATCCCCACGGCCCGGGCTCCCATCGCGAGCGCCATCACCACGTCGCTGCCGCGCCGGACGCCGCTATCGTAGTACACTTCCGCTCGGTCGCCGACCGCTCGGACGACCTCCGGGAGAGCGTCGAGGGCGGCCGGAGCCCCGTCCAGCTGGCGCGCGCCGTGGTTCGAGACGATGATCCCTCGCACCCCGTGGTCCAGCGCCAGTCGGGCATCCTCGGGAGTGAGTATTCCCTTCACGACCAGCGGGAGGCGAGTGACGGAGCGAAGTCGGTCGAGGATGTCCCACGTGGCCGACGCCTCCGCGCGCAGGGCGTAGTGGTCCCCTTCGGGGACGGGGGTCCGGGACGGCGAGAGGATGTCGGCACCGTTCCCGATCGGGACGGGAGTGTCGTACGCGAGACCTCCGCGCATCTGGCGGTCGCGATTCGCGAGGACGGGCGTGTCCACGGTAAGGACGAGCGCCCGATACCCCGCCCGTTCCGCGCGCTCGACCAGCCGTACGCTCGAGGCGAATTCGGGCTGGAGGTAGAGCTGGAACCACCGATCGCCCTCCGGAGCCGCGGCGGAGATCTCTTCGAGCGACCGGGTCGACAGCGTGCTGACCACTGTCGGGACGTTCGCGTCGCGAGCGGCGCGGGCCGTGGCGAGTTCCGCGTCGGGATGGAGAAGGCCCTGGTACGCCATGGGGGCAATGAAGAGTGGCGCGCTCGCCGGCTCCGACAGGATCCGGGTCCGCAGGTCGAGCGTGGCGACCCCGGTGAGCACTCGGGGCCGCAGCGTCTGTCGGTGGAAGGCGTCGCGATTCGCTCGAAGCGTCCACTCTTCCCCGGCGGCCCCCTGCACCATCGCCCAGACATCGTCGGGCAGTCGGGCGGCCGCGAGCTCTTCGAGGTCGCCGAGGGTCAGGAACCCCCCCGGAGGGGCGTCGGTCGTCATCGTCCGGCGGCGCCCAAGGGTCGCGGGTTCTAAGGTTACGCGCCCTTGAGCGCGGTCAACAGGGCGGCGCCGTCGGGGCTGCCGAGCCCGGTGCAGGCGTTCCAGCCCGGGCCGGCGGTGTATCCTCCGTTCCCTCCCGAGGTGATCTCGTGGAACGCCGCGGTCGTGGGGGCGGCATAGAGCTCGGCGTTCACGAAGCCGACCGGTTTCCCGAGCAACTGATTGAGCCGTGCGATGAGCGCCGCCCACAACGGAGCGACCGCGCTCGTCCCTCCGAGCACGGTCGGCGCGCCATCGACCCGCACCTGGTAGCCCGTCGCGGGGTCCGCGTCGCCGGCGACATCCGGCACGCCCCTCCCCGCGAACCCGTTGGGAGCGGCGGGGACGTTCGCGCCGGCCTGATACGAAGGCACGGCGAAATCGACGCTCACTCCGCCGCCGGTGGCGCCCTCGCCGTTCGAGAGGTCGTTCCAGACCGTTTCGGACGCGATCGCGGTCCCCGAGATCGCGAGATGAGTGCCGCCGCACGCGATGACCGCCGGGCTGGAGGCGGGGAAGTCGACGCTGAGGCCGGTACCCGCTCCTCCGTCGTCCGCGCCGTTGTCGCCGGCCGCCACGAGGACCGTGATCCCGAGCGCCGCGGCGTCCTCGAAGGCGGACTCGAACGCGGCGCGCGCTTGGGCGGTCCACGTCCCCTCGGGGCCGCCCCAGCTGATCGAGAGGATGTTCGGGTGGTTCGTCGTGTCGTGCACCGCGGTCGAAACGGCGTCCAGGAACCCCTGGTCGGTGTTCGGTGCGAAGTAGACGACGATCTGGGCGCCGGGAGCGAGGGCGCCCGCGACCTCGATGTCGAGCTCCACTTCGGCGTCGGGTCCGTTCGGGTCTCCCGTCGGTGCGTTCGTCGCCCCGTCGACCGAGACGGAGGTGACCGACGGCGCCGGTACCCCCAAGCCTTGGAAATACTGGGCGAGGTCCGACGGAGAGTATCCCCCTCCCAGTTCGATGATCCCGATGCATTCCCCCTGCCCGTTCGCATCCGTCGGGAACGCGTAGGCGGTCCCGACCTGGAGCGGGGTGTACGACGGTGCGCCGGCCGCATACCCCGGTCGGGGGCGCACGTGCGGGCGCGCCTGGGGCCGGTTGTCCAGGCCGAAGACGCCGACCACCCGGTGACGGAGGGCCGGAGGGATTCGTATCACGCCGGAGCGGGCCCGGAACGACCCGCCGGGCGCGTCGTATCGGTCGACCCGAACTCCGAAGAGCGAGGCAAAAGTTCCGACGGTCCCGGCGATCCGTACGAGGCGCATCGCGCGCTCCTCCCGAACGACCCGGAGTGCGTGTGCGCCCGCGAACGATCGGAGGGCGGCAAGGTCGTCTTCGCGCGCTCCGTAGGTGGTGGCGAAATCCTCCCGGCTGAGATACGTCCGAGCCGCGCGGGGCCGGCGTCCGATCTCCTCGAGCGTCGGTAAGGGGTGGCGCCGGGTATCCCGTCGTAGGACGAGCGTCACCTCCACGACCTCCGCGGGGTCCGTCGGTCCTCGAAGCTGCGCGCCGACGGGGGCGATCCGCTCGCTGCCGGGCAGTTCGACGAGGTTCGGGTCGGGCCGCATGGTGGCTGCCGTCACTAGGACGAAGGCCCTTCGGACGAATACGGTCATCGACTGGGCCCGCAACCCTGGCCGTGACGGCACCGGATCAGCGGTTCGTGCTCGAAAATGATTCTAGACACCGCGCGAGGGCGAAGAACGACTCCGGCGGAAGCTCTTCCGGGCGCCGTCGGGCCCAGTCGTCGGGCCAGCCCGCCTCCGACGCGAGCGCCGATGCGCTATGGCCTTCGACCGCCAAGCGAGGCAGGAGGTTCCCCAGCTGCTTACGTCGTGACGAGAACAGGACCCGGACGACGGTCTCGAAGGTGAGTACGGAGGAGACGGGGAGTGGACCCGGACGGGCGACATGCACACCGATCCGGCTCTCGACCTCCGGCACCGGCGCGAACGCCGCGGCCGGCACGGTGCGGAACAGCTCCACGTCGCCGTAGAGCCGGGCCAAGAGCGCGAGGCGGCCGTACTGCTTCGAACCCGGACCCGCGGCCAGGCGCTCGGCGACCTCGCGCTGGACGAGAAAGACGATGCGGGGTGTTCGGCGTTCGAAGAGGCGGACGAGGATCGGCGTCCCGACCGAGTACGGAAGATTGCCGATCACGGCGTCCGCCGGAGGAAGTTCCGTCTCGAGCGCGTCCCCGACGATCACGCGGATGCGGTCGCCGAACGTCGAGGAGAGGAACCGGGCAAGGCGGGGGTCTCGCTCGATGACCGTGAGCGGGCCAATCCCTCGGCGCAGGAGGGCGGCGGTGAGCATGCCGAGGCCGCCGCCGATCTCGACGACCGGACGCCCCGGGCGAACCTCGAGGAGCGCGACCTCGGCGTCGGCGACGAACGGGTCGGTGAGGAACGACTGGCCCCAGCGTTTCGCGGGTCGGACCCCGAGGGCCTCGAGCGTCCGGCGGATCTCCTCGGGGCGTTCCGGGACGCCGGGCTCGGACCGGGCGCGGGGATCACGGGGCGACGAAGAGGTGGTACTTGTCGTCGACACCGCTCAGTTCCTGCTCGATCCGCCCGACGATCAGCTTCTCGGGGCTCTTCAAGTGGAGTCGCTGCTCGAGGTCGGCGAAGCTCGCGAACGGTGCCCGTCGGCGCTCGTCCACGATCTGCTGCATCGTCTTCTTGCCGATCCCGGGCAACAGCTCGAGGAGATGGAACCGCCGCGAGACGGCGGGGGACTCGTTGAAGAACCGCAGGTACCGCGGCTCGTTCGCCCTCACGATCTTCTCGAGCGTCACCGGGAGCTCGGAGCGCCCCGAGACCGTGAGCTCGGTGTAACCGATCCGGCGCCGGACGTGGTCGATCGGCGGCGTCCCCCCCGCGAGCGGCACGAGCGGGATCCGCGCACCCGCGGCGAGCTTCGCGTTCGGGCGCGGAACGAGCTCGAACAGCTTCAGCTCGTCCTCGCCGATGGCGAGCGCGAGCGGTTCACGGTGGAATCCGCGGTCCGTCTGCCGACCGTTCGGCAGGTAATCCAAGATGTACGCGTAGCTTTCCACGGGCCGGACCCCCGATCATCGGTGCTGAGCCACGATCTCGAGGAGGCGGGTGATCTGCGCCTCGTCGAGCACGACCCGCTCCTTCGAGAACAGGAGTCGGATCTCTTCGGGGTACTGCGGCAGGGTGTCGGCGACCTTCACGGCCACGGTTGCGTCGACGTACGGGAGCGTGCGCAGCTCCGCGACCAGCTTGTCCGTCGCCTCGGTAGAGAGGCGCGCGAACAGTTCCGCGTGCTGGAGTGCGAGACCGGCTTCGCGGGGGAGCGTGCGGTGCGTCGCCTCGTCGGTGAGGAGCTCCTTCACCCGAGCGAGCGCGATCGGTTCAGGCATCGCCGCCTCCGGGGGCCGTGACCGGGAGCAGGTGGACCGGCGTGGCGATCAGTTCCTTGCGCTTCCCGCCGTCCAGGAACTGGATGCGGTAGGCGCGGCCGGAGCGCGCGACGACCGTGCAGACCCGTCCCTGGTAGCGGGGATGCGGCTGGCCGTGGGGGTCGGACGGCTCGATCCGGACCATCACCTTCTGGCCGACCTCGAATTCGCGCAGGAACCGGGTGATCGGCGGGAGTCCACGCTCGCGGACCTTCTTCGTGAAGACGCCGCGGGAGCGAGAGCGGAACCCCTTGGAACTCTTGACCATCTACGTGACCTCCGAATCGTGGATCTCCAGGACGTCGAGGAACTCCACCTTCAGCGGGACCCCGACGAGGGCGGCGAGGCTCGGTTCGGTGCGGCCGCCATCTCCTTCCACCCATTCCTTGACGTAGGTACCGGCCTCGGTCCTCAGGTCGAGCGTAAATCGCCCCTCCGCGGAGTCCACCAATCGGGCAGAGACGATCCGGCGCGTTCGAACGCGGTCGGATCGACGATGCGCGACGCGGGTGGGCGTTCGCTGGGCGATCGCTCGGGTCTGCGCGAGGTCCAGGGCCTCATTAACCTTTGCCACCGCAACATCGCCGACGACCCCGACGCGGTAGCTCTTGTCGGGGGACGCCTCCTTCACGCGGACAACGTCCGACGCCTCCGCGGGGGTGAGGTCGACGACCTCGACGCGCCCGGCCGCCTTCTCGGCCAGGGCGCCGGCGATCCAGGAAAGGTCCAAGGTGCGGTGACGGGGTCGCAGCACCTCGAGGACGAAGGGCCGTCCGCGTCCGAGCATCCGTGCGTCAATGTCCTCCCGTCCCATCCCGTGGAACCGCGTCCCCTCCCCGCCGGTGCCGGTCAGGAAGGGGGCAGCGACGATCTCCTCGACGCTCTCGGGGTAGGTCTTTCCCGTCCCCCCGCAGGTATCGCACCCGAGCCCGCGGCATCGACGGCAGGGCCATCGAGTCTGGGGAAGCGACCGGTCGAGCTTCCGATATCGCCCTTGAACGTAGACGGGAAGGATCGTGGTCTCGACCCGCCCGACGGGAAGGTCGACGAGAAAGACGAGGTCGGCCCCGCTCGTGCCCCCCAGGGCGCCGGTCCTGAGCTCGATCCGTTTCCCGAGCTCCCGGTTGAACGCCGAGCGGATGCTCTCGCCCCACTCCGTGCCGACCTCGGTCCACATCGCCTCCTCGCGGGCGAGGAGTTCCGGCTCCCAGCGCGACCCGCACGTGAACCGGTGCCACTCGAACCCTTCCGCGGCGCGCACCGACCGCTCCACCCAGACCTCCAGGCGCCCGAACAGGCCCCCACAGAGCGGGCAATCGGCGGTAGGCCCCGGTGGGCCCAGCCCCGCCTGGGCCGCGAGCAAGTCCGTGCGCCCGGGGTTGCTGAGGCCGTGACCCCAGCGACCGAAAAGGCGTCCGAAGCACTCGGCGCACAGGCCCCGTCCCTCGGCGCGTCGCGCCGCCGCGCGAACCGGCTCGGCGGCGAGGAATGCTTCGGGGTCGGGCACGGTGTCGCCACCGTCGAGCGCGGTTAACGTTCTCTTTGGGAAGGGTGCCGGCGCCGTCTATTTAGTGGGCCGAGGTTTGGAGAATCCGGAAGCCCATGGCGTCGATCACGGAAGCGGAGCTCACCCTTGCGATCGAGCGGACGCTCGTCGCCCGCGGGAAGATGCCGCCCGCTGAGGCGCGGACGACCGCCCGGATGGTCCTCGGATACTTCGGGCTCGACGACGCGGTCCTCGACAACAAGCTCTCGAGCGAGGACCGCGACCGGTTCTACCAGCTCGAGGAGGAGGGCCTCTTGACGAGCGAGGAGGAGGACGCGACCGTCTCGCGCGGGAAGACGTGGCGGATCCACTACTGGCTCCTCAAGAAGGCCCGCATCCGCGACGTGGGCCAGTCCGGCGATGCCCCGACGTCCGACGACGCGGGAACGGTCTACCGGGATATTGGCGAGTCCGATTGGAAGCGTCCGGCGGACGCACCGCGAAGTTCGTAGCCGGGCGCTAACGCGAACGACCCGCGCCGGAGTTCGGGTTCGCCCGCGGCGGGTGGAGCGCCGGATAATCGGCGCTCGCGATCACGGTGCGCACATGCTCGATCGCCGCGACGGCGAACGTGATCGCGAGGAGCAGCGCGACGACCGAGGCGAACGAGATCGTGAGGCCGGTGAATCCGAAGAGGACGAGGATCGCCGCGAGCGAGGCGAGGGCATTGAACGAGGCGTGCATGCCCACCGCGAGGAGATAGTAGGACCCGGTTCCCGGGCCCGGAACGTTGAATCGACTACGGGCGAACCCATAGCCGAACATGCCGGTCGAACTGCCGTGGAGGAGCACGCTCGACACGCTGCGAACGAGGATTAGCGCGATCCCCGCGGCGAGGCCCCCCACCAGGTAGGCGGAGAGACCGTAGAGGAACGTCTCGAAGAATCCGAACCCGAGGCCCACGGACGCGCCGAAGACCGGCCCGTCCGCGACGGACTGGAGCTGTTTCCGATAGGAGTACACTCCCGAGCCTTTGAGGCCCTCCTCGATGAACGGAGCGACGACCAGGACGAGGAAGAACGCCCCGAGGCTCGAGTTGCCGTTCAGGAAGAGGAATTCCGGTCCCGGATAGGTTTGGCTCACGCTCGTGCCGAGGCCGACGATGACCGCCTCGAGGATCGCGGCGACGATCGTCGCGAACAGGGCTCCGTAGATGAACGCCCCCAGGATGGGGCCGAGCGAGGTCGTCTGGAACCGCTCGGTGTTGCGCACCCAGCTCAGGTAGATCAGCGCCGGAACGAGGGCCACGAGGACGAGGATGATGAGGTCGAGGAGCGCGTCCGTGGAGCTCATCCCGTGGTGCTCCTCGGAGGATAGACGTAGAATCCTTCTCCGGTCTTACGGCCGAGCTTCTTCGCCGACACCATCGTGCGCCAGATCGGGCACGCCCGGTACCTCGGGTCGCGGAACCCGTCCCAGAGGACGTCCAGGATCGCGAGCGCGGTGTCGATCCCCACGAGGTCCGCGAGCTCGAACGGGCCCATCGGGTGATGGAACCCGAGCTTGTAGGACGTGTCGATATCCTCCTTCGTCGCGACGCCCTCGTAGAGCATCCACGCGGCCT
Source organism: Thermoplasmata archaeon (assembly GCA_049585415.1). GTDB lineage: Archaea > Thermoplasmatota > Thermoplasmata > Lutacidiplasmatales > UBA184 > Lutacidiplasma. Next base: position 26,240 of record JBAUZT010000032.1, on the reverse strand, counting down.
CATTGAGCAGGACGGCGAGCGCCCGTGTCGTCACGAACCCCGGAGTATCGCGCGAGGTCACGACCGTCTTACCGAGGCGGACGGCGAAGGCGCGAGCCTCCTCGACCACCTCCGGTCGGGTCGTGTGCCCGGGGATCAGCTCGACGAGCGGCATCTGGAGCACCGGGTTGAAGAAATGGAGGCCGACGAGACGACCCGGGTCCCTCAGGTCCTGGGCGATCGACGTGATCGGCAGGGAGGAGGTGTTCGAAGCGAGCAGCGCGGTCGGTTGGGTCGCGTCCTCCAGCTGCCGGAACACCTCCCGTTTCATCGCGAGGTTCTCCGGGGCCGCCTCGATGACGATCTGGGCCGAGTCGGCCCGGCGAAGGCCGATCGCCACCTCGATCCGACTGACCGCCGCCACCTGGTCTCCCGGGCCGATGACGCCCTTCCGGACGGCGTGGTCGAGGGCGCGGGTGGCGGTCGCGACGCCGCGGCGGGCGAGTTCTTCGTTGACGTCCTCGAGCGTCACCGGGTAGCCCGCGAGCGCACATTGCGCGGCGATCCCGCTCCCCATGATGCCCGCGCCGACGATGAAGACACGTTGTTGGACGGAAGCGCGGGGGTCGCTCCCCGTCTCGATCGGGTTCGGCTCGGCGGTCACAGCACCCCCGCCGGAACCTCGGTGCTACGAACGACCTGGAGGTACTCGCACGCGCGGCAGAGCTCCCCGGCGGACGGTTCCCCACAGGACCGACAGCGCGCGGGGGCTCCCGTTCCCTCGTCCCCCAGCCAGCGGGTGACCAGCTGCTCGTGGGTACGAAGGAGGGATTGACGGGTTCCGGCCTGGGCCTCTTCGAGCTGCCAGACGATCTCCCGGAACAGGTTGCGGGAGGCCCGGCCGGCGTGCGGGCACTCCCCGTGGTCGAACGGAAGTCCGTGAAGCCGGGCGTAGAGGAACACTTCCCGTTCCGGCACGAGCGCGAGGGGGGCGATGCGGGGAACGAGCCCGGGTTGGGGGATCCGATGCGGCGCCATCCGAACGAGGCGGTCGAGGTCCCCCCGGACCAGGTTCATCAGCACCGTCTGGGCGAGGTCGTCGAGGTTGAAGCCGAGAATGAGCGCGTCCGCCCCGGCGTCCCGAGCGGCGCGATTCAATAGACGACGGCGCCACACCCCGCAGAACGAGCACGGGATCGTCCCGGGAAGCTGGGCCGCGGCGCGGTCCGTCGTCGTGCCGAGTTCCTCCTCGGCACGGACGATCCGGTGCTCGACCGCGAGCTTCTCGGTCAGCGCTACGGCGGCCCGCAAGGTCGCGGGGCGGTACTCGGATACGCCCTCGTCCACGCTCAGGGCGAGCAGTCGCACGGTGGTCCGTCGCTGGAACTGCGCACGGGCGAGGGCCAGCGCCACAGCCGAGTCCTTCCCCCCGGAGAGCGCGACCGCGATCGTTCCCTCTGAAAATCGCGGGAGCTGGCGGCGGAACTCCGCACGGACGCGCTCCTCCACGGAGGCCGAAAAGTGGCGGGAACAGACGTGCTGGCCGCGGTACGGCTGGTCGACGACCGCGGGCGCGTCGCACGAGGAGCACCGCACGAGAATCCGAACCGCCCCACTCTATTTGAGCGCGGAGCGGTGCGGGCGATTCCTCTGCGCGCATACGATTAAGAACTGCACGTCCGCCAATCGACCGGCGATGGCCTCCACGCGACTCGGCCGGACCAACAACATCCATCGCGGAACCCCCAACGGCACCGACCCGGTCCCGGCGGGGTCGTCGTTCGACTCCCTCGAGCTCGTCGGGCGCTTCCAACGGATGCTCCAGGCCCAGGAACGGAGCCCCTGCACGGTCAAACAGTACGGGCACATCGCCCGCACCTTCCTTTCCTACGCCCAGAAGCCGCTCGAAGAGGTCACGCTGCACGACCTGGAGGCGTTCCGGGAGTACCTCGTTCTGCAACGTCACTACTCGAAGAACTCCGTCTACACGACCGTGCGAGGCTTGACGTGCCTCTTCCGGAATTTCGGGCTCGCGGTCGCCGACCAACTCGAGCCGCCCCGACGACCGGAGCGGCTGCCGCGCTACCTCACGGAAGCGGAGATGCACCGGCTCTTCGAAGCGGTGCGCGACTCCCCCCGGGACAGCGCGATCGTCCATGTCCTCGCGTTCGCCGGGCTCCGGGTCAGCGAGCTCTGCCACCTGCAGCTCGAAGACATCGAGTTCGAGAGGAACATCCTGCACGTTCGCTCCGGGAAGGGCGACAAGGACCGGGAGGTCATCCTCGAAGACCGGTCGCGGGCAGCGATCGACCGCTACCTGACCGACCGGACCCTCGCCGGAGAATCCGGCCTTCGACTTTTCCCGGTCGGGCCGGTGACGGTCGAACGGATCGTGCGCCGGGCCGCAGCCGCTGCCGCCATCCCTCGCCAGGTCACGCCGCACATGCTGCGCCACACGCTCGCGACCGCGCTGCTGTCGCGCGGGTGCGATATCCGGTATATCCAGAAGCTCCTCGGTCACGCGTCCGTGGCCACGACGCAGATCTACACCCACGTCGACACCCAGGCGCTCCGGAACGCCTACACCCGCGCGAAGCCGGAATATTAACGGGCGGGCGCTCGGGGCAGCGTGACGGAGAGCTCGGCCGAGGTCATCATCCTCGGCGCCGGCATCGCCGGTTGCGCGCTCGCCTACCACCTGTCGCACGCGCGCGTCGGTCCGATCGTCGTCTACGACCCCCGAACCCCCGGAGCCGGCGCGACCGGACGCGCCGCGGGCATCGTCACGGAACAGCTGTGGGATCGCTGGGACGTCGAGGTGACGCGCCAGTCGAAGGAGCAGTACTCGCGCCTCAGCGCAAAGTGGGACCCCTCCGCGTATACCGTGAACGGATTCGTCCGATGGGCCCACGGGGACGAGGCGATGCGCGCCCTCGATACGGCCGTCCGCCGCCTTCGCTCGTGGGGAGTTCACGTTCAGGAACTCGATGGGGCGGCGCTCGCCGCGCGGGTCCCCTGGGGCCGATTCGACGACGCGCCCCGGGCGATCTGGAGCCCCGCCGACGCGGTCGTGACGCCGAGCACGATGGGAGAGATCTATGCCGAGCAGGCCCGGCAGTCCGGAGCGGAGTTCCTCCTCGCGACCCCCATGAAATCGTTCCGCCGAGCGGGCAATTCGTGGGAGCTCGAGACCTCCGGCCGTACCGTCCGTGCCCCGCGGGCGGTGGTCGCCGCGGGCGCGTGGTCGAAGCAGATCCTCCGCGCCGCGGGCCACCCATTGCCGCTCGCCCCGTATCGGACGCAGGCGGCGGTGCTTCGCCCGTCGTCGGGCCCCGCCCTCTTTCCTTCCGTCCACGATATCGACCTTGACGTCTACGCGCGGCCCGAGGCGAACGGTCGCATCCTCGCCGGTGACGGGACCCGGCTCGTCGAAGTCGACCCCGAGACGTTCCAAACCGGGCCCGACGAGGAGTTCGTGAGCCACCTCGCCGAGACGTTCGAGCGGCGATTGCCGGGTTGGGCGGACGCCGAACTGGTGCGAGCCTGGGCCGGAGTCTGTACCTCGACTCCCGATCGCCGACCGTTGGTGGGACCGGTGAGCGGCGCGGAAGGGTTGTTCGTCCTCGCCGGATTCAACGGCTTCGGGGTCATGCGCGCCGGAGGGATCGCCCAACGCCTCTCCGAGCTCCTGTCCGCCGGCGGGACGAGCCCGCGCGAACTCGATCGGCTGCGGCCGGTCCTCCCCGAACGCTTCGCCGGAGTCCCGACCGATTTTGTGCCCCGGTCCGGGTTCACTCTGGACAACGGCGACAATCCCCGTTTCTGACGGGGCGGCGCGGCCTTACTCGACCTGACGGATCCGGTCGAGCTTCTCGACGAATTCGACTCCCTCGCCGGTACTCATCGGCTTGCCGTCCTCCCGCGTGAGGGGGAGGCCCGCGAGCGCACACGACTCTGCCAGGGTCTTCCCTTCGAGCAGCGCGCGGATCGCCCGTCGCTCGCGTTTGCTCAGCGTCATCGCTTCCGTCTGGAACTCTTCGAACGCTTCGAACGCCACGGGGCAGACCACCCTCGCGATCTTCGCGATCTCGGCGGCGTAGAGGCGGATCTCCTCCTGTGCGTGGGGGTCGAGCCGCAGCGAGAGGAAGTGGAGGAGGTTGTGGAGATTGATCTTCCAGTACCATTCCGTGTAGTAGGCCAACGGCAGCACGAGCCGCGCGGTCTCGCGCGCGACGCCCGCCTCGAGCGCCCGGCTGTACGCCGCGTATGCTTCCTTCGAGATCGTGTCGAGGTCGGATCGGAAGCGCTCGACTATCTCCGGGGGGAGCGCGTCCCCGCGCCCTTGGCGGTTCCGGGTGGATTGATGGCGTATTTCCTCGGGAGGGGGTAGCTCGAACTCGTCGGGCACGATACTGTACCTCGCCGAGTATTCATTCACGGAGGCCGTTCTCGTCCGAATCCACTGGCGCGCGACAAAGATCGGGAGCCGGACGAGGAACTTGTACTCAACCATCTCGAACGGCGTGGTGTGGCGATGTCGCATCAGATATCGCACCAGTCCCCGGTCGTCCCGAACCGACTTCGTCCCCTGACCGTAGGAGACCCGAGCGGCTTGGACGATCGCGGCATCGTTGCCCATGTAGTCGACGAGCACCACGAAACCGTGCGTGAGGACCGGATGTTTGACCCCGATGAGCCGATCCGCCTCCGGAACGGAGACGCGGGTCATCGGCGGTTCGTCGGGCACGGGAGCGGGGGAGTCGAAAGCGACCATTAAACGCGTCGCCCCAGCGCCCTTCTCGTCGGCAAAGCGTTTTGGACCTTCCGTCGCTCCGCCGAGCGGAGGGGTTCCTACGGCGCGGATTCTCGTCGCGGTCGCGTGGCCGTACGCTTCCGGCCCGTTCCACATCGGCCACCTCGCCGGCGCGTATCTCCCCGGCGACCTCTTTGCGCGGTACCACCGGCTTCGCGGAGACGAGGTGCTCATGGTCTCGGGGTCGGACATGCACGGGACTCCCACACTCGTCCGCGCAGAGCAAGAGGGAACCACACCGGCGGCGATCGCCGAGCGGTTTCACGAGGTGAACCGCGCTGCGTTCGAACGCCTCGGCGTTTCCTTTGACCTCTACACGACGACTCGGACCGTTGTCCATGAGCGAACCGTGCAGACGATCTTCCTCGCCCTGCTCGAGAATGGCTTCATCCGCCGCCGGACCGAGGAGAACCCGTACTGCCCGAACCATCAGCGCTTCTTGCCGGATCGATACCTGGTCGGCACCTGTCCGCATTGTGGGTTCGAGAACGCCCGCGGCGACGAGTGCGACAACTGCGGCCGCCCCCTCGAGGCGCGGCAGCTCGGCTCTCCGCGCTGCGCCCTCTGCGGAACGCCCGCCGAGTTCCGGCCGACCGAGCATTTCTACCTCGAGCTGGACCGACTCCAGCCCAAGCTCGCGGAGTACCTGGGCCGCCAGACCCACTGGCGGCCGGGAACGTTGCATGTCGCCGAGAATTTCTTGGCGGAGGGCCTGCATCCGACCCCGATCACCCGAGACTTGGAGTGGGGAGTGCCGATCCCGCTCGAAGGGTACGATTCGAAGCGGTTCTACGTCTGGTTCGACGCGCTGATCGGCTACCTCTCCGCGACAAAGGAGTGGGCGAATCGTGCCGGTCGCGCTGAGGAGTGGCACCGGTACTGGGACGAGGGAGAGGCGGTCCGGCCGTACTACTTCGTCGGCAAGGACAACAAGTTCCATCACTCGATCGTCTGGCCGTCGATCTTGATCGGTGTGGGCGGACTCCACCTTCCGTACGACGTCCCGGCGAACGAATGGCTCCTCGTCGAGGGCGGCAAGATCTCGAAGACCCGGTCGAAGGAGCAAGCGATCTTCATCTCCGACATGCTGGAGAAGTTCCCTCCGGACGTCATCCGGTTCTACGCGGCGCTCCTCGCTCCCGAGAACCACGACACCGAGTTCAGCTGGAGCGAGTTCGAGAAGGTCCGGGAGGACATTCTCGCCAACCAGTACGGGAACCTCGTCCAGCGCGCGCTCGTGCTGGCGCGGGACCGCTACGACGGGCGGATACCCGCCCCGCCCGAGGACTGGCGCCCAGAAGCCCCCGATGGGGTGGGGGCGCACCTTCGGGTCGCACACGAACGGATCACCGACGCGTACGAGCGGGTTCACCTGAAGGAGGGACTCGACCTCGCACTCGACGAGGTCCGCGAGGCGAACCGGCGCTTCCACGAGGGTCGGCCCTGGCAGCTCGAGGGCCCCGAGCGCGACCGCGTCGTCTACGAATCGCTGTGGAGATTGCGCGCGATCGCCACATGGCTCTCCCCGGTTCTGCCGTTCTCGAGCGCCAAGGTGTTTCGGATGCTCGGCTTCTCGAGCGTCCCGGGTCCCGGGGATTGGGACCGCGCCCTCGAATCGCCGCCCGTCGGGCAGGCCCTGGGCGAGGTCCGACCGCTGTTCCCGCGGCCGGTCGTCGTTGCGGAGGGCGCGTCCCCTGCGGCCGCAGGCCCCCGGCCCCCGGACGAGTCGTGGCCCCCACTCGCCGTGCGCGCCGGGGTGATCCAGAGCGCGACAGTGCATCCGTCCGCCGACAAGCTCTACGTGCTGGAGGTCGACGTCGGCGAGGCCAAGCCGCGGACGCTCGTCGCGGGTCTGCGTCCCTCGTACTCCGAAGATCAGCTTCGGGGTCGTCGGGTCGTCATACTCTCCAACCTCGCGCCCCGAACCATCCGAAGGATGACCTCGCAGGGAATGGTCCTCGCGGCCGAGGTGGGGGAGCGGGCGGTCGTGCTCGAGCCGCCCGACGGGATCTCGCCGGGCGCGTTCGTCGCAGGGACCACCGAGGCCGACCGCACGATCTCTCACGACGAGTTCGCCCAGACTCCGCTCTTGGTCGCCCGCGCGACCGGTCCGGCCGGCCCGGGGCGGACGAGATTCGAGGTTGGCGGTCGAGAAGTCGAGGTCCCCGGCGAGTGGCCCGCGGGCACGATCGGGATCGTCCGGTTACTGACCAGCGAGGCGACTCGAGGAGAGCTCCTCGCGTTCGGACCCGCCCTCGCGGTGCGACCGTCCGAAGAGATCGCTCCGGGGGCCCGAGTTCGATGAGCGACGGTGCCCGCTTCGACCTTCACGTGCACTCTTCGTCCTCCCCGGATTCCCGGCTCGAGCTGGACGAGATCGTCGGTCACCTGTCGTACGTGGGGCTCAGGGGATTCGCGCTCACCGACCACAATACGACCCGGGGCCACGCGGCGCTCGCCGGTCTCCAACCGAAGTATCCGGCGTACCTCTTCGTCCCCGGTGTGGAGGTCTCCACGGCCGAAGGTCACCTCCTCGCCTACGGGGTATCGGAGGCCCCCCCACCGCACCGGCCCAGCGTGGAGACGATCGAGTGGGTGCGTTCGCACGGCGGCGAGGCGGTCCCGGCGCACCCGTTCCGTCGGTCCCACGGGATCGGCCGGCGCGTCGTCGAAACGGTGCCGACCTTTGCCCTCGAGACTTGCAACGGCCACAATTCCGAGATCGACAATCTCCGCGCCGAAGAGGTGGCGGCGCGCCGCAACCTCGGCGCGACCGGTGGCAGCGACGCCCACAGCCTGCGGGACCTCGGCCGGACCTACACCGAAATGGAGGACGAAGTGAGGACCGTGGACGACCTGCTCGAGTCGCTCCGAAGGAAGACCACCTCCGGCGCGGGGAAGTCGATGCCGCTCGGAGGCCGCCTCCGAAACGGGATCCGTAGCGCCTTCCTTCGTGCGGGCCGGGGATTTCGGCCGATATAGCCGTCCCCGGTTCCCTGCCGCCCCGAGGGCTTTAAGCGGAGGTCTCCTGCCCCTCGCCGCGCCGAGGTGGCAGAATGGTTAATGCGACGGACTGCAGATCCGTTTCCTGGGGGTTCGATTCCCTCCCTCGGCTGGAATTTCTCCGCGGGCGCCTAGAACAGCGCCCGGGGGCGCTCGGTCGTCGCGGGCATTGCGATGCCCGCCGGCTGCGCGCTCCCGGCTACCTTCGGCGAGCCGTGTAGATCGGTGTACGGACCGGCAACGGGACCTGCCCCGCGAAACGTTCATCCGCCACCCGTTCAAGCTCCGTGAGAAACCAGACCCGCTTACGCCGCGGCAGCGTGAGGACCTCGGAAAACGTTCCCCAGAGGGCGGCGACTCGGGCCGAATTGACCGTTTCGATCCGTTCGACCTCCTCGAAGGAGATTCGGTCAAATGCGCCGACCTCGCGAAGGGCGCGCAGGCGATCTCGTCGGTCTCGCGCTACGTCGCTCCTCCAGGTGGGCCGAGCGGCCGGGCGACCGTAGAGCTCGCGATAGAGGGGCTGGATGGCTCGATGGAAAGCGTTGGAGCGGAAGGACCGGCCGTACCGGTTGCCCCAGGCGACCCACCAGCCGCCGGGTCGTAGCGCTCGCGCGACCTTTCGGAGGGCCGAGCGCTCGGGCAGCCAGTGGAAGCTCGTGGCCGCGACCCCCAGGTCAAATCCCGCACGCGGCAACACCACTTTCTCGAACGGCACCGGCTCGATGTGAACTCGAGCGGCGTCCGGTCCGAGGGAGCTCGAGAGGTACCGGACGAGGCGGGGATCCGGCTCGATCACGGTGATGGGGCCCGCCCCCCGTCGCAGGAGGTCCCGGGTGACGATCCCCGTCCCCGGTCCGATTTCGAAAGCCGCCGTGCCGGGACCCAGGCCACATCGCGACGTCAGGATGTCGAAGACCCTCCTCGGGTACGGGAGTCGGGCGTGGTCGTAGGTCCAGGGGTCCTGGCCAAAGACCTGCTTTCGGACTCGCCGGGGCGCGACCGCGGGCACGGAATGAGTGACGAGCCCGTGGCGGTTAAGACGATGGTCCGTGGCCAGGGTGGGATGTCCGAAGCCGGACCCAAGATTCGGGGCGGCGCCCACTCGCGATGTTCAGTGCGAAGCCGTGCGCAGTCTCCGTTGATGGTCATCCGGGGTGAGCATCGCTTATCGGGAGCGACCGGCTGGAACACGCGTGCAATCCGTGAGCCTTTCTTCGTCCGCGAGCTCCGGGGCGGCCGACGCCGTCGTCTTCGCGGAGAACCTCCGCCACAGCTACGACCGGAAAAACTTCGCGCTCGACGGAGTCAGTTTCACGGTCCGACGCGGGGAGGTATTCGGCCTCCTGGGAAGGAACGGGGCCGGTAAGTCCACCCTCATCAAGGCGATGACCACGTTGATCCAGCCAACCTCCGGCACGCTGCGAGTCCTCGGCTTGGACCCCGCGCACGACGGCCAGCGAATCCGAAGCCGCGTCGGAGTCGTCCAGCAGGCCGAGTCGTTCGACTTCACGACCGTCCAGGGGAATCTCGACGTCTACGGAATGTTGTGGGGAGTCCCCCGGGCCCAGCGGAAGAGCCGGCGCGAGAAACTCCTCACTCGCTTCGGCCTCCTCGACATTCGCAAGCGACGGGCGTTCGACATCTCTGGCGGCCAGAAGCGGCGGGTCCAGGTCGCGCGGGAGTTCATGCACGACATGGACATTCTCTTCCTCGACGAGCCGACCGTCGGTCTCGATGTGATCATGCGACGGACGTTGCTCGACTCCATTCGCGACGAGGTCCGTCGCGGACTCACCGTCGTCTTCACCACGCACAACCTCGAGGAAGCGGACTACCTCTGCGACCGCGTGGCGGTCATCGACCAGGGGAAGATCCTGGAACTCGACACGGTCGAGAATCTGAAACGGCTCTACGGCGGGAAGAAGACGATCGACATCACGGTCAGCAACGGCGACGCCGCCCGGTTCTTCGCCGAGCTCGCGCGCGTGCTGGGCCCCCGTGTGACGGTGACGACGGGCGGGGCTTCCGCGGTCCTCCTCACCGACGACCCGAAGGAGGCCCTAGGGAAGATCGCCGCGCTCTCCCAGTCGATGGGGGCGCAACTGGAGTGGCTCAACGTCCGTAAGAACACGCTCGAGGACGTCTTCCTCAAATCGGTGGGCGGAGGAGGCGAGCACCACGGCGCTGCCTAACCTGCTCCGGCTCATCCTCCGGAACATCGTGGTCAACACCGACCCCGGGAGCTTGATCATTCTCGTGGGACTTCCCGGAATGTACCTCGTCTTCTTCGGGTTCGGGTTCCAGTCACTCAGTTCCGGGGGAACCGGAACGAGCTACCTCGCGTTCCTCACGCCCGGGATACTGGCGTTTCAGGTCGTGATGGCCGGTACGGTCGGAGGGAGCATCCTCTGGGCCGACCGGCGGTATGGGATGCTCGCGCAACTCCTCGTGGGACCGTTCACCCGTCTCCAGTACCTCTTGGGCATCATGCTCACCTCCCTCCTCTTCGGGCTCGCGGGCGCGGGCGTTCTCCTCGGCGTGGCATGGGCCTTGCTCGGCACGGGTCCGACGCAGCTCCTGGCCCTCGGGATCATGTTCGGGTCGATCACGATCGGCTCCCTGTTCTTTGGCGGGCTGATGCTGCTGCTCGGTGCGCTCCTCAAGTCCAATAACGCCTACAATAGCGTACAGATCCTGATCATCTTCGTCGTCAATTTCGCGAGCACGGTGTTCTATCCGCTGAGCAGCGGACTCCCGCTCGCCCTTCGCGTCCTCTTCCAGATCAACCCGCTCACGTATGTGGCCGACGCGGTCCGGGGCGCGTACTCGGGGACGTTGACGCCGACCGACGGTTACCAGATACTGGTCCTCACCGTGGAGACGCTCGTGATTCTCCTCCTCGCCACCCGCGCGTACCTCCGGTCGAACGTCTCCTACGAGTGAGCGCGGATCCGAGAGTTTCCCCTCGGTCCCGGGGGCTCGCTCTCCGGTAGTGTTCATCCCCGGTGCGCCCCGCTTAGGATGCCCCAGAGCGTTCGCCGATCCGAGGAGGTCGGGGTCCGTGAGAGAGCATTCGTCGGTGCCGAAGGGATACCGGGGGGTGGCGATGGAGGGATTCATCGCGCGGAGGTACGCGAAGCTGCGCCGGACCGACGAGCAGATCGCCGGCTGGAAGCGACAAGCGGCGCGATGGACCACCGGGCTCGAGGAGGGGGCCTCGGTGCTCGAGGTTGCCCCCGGCCCCGGAAATTTCGCGATCGAGCTCGCGCGGTCGGGGCGCCTTCACGTGACCGGTCTCGACATCAGCCGAACGTTTGTGGAGATCGCGCAATCGAACGCTCGCACGGCGGGGGTCGCCGTGGACTTCCGCTGGGGCGACGCGTCGGCGATGCCGTTCACCGACGCCACCTTCGATCTGGTCGTCTGCCAGGCGGCGTTCAAGAATTTCAGCCGCCCGATCGACGCGATGAACGAGATGCACCGCGTTCTCCGCGCCGGAGGCACGGCGATCATCGAGGACCTGCGGAAGGACGCCTCCGAGGCGGGGATCCGCGAGGAGGTCGCCGCGATGCACCTCGGTCTCTGGTCCTCGTTCATGACCCGTCGGATCCTGGGCGGACTGCGCCGGCGGGCATACACCGCGAAGGGATTCGAGCGATTCGCGACCGAGAGCCGATTCGGCGGCTGCGAGACCACCACCACGGGGGTCGGGGTCGAAGTGCGGCTCCGGAAACTGGGCGACGCCCTCCGCGAGTAACGGTCGATTCCGTTCGGCCTACCGGCCGGAGGTTCCGCTGCGGCGACGGGCGCGTCGACGCGCCGGGGGTCGAGCCCTCCTCGAGCGTCGTGGAGAGCGCCGGCGGACGGGCGCGGGAGGGAACATCTTCGGAAGGCTCCCCGGTTCGGACGGCCCGCACGCGCCGATCCACACGCCGTCCGGGTCCTTCACGAACAGCAACTCCGCCGGGCCGTCGATGAATCCGATGACCGGTGTCGCTCCCGCACGCATCATCGAACGGACCCACCGCCGGGGTTCACGGACATAGAACCCGAAGTGATCGAACTCCTCGCCCGCCGCGAACGGCCGATAGAATGGGGTCCCCTTCGGGTAGTAGTTCAGTTCGAGCCGATGCAAGGACCCCGGGAACGTGAGATGGACCCACTGGCCGCCGTGGGAGAACCAACCTCGCTTGACCACGCGGAATCCGATACGACGATAGAACCGTAGAGAGCGTGCAAGATTCCGGACGCGGATCCCGGAGTAGACAAAACGGACCTCGTCCGCCATCGAGCACGGCAGGCGAGGGGGGCCTATCTCGTTTCAGGACGACGGCCGCGGCGGAGGCTCAGAATCGGTCGCCGTTGAGGCAGAGGAAGCGTCGGTCCCGCGTAGCGAATCGCGCGAGCGCGGACCGGGTGCTCCACGAGCGCCGCAAGTCGGCGCCCATGAAGACGTACCACCCCGCTTCGAGGGCGGAGTACCCGCGACGCGTGAGGAATCGCGCGACGTCGAGGGCCGGCGTCAGCATGAACGCGACCGGGGCGCCCTTCGCTCTTCGCTCGATCTCCTCCACGAGCGACGCGCGCGCGAGGGCCGTGGCGGCGAATATCTCGCCGCACACGGTCCGGGAGGCCGTGGGCTGAGGCAACGCATACCCGGTGAGCCGGCCGTCCTTCGTGGCGACGATCATCTCCTTCCGGGGGTCGAACTCGTGCGTCGCGGCCGAGAGTTCGAGCAAGCGAATCGGACGGCGGCAAAATCCGAGGCGACCCGCCGCGAGCCGGTCGTGGAGGGCATCGAGTTCCGGGAGGTCCGCGGCACGGGCGGGTCGTACCCCCCTCCGACGGTGGCGGTTCGTCGGGCCGGAGCGTGGAGGACGAAGCGCCCACGGTACCGGAAAGATGTCCCGGTACCCGAGTTGCTCGTAGAGCCGGTGAGCGCCCCAGGAGCGGTTCGTCCAGAGCGCCACGTGGCGGATTCCCGCCTCTCGCTCGCGTCGATGAACCTCCGTCAGGATCGCGCGGGCGACCCCACGGCGCGCGCGGTCGGGTCTCGTTCCCACCGAGGCGATGGCGCCGATCGTCTCGGTCCCGTCCGGGAAGGTGTACGCGAGCCGTTTCACCAGCGTTTGACCGAGGACCCGTCCTCCCTCCACCGCGAAGACCCCGACATAGTCGGCGAAAATGTCCGACCGCCGCCGCCAGAGCGCGACCGCGTCGCGGTCGGCCGCCCCGCCGAGCGCCGAGAGATGGACGAGCAGCCGGTCGACATCCATCGACGGCGTCAACTCGTCAAACGTCCGGAACCGCATGTTCGTCCGACCCGAGAACGGAGAACACGTGAGGCTTGGCGCTGTCGGGTCGTCGGGCCCAGCGGCGCGAGCGGAGGGCGCTCCCCCCGCCGTCCGAAAAGACCATCTCTCGGAGGCGACCTCCGACGCGAAGCGCCGGTGCCCCATGTCGGTTCCCTCCAACGCGAGATCCGCGTCGGTCCGAACCGGCGCCGCGCTGATCGCCCTCGGAATTGTGCAATTCGTTCTCGCGATGGCGGTGGCCCAGGCGGGCTACCCCGGATACTCCGACTTCACGAACTACATCAGCGACCTCGGCAACACGGTGACGTCGCCCTGGCATTCGACCTTCAACGTCTCGATCATCGGGCTCGGGGTTCTCGCGTTCGCCGGGATCGTTCTCGCGTGGAACGGGTTCCCCCACGGGGGTGCCCGGGGGGTCGGGCTCGTCCTGCTGCTCGTGGCGAGCATCGGCGCGATCGGGGTGGGCCTCGTCCCCGAGAACGTGAACGGGACGGTGCACGGGCTCGTCTCGCTGATGGTGTTCCTTCCCGGCGGCGTCGCGCTCGTCATCCTCGGGGCGGGATCTCGGGCGGGCACCGGTTGGGAGTGGCTTCGATGGCCCTCGGTCTTGCTGGGCTTCGTCACGCTGGTCTCGCTGGCGTACTACATCCCCACGCAGGCGAACAACTCGACGTGGGACCCGGGCCTGATCGAGCGGTTCATCGTTTTTCCGATCCTGATCTGGGGCCTCCTCGCCGCTTACCAGCTGGCTCGCCCCTCGCGGGTCTTCCCCGCCCCGTTGGTGCCCGTCGCGTTACCGGCCACATAGCCGGCGAGCGGCAACCCTAAGGTCTGCGGCGCGGAGGGAGGTCGATGGCGCCGGCAAACCCGACCCCGCCCCCCGAAGATTCGCGCCCCGCGGTCGTGCTCGGCGCGGGATACGCGGGCCTCGCCGTGGCTCAGGAGATCGACCGGCGCTCTCGGGGGAAGATCCCCGTCGTGCTCGTCGACCGAGATCCGGTCCACGTCCTCCGGACCGAGCTCTACGAGGTCGGGAAGCTCGCGGCCTCGGGCGAGGACACCGACCGCTGGACGGTGCCGCTCGCCCAGGTGCTCGACCGGACCTCGGTCTCGGTCCGTCAGGGCGAGGTCCGGTCGGTCGACCTCGAACGGCGCGTCGTGTCGCTCGACACGGGCGACCTCGGCTTCCGAGTACTCGCCATCTGTCTCGGCAACGTCGCGGCGTACTACGGGGTTCCGGGCGCGGCCGAGCACACGCATCAGGTGTACCGACTCTCCGGGGCGAAGCAGCTCGCCGCGGCGATACGGGAGATCGAAACGAAGTCGGCCGAGATGCCCGCGGAGCGGCGCCCTCGAATCCTCGTGGTCGGGGGCGGGTCGACCGGTACCGAGCTCGCCGCAGAGATCGCGACCACCGATTGGCGGATCCTAGCCGGCCCGGGGGCTCGTCCCCCGGATGTGTTCCTCCTCACCGGCTCTCTCCCGTTCCTCGCGGGATTCCCTCCCGCCCTCGTGGAGCGCGCGCGCACGCTGCTCGCACGAGCGCGGGTCGGGCTCATCCACGGACTCAACGTGACCCGCGTCGACGCCGACCGGCTGTCGCTCGAGGACGGGTCGGTCCTCGTCTTCCACGCGGCCGTCTGGTGCGCCGGCCTGGAGGCACCCCCGATCGTCCGGCACCTGGCGGCCCCGCACGGTCGCGCGGGGCGAATCGCGGTCGAACCGACCCTCGAGGTCCCCGGAGTCCCCGGCGTCTTCGGGGTCGGGGACGCCGCCGAGGTGCACGACCCGGTGACGAACTTTCCGATCCCGGCGACCGCCCAGGCGGCCCTCGCGGAAGCCCGCGTCGCCGCGCGGAACATGGTGGCCCGCTGGAACGGAAAGCCTCTCTCGCCGTTCGAGTACCACGAGCGCGGGGTCGTGGTGGCGCTCGGGGTCGGGCAAGCCGCCGGGACGGTCCAAAGGGTGCCGATCTGGGGGAGCCCTGCGGCGCTCCTCAAGCGGATCGTGCAGCGCGATTACGCCCACTCCGTCGAACGGGGCGAGCCTCCCAGTCTCCTCTAGAGGATTGCGGCAAGGCGGATAACCCCGGAGCCGGTCCCGAGGTGCGCGATGAAAGCCCTGATACTGATCGGCGGGTTCGGTACCCGTCTCCGTCCCGTCACTTATGCGGTGCCGAAGCAGCTGATCCCGATCGCCGGGAAGCCGATGCTCTACCACGTGCTCGACCTCCTGCCCGACAATGTCGAGGAGGTCGTGCTCGCGACGGGATACAAGGCGGAGGCGATCGACGCGTACGTTCGCGCCCATCCGTTGCGCTGGCCGATCACGACCGTTCCCGAGGCCGAGCCGCTCGGCACCGCCGGGGGGATGAAGAACGCGGGCAGCGGCATGTCGGAGCTGTTCTACCTCCTGAACTCGGACGTCATCGCCTCCGCGGACCTGACGGCGTTCCTCGCGAGCCACATGGCGCGTGGAGGGATCGGCACGATGGGCCTCTACGAGGTGGAGGACCCGAAGCCGTACGGCGTCGCGGCGCTCGGACCGGAGGATCGCATCACGGCGTTCGTGGAGAAGCCCGAGCCCCAGGACGCGCCGTCCCGCTGGATCAACGCAGGGATCGCCATCTGGGAGCGGAGCGTGCTCGACGCGATCCCCGCGGGACGGCCCGTGAGCTTCGAGAAGGAGATCATGGGGGACCTCCTGCCCCGGGGCGTGTACGGCTTCCGACTCTCCGGATACTGGGAAGACGCGGGGACGCCCGAGCGGCTCTTGCACGCCCAACAGCTCCTCTTCGACGACGGACGGGGAGGACCGGGCAACGCCCCCCCGGGGGCGAAAGGGACCGGTCCGGTGGCGATGATGGACGGCGCCCGAGCGGAGGGGGCTTCGTTGGGGAGGTACGTGACGGTCGGACCCGGGGCGACCGTCGAGCGGGAAGCGCACGTCGAGAACTCCGTCCTGATGGAGGACGCTGTCGTCGAGCAGGGCGCGCATGTCGTGGGATGTATCATCGGCCCGCGGGCACGGGTCCGCGTCGGTCGCCGCATCGAGGGCCTGGTCCTCGGCGAGGGCGCCGAAGCGTGACCTACGAGAAGGCCGGTCCCGTAACGACGACCTTCACCGCCTCGGCCGGACGACCGGCGAGCGCGAACGCCTCGGCGATCGAATCGAGGGGCAGCCGATGCGTTACGAGGTCCCCGAGCGCGAGGTCGCCCGCCACGACGAGCCGGTGGACCTCGGCGATGTCCCGCTCCGTGGTCGCGTACGAAGGGATGATGCGGACTCCGCGAAGGTAGAGCTCCTGGAGGTCCGCGTCGAGGCGGCTCCCGGCTTCGGGCAATCCGAAGAGATTGACCGTGCCCCCCCGCCGGACGATCTGCGTCGCCGCACGTGCGACGCTCGGATGGCCGGTGGCGACGACCGCGAGGTCGACCCCGCGGCCCCCGGTCGCGCGGTCTACCGCGGTCTTGAGCGCGTTCTCTCCGCGGGGGTCGACCGTCTCGTTCACCCCGCCCCGCTCGGCGACCGACCGCCGGAGCGGCGACACTTCGCTGCCCCCCACCCACGCGGCGCCGAGCGCGCGAGCGAGGCGAGCGTAGAGGAGCCCGACGGGGCCGAGACCGAGCACGAACACCGAACTGTTCGACGGAAGCCCGACCCGGTGGATCGCGGTCAGTGCACAGCCGGCCGGCTCGAGGAGCGCGCCGACCTCCCAGCCCACCGACGGACCCAGCCGGAGTACCGCCCCGTGGCGCACGTGCTCTTCCGGGACGCGGAACGCCTCCGCGAACCCGCCGGGGTCGATGTTCGACTGCGAGTACTTCGGGCAGAAGGTGTAGTCTCCGCGCGCGCACACGTCGCAGGAATAGCACGGAACATGGTGGTGCACGAACACCCGGTCGCCCACCGCGAGGTCGTGGACCCCGGCGCCCACTTCGAGCACGCGCCCGACCGGCTCGTGCCCCAGGATCCCCGCGCTCCGGTAGTTGCCCCGCAGCTTCTCGAGGTCCGTTCCGCAGACCCCGCACGCGGCGAGGGTCACCACGACCTCCCCGGTTCCCGCGTGCGGAGCAGGAACGTCGACCAGGGCGACCGCGCCGTTGCCCGCGAGCTGACCGAATTTCATTCGCGGGCGCGGGCCGCGACGATCGCCGCGTCCAGGATCTCCATCGCCTCGTCGATCTCTTCCCGGCGGACGATGAGCGGCGGAATATAGCGGAGCGTAGAGGTGCCGCACGGCAGGAGAATGAGGCCCCGTCGGTACGACTCTTCGAGCACCCGGTCGCGGAACTTCACCGCCGGCTCCTTCGTTCGTCGATCGCGGACGAACTCGGTCGCGGTCATGAGTCCGAGGCCGCGCACGTCCCCGATCTCGGGGTGACGGCCCTGGAGCTCCCGGAGCCGGTCGATCAGGTAGTTCCCCTGGACCCTCGCGTTGTCGAGGAGGTGCTCCTTCTCGATGATGTCGAGCGTGGCGAGGGACGCGGCCGCGGCGACCAGGTTGCCGCCGAAGGTGTTGGAGTGCGCCCCGTTCACCGTGAAGTCGAGGTCGGCCCGCATCGCGACCGCGCCCATCGGGAGGCCGCCGCCGATCGCCTTCGCCATCGTCACGATGTCCGGCACAATCCCGTGATGCTCGATCGCGAACCAGCGGCCCGTCCGCCCGATCCCCGCCTGCACCTCGTCGTCGATGAACAGGATCCCGTGTTCGTCGAGGATCGATTTCAGCGCAGCGTGCCATCCCTTCGGCGGCACGATGTAGCCGCCCTCGCCCATCACCGGCTCGACGATCATCGCCGCGACGTCCTCCGGCGGGATGGAGGTCTGGAAGTAGAGCTCCTTCAGGATCTTCGCGCAGTAGAGGTCACAGCTGGGGTACTCGAGCTTGTAGGGGCACCGATAGCAGTTCGGCGCCGGGATGTGGTGGCCCCCGGTCACGAACGGTGCGTAGCGAGCGCGCTGGACCGGCTTCGAGGTGGTCATCGAGAGCGAGCCCATCGTGCGACCGTGGAACGCTCCGAGAAGGCCGATCACGATCGGCTTCTGGCGCTGCCAGCGCGCGATCTTGAGCGCGGCCTCGGCGCTCTCCGTTCCGCTGTTGGTGAAGAAGATCTTCTTCGGGAACGTCCCCGGGACGATCTGGGCGATCCGTTCCGCGAGGTGGACTTGTTTCTCGTAGTAGTAGTCGGTGCCCGCGAAGTGGCTCAGCCGCCCGACCTGTTCGCGCACCGCGCCCACGACCTCGGGGTGGGCGTAGCCGACGTTGTTGACCGCGACCGCGGACGAGAAGTCCAGGAGGCGGTTGCCGTCGACGTCCGTGATCCATACCCCGTCGCCCGACTCCGCGACGATCGGTGCGGTCTTGGTCGTCGTCATGAGGATCGCGCAATCCCGCGCGATCACGGCCCGCGCCTTCGGGCCCGGGATCTCGGTCTTCAGCACGACGCCCCGTTTCGGGGGGGTCGGCGGCGTGTCGGGCGCCGGCTCCGAGGGAGGAGGTGCGCTCTGGCTCATCGATTCACCGAACTCAGCACGGCCGGCCGGCACGTAAAGGCTTGCGGGCCCGCCGGGTCCATTGGACGGCGCGTGCAACGTCTCCCTTTATGTCGCGGTTCCGGGTCAACGGCCCGAATGGGGTCGAAGGTCGATCCGGAACCGCCGTTCGACCCGGAGATCGAGGAGCTCCGGCGCGTGGTGCCGGGGCGCGCCGTGCTCACCGAGCTCGCCCGGGGGTTCCTCTTGGTGCACGAGTCGAACCCCGGGCGGGCGGTCCGGTTCGCCGAGACGTTCCTCAAGGAATGTACGGGCGAAAGCCGATCCGAGCGAGCGGAAACTCCGCCCCCGTTCCCGAAGGGTCGACTGAAGCTGGGCCTCCTGCCCCGCGGCGCCGTCGACCCGACGAACTTCCCGCCGGTCCGTTGACCTCGGAGCTCGCGAGTCAGGTCGTTCCGTCGCGGACCCGCAGGTAGGCGCGCAGGTCGCGGGGGAACGTCCGGCGGGTGAGACAGACCCGTACACCGCTCGGGCGGCCAAAGAGCGCGCCGGGAGAGACGAGGACGGAGGCGCGAAGACAACGCCGCGCGAATCGCGTGCCGTCCGGTCGGACCGGGTCGTCGAACGCGAGCGGCGCGGCGAGGTCGGGACCGTGCGGAGTGGCGCGGCGCCACAAAGCGCGGTTCCGCTCGAACACCGAGCGGACCTCGCGCAGGACCCGGTCCCGGTCCGACAGCGTCGCGAGGGCGCCGGCCACCGAGTAGTTGGGCATCTCGTCGGCGACCAGGCCATGGAACCGTGCGAACCCGTCCTGCTCCGATTCTGGGGCGACCGCGTAACCGACGCGGAGGTCGTCCCCACCGTACGCCTTGGTGAAGGTGCCTGTCGACCAAAGTCCCCGGAGTTCGAGCCGTTGCACCGACGGCGCCGGGGTGAACTCTCGGAACGTCTCGTCCACGATCGTGCTCCGGGCGTTGCGCGACCACTCGGAGAGCGCTGGGGCAGACCAGAGGTTCCCCTCCGGGTTCCGGGGCCGCGAGACGATCGCGAGGCGGCTGGGTCCGGGCCGGGTCACGAGACGGTATCCGAACGATCGTGCCAGGTCGAAGAGGGGCGGATATTCCGGAAACCGGACCCGGCACCGTGCGGCGCCGTGGTCTCGGGAAAGATACGCCACGACCAACGCGTTCGCCTCCGTCGCGCCGTGGGTGAGGAAGACGCGGGAGGAGTGGACCCCGACGAGCTCCGCGAGGCGGCGACGCAACTCGGCCTCGGAGGCCGACCGTATCTCCTCGCGCGAGGGCTCGGGGTGACGGACCGTCCCGGCCATTCCGCTCTTGCCGAGGTTGTACCGACAGGCCTCGTGGCTATCGATCCAGTCGGCGAGAGGAAACCTCACGCCCCGTCGGAGCGGACCGGAAACTAAAGCCCGTCGGGTCCCGCGCCCTTTCGCGGTTGCGAATCGACCCGAACCCACTTGAACCCGCACGCGCACGACGCTGCGATGTCGCGTCGTTCCCGCCCCGCGGCCTCCGTTCAGGTCGGACCGAACGGACGGATCATCGCCCTCTCCGCGGCATGGTTCGGTGACGGCGCCCGACGCCGGACCGCGGCCCGCCGGGCCGCGCGGTGCGTCGAGTGCGGTCGCACGCTCGCGAGCCGCCGAACCCCGTACTGCTCCCGTCGCTGTCAGTGGAAGTTCCACGGCCACTACTTCTGGGACTCCGCTCGCTCGTACGTCCTCCTTCGGGACCGCTACACCTGTCGCCTCTGCGGGGTCCGACGCCGCGCGCGCGAGCTCGAGGTCGACCACATCGTCGAGATCGCGCGGGGCGGGGCCGCGCTCGAGTACTCCAACCTGCAGACGGTCTGCCGCGGCTGCCACGCGCGAAAGACCCGCGAGTTCATGACCCAGAGCCGATCGGCCCCGGATCAGGTCGCCCTCGACGGGACCGCCCCGCCCTCCACCGTGCGCTCCAACTCCGTCAGGGAGAACGGGAGTCCGGTGCCGGTGTTGTAGAGGAGCACGCTCTCGCCGGGTCGGATCGCACCGGCCGTCACGAGCGGGCCGAGCGCCGCATACGTCGCGGCGCCTTCGGGGGAGGCCGAGATTCCGTGCCGTCGCGCGAGGTCCCGCATCGCCTCCACCATCGCACGGTCGGTCACGGTCGTTCCCCCGCCGTGACTTCCGCGCACGGCCTCGAGGATTCGTTCCGACGAGAACGGCGCGGGAACCAGTAGTCCCGGCGCGATGGTGCGCGGGTCCTCCCACGGGGTCACGGTCGTCGCGCCGTCCCGCAGGGCCCGGACGACGGGGGCACACCCTTCCGGTTGGACGGCGTAGAGCCGAGGGGTCCGTTCGCAGAGTCCGAGTTCGCGCAGTTCCTGGAACGCCTTGAACATCCCGACGAGGCCGGTGCCGCCGCCGGTCGGGTAGACGACCGCGTCCGGAATGCCGGTCGCACCGAACTGCTCGAAGATCTCGAGGCCCATCGTCTTCTTTCCCTCGACCCGGTACGGCTCCCGAAGGGTCGACATGTCGAACGAACCGCGTCCCCGCTCCGCCGTCCGTGCGGCCCCTCCGACCTCGCGCAGGGTTCCCGGAAGCTCGACCAGTTGCGCCCCGTATGACCGGCACCCGTCCTTCATCGGCGCCGGGGTCCGCTCGGGTAGGTAGACACGGACGCCGAGGTGGCCGCGCGCCCCATAGGCGGCGAGCGCGACCCCGGCGTTGCCCGCGCTCGGGACGAAGAGGTCGCGGAGACCGAGCTCTCGGGCGCGCGAGACTGCGACCGTCATCCCGCGGGCCTTGAACGAGCCGGTCGGTAGCCCCCCGTCGTCCTTGACGAAGAGGCGGACCCCGGCAACCCCGGAGACCTCCGAGAGTGGAAGGACCGGAGAGAAGCCCTCGCCGAGGGTGACGATCTCATCCGAGTCCCGCACCGGAAGGAGCTCCCGGTAACGCCAGAGGGTCGGGGAACGGCCGGCGACCTCCGCGAGCCAGCGACGTCCGTCGAGCTGGTCGAGCCGGTATCTCGCGAAGAGCGCCTGTCCGCACGTCGGGCAGACCCCGACCGGGCGGTCCGCCTCGACCTGGGAACAACAGCCCCGGCACTCCAGGTTGCCCAGAAGAGAACCGGTCGCGGACATGCGCTCCTTCGATGCGGGGAGGGCCCCATCGCCCTAAAGGTCGCCCGAGGGGGTTCAGGGCGCCGGGAGCGGCGCCGACTCCCGCTCGCAGCGGAGCAGCCGGTCCCAGTGCACCCGGACCTGTCGCTGGATCTCCTCGATGTCCGCGTCGGTCAGGTGACCGAAACGACCCTGGGCACGGAGGTACTCAGCGACCGGTTTGAGTGCGCCGCCTTTGCGCGTGATGCGGTACGTGCCGTTCTCGACCTCGTAGAGCGGGAACAGTCCGGAGTCGGTCGCGAGGTGGCCGAGCTCGATGGTTCGCTCCGAGGAGTATCGCCAGCCGGGCGGGCACGGGGTGAGCATGTGGAAGAACCGCGGACCGGTCATCGTCCGGGCCTTCTCGACCTTGCGGACCAGGTCCTCGGGGAACGCCGGGTTGATCGTCGCGGCGTACGTGGGCTCGTGCGCCAGCACAATTCCCATGATGTCCTTCTTCGGCTCCGGCTTTCCGTGAGAGACGCCCCCAACCGGGGTGGTCGTGGTCCACGCCCCCTGGGGCGTGGCTCCGCTCCGCTGAACGCCGGTGTTCATGTAGCCCTCGTTGTCGTACATCACGTAGATCGCATTCGTTCGGCGCTCGAGCATGCCGCTCAGGGCCTGTAGCCCGATGTCGGCGGTTCCCCCGTCCCCCGCGAACCCCACGACCGTTACGTCCTTCATGCCGAGCGCGTCGGCCGCGGCTCGGAGCCCGGAGATCGACGCGCCGGTGGACTCGATGGGATTGTCGAGAACGGGGACGCCGAGCGCCGTCGTCGGGTACGGCGTGGCGATGACGGTCCAGCAGCATGCCGGGATCGACAGGATCGTTCGCGGGCCGAGCGCCTTCAGCACGAGCCGCATCCCGAGGGCCGGCGCGCAGCCGGGGCACGCGGCGTGGCCCGGGTACATCAGCTCCTGCGCGGGGATCGTCAGTTTAGCCATGGGCTTTCGCCTCCTGCTCCTCGAGGTCGATCCAGCGAGGTTCCGTAGACCCTCCGGCCAGAAGGGCCGAGAACATGCGATGCACCTCGCCGGGGGTCACGTCCCGCCCTCCGATCCCCGCGAAGAACGCCGCGATCGCGGGGTGGTGCGGGCCCGGGTAGAGGGTGCCCGCCACTTCGGTGGCGACGGGTCCCGCCGGGCCGAACGTGTAGGACCGGTCCATCACTCCGATCCGATCCACGCGGGACGCGAGGTCCAGGATCTCGGCCTGAGGGAAGGGGCGGAAGAGGCGCAGTTTCGCGAGCCCGACCTTCTTGCCCTCGGCCCGCAGCTCGTCCACGACCCCCCGCGCCGTGGTCGCGGCGGTGCCCATGGTGAGAAGGATCGCGTCCGCGTCGTCCGTCCGGTACGTCGGGACCGCTCCGCCGTGATTCCGCCCGGTCGCCCGTTCGTACTCCACCTCGACCCGGGCCAACACTTCCGGGACGCGGTCCATCGCCCGCGCCACTTCGCGCCGGAATTCGACGTAGTGGTCGGGCCCGGTGAACGAACCGAGTCGTCCCACCGTCCCCGGTACGAGGATCGAGCGCGGGTCCCGAGGCGGAAGGAACCGATCGATAACCGCTGCGTCCGGGACGTCAACGGGTTCGACGGTATGGGAGAGGTAGAACGCGTCCTCCGTGACCATCACCGGAAGCCGAACGAGGGGGTCCTCGGCCAGACGGTAGGCCTCGAGGACCGTATCGAGGACTTCCTGGTTGCTCTCGGCGTAGAACTGGATCCAGCCGGTGTCCCGCTGGGACATCGTGTCGGTGTGGTCCGCTCCGATGTTCCACGGCGGCGCCACCGCCCGATTCACGACCCCCATGACGATCGGAGCCCGCATCCCCGACGCCCAGTGAAGGAGCTCGTGCATCAGGAGGAGGCCCTGGCTTGACGTGGCGGTGTACGTCCGCGCGCCGAGCGCAGAGGCGCTCACGCAGACCTGGAGCGCGCTGTGCTCCGACTCGACCTTCACGAATTCCGCCGGCAGTTCGCCCGAGGCGACGAATTCGGCGAGCTTCTCGACGATCGTGGTCTGGGGGGTGATCGGGTACGCGGAGATCACCTGGACCCTCGCGAGCCGGGTCGCGTAGGACTGGGCGTAGTTCCCCGACATGACGAGACGCGTCATGGGGAATCTCCCACGGCGACCGCGACCATCTCGATCGTATGGGGAGGACACTCGACCGCGCAGATGCCGCACCCCTTACAGTACTCGAGCCGGATGACGGGGAAGCCTTGCGCATCGAATTCGATCGCGTCGTCCGGACAGAACTTCCAGCAGAAGTTGCAGCGGGTGCACCGGTCGAGGTGCACGACCGGAGTGAGGACCCGCCAGGACTCCGTACGGTTCACCGAACTCGGGGTCGAGGCGAGGGGTCCTTCGGGAAGCACGAGCAAGGCCGGACCGTGTCCGGAAAGGGCCGGTACCGCCGCGACGGCCGGCGTGGTTTCCTTCACCTCGCGGTAGCCGTCCTCGCTCGCGAGCGCGTTTTCCGGTCGGTGGGATGGGACGAACTGGGCGACCGCGGCGTGGATCGCATCGAGGCTGACGACCCCCGTGACCTTCGCGAGCGCTCCGAGCATCGCGGTGTTCACGATCGGCGTGGACGGTGTCCCGAGCCCGTGATCGAGGGCGATGCGGGTGGCATCGACTGTCGCACGTCGCACCGAGGGAGGCGCGACGAGCGTCTCGGGGGGTTGGGGGGTGTTGACGAGCAAGAGCCCGCCTTCCTTCAATCCGACGATCACCGGGGTGGTCCGGAGGAGGCCGGGGTCCAGCACGACGACCACGTCCGGTCGTTCGATCGACGTCCGGAGCTGGATCGTTCGGTCGTCGATGCGGGCGTAGGCGGTGACGGGAGCCCCCCGTCGCTCGACACCGAAGAACGGGAAGCTCTGCGGTTCCTTGCCGTCGAGGAACGCGGCTTGGGCGAGGAGCTCGGATGCGATTACCGCGCCCTGGCCACCGCGGCCATGGAACCGGATCTCGATCACGCTCCCCACCAACGGGGGAGTCCTCTCGGAAGAGATGAAAGGTCAGTCAGCCGGGATTGACGACCGCCTTAACACTGGGTACGCCGAATCGCCTTCATGGTCGGCATCAAGCCCCTTTCCAAGATCTGGCTCGACGGCGCCCTCGTGGACTGGGACGCCGCGAAGGTCCACGTGCTCACGCACGGTCTCCACTACGGCTACGCCGTCTTCGAGGGCATTCGATGTCACGAGACCCCCCGGGGGTCGGCGATCTTCCGGCTCGAGGAACACCTCGACCGGTTCGTGAATAGTGCGAAGGTCTACCGGATGGCGCTCCCGTTCGACAAGGCCGCGCTCGCGAAGGCGTGCGTCGACCTCGTGGACGCGAACGGCATCCCACAGGCGTACCTTCGCCCCATCGCCTTCTCCGGTTACGGCCAGATGGGCCTCGACCCGACGAAGAGTCCGGTGCAGGTTGCGGTGGCGATGTGGGAATGGGGCGCCTACCTCGGAGAGGAAGGGGTACGCCGAGGGGTCCGAGCCACGGTCTCCAGCTGGACCCGTATCGATTCTCGTTCGCTCCCACCGCAGGCGAAGTGTGCCGCGAACTACGCGAACTCCGCCCTCGCGAAGATGGAGGCCACGAGCGCCGGGTACGACGAGGCGATCCTCCTCAACTCCGCCGGTGTGGTCGCGGAGGGACCCGGCGAGAACATCTTCCGGGTGAAGCAAGAGGTCGTCAGCACTCCGCCCGCGAGTTCGGGCATCCTCCGGGGGATCACGCGCGACTCCGTCATTCGGTTCGTCGCGGATGAGCATCTCCAGTTCCAGCGGACCGACTTCACGCGGGAGGAGCTCTTCACGGCCGATGAACTGTTCTATGCGGGCACCGCCGCGGGAATCACCCCGATCCGTGAGGTCGACGGTCGACCGATCGGGAACGGCGATTATCCGATCACCCGCCGGCTGCAGCAGCGCTACGAGGACGCAATCCACGGCCGCTCCCCATTGTACGAGTCGTGGCTGACCTATGTCCCCCCACGCAAGAGGGCGGCGCGTCGGCCGATCGCCGCGACCTAGGAGGGATTGGCATGTTGGTGGCGGTTCGAGACCGGACGCCCGAAGCGGGCGACGGACGGCCCGAGAAAGTCCGACTGGCGCCCCTTCCCCACGTCACGGGGCTCGACCTCCTGGACACTCCGCTCCTCAACAAGGGGACGGCGTTCACGGATGAGGAACGCACGGCGCTCAAGCTCCACGGATTGCTCCCGCCGCACGTCGAGACGCTCGACGAACAGGTGCGACGGGCGTACCACGCCTACCAGCGGAAGACCGACGACCTCGAGCGACACATCTACCTGCGCGCGCTCCAGGACCTGAATAGCGACCTTCGATACCCACTACGCTGAAGACCAACTCGCTACGAGTTTTCGGGACCCCGATCTTCTATCGGTGGAACCCACGCCGAGACCTGCTCGACCCCCCGATCAGCTTATAGC
>JBAUZT010000031.1:0-5391 GCA_049585415.1 Thermoplasmata archaeon | reverse complement strand
GTCCAGTCCGACGAAGGTTTCCGCATTCACGTTCTCCATAGGGCGCCTCGAGGTGGAGGAATAGAGGCGCCCCCGATGGGACTTCCGCCGCCGCATGAGCGGAACCCATCATGTCCACATTGCACCCAACGGACCGCGACCTCGCCGAGGGACAGAGTTTGACGCGACCCGGTCAGTTGTTCTGGAGCAGTGCCCTGAACCCGGGCGGCCGAATCGCGTGGTAGTCGATCGAGTTTGAGCCAGTCATTCTGGCCAGTCGCTCGAGTCCGCGTCGCACGGCCGCCGAAAACCCAGGGTCATTGGCCGACCTTCCGTCCTCGAACCAGAATCCGAGCACCCGGAGCTTCTTGCTCTCGCGGTCTGCCTTGAGGTCGGAACGCGCCTTTAGGTTCTCCCCGTGAAGAATTGGAAGCGTGTAGTATCCCCAGCGCCGCTTGCGAGCCGGTTTGTACACCTCCCACAGATAGTCAAAGTCGAAGAGGCGCTTCGAGCGTCCGCGAGCGCTCACAATCTCTAGTGGCCCAAAGAAGGTTGCCTCTTCCTCGGTGGAGTTCCGTAGGGGCCTCCACGCCTTCGGAGTCTCCCCTCGGGCGAGGCCCTCAAGGAGATGGAGATCCTGGCTATCGAGCCAGTAGTGCCCGCCCCATCCGTTCACTTTGAGTGGAGTGAGTTGACCGTTTCGCACTTGAGTTTCGATCCAGGCCGACCGTTGCCTAGCCGTGATCGGTTTCTCGGACGACATTCGTTGGATAGCGAGGAGCTCGCTGGCATTGGCCAGTCCGTACATTCCCATCTCTCTGTGAAAGAGATGCTCCTCACCTTCATCGGCGGGGGCGGGTTCGAGCAAACGTGACGGCACCAATCGGTTGGTGAGGTGGTACATCCGTTCTCCCCGAACGCGGCTGTGGATCATCAAGTCCCCGCGGATCCAAAGGTAGTACAGTGCGACGCCGGTATCCCGACGAGCCCGGTAGCTTTGGACGTTCGCTCCCCCAGCGAGGGCGCGGCTCCCGATAGGTCCCTCACGTTCGACTTGGCGCAGCACTTGGTTCATGAGTGCCCGATGGGTTCTCTCGAAGAGGGCGCGGCGCCCGAGATAATCCCAGGCTTTCATGCGGGCGACCATGTAGGGCAGTTCCTCGATGGGCCGGATCTGCAAGTTTCCGCCCCACTCGAACAGGGTGCGCCGCGCGTAGAGCGCCTGGTCGAGGTCACGAGGCATATAGTCCTCCACCCGGGACGAGAGTACGAGGTCCTGGTTTTGGCCGACCACATCGAGCGGGTCGACTTGGACCGTCCCAACTTCCTGCACCGCGCGGTGGAGTCCTTGAACGCCTTCCCAGCG
This sequence comes from Thermoplasmata archaeon, assembly GCA_049585415.1. Taxonomy (GTDB): domain Archaea; phylum Thermoplasmatota; class Thermoplasmata; order Lutacidiplasmatales; family UBA184; genus Lutacidiplasma. The sequence continues at coordinate 4,046 of JBAUZT010000031.1, read as the reverse complement.
ACGTCCGGGCCAGAGTCCTTGACGGCCTAAAATGAACCGACGAGCCGTGGTCGGGTCGACCTCCACGGCACTCATCGGCGGGCGAGACCGGGCTCACTTATCTGATGGGGGGCCAGGGCGCAGACGATTCGAACCCCCTACCGAATTGTTAGTTAACCTCCATATGTGGGTGAGCAGCTGTTTTTGCGATGAAAACCCGCACCCCGCGGCTGCTCTTCGCGATCGGTGCGATACTCACCGTGATCAGTGGCTCGTTGCTCAGTTTCGCGGTTGCGACGAGCATTGGCCCGGGGGGACCGTATGGCTTCCTCACCGGGCTCTATCCGCTGTGTCTCCTACCGGGGGCCGTCCTCCTGCTCGCAACGATACTTCTCTATTCCCGTACGGCAAGCGAGAGGTTTGTAGGGATTTTCGGGCTTATCGGAGCGGTCACGAGCATTCCGCTTGCGTTTGCGGGATTTTGGGTGGGATTCGTTCTGGTCGTGGCCGGCGCCCTCCTGATGATATCCCGGTCCCCCGCCGGCGTTACGAGCGGGAAAGGCGCCGCGGAGGGTGCGACCGGATCGGGTTCCGGTTCGTCGCGCCCACTTAACACGGCGCGATGGATCGCTCCGGCCCTCACGCTCCTCGTCGGCCTCGTCGCGATCTTGCTCATCTGTCCTCAGACGGTGGGGGCCTCGTTCGTCTCCACAGTGGACCTGGTCAACGACCCGGTGACGTACGACCTCCAGGCTGTGGACGTCTTCGGATCGGGAGGCAACACACTCTCCTACCAAGTCAACGCCGTCAGCCAAGCGTCGAATTGCCCGCAGGGCTATGCGTACCTTGTCAACGGCTACACTAACGACAGCGGACAGGTCTACTGGTTCCAAGTCGGCCTTTCGTACGACTGGGGTGGTGGGACGTTCTCGTACTCGGGATGGGGTCTCACGTACGAGGTGTTCGGGCCGAACGGGGGATCGATCTACCCGACGACCCCAGGTGCCGGGATCGCCTCCTTCTCGGGGCCCATCAACTCGGGCGACCCGGTGGACCTCGCTCTCGAGGTGGGGAGCTCGGGGGTGAGTTTCACGGGAGCCGACGCCAGCACGCACGCCAGTGCGAGTGAAACGTTCTCGGGCTCGGGATTCTCCGCATTTGGAGGAGACATCCCTCCGCAGTTCACCGGGTTCTTCACGGGAGTGATGACCGAATGCTACCGGAGCATCCCCCTCGGGACGGGCTTGACGTCCGTGACCTACCAGGATCAAGGGTCGGGGCAGTCTCAGGGGGGCGTTTTCGTGGACGAGATCGATTACTCGTGGGGGCGACTTCCGTACCTACCGGCGGTCGAGTTACCCCCGGTCCATAGCGCGTGGACAACTTTTCTCCTATCCTCTCCCACGACCTTCCAAGCGTACGGGTTGTCCCTGCTCTACAACTCGACTGCGTTCGTGACCGAGTCGAGCTGACCCGCGGTGGCGTGCGAGGATGGCCGGGGTCCACGCACCCGTCGACATCAGTTCTGCCGTCCGTGGAGGACCCCGGGAAACGTCGCCGCGCGGAACTCCTTCATCCGCTCCCGCGCGGCTCGGTAAGAGACGTTCGTCGGGTCCACGTCGGCCGTCGTCCCGGTCACGCTCGTTTCGTGGGCGAGCGCGGCCGCAAACAGGTCGCGCCCCAGGCTGGCCATCGGCCGGTCGAGGAGGGACCACGCCTCCCCGGCAAGGCTGAGCGGGGCGGCGGCCACCCCCGGCCAACTGTTCGGCGGGCGGGGAGTCGTCCGGGTCAACACGCTCGAAAGGTCGGCCGCGACCGCGTCGCGGCCCGAGAGCGGCTCGCCGAGGGGCCAGCGCTCTCGTAGGGTTCGAATGACGGAGGTGTGCCGGAACTCGAGATTGACCACAGTCCCCGCATCGACCCAGGCGGAGATCAGGATCGCGGGGACCCGTGGGCCCGAGAGGTTGAACGGGAAACCCATCTGACCGGGTGGCGCGCCCGGTACGGGAGGGGGGACGGAGGGCGGGGGCACATGATCGTAGGTGCCACCGTGCTCGTCAAACGTCACGAGCAGTACCGTGTTGCGCCAGTTGGAACCCTCGGTTTTTTCGCCGGAACGCACCGCGTCGTACACCCGCGCGAGGAGTCGTTCGCCGCCGTGCATGGCCGCTGGAGCCGGGAAGTGCAGGTCGTGTCGGAGACGTGCGGCCATCGGGGGGTGCATATCTGACCGAGGAGGCGTGAGATTCGGTTCGATGAACGCGTAGGCGGGGAGATCGCCGCTCGCGGCGTCGGCATAGAAGTCGTAGATCGTCGAGAAGTGCGTGGCGAAGTACGGCGCCAGCCGCCGGGCGTGGATCAGGCCCGTCGCCGAAACGATCTGTTGGGGGTCGATGTAGACCCGCCACGGCAGGTGAGCCGCCTCGAGCCGCTCGAAGATCGTCGGCGCGTCGTTCCCGAGGACGAACTTGTCGACGGGATTGTTGAGGACGAAACCGGAGGAGGAAGCGGCGTGGACGAACGAACGGTTGGGATAGGTTTCTGTCGGGACCTCGCTGAACCAGTGGTCGAAGACGGCGAACCCTCGGGCGAGGGACGCCAGCACCGGTATCTGATCGGGAGTGTAGCACGACATGATCTCGGCGTATTCGTCGTACACCGGCATCCGCCCGAGTTGTTCGCGAAACTCTGCGATGTAGTCGGCCACGAACCCATCCATCGAGGGAGGGGCTCCCGTGGTCGGGGGAGCGTTGAACGGAGGTTCCATGTCGCGGACCGCTCGGAACTGATTCGCGGGGGGATCGATCGTCCCGAACATTTGGGTGTTAACGTGGGGGTACTCCTCCCCCGGGTTCGGGTCCGGGGTGTCCAGTCGAAGAGCGGGGTGAACGGGAACTCGATGACGCTCGGAACCGTCGAAACCCGCCGGGATCGGATTCGACAAGTCTCGACCTTGAAGACCCTCAAACGACGCCACCTCTCCCGGTTGGTAGAGATATCCGAGAAGATTGTCGAACGAGCGATTCTCGAACATCAGGACGACGAGATGGTCGAACTTCGGCGAGGGCGAGGAACTGGCCGACATCACGGGATCCGCCACGCGGACCGGTGATATCCTGGGAGGGAGATAGGCTATCCCGGAGGGCTCGAATCTCGGGGCACTCGGAGGAAGATTACGCGGAAGCCTGGGTTTCCTTGCAGGGCGATGCCCGATGCCTCGTCGATGAACGCGGCTTCCCCGCCTTGAAGCGACTGGCTGTCGACCGCACCCTCACCGGCGAGCGCATAACATATCGCGAGGTGGCCGTGGCCGACCATTCGAAAACTGGTCCCCTCCGAATGGAACCGGATCCTTTCGCTCTCGAGGCCGACCCCGGACTGAATTCCGCTTCCTGGTCCGACTAGCCGGGCAACTGAGGTCCCGTCCGGAAGTACTGCCGACTCTGCGGACCGCGCGGACTGGAGTCCGACCTCGGGCATTTTCCCTGCGGGCAGCGAGGCTACGATCGCGAAATACCGAATGGTCTGGCCCTTGCCGGGATTGATCGCGTGGCTTACCGGGTCCGGAGCCGTGAGGAGCCGAGTATCGCCCTGACCGATGAGCTCCGGAGTGCTGGATCCGTACTCGTACGTCCCCGATCCCTCGATGACATGGGTGAGCACTTCGACACACTGATGCCGGTGCTGGGGCAAGCGACGGCGGGGAGTCGAGATCGTTTCGGCCACTCGTTCGAAGGGAGGGAGTCGAGGTTGTGCGATAGTGGGTAGAATCACTCGGACGGTCGCGTCCTTGGCCGAGATCTCGCCCGGAACTACTCGCACGGACATCGTCGGAAGGGACCTCGCCAGCTGCGGGCAGCTCGAGGGCCCGACGGCCAGATAAGATTGGCCCGTCGAGAGATTCCCCACGGTCGCTGAGGGCAGGCCCTCAGCAAATGGTTGCAATGTGGACATGATGGGTTCCGCTCATGCGGCGGCGGAAGTCCCATCGGGGGCGCCTCTATTCCTCCACCTCGAGGCGCCCTATGGAGAACGTGAATGCGGAAACCTTCGTCGGACTGGACGTA
>JBAUZT010000030.1:0-52312 GCA_049585415.1 Thermoplasmata archaeon | reverse complement strand
AGGTCGAGGTCCGCGGCGACGACGGAGTCGAAGACGCCCCCGGTCGCGAGGTCACGCACCGCGCATCGGCCGGTGAGACCACCGCCGCCTAGCACCACGACCCGCATCGACCCTCGCTCCCTATGCCGTCCGAAGAGGGGACCCTATACGAAGCATTGGGTGGGGCGAAGCGGGAAAGTCCCGCGTCAGGGCCCCTTCGACTTGGCGCGGGGCTTACGGCCGGCCGGAGCGGATTCCGGGGCGGACGCCGCCGTCGGTGGCGGGATGGCGGGCGGGGCGCTCGACGTTCGGGTCAGGAGGTCGCGGAACGTCTCAAAGTGGCGGAGGAACGGGTCCGCCCTCCGGCGTTCCTCCAGCTCGAGGAGCGCGATCTCGAGCTGGGCCTTCGCCTTCGGGTCGCCGCTCGTCGCTTTCACGAGGTACACACAGAGCACCTGGTAGTGCGGCAGCACGAACGCATCGGTCCTCGGGGTGCTCATGTCCCCTTTCCGGGGACGGTAGATCCGATCGACGGGTACCTGCTCCGCCACCGCGCGGCGATGGGAGAATCCGAAGTACCTTCCGGGGCCGAGGATCCGGGTCACCTCCCGTACGTTCCCGTTGAGGTTGTTCGTGAGGCGGTCGCATTCGTGCCAGCACCAGAGGCCGAAGCCGTAGTCCCCGTCGTTGTACGCCTCCCACGCGCGGCCGTACAGGTCGTGCTCCTTCTCTTCCTCGGAGGTCGCCGGGTCGAGACCGGCCCGCCAGTCCGAGATGAGCACGTCGACCCGCATCGACGGCGAGAACTCCTTCATCGGGGGAAGGCCGGCGGGGGCGGACATGAGGGGTTCGAGGTCGGGGGAGATTACACCCTTTGCTCTTCCGGGGCACCCGCTCCCTGCGCAACGGGCTTCCCCGCCACCCACGTCTCGCGGACCGTCGCGCTTCCCGCTCGGATGGCCCCTTCGAGGGTCGCGGACCCTAACACGACGAGGTCGGCCGGAGAGCCCGGTTCGAGGACCCCGAGGTTCGGCTCCCCGAACGCGAGCCCGGCATTCGCCGTGTAGAGGGTGATCGCCTGTTCCGGGGTGAGTGACTCCTCGGGCGTCGGGTTGGCGGACCGGCCGTCGGGGCCGCGCCTCCGCACGGCGGCCGCGATCCCCCTCCAGGGGTCGACGGGGTCGTATGGGGCGTCGCTCGACCCCACGAGGGGTACCCCGCGCTCGATCAGGGTCCGGAAGGCGTAGGCCCAGCGAGCGCGGGAGCGTCCGAGGCGAGCCTCGAGCCAGTGATCGCTCCAGACGAAGCCGGGCTGGACCACGAGCGTCGGCCGTGCCCGGGAGAGCATCTCGACGAGGTCGGGAGGCGTGAGCGCGGCGTGCTCGATGCGCGCCGGCGCCGCGAACTTTCGGGGGAACGTGTCGAGTAATCCGAGCGTGTTGGCGATCGCTCGGTCGCCGATGGCGTGGAACGCGGGGACGAGCCCCCGTCGGCCGATCGCCTCCAGGAGCGCTCGCATCCCGTCGTCATCGGCCACCGGCATTCCCGCTGTGCTCGGGTCGTCCGCGTACGGTTCCGAGAGCCACGCGGTCCGAGTCCCGAACGCCCCGTCGGCGTACTCCTTCACGCCGACCACCGCGTAGCGACCGGGTGAACCCCGAGGGCCGGCGGGGGCACGGAAATACTCCTCCCACCGATCCGCTCGGAGGTAGACCCGCACGCGGCCGGGCAGCGACCCCGCAGCCGCGAGCTCTCGCAACGCGACCGCTTCCTCCGGGGTCGCGCTCATCGCCCCGAGGGTCGTGAGGCCGAGCGATGCCGTCCAGAGGAGGGTGCGGCGAAGTGCCGCGGGGTCCGGCACTTCGCGGAACGGAACACGGCTCTCGAGGGCCCGGATCGCTCCCTCGAAGACCCGCCCGTCGGGGGTTCCGTCGACCTCGCGTCCGAGCCGGCCACCCGGCGGGTCCGGGGTCGCTCGATCGAACCCCGCCGCCGCGAGCACCGCGGAGTTCACCACGAGGGCGTGGCCGCTGACGTGGGTCACGATCGCCGGTCGGTCCGGGACCGCCCGGTCGAGGTCGCCCCGGGAGGGCCACTCGCGACCGGCGGACCGTTCCGGGTCCCAGCCACGGGCGACGACGGGACCCGAGGGGTGGTCTTCGCCCCAACGGCGCAACGATTCGACCAGCCCGTCGACGCTGTTGACCGCCCCGAGCTGGAGCCCTTCCCTCGCCCTCGTCACGTCCGCGACGTGAACGTGGGCGTCGATCAATCCCGGCAGCAGAAGGCCGCCCGCGAGGGATCGGGGTTCGGTCCCCGGAGCGGCCGCATGTCGGGCCTCGCTCTCGTTGCCGGCGACGAGGACCTCGCCGTCCTCAACGAGGAGCGCCTCGCAGTAGCCCCGACCGGTGAAGATGCGGCCGCCGAGGAAGAGCGTGGAGTCCGTCATCGGCTGGGGCGGACCGAGAGAGCGGGAAAGGAAAGGGTTCGCCCTCGTCGCGGCGATCGCGCCTACACGTCGAGGTACCGATAGAACTCGTACGGGTGAGGTCGCAGGTTGAGCTCGAACTGCTCCTCCCGCTTGAGCTCGATGTAGATGTCGATCAGGGACGAGGCGAACGCCGGCCGCAGGAAGGCGTGGTCCGACTCGAACGCGTCGAGCGCTTCGCCGAGCGAGCCCGGCAGCTCGCGGATCTCGAGCTCCTTGCGTCGCTCGGGGGAGAGCTTGTAGATGTTCTCGTCGACGGGGGCCGGCGGTTCGACCTTCTTCTTGATGCCGTCGAGCCCTGCCATGGCGAGCGCCGCCTCGGTGAGGTAGATGTTCGCCGCCGAGTCCGGCGTTCGATACTCGACCCGCTTGGGCGCCGGTCGCCCGCGGTGGTAGGCGGGGATCCGGATGCTGGCGGAGCGGTTCGCGCGGCTCCAGGCGATGAACACCGGGGCCTCGTACCCCGGTACGAGACGACGATAGGAGTTGGTCGTCGGGTTCGTGATCGCGCAGAGGGCCCGGGAGTGCTTCATCAGCCCACCGACGTAGTAGCGGCAGGTCTGGCTCACCTCGGCGTACTTGTCCTTCCCGTCGTAGAATGCGTTCTTCCCACCAGTCCAGAGCGATTGGTTGGTATGCATGCCGATCGCATTGTCGCCGTAGACGGGCTTCGGCATGAGGCAGCCGACCTTCCCGTGTTTGCGGGCGACGTTCTTGATCACGTAGCGGACGTCCTGAATGTGGTCCGCCATCGGGACGAGCTCGTCGAACCGGACGTTGATCTCCGATTGGCTCGCCGTCGCGACCTCGTGGTGGTGCGCGTCCATCACGATATGGAACTGGTCGGCGAGGATGTTGCACATCTCCGCGCGCAGCGGTAGCAGGGAGTCGGTCGGCGGCGTGCGGTGATACCCTTCCTTGAACCGGACCGTGGAGGTGACCGGACCGGCCGCCCATGGGGATTCGCTCTGGTTGATCTGGTAGCCCGCGCCCGCCCAGGCGTCGTGCACGCCCTGGTACGACGGGATGAGCTCCACCGAGTCAAAGACGAAGAACTCGATCTCGGGGCCCCAGTAGGAGCGGTCGAAGCCGGCATCGGCGAGGATCTGTTCCGTCTTGCGCGCGACCCATCGCGGGTCGTGGTCGTAGGGGGTGGTCGTCCCCCCGATCCGGACGTCGCAGATGAACCGCACCGTGCCACCGACCTCAGGGTTCCACGGGATGGTCGCAAGCGTGCGCACGTCGGGGACGAGCAACATGTCCGAGTCGAAGATCTCCCGGAACCCCCGGACGGACGAGCCGTCCAGCTTCGGGACGCCCGAGACGAACGAGTCCTCGCTGAGGGTATGCAGCGGAACGTCGACCTGGTTGAATCCACCGAAAACGTCGGTGTAGAACAGCTGGACCCACCGGACGTTCTGGGCCTTCAGTTGCTCGAGGACCCGCGCGCCGTCCGACAACGGTTTCGACGGCTTTGCTTCCTTCTTGGGCGATCGTTTCGGTGCCATTGGGTCCTCGGACGGTGCCCGCCTACATCAACGTTGACCCACGAATTTTGGACGTTTGACCAGTTTCTTATTGGAGCGCTTTAACTTCTATCGCTTCCTTTACCTATCATGCGGCGTGCGTCCATACTGGACGAGCTCGACCGGGCGGTCCTCGAGGAGCTGAACACCGATGCGCGTCTCAGCCACCGCGCGATCGCACACCGTCTCAAGGTCTCGCCGACGACCGTGAGCGCCCGGGTGGCGCGCATGGAGGCGCAGGGGGTCATCCGGGGATACATCCCGCTACTGGACGACGAGCAGCTCGGCTGGGACCTGTGGGCCGCGATGGGGATCCGGATCTCGCGAGGGAAGTTGAGGGAGGTCGAGGAGCGGCTCGCCAAGGACCCGCGGGCGTACGCGATCTACGACGTCACGGGAGAGACGGACGCGCTCCTGATCGGGCGGTTCCGCGACCGCCGAGACCTCGACCGGTTCGTCAAACACGCGCTCCAGGACCCCCATGTGGAGCGCACGAACACCCAGGTCGTCCTGAACCGTGTCAAGGAGGACCGCCGCGTTCCGGTCTCGCGACGGACTCTAGAGGCGGCGCCGGAAGGTTGAACTCCCCTTCCCACAGGGGGACGTAAAACCTAAGGGCCCCGTCCCCTCCTCATTCTCGAAGGCGAGACGATGGACTGGGGAATGGAGAACCGCATGGGCCGAATGTTCTCCCCGGTGAGCCACAACACGGTGATGCTCGCCGTCGACCACGGCTACTTCATGGGCCCGACCCACCACCTCGAGGACGCCCGGTCGACGATCGCGCCGCTCCTCCCTCACGCCGACGCGCTCGCGCTCACGCGCGGGATCCTCCGACGCTGCGTGCCCCCGCACACCTCTACCCCGATCGTCCTCCGCGTCTCGGGGGGCGCGACGGTCCTCAAGGAGGACCTTTCCGACGAGAAGATCACCACGTCGATCCGTGAGGCTGCCCGATTGAACGTGAGCGCGGTCGCGATGAGCGTCTTTGTCGGGGCACCGCACGAACACGAGTCGCTCGTCCACCTCGGGGAGCTCGTCGATCAAGGCGAGGAGGCCGGAATCCCGGTGATGGCGATCACGGCCGTCGGGAAGGAGCTCGAGAAGCGCGATGCCCGCTACCTCGCGCTCGCCTGCCGAGTGTCGGCCGAGCTCGGCGCGCACCTCGTGAAGACCTACTACTGCGAAGATTTCTCGAAGGTCGTGGAGGGGTGCCCGGTGCCGCTCGTCGTCGCGGGGGGCCCGAAGCTCGACAGCGACCGAGCGGCGCTCGAGCTCGCGCGGAACGCGATCGACGAGGGCGCCCACGGGATCGACATGGGTCGGAACATCTGGCAGTCGGACCATCCCGTCGCGATGCTGAAGGCCCTGCGCGCAATCGTCCACGAGAAGGCGACTGTTCGGGAAGCGCTCGACGTGCTCGAGGGCGAGAAGGTCCACACGGCGACGGCAGCGACCGCGTAGTGTGGCTCCCCCGGCAGCAGGGTCTTAACCCGGATTAATTTCGGACCCTTCGGCGCGGGGATCGCCCAGCTTGGCCAAAGGCGCCAGATTCAGGGTCTGGTCCCGTAGGGGTTCGTGGGTTCAAATCCCTCTCCCCGCACCTTACTGCCAGAAGAGCCTCTCGCAAAAACGAGTGGTATTCGAACCCCCGGGGAGTTCAAGTCCGCGATCTCGCCTTGATGTAGGTGCGCGTTGCGCCACACCGTGGACCCGCCGCTCCAAAACTGAGGCGCATGGTCAAGGGCGCGGTGGCGGCTCGGCGGGGGGCTGCATGGGCGCCCGTCGACCGAGGGGTTGGCATCGTTCACCACAGAATTCCGCCTCAAATACGCATTCCGGGCTCGTGCACCACCGAGATGAGAATCACCCGAAAAACTGTCCGAATCGATGCCTCTCACAGTGAGACCCGTTACTTTGCCGACACGGGCGACGAGTTCGATGGTACCGCCAGAGGGTACGGTTTTCGATCTCTCGAACGGCTCCACCGGGCGTATTGGTATTTCAAGAACCGACCCCGTCTCGAGGCTCTACGGTCGGACGCCCGAAGGTTCCTCCGCGAGAACCCCCGTGCCGCAGCGGCCATACGCGAATACTTCTCGACGGAACGAGCCATCTACGCCTGGAAGGATGGTGAGATTCTCTCTATGCAGAGCCTGGTCGCGGAGTTGGAGTGCACTCCGGGCGCCGAGGATGTAGTACTTCAGCTCAACGCCCATCGGCACCTCTGGACGACATTGGAATCGGCCCAAGAAGAGAAGTGACCCGCAGAATGGCGCGGAAGTTGGTTCGGGTCAAGGCCACCCATCGGCTCGACACTCGACCCGAACCCTTTGCGGAGCACGAAAGGCTCGGGTCGGGCTTCCTGCGTGGGGCGACCACGACGCCGGCCGCAACGCAATCGACAACGTTCGGAACGCAGGATCAACGAACCCTCTCCCACGCGATCGGCTCTCGAGCGAGCCGCACCCCTCCCGGGTCTGCGCTACGTTGGAAATGGCTCGACGCAGGAGAATCCATCAAAAACATTAAATTGATGGACAGGCTGCCACAACTGTGGCAGTTACGAAGGACGCGATGACCAGCCTGTCGATCCATCGGTCCACCTTGGAGAGCTTGCAAGAACTCAAGACCGGGGCGGAAACCTGGGACGCCTTCTTGGAACGGCTGGCCACGTTTTATGAGAACACCCTCACCCCGGAACTTCACACGGAACTCCGGCGCCGCGCGGCCGGCCCAAGAATTCCCCTAGCGGAGGTGCTCCGACAGCACGAGGAACTGAAGCGTAGGGGCCGCTGACGGGTGTGGTCGCGGGCCATTCGCGGAACTACCTCGAGCTGATCGACTTCGCGGACGACGCCCGGCGCGAGCTTCTCGCTCTACCGCGCGAGGTCAGGGACCATTTCTTTGAATCTTTCCCGGCCCTAGCCGCCCACCCCACCCGATCGGCACCGGATCTCGATGTCGAGAATCTTCACGACCCGCAAGGGGGAAGGACCCGTTACTGGCGACTGAAGGTCCCGGGAGGTTACCGGGCGATCTATCGCCTGGTCCACGGACGAGTCCATAGTGATGCCATTCGACCCCGGCCCGGGGTCTATTCCTGGCTGTACAAGGTGTTGAACCGAGACTGACGAGGGCGGCTGCGAACGAACTCCAGCCCATTCTCTATAATATTTGACCCGCTGGGCGGTTCAATTCCCTCTCCCCCCACCACCCCGGGCGGTTCAGATACCACAAGCAAATGTACTTCCTTTCTCGATTCACGACGCGTCGGATACGAACCCAATGGCGACGCGAACGAACCGAACCGGGTCCGTGGTACTCCGCGCGCGACGGTCGAGCGGGCGTCTCCTGACTAACACGGTGCGGGGCAACGCCACTACCGAGTAGCGCACCCACGAAGGAAGGCTGAGTGTCGTTCGAACGTTGGGGCGGTTAGGGGCCAAACCTCTGAGCGGCCTACCGGAGTCCTTCCGCTAGTTCCGGGACTCCCGCATGGAAAGCTCTGCGACCCGGGCGAAGGTTACCGTGTGCGGCTCGAAGACAGTGGGACGCGATGTGAAGAAGGGGCTGGGCCGCGCCGGCACGAAGCTGAACGCAGGCGCCCGCACCCTGGGGCGCGATGTCCGCATCACCGACCGGAAGGCCCGCGACGCCACCAAGCGCGGCTGGGCCCGCGCCGGAAAACGTCTGAAGCGGAAGCGATCGGCGTAATCCCCGCGACGCGAGGCCGGACGCGCTTAGCGTTCTGCCTCGATCTTTTTGATCTTCCGGTCCGCGACGTCCAACGCGCGGTCGTCCTCGGCCGCCTTGACCTGGTCCGCGACCCGGCCGGTCTCCCCGGCCCTGACATCGGCATCTTCCCACCGCACCGCGGCCTCCGCCCGCTCCTGATTGGCCGCCTCGAGCCGCTTCGCCTTATCGGTCACTGCCCGGACTCCATCCGGTGACTCGGGATGAGTTCCCGTGCCGACGCCGTGTCCCCCGCTGCCGTCGCCGGCGCCGCGGGACCACAGGACTCCTCGCCGGACCGGCCTTCCCCCCGGGGGACCGGTATCCATTCACGATCGCGAGCGGTCGGAGCATCGCCATCTTCTTCGATTGGTGGGCTTGCATCCGCCGGAGAATACTGTCGAGCGCGCGGACCGCCTCGACCATGTGCGGACCCTTGTTCAGCATCACGCATTCGGCCCGTTCGCCCATCGCCGCGTCCGTCACCTCGGCACGGGACGGGAGGCCCGTCTTCGCGAGCCCCTCGAGGACCTGCGTCGCCCAGATGGCGGGGAGGTGCGCGGCTTCGCAGAGCCAGAGGATCTCCTCCTGCACTTCCGCGAGGCGCTCGAACCCGACCTCCACCGCGAGGTCGCCGCGCGCGATCATCACGGCGACCGGCGGGTGGCGGAGCGCGCCGAGGAGGAGAGCCGGAAGATTCGCGAACGCCCGGCCCGTCTCCACCTTGAGGACGACCCCCAAGCGCGGCCGCCGTAGTAGCGCGAGCTCGAGGCGCAGCGCTTCGAGGTCCGACGGCGAGTGAACGAACGAGAGACCGACGAGGTCGGCGTGCCGAGCGACGAACCGGAGGTCTTCGACGTCCTTCGCGGGAAGCGAGGGAAGTTCGAGCCGCGTCTCGGGGAGATTGATGCCCTTGTCGGCACCGAGCCACGTACCCTCGGGGGGAGCGTGGGTGATCTGGACCACGAGCCGGTCCTTCGACGCCGATCGGACCTTCCCACCGATATGACCGTCATCGAACCAGATCGATTCCCCGCGTCGCACGAACTGGAGTCCTTCGGGCAGCGTGCAGGCGATGTGGGCGAGCGTGGTGACCCGCCCTCGCGCACCGCGACGCACGTCTTCGCCGGGGTCCGGTGCGGCGGTTACGACGATCCGGTCCCCGAGCCGGAGACGGATTCGCCCGTCGAGCGGGGCGACCGGTCCCACGGCGGTCGTATCCGGACGCCCTCGCGCCCGGGTCGCCGTGAGATGCGTGCCGGTAGTGACGTAGGTCGTCTTCTCGACCTCGGCCGCGCAACGATCGTCCGCCCTCGTCACGATCCGCATCGTCCGATGGGACCCGCGCGCGTCCGTGAGCCGAACCCGGTCCCCGAGTCTCCGGCGGTGGAGCCACTCCCGCGAGACGGGAATCTCATGGGAGTCCGTCGGATTGAGCGGGAGGTCTTCGAGGGCGACGAACCCGACGGAGGCAGCCGCGGTGACGCGTCCCAGGGCGTCCCGCGTCGGCCGAAGCTTCATTACCGGCGGCCCAGGTCGCATGGGACCGGTGCGGATCTTCGGCCCCGCGAGGTCCATCTCGATACGGCAGTGTCGTCCCACGGCCCTCTCGGCACGGCGGATATGGTCGATCATGCGCGCCCACTCCTGGGGTCCCTCGTGGGCGCAGTTGATGCGCGCACAGTCCATCCCGCCCAGGAGGAGCTCCCGCACCAGCCGGGGGTCGGTCGCGGCCTCCGCCGGCATCGTCACCATGATCCGGACCCCGCGTCCCGGCCGGGTCGGTCCCAGCAGCGCCCGCGCGTTCCGCGCCAGCATTCGCTGACCGCGCTCGGGGTCCGTCCCGTCGGGCGCTGGTCGCTCCGCGACCGGGTCGCCGCGGAGAAGGTGGAGCCATCCGAGGACCACGTCGAGGTTGTAGAGCACGTGGCTCTCCGACCTTCCGAGCGAAGAGAGTCCCCAGTGTGCGAGACGAGCCTGGTCTCGCCGCAGGTCGAACCGACGGAACGCGAGGTAGTGAAGGAGATTGCGTGCGCTCTCCTCTTCCCTCCCGAAGGAGGTCCGGTCGACGAGGCCTTCGAGCTCGAGCAGGCTCCGTCGAACGCGCTCCAGCCGCCGCATCAGGGAGGTCGCCGAGGCGATCTCGGAGACCGTCGGTGGATGGAAGTCGTCCATCGACCCTCCCGACCCGGGAGCGGCAGCGGGCTCATAATGCGTTGATGGGTCCGGATTGACCTCTCCCGCCGGCCGACTCGCGGAAAGGCCCTGCACTCGAAACCTCTCGAGGGATTCCGTGCTCATCGGGTCGCTCCGAACGAGAAGGACGACGCGAAGAAGGCGACTAGAGGACGCCGACGACCTTCCCGTCGGCCGTGAGGTCGATCGACATGGCGGCCGGATGCTCGGGAAGGCCGGGCATCGTGATGATCCCGCCGAGGAGCGCGACCGTGAACCCGGCGCCCGACCAGCGCTCGAGCCGGTGTACCGAGACCCGGAATCCCGAAGGCCGGCCCCGCTTCTGAACGTCGTCGGAGAGCGAGCGGGGGGTTTTCGCGATGCAGACCGGGCCGGTCGCCTCGCCGAGGGTGCGGATCCGTTCGAGGTCGGCCAACGCTTCCGGAGCCAGGTCGACGCCATCGGCGCCGTAGAGCTTCTTCGCCACGGTGTCGAGGACCGTCTCCACCGTCGCCGTCGGACCGTAGAGCCCGCGGCTTCGTTGGCCCCGCCCCGAAGCTTCGATGACGAGCTGGGCCAAGGGTTCCGCCCCCCCGCCGCCGTCCGCGAAGGCGGTGTCGCTGACGAACCGCACCCGATGCTCTTCGCAGAAACGCTCGACGGCTCGGACCTCCTCGTCGGTGTCCGACGGGAACCGGTTCAACGCCACGATCGGGTCGAGCCCCAGGAGACGAAGGTTCGCGATGTGCTGGTCGAGGTTCGCGAGGCCGCGACCGACCGCTTCGACCGAGGGGGGTCCGTTCGACGGACTGCCTCCGTGATACCGAAGGGCGCGCACGGTCGCCACGAGGACGCCGACGTCCGCGTCGAGGCCGGTCACGGGGGAGACGATATCAACGAACTTCTCCGCCCCGAGCTCGGTCGAGAAACCGGCCTCGACGACACAGAAGTCGGCGACGGCGAGGCCCGCCTCGATCGCGAGGCGGCTGCAGGTGCCGTGGGCGACGTTCGCGTAGGGGATCCCGTGCACGAACGCGGCCGTCCCCTCGGAGGTCTGGACGAGGTTCGGCTCCAGAGCGCTCGATAGGAGCGCCGCGGTGGCGCCGGCCGCCCCGATGTCGGAAGCCCGGACGGCTCCCCCGTCCGCGGTCCGACCCACGAGCATGCGTCCGAGCCGTTCCTTCAGGTCCACGTAGTCCCGGGCCAGCGCATGGATCGCGGCGGCTTCGCACGCCGCGCTCACCACGTACTCCGCGGTCCGCGAGAACCCGTGCATCGAGGGCGAGATCCCGGAGGCGATCGACCGCAGCGACCGGTCCTCGATGGCGGAGGCGCGCGGAAGGTCGGTCGTGCCCGGCGCGATCGCGGGGGTGAGGCCGCGATAAACGTGGTGGTCGACCAAGGAAGCGAGAAGGTTCTGGGCATTGGTGATCGCGTCGAGGTCTCCGGTGAGACCGAGGTCGATGGCGGGCCGGGGCTCGACGGTCGCGCGACCGCCCCCGGACGCGCCGCCCTTGACCCCGAATACGGGGCCGAGCGAGGGTTGACGGAGGCAGACGACCGATCGACGACCGAGTCGCTCGAGGGCCATGCCGAGCCCGATCGCGACCACCGTCTTTCCCTCCCCGTGCTCGGTCGGGGTCATCGCGCTCACGAGCACGAGACGGCCTCGCCGAGGGCGGCTCGCGAGCGCGCGGACCAGGCGGACCGGCACCTTGAGCACGCCCGCGCCCGCGGGGACGAGTTCCGCCACCGGGAGGCCGAGGTCTCCGGCGACCAGTGCGATCGGTCGCACGGTCGGAGGGGGCGACATCACGAGGGGATGACGGCCTTCCTTCTAACAGCTCGCGGGACCACCCGGGCCACGAGGGGTGGTTTCGTCTCGAACATCCGGAGCACGTCCTGGCGGGTCAGGATCCCGACGAGGGTCTCATTCCGGACCACGGGTAGCCGATTGACCGAGTAGCGCCCCAGGAGGCGCCACGCCTCCCCGAGGGACGCGTCCGCCTCGACGGTCACCGCCGGGTGAGACATCGCCTTCTTCACGTTGCTGTTCAGTAGCGCCGCCACCGAGCGTTGCACGAGGTCCTTGCGCTTTGGTTCGTAGCTCGCGAGAAGGATGTCCAGGATCCCCCGAGCGTGGCCGATCCCGACCTGCCGGTCGAGGGCGGCGACGATATCCTTCTCGCTGAGCACGCCGATGACCCTCTTCTGCTGATCAACGACCGGAACTCCCGAAATGTGGTGGGTCCGCATCGTCTGGGCGGCTGAGAGGAGGCTCTCGTCGGGCCACGCGGAGTGGACGTGCGTCGTCATGACGTCCTCGACCAGGTAGGGTCGGAGGAGGTCGCTCGAGAGAGTCCCGGACATGCCCGGGAAACGGCGCGGCGGCTATTAGAGCGGTCAGTCAATCCCGGTTGAGCAACGGGCCCGCCGGCGGTATCCCCTCGACAAACACTTCCCGTCGGAACTCCCGCGGGTCGCCGCCCCGACCGAGCGGGTAAAGTTCTCTTCACGGATGGGCTGTTAGTAGGGGTGCCGATTTCACCACCATGTCGCGATTCCACCACAAGAAAGCCACCATGGAGGAGTTCGCCGGAGGGAGCCCCATCCCGTACGGGGGACCCCCCGACGAGAGCAACCTCGGGGAATCGTTCCACCGCGATGTCCAGAAGGCACGTCGCGCACTATTCGGACTTTCCCGGAAGGGACGGTCCTCGCGCCGGGCCTCTCCCGCGGCGGTTCCCTCGATTTCCTCCGCGGACCTCGTCGCCCGGATGCAGGCCGGTCTCAAGAAAGAACATGACTTCGTCCTGTGGCCGCTGCTGGACCGCCTCGAATCGTTCTCCAATCGGCTCGCGCGGGGCCAGGACGTGCCTATCACGGATCTCGAACAAGGCCTCGCCCTGGTCGACCGGTACCTGCACGAGCTCCACGATAGCCATCTTCGCCTGCTCGAGATGGCGGACGTCAATCCGGCGAAAGGAGAGGCGGCCCGACTCGCCCTCGCGCAGCTGGCGTCGGATTATGAGCACGCGCGGGTTCGGTGGGCCACGGTCCGCCTCATGATGCTGGGGTACAAGGAGAAGGTCGCGGGATATCGCTCGCTCTTCAGCCTCACCCTCGCCCAGGAGTGCCGGGCCGAGCGGGCGTGGCACGATTTCGAGGAGAAGTACGTCCGTACGAGCGTCGCCCGCCGGTTTACCCCGGAAGTCGCCCAGACCTGGCAAACGGAGCTGGACCGCTCACGGGACGAAGGTCGCGCAGACCGCGCTCGCATCGGGGAGTTCATCGGAGCGACCGCGGCCGTGCCCGCGCCGCCTGCGTGATCTCGGTGGGTGGGGGGTGAGCGCGACGGTCGAGGTCGGAGCCCGATATCGGCTCGATCGCTCCGACTTCCCCTCCTTCCTCTCGTCGTTGCGCGGTGCCGGCTATCGCGTCGTGGGCCCCACGGTTCGGGATGGGGCGATCGTGTACGGAGAGATCCACGCCGACTCGGACCTTCCGGTGGGCTGGACCGACCGCCAGGAAGCCGGGACCTACCGTCTCGAGCGACGGCGGGACGCCGCGCTCTTCGGCTATAACGTCGGGCCGCACAGCTGGAAGAAGTACCTCTTCCCGTCGCGCGAACGACTCTGGACGGCTGCGCGGAAGGACGGTTCCTTCGAGGTGCGTCCGGAGCCGGTCGACGAGACTCCGCTCGCTTTCCTCGGAGTGCGAGCGTGCGAGCTCGCAGCGATCGGAGTGTCGGACCACGTCTTCGGGAAGGCGCGCGACCCCGCCTACCTCGAGCGGCGCCGCCGCGTACTCCGCATCGCGGTCCAGTGCGGCCAAGCTGCCCCCACCTGCTTCTGCGTGTCAATGGGCACGGGTCCCGCCATTCAGACCGGCTACGACCTGTCCCTGACCGAGGTTCTGGGACCGGATCGGCACTTCTTCCTGGTAGAGGTCGGATCCGCCGAGGGAGCCGGGGTCCTGAACGGGGTACCGCTCCAGCCGGCGTCGAGCGGGGAGACCGAGACCGCGACAGAGATCGTGGCGCGGACCGCCGCCTCGATGCATCGGACGATGGACACGTCCGGCATCCGGGACCTGCTCGTCACTAACCCGGAACATCCGAGATGGGCGATCGTCGCCCGGCGGTGTCTATCGTGCACCAACTGCACGATGGCGTGCCCGACGTGCTTCTGCCAGACCACCGAGGAAGTGCCGGACCTTTCGGGCGAGACCGTGGAACGGTGGCGTCGGTGGGATTCTTGCTTCAATTCCGGATTCAGCGCCGTCCACGGCACGAGCGTGCGGGCCACCACCGACTCCCGCTACCGTCAATGGCTCACGCACAAGCTCGGGACCTGGCACGACCAGTTCGGTGAATCGGGATGCGTAGGATGCGGGCGCTGCATCACCTGGTGCCCCGTCGGGATCGATCTTACCGAGGAGGTCGCCGCGATCCGGGCGGCGCCGGGAGCGACCACGCCGGTGGGGAAGCGTCCATGAGCGGTGCGGAGTCGACCGAACCGGTCCTTCGCCTCGACGATCACCATTTCTTCCGCGGCACGGACCCCGAGTTCCTCTCGTTGCTCGGCGCGACGGCGTATTCGCGTTCGTTCGAGCCGGGAACCCTCCTCGTCCGGGAGGGAGACCCGGCCGATGAGTTCCTCGCGGTCTTCTCCGGAAAGGTCGCCCTCGAGATCATCGTTCCGGGTCGGCCGCGGACCACCGTGCAGACCGTCGGGCCCGGCGAGGTCATCGGGTGGTCGTGGCTCTTCCCTCCCCATCGGTGGAGGATCGACGCTCGGGCGCTCAAGCCGACCCGGACCCTCGGGTTCGGCGCGGCCCATCTGCGCGCCGTGCTCGACGAGCACCCGGTCGATGCCTACCGCTTCCTCCTTCGGCTCCTCCCGGTGATCGCGCAGCGCCTGGAGAACACCCGACTGCAGCTCCTCGATCTCCATGGCCCCTGACGTTTCCCTCGCACCGCCCGAGGGATCCCCGGGCGCGAACCCCTGGGTCCCGACCCCGTTCCGGGTGGAGGCACGGACCTCGGAGACGGCCGACACGACGACCCTCGCGTTGCGCCCCCCGCCGGGAGTCGAGCCGCTGCGGTTCCGCCCGGGGCAGTTCAACATGCTCTACGTCTTCGGTGTGGGCGAGGTCGCGATCTCCGCGAGCGGGGATGCGGCCCGGCCCGAGACGCTCGTGCACACCGTTCGCTCCGCGGGCAAGGTCTCCGCGGCCCTTACCCAGGCGGCCCCGGGAACGACCGTGGGGGTCCGGGGTCCCTACGGGACCGGCTGGCCGATCGACGCCGCCGAAGGGAAGGACGTCATCCTCGTGGCCGGCGGCCTCGGGCTCCCGCCGCTACGGCCGGTGCTGTACGAGCTCCTCCACCACCGAGAGAAGTACGGTCGCATCGAGGTCATCTACGGCGCCCGCACGCCCAACGACCTCGTCTATTATCCTCAGATCCAGGAGTGGCGCGCGCGGAGCGACCTCCGTTTCCAGACGACCGTCGACTCCGCCGGCCGGGATTGGTACGGGGACGTCGGGCTCGTGACGGCCCGCCTACCGGACCTCCGCGTCGACCCGGCGAACGCCGTCGCGTTCCTGTGCGGCCCCGAGATCATGATGAAGTTCACCGCGCAGGGGCTCGAGGCGAAAGGGATCGGGGAGACGTCGATCTTCGTCTCGCTCGAACGCAACATGAAGTGCGCGATCGGTCTCTGCGGCCACTGCCAGTTCGGACCCGAGTTCGTTTGCCGGGACGGACCGGTCTTCCGCTATGATGTCGTGCAGCGATTCCTCGCCGTCCGGGAGCTCTAGGATGGCGAACCGACGACGACCCCGCCTCGGGGTGTTCAAGTTCGCTTCGTGCGACGGATGCCAGCTCACCCTCCTCGACTGCGAGGACGAGTTCCTCGCGGTCGCCGACCGGTTCGACATTGCCGACTTCCGGGAGGCGTCGAGCGCCACCCTCGAGGGGCCGTACGACCTCGCGCTCGTCGAGGGGTCGATCACGACCGAGCACGACCGCGAACGGATCGCGGAGATCCGGGCCCAGTCGAAGACCCTCGTGACGATCGGGGCGTGCGCCACGGCCGGGGGGATCCAGGCGCTCCGGAACTTCGCCGACGTGAAGGAGTTCACCCGCGTCGTCTACGCGCGACCCGAGTACATCCAGACCCTCGCGACCTCGACCCCGATCCGGGACCACGTCCCGGTCGACTTCGAGCTGCGCGGTTGCCCGATCGATAAGACACAGCTCGTCGAGGTGATCTCCGCCTACCTCGGCGGGCGCGCGCCGAACGTGCCGACCGAAAGCGTGTGCATCGAGTGCAAGCGTCGGGGGCACGTCTGCGTGGTCGTCGCCCACGGTACGCCGTGCCTGGGGCCGGTGACGCAGAGCGGGTGCGGCGCGATCTGTCCGGGCTTCCATCGCGGCTGCTACGGTTGTTTCGGGCCCCAAGACACTCCGAACACCCCGTCGCTCGTCGCGAAGCTGACCGAGCTCGGGATGGACGGCCCGGCGGTGACGCGCGTCTTCCGAACGTTCAACGCGATGGCTCCCGCGTTTCGGGCCGCCGGCGATGCCGCGGAGAAGGAGGAAGCGCCGTGACGGAACGAACGATCGCCGTGAACTACCTCGCGCGAGTCGAGGGGGAGGGCGCGTTGCGCGTCCGCATCCGCGACCGGTCGGTCGAGGAGGTCGAGCTGCGGATCTTCGAGCCGCCCCGGTTCTTCGAGGCGTTCCTGCGGGGGCGCGACTACACCGAGGCCCCCGACGTCACCGCGCGGATCTGCGGGATCTGCCCCGTCGCCTACCAGATGAGCGCGTGCCACGCCCTCGAGCGGGCCCTCGGGATCCGGGTCGACGGCACCCTCCGAGAGCTCCGGCGGCTCCTCTACTGCGGGGAATGGATCGAGAGCCACGCTCTCCACATCTACCTCTTGCATGCGCCGGATTTCCTCGGCTACCCGGACGCGATTCAAATGGCCCGCGACCACCCGGTCGACGTGAAACGCGGTCTCGCCCTCAAGAAGGCGGGCAACTCGATTATGCGAGTGCTCGGCGGGCGCGAGATCCATCCGATCAACGTCCGGGTCGGCGGATTCTACCGTTGCCCGAGCCCGGACGAGCTCGCGGACCTGCGCGGTTCGGTCGAGCAGGCCCTCACCCTCGCCGAAGAGACCGTCCGGTTCGTCGCCGGGTTCGATTTCCCTCCGATCGAGGAGGATTACGAGTTCGTCGCGCTGCGCCCCCCCGACGAGTACCCGATGAACGAGGGCCCGATCGAATCGAGCACCGGCCTCCGTCTCGACGCCGAGCAGTACGAGGACGCGTTCGAGGAGGTGCACGTCGCGCACTCGAACGCGCTCCACTCCGTCCGAAAGGGCGGGGGGTCCTACCTTGTCGGCCCGATGGCCCGTTACGCCCTGAATCACGACCGCTTAGGTTCGCGCGCCCGCGCCGTCGCGCAGGAGGTCGGGCTCGAACCGGTCGTCCGGAACCCGTACCGCAGCGTGATCGTCCGCGCGGTCGAGGTGGTCTTCGCCTGCGAGGAGGCGCTCCGGATCATTGACCGCTATCACCCACCGGATCGGGCGTTTGTCGAACCTCCCGTGATCGACCACCCCACCCAGGGCGCCGCGGCGACCGAGGCGCCTCGGGGGCTCCTCTACCATCGATACGAACTCGAAGCTACCGGACGCATCCGCTCGGCGAAGATCGTCGCGCCGACGTCCCAGAACCAGAAGCGCATCGAGGACGACCTCCGACATCTCGTCGCCCGTTCGCTCGACCTCGACGAGCCGTCGCTCACGGCCGCGTGCGAGCTCGCGATCCGCAATCACGACCCGTGCATCTCGTGTGCCACGCACTTCCTCTCGCTCGACCTCGTTCGGGAGTGAGGACGGACCGTGACCGAAGTACCGGCGGATGGCTCGGCCCCTGAGCGAGCCACGCTCGTGATCGGAGTGGGGAACCGCCACCGGCGCGACGACGCCGTGGGCCTGGACACCGCCGACCGAGTGTCCCCTCGCCTCGCGGGGCACGCCCGGGTCGTGCTGTTCGACGGCGAGAGTACCGACCTCCTCGACCTGTGGACCGGCGCCGGCCTGGTCGTGCTGGTCGACGCGCTTCCTCCGCGGGGCGAGCCCGGACGGGTCCGACGGTTCGAAGGGGACCTCACGGCGCTGATCTCCAAGTCCCCGGCGTCGTCGACGCACGGACTCAGCGTCGGGGAGGTCTGGCGGCTCGGAGCCACTCTGGGACAACTCCCCGACCGGATCGTGGTCTTCGGGGTGGAGGGCGCGGAGTTCACGCCCGGGGTTGGCCTCTCGCCGGCCGTCGCTCGGGCGATCGACCCGGTCGCGGAGGCGATCATCTCGGAGGTCCTCGGCGGTCCCACTCACGGGGCGACCCCGCGACCGGAGGAGGCGCGCGATGCATGAGGAAGCGCTGCTGAAGGACCTTCGCCGTAAGCTGCTCGAGATCACCCAGCGAGAGGGAAACCCGCCGGTTCGACGGGTTCGCCTGAGGGTCGGCGCGCTCTCGCACGTCACCCCGGAGTCCCTGCAGCGACGATGGCCCGAAGTTGTCGACGGGACCTCCGCTCGAGGCGCGCTCTTGGAGGTCGAGGTTGCGGACGACGCCGCGGACCCCTCCGCGCAGAGCATCCGTCTCGTAGAGCTCACCGTCGACGACGGCGAACGGTCGACCGACCCCCCGACCGCTTCATCCATGGCGCCGTCTTAGGGTGGGGGAAGGAGCGGACGCACGATGTGCCTTGCGATCCCCGGCCGGATCCTCCGATTGACCGAGGAGACTGCCGAGAACCGGGTCGCGGAGGTCGACTTTGCGGGCCTCCGTAAATCCGTGAACCTGCTCTACCTCCCCGAAGCGAACGTGGGGGATTACGTCGTGGTCCACGCCGGATTCGCGACGACCCTGCTCCCCGAGGCCGAGGCGCTCGAAGCGCTGGGGCACTACCGCGAGATCCAAGAACTGACGGGAACCGCGGGCGCCTGATCGTTCCGCGGGCATTCCCCGCCCCGTCCAGAACGCTGAAGAAGACCTGCCCTGTGCGGGCCGCCGGGTCCCCTGTGTCGGTCGCGAACTCCACGACGGGTCGTCTCGCGGCCTTGGGACTCCTCCTCGTCCTCGCGACCGCGGTCATCAGCGGATTCTCGACGTTTCTCAACTCGTACGCGGTCGCGGGAACGAACTCGGACGCGTTCGTGACCGTGCGAAACGTCGCCGTCGCCGCGATGCTCGCTCCGGTCGCGATTGTCGTCGCGCGGCAATCCCCGGTGAAGCTCCGCCGAGCCGACCTCGGCTGGCTCGCGCTCGTCGGGCTCGTCGGGGGCGCGATCCCGTTCCTTCTGTTCTTCCGTGGGCTCGAGCTCGCGACCGCGGCCGGCGGGGCGGCCACCGCGTCGTTCGTCTACCGCGCGCTGTTCCTCATGGCCACGGTGTTCGGGGTCGTCTTCCTCGGGGAGCGCGTCCGGCCGAACGTCGCCGCCGCCGCGATCCTCCTCCTCGGTGGGAACCTCCTGCTCCTGTCGCTCATCTCCCCCCTCTGGACGCCCGGCACGACGTACGTCTTCCTCGCGACCGTGCTCTGGGCCGGGGAGTACACGCTCTCGAAGCACCTGCTCGGACGCCTGCCGAGCACCACGGTCGGGTTCGGGCGGATGGGGTTCGGCGCCGCCTTCCTCGTGGGGTACCTCGCCCTCACGAGCCAAACCGGCGCGGTCGGCGCGTTGAGCGCGGTGCAGTGGGGCTGGGTCGCTCTGAGCGCCGTCCTCCTCACCGCGTTCGTCCTGACCTGGTACGCGGGTCTCAAGACGACGGACCTCGGCGTCGCCACGTCGGTCCTCGTGCTCGGCTTCCCCGTCACCTGGGCGCTCACCGTCCTCACGCACGGGGCCCGGTTCACCTGGCTCGACGGCATAGGCGCCGCCGCCGTGGTCGCCGGCGTCGCGGTGGTCGCCGGCCGGGCACGTTGGCGGGACCTCGCGTCGGCCGTTCGTGCGACCGTGCTCGGACGGGCCGCGAGCTGAGATGGACGGCGTCGACCTCGGCGCTCGATTCAGTATCGCCACGAACCGCCTCCAGTACTGCGGCCCGGCCGAGGCGGCACCTCTCCTCTACCGCGCGATCACTTCGGGCGAGGGCCGTGCGGAGGCGGCTCGCGCCCTCTCGGGGTTCGAGGCGCTGATGCCGTACCTCGAGGCGATCGCCGTGAAGCACGGTCGCGACCCGTTCGACGAGGAGGTGGTCGAGGCGTACTGGCTCGGAAATCCCCTCCTCGAGGCATTCGAGCACGACGATTTCGTCCGCTTGCTCGAGGCACTCACCCGGCGCGGGCTTCCCCGGTCGATCGCCCAGCGCCTCGCGGACCATCTCCCCGACCGCCCCCTGCCCCACCACCTCTTCCACGTCGCCTTCGTGGGAGTGGGCAGCGTCACGGGCCATGTGCCGACCACGCTCGCGAACATGGAGGCGTGCCGCCCGGCGTGGGCGAGCGTGACCGAAGTGACCGACGGGACCCTCCGTCTCCGGGGGCCGAGCCTCGTTCTGGAGGGTAGCACGATCGGCTGGGGACCCGACGTGGACCGCGAGCTTCACTACGACGCGAAGGTGATCGTCGACCCGAGACCGGGCGACTCGGTCGCCGTGCACTGGGGCTGGCCCGCGCTGAAGCTCACGGCCGACCAGCGCCGGGCGGTCGAGACCTACAGCCGCCGGGCCCTCGATCAAGCGAACGAAGCCTTCCCGATACTACCGCGGTAGTTCGACGATACGAACGAACGCGGCTATCGCGTTCCCGGTCCGGGCGACGAGACCCGAGTCCCGGCCCGGTCCGTGAGCGCGGCGGGAAGAGAGGAGATGTCGGTGATGACGAACCGCCGCCCCCCGTGCCGAAGGAAACGGATCCCCGCCTCGACCTTCGGGCCCATGCTCCCTTCCGCGAACTCGCCGCGGCGCCGGTACCGTTCGAGTTCGGCGAGCGAGACCCGCCCGAGCCACCGCGGTTGGGGAGTGTCGTACCCTACCGCGGCGCCGGGAACGTCGGTGACGATCGCGAGCGTCTCGACCGCAAGGGTTTCCCCGACCAGCGCGGCGGCTCGGTCCTTGTCGATCACGGCGTCCACGCCCTCCCAGCGTCCCCCGCGCGCGACCACCGGAATCCCTCCGCCGCCGGTCACCACGAAGACGGCGTGCGCACCGAATCCCGCGTCGAGCATCCGGCGCACCGCGGGGCCCTCGAGCCATCGGACGGGTTCGGGGGACGCCACGAGGCGGCGCCACCCGCCGCGCCCGGGGTCCGCTCGGACCGTCCAGCCGAGCCGCCGACGAAGGGCTTGGGCCTCGCGGGCCGAGTAGAAACGGCCGACCGGCTTCGTGGGCCGCCGGAACGCGGGGTCGCGTGGGGAGACCTCGGTGCGGCTGACGATCGGAACGACCGTGCGGTCGATGCCCCGGCGACGGAGCGCGGCGTCGAGCTCTTGGGCGATGAGGTAGCCGAGTTGCCCTTCGGTCTCGGCGCCGAGGACGTGGAGCGGGGGCACGGGGACCTCCCTCGCGCCGAGTTCCGCCTCGCGCAGGAGCGAGCCGACCTGCGGTCCGTTCCCGTGCGTCACGATGAGTTCGCGTCGCCCGGTGACGATCGGGACCAGCGCGGCCGCGGTGCGGCGCATCTGGCGGACCGATTCGCGCCAGGTGCCGTGATCGTGCGCCCGCTGGATCGCGTTGCCGCCGAGGGCGACCAGGATCCGGCCCGGCCGCCGCGGGCCGTCCTTTCGTCCCGCGCGCCGGCCCTTCACGATGGCGTCCGCCCCATCACGCACGTCATGCAGTGGGCTCCGCCGTACCCGCCGGTGATCTCGCGCAGCGACAGCGGCACGACCTCCACGCCGGCCTCCCGTAACGAGGTCTTGTGCGGGAACATCTCGTGGCGCTCGAGCAGGTCCGACCGCTCCTTCTGCACGAGCGCGAGGAGCGCACCGTAGCGGTGCGGGTCGGCCCGGGCGGCCCCCGAGAGCGAGGCGATCACCCGGTCGACCTCCTGCTCCACCTCGACGGCGAGGATCTTCCGGTCACGGACGCAGAGGAAGTTGGAGGCGTAGCTCATCTGCTCGAGGGTCGAGATGTCGAGGATCTCGAACCGTTTCTCCGTAAGGTAGCCGTGCAGCGTCCGCACCGCTCGGTCCCGCACGAGGCGTCCTCGCTTCCGCCGATAGACGTCGGTGCGGGCGCGCTTCAGGAGCGACTCGCAGCCGACCGCGAGGGCCTTGCCGGGGATGTTGAGGTACGTGTCGAGGTGCATGTCGATCATCCGGTCGGGGGCGTCTCCCGGGATCGCCGGGTGCGACGGCTGGTGGACGACCGCGACCTCGTCGAACCCGATCGGCGCCGTGAGGATCTGCCGGACCGCACTCGCGTTCGTGCGGTCCCCCGTGCCGAGGAGCGCGAAGTCGCCGAGGGGCAGGAAGTCCCCTCCTTCGAACGTTCCGGGCGCGCGAACCTGCGTCACGATGGCGGCGCCCCACGTCCGGAGGAGCGCCCCGGTGAGGGCCGGTTCGTTCCGCCGCTGCGGCTTGGCCATCCGGCCGAGGACGAACCCGTTCGCGGTCAGCGCCTGTTGGTCGCGCATGAAGTAGAGGTTCGCGAGCGGCGTGTCGAGAACGACCTTCGGGAAGATCACCCGCTCGCCCGGATGCCGCTCGAGGTGCACCGACGGCCGGAGGAGCAGGATGTTGAATAGCGTCTCCCCGTCGAACCGGTCGAGGTTCTGATGCAACGCCTTCTGCGCCCGGGCGACCATCTCCTTCGGACCGGAGTACTGCACGAGGCGGAGGACCCGGTGCCGGACCTGCTCCAAGAGCTCCGGGTGTCGGGCGCCGACCTCGATCGCGAGGTGGATCAAGCGACGGACCGTGGCCCCTTCCTGCGTCAGGGCGTTTTCGAGCGCTTCGTGCTCGGACGTCGCCTCATCGATACGGAACGCTCGCTCGTAGAGGAACGAGTACGGCTCCATCAGGCCGAAGAACATCTCGATCCCGGGACGGTGGATCAGCACCTCGCGGAGCCGGTCCCACTCGGCGCGGGCGCGGGTTCGCCCCGGGAAGTCCGGAGCCTTACCTCGCGAGGCGCTCACGAGAACTGCTCCCCGTCTACGTGGATCATCGGAGGGCCCAAAGGCCGACCCCGCGCTTGAGCTTTGGAGTGTCGTCCGACCTACCCATCGGTCGAAACGGCGCACGGAACTACTTTGGCGCCTGGTCAATGACAGTTGACCGCTCCTTTTTGCCCCTCCGCGGACTGTCGGTCGGTCGTATGTCGACGGAGGGGGCGGACGCGCTGTCCCGGGGCGGCGATCCGGGGGAGGGTGGCGTGTACTTCCGGCTACGCAATGGGCTGCGGGTCCGAGTCCGCCGCGCCACGCCCGCCGACCGGCCCGCCGTACTCGAGTTCCTCGGGCACGTCTGTCGAGAATCGCTCGAGCTCCGGTTCTTCTCCGCCATGAACCCCGAGACGGTCGCGGCCGAGATCCTCGCGGAGCCGCCGAACCCCGACCGGGTTTCGGTGGTGCTGGAAACCGTCGATCCCCCGACCCCTCGGATCCTCGGGCATGCCGAGTACGTTCGGTTTCCGGCCGACCGGACCCGCGCCGAGGTGGCATTCCTGATCGCGGACGACGTTCACGGGCACGGGGCGGCCACCATCCTCCTTCGACAGCTCGCGCACCACGCCCGCGCCGCGGGGATCCGTCGGTTCAGCGCCGTCGTCCTGAACGAGAACCAGGCGATGCGGGACGTGTTCATGAACGCGGGCTTTCCCTACACGATCCTCTTCGAACGCGCGGAAGCGCTCGTCGAGCTGGACATCCGGGAGGAGAGCCACACCTCGCTCGCCGTCATCGATCGCGGCTCCCACACGGGGAAGGGCGGTTCCTCGGACGGACCCTCGTCACACGAGGCGTGATCGGGGCGCCGTCGACTAGCCGTTCAGGTTCGCTGCGTAGAACCGGAGCACGCGATCCCACGCGTCCGTCGCGCTCTCGCGATGGTAGTTCGGCCGCGTGTCGTTGAAGAAGGCGTGCTTCGCCCCCGGGTAGACGTGATAGTCGAACTTCTTCCCGGCGGCCTTCATCGCCTCGGCGAACCCGGGGATGGTCCCGGTGATCCCGGGGTCCTCGCCGCCGTAGAGGCCCAACACGGACGCGCGGATCCGCGGGATATCCTCGGCCGGTGGATTCTGCCCGTAGAAGATCACCGCGGCGCGGAGGTCCGGGTCGACGGTCGCGAGGCGCGCCGACATCGCCCCGCCGAAGCAGAAGCCGACCGACCCGACTCGCGCGGGCGCCACCTCGGGCCGGCCACGAAGGTGAGTGGCGGCCCCGAGGAGGTCCTTCGCGAACCCGGCCTGGACGGCGGGGTTCGAGACCTTCCCGAACGCCTCGAGGATCGGCCGACGTTCGGGAGGCTGCGCCGCCGCGAACGCCGCGAACTTCGTGGGGTCCCGCCGGAGGTCGGGCGGCGCCTGAGCGAGCGACTGCATGGCGAGGGCGACGTTGGCGGGAGTGAGATACGACTGGATCTCCCCGGTGAAGAGGTTCGGGGCCACCGCCACGTATCCCTGGGCGGCAAAGCGCCGCGCGACATCTCGGATGTGATCCTCCACGCCGAAGATCTCGTGGATCGCGATCACTCCCGCCCGCCGCTCGCCAGGCTTCGCGTCGGGAGGAAATGCGAGGTAGCAGTCGATCGTTCGCCCGCCGACGTCCCACGACTCGGTCCGATCGTGCGCCATGGTCCCCCGATGCTCCCGGGTTAGATGACCCGTTCGATGGCCCGGGGGCCGCGCCCCTCAGTCGATCGGGTAGAACGCTTCGGTGGAGAGGCCCGGGACCTCGCCTCCTTTCCAGTCCGACTTCGGCCAACCCGGCCCCGGACGCGTGGCGAGGCGGATCGCCATGCGAGAGAGCTCCGAGATCCACTCCGCGGAGTCCGCCTCGTCGAGGGGAACTTCGCGCACCTCGGCGATCTCCGGCGGGCGGGCCGAGGGCTCTCCCGCGACGTGCTCGAGCCGGAAGGCGAAGTAGACATCGCTCTCCTCGGTAGAGAGGATCTTGTGCCGGGCGAGGACGAGAGGGCCGACCCGGACGGTGACTCCGGTCTCCTCTTCGAACTCTCGCGCCAAGGCGGCGTGGAGCGTCTCGCCGCGCTCGACGTACCCGCTCGGGATCGTGAAACGGCTACGGTAGACCGCGCGGTTCACGAGCGCTCGTCCGTTCCGGACGAGCACCCCTCCGACGCCGACCCGAGTGTGGGGCGACGGCAACGGCGGCAACGCGGGTGGGGGCATAGGGCCCTCGGTGACGGCCCGGGGTTTCAACCTTTCGCGCGCCGCATTCGCTCGAGTGTCCGCTCGAGGCATCGAAACTTGGGGCCCACGAAGTACTCCGCCACCTTGGCGCCTAAATAGAGTGGAGCGGTCGGGCGCGTCGATGCCCCGATCTCGAGGCCGCACGACGTCGCGGACGCGCTCTCCGCGACGCCCGCGGACCACTCCGGACCTCCTTCCCCTTCCTCCCGAGCGCGTGGTGCGCGTCGACCTGGGCGAGGACCCGCACGCGCACATCGTCTGCCGGAACTGCGGTCGGATCCAGTCGCTCGAGTTGACCGAGCTCGACCGACACATGCTCACCGAGCTCGCGCGACGGCACCCCGATGGCTGGAGCGTGGACGGGATCGCCTTCTCGGCGACGGGAGCCTGCCGGCGGTGCCGGGAAGGTCCGCCGTCGTGATCCCACGGCCATGACCGGGTTCTTCACAGCGCCCCGGATCGCCTGGGGGCCCGGAGCGATCGAGCAGTTGAGCGGACTCGGCGCGCGCCGGGCGCTCGTGATCGTCGACCCCAACGTCGCCCGTCGGGGCGGCGAACGACGGGTCGTCGAGGAGCTTGCGAAGTCCGACACGCACGTCGAGGTCATCGTCGACGGCGAAGCGCCGGACCGGCTCGACTCGGTACTCGTCCTCAAAGAACGGCTCCGGAGCACCGCGCCGGATTGGATCGTCGCCGTCGGCGGGGGACGGACGCTCGACGGGGCGAAGGCCGCGCGCCTCGCCGCGGAGCGCCCCGAGCTCGACCTCGAGCAAGTGACTCCGGCCCAGGAGCTCCCCGACCCTCCGCGAGTGCGCGTTGCCGCGATTCCGACGACGAGCGGCAGCGGCGCCGAGGCGAGCTGGAGCGCCGACCTCGTCGCGACCGACGGTCGCCCGGTAGAGATCGCCCACCGTGCGATGATCCCGGAGTGGGCGCTCGTTGATGCGGGGTTCGCCGCCGGCCTTTCTCCCGATCGGATCGCGGACGGAGCGTTCGAGACGGCGGGACTCGCCATCGAGGCGTACCTCTCCGCCTGGTCGAATCCGTTCTCGGATGCCCTGGCGCTCGACGCCGCGGCGACCGTGGCCCGACGCCTCCCCCACGCGCTCCGATGGAGCGACGACCCGGACGCGAAGGCCGCGCTCCACTTCGCCGCGACCGCCGCCGGGCTGGCCGCCTCCAATGCCCAGCGCGGGGTCGGCCACGCGCTGGCCCGGGCCCTCGTCCAGCCGAGTGGCCTCCCGTACGGTCGTCTCCTCGGAGTGCTCCTGCCGCTGGTCGTGGAGTTCGACCATCCGTCGGCCCGGGATCGTCTCGAAATGCTCGCCCTCTCCGTCGCCGCGCCCGAGGAGACCGGCCGGACCCCGCTCGCGGTACGGGTCCGACGGCTGGCGGAACTCGCCCGCTCCCCCGCGACGCTCCGCGCCGCCGGGGCGCCGGCCGCCCGCATCGAATCCCTCCGCGCGACGATCGTCGAGCGCACGCTGCGCTCTCCCGCGGTGCTCGCGAATCCCCGCGTCCCTACCGCGCAGGACGTCGAGGCGCTGCTCGATGCCGCGCTGGGCGTTCCCGAAGTGCCGGGGCGGTGACCCCGAATCACCCGGCCGCGAGCTTCGGAGGTACGGCGACGGGGCCGGCCGTCGATTCTTCGAGGCGCGCCGGCGATTCGACCGCGCGATTGATCGCGATCTCGGCGAGGTCGCTCGCGTAGAACGCGCTCCGTTCGAGGCTCTCGAGCACGTAGGCGAGGCCGACCGCGAGACGACCGCGCTTGCTCGTGAGTTCGTGCAGCACGTGGTCGCGTTCTCGGGTGATCCGCTTCGCGGCGTCCACGACGGCGTTCGCTTTCTCGATGTCGCGCGAGTCCAGGCTGTCGAGGGCGTCCGCGAGGGCGGTCGCGGCCGCCGCGGCCATCCGGTCGAGTTCGGCGATCAGGCGGGCCGGTGTCCGTTCCTTCCCGAGGATGGTCACCGATTCCGCGATCCGCACGGCGTGGTCCGCGATCCGCTCGAGCACGCGGGACGCGAGCAGGTACGTCGAGCATTCCGGCAGGGTGAGGTCGAGGGTCACGAGGATCCGGGCGTCGCGGAGCGCGCTCGTGACCTGCTTCTCGAGGAACCAATGGAGACGGTCGACCTCCCAGTCGCGTTCGATGACGTCCTTCGCGATCGAGATGTCGCGCGCGCGGAACGCGGCCATCGCGTCGGTCTGCATCGCGCGGACCATCTGGTGCATTCGGCGGATGACCGACGGGATCGGGAGCGGGTTCTGGCCGACGACGTCCTGGAGGACGACCGATTCGGCCGTCTCCTCGAGGATCTCGGGGCCGATCATCCGCTGCGCAAAGTTCCGGATCACCTCGCGGGTCCGGGCGTTCATCCGGGACGGGGTCCGGATCTCGAGGAGCGGGTAGCCGGCGATGTACTCTGCGATGAGGCGACGGAAGAGATGCTCGATCTCCATGTCGTTCGCGATCGCGACGACCCGTCGCTCGGTCTCGGTGTTGTCTCCCGACTCGGCGAAGACGGTGAGCGAGCCGTCGGCGCGCGGGGTGAAGAACAGGGTATCGCCGGCGCCCAGTCCTCGGGAGACGACCCAATTCTTCGGCAGCGAGATGATGAAGGTCGAACCGCCGGTCTTCTGGATGCGTCGTCCGTGGAAACCGCCGGTGCTGCGCATGTATGTAGGCCTCCGGAGTTCGGATTATCTATATAGCAACCGCCTACGCCCACGGCGTCCGGCGTCGCTCCCTCGGGGCGTACCGAGCCCTCGAAGCCTTTACTCTAAATAGGCGGGGCGGGCGTGCTCGCCCGTCCTCTCCATGGCGCATGCTCCGGAGCGTCGCTTCCTCTTCGATGGGGAGCCGCGGACCGCGCGCTCCGGTGAAACGCTCCTCTCCGCGCTCACCCGCGGGCGGCTGCCGAACCTCGTCCGTTCGATCCGCTACCACCGGCCCCGCGGGCCGGCCTGCGGCGTGGGATACTGCACCGGGTGCCTTCTCCGCGTGAACGGACGTCCGAACGTGCGCGCGTGTCGGTACGTCCCGGCGGAGTCCGACGTCGTGACCACCGAGAACTCCTGGCCCTCGACGCGGTTCGACCTCTACGGGGCGTTCGACTTTCTGTTCCCGAGGGGGATCGACACGCTGAAGGGCTTCCGTCGCCCCGCCTTCGCGACCGCGGCCTACCACCGGATCATTCGAGGTCTTTCGGGGTTCGGTGCCCCGCCGGACCCGAGCGCCGCCTTCGGCTCCGACGAGCCGCCCGTGCGAACCACGGTCGACGTCGCGATCGTCGGCGGGGGCGAGAGCGGACGGGCGGTCGCCGTGCGCCTCGTGGAGGCGGGGGTGCGCCCGGCGGTCTTCGACCGTCGGCTGGATCCCTCCCCGATCCCGGGGGTCGACTTCGCTCCCTCCACGACCGTCACGTTTCTCCCGGCTCCGGGGAAAACCACCGAC
The DNA here is from genome assembly GCA_049585415.1 of Thermoplasmata archaeon. GTDB lineage: Archaea > Thermoplasmatota > Thermoplasmata > Lutacidiplasmatales > UBA184 > Lutacidiplasma. Next base: position 23,558 of record JBAUZT010000030.1, on the reverse strand, counting down.
CCTCGGTTCACACTGCTCGGGTACCAGGAACCGTCCCGTGGAGTCGAGGTCCACGCCCGAGCCGTGGTCGTCGCGACCGGGGGATACGACGCGTCGCTCCTCTTTGCGGGCAACGACCACCCCGGGGTCGTCACGGGCGATGGGGCGATCGCACTCCTCGACCGCGACGGCCGGCCGCCGTTCGCGCGAGCGGTGTTGGTCGGCGGCGACGCGCGAGCGGACGAGCTGCTGACCCGGATCCCGGAACAGATCACGGCGGTCGTGGCCCCCGACGCGATCCAACCGGCGGTCGTCCGTCGAGCGTCGGAGGAGGAGGTCCCGCTGTACCCGCGGACGCTCGTGCTGCGCGCGAGGGGACGTTCGCGCGTGCGCGCCCTCGACCTCCGCGCTCGTGGCACCGGCGCGACGTTCTCCCTCGCGTGCGACGCGGTGATCTTGGCGCACCGTCGGTTGCCGACGCCGCAGCTGTTTTTCCAGGCCGGCGCGCGAATGGAGTGGCGCGCCGGGTCGGGCGCGTACTATCCGGTGCTCTCTTCTTCGGGGGAGACGACGATCCCGGGCCTCTTCGCGGTCGGTGCCGCCGCCGGCATCCTTCCCGAGGGAGGCGCGGAGAGCGGGCAGCGCGTGGCGGCGTCGATCCTCGGCCGGCCGCTCGCGGAGGACGGTCCCTTGCTCCGAATATCGCAGGAGGGTCCATCGGAGCTCGAGGGGTACTATCGCGAACTGTGGCGCGAACGGCCCGGGGGAAAGTGGGTCGCCTGCCCGTGCGAGGACGTGCTGCTTCGCGAGGTCGAGGAAGCGACGCGCCGGGGGTATCGGGGGATCGAGGTGATCAAGCGGTATACGGGCCTCGGCACGGGGCTCTGCCAGGGGCGGTACTGTCTCCCCGATGCGCTCCTCGTCCTCTCGCTGCTCGAGTCTCGGCCGCCGCCCGAGGTCGGGTACATCACCCAGCGGCCGCCCGTGGTACCGACGCCTCTCGCGGCGTTCGCGGCACTGCGCGACGACGTCCCCCGCACCGGAGCGCCATGACGACCTTCTCCCGTTCCTCCTATCGCGCGGTCGTGGTCGGCGCCGGGATCATCGGCCTCTACATCGCGGTCCACCTCGCGCGGGCCGGGGCCGGTCCGGTGCTCGTGCTCGACCGCGGCTTTCTCTCGAGCGGCGCCTCCGGCCGCAACGGAGGCGGAGTGCGCCAGCAATGGGAGACGCGCGCCACGGTTCGGCTTGCCCGCGAATCCGTCGCGGCGTACCGAAGGTTCGGACGGGAGTACGGCTACAACCCCTGGTTCCGCCAGGGCGGCTACCTCTTTCTCGCCGAGAACCCCACCGAGCTCGCGCACTTGCGCACCGTCCACGAGCTCGTGAACTCGGAGGGCCTGCCCTCGCGGATCCTCGACACGGACGCGGTCGCCCGCCTCGTCCCGGGGATCGCGCCCGGCGCCGTCGTGGGAGGAACGTACCTCGCGACCGACGGAACCCTCTACCCGTTCCCGGCGGTCTGGGGCGTGTACGAGGCGGCGCGCTCCTTGGGCGTGGAGGTGGCCCTCGGCGTCGAGGCCCTCGGAGTCGAGGCGCCCGACGGTCGGGTCCGGGCGGTCGTCACCTCGAAGGGACGGGTCGAGACCCTGGCGGTCGTGAACGCCGCCGGAGGATGGTCGGCGGAGTTCTCCCGCCGGGCCGGCCTCTCCGTACCCAACGCGCCGACGCGGCACGAGATCCTCGCGACCGAACCGATGAAGCCGTTCCTCGACCCGATGGTGGCGCGCACGTCGGACGGGCTCTACTTCAGCCAGACGATGCGGGGCGAGATCGTCGGAGGGCTCACGCTGCGCGACGGCGCCGGCACCGAACAGGGGATGCCGAGCTCGCCCCGCTTTCTGAAGGAGATGTCGAGCGCGCTCGTCCGATTGATCCCCCGGCTCGCCGGTCTCCGCGTCCTTCGCGCCTGGTCGGGGTTCTACGACGACACGCCGGACGGCTTCCCGATCATCGGCGAGGACCCGCGACAGAAAGGGTTCGTCCACGCGAACGGTTTCGGCGGCCACGGGTTCATGCTCGCCCCCGCCACCTCGCTCCGGGTCGCGCGGACCGTGCTCGGGGAGCCGGTCGACCTCGACCCCACGGTCTTCTCGCCGGCGCGCTTTCTGGGGCCGGCATCGCCCGCGCCCGCCGAGCGCTTGCAGCTCGGCTAGGGCGAGCGTCCGGGGCCCGCTACCCTATTGACTCGGCCCCTCGCTCGGGCGACGCGTGATCGGACCGTTCCCGTGGGACCCCTTTCCCCAAGGAGAGCCGGACCCGAAAGGTCCGGACCCGGTGCATTCGCTCGCCTACCGAGCCGCCGTCACCGCCGCCGACGCCTACCACGCGGTCCGGCTCGCGGTGCGACGCGAGGCGGGAACGCTCCGGCTCGGGAACCGGTTCGTGCCGGAGGGCCGGTACCGCGAGGTGGCGTTCCTCGCGTTCGGCAACGCGGCGAACTCGATGGCGCTCGGAGCGCTCCACGCGGTCGGGGACCGGCTGACCCAGGGTTTCATCGCGGGTCCCGATCCGGTGCCTCCCGAACTGCCGTTCCGGGGGATCGACGTCCCGCTCGGCTGGCCCGGAACTCCGGCGGCCGCCCCGGTCGCTGCCGCCGCGACGGAGCTCGCCGCCGACCTCGCCGAGCAGGACCTGCTGCTCGTCCTCCTCTCGCCCGGTGCGCTCCGTACCCTCGCGGAACCGCCGGCGGGGATGACTCCGGCCGAATTCGCCCAGTTACTCGAGGCGTCGTTCGAGCGGGGCGCGACCGGCCGCGAGGTGGGGCTCCTGGCGCGGGTCCTCGGCTCGGGGGGGGTCGGCGGACGCATCGGGGCCGCGGTACCGCGCGCGGACGTTGTGACCCTCGTGGTCGAGCGCGGGGACGGTTCGACGGTCCTCGGCGGCGGGCCGATGACCGTGGTCGCGTCCACGGAGCGGGTCGAGGCGCGCGCGGTCCTCGAGCGACTCGGGCTCACGAACGCCGTTCCGTCGACGGCGCGGTTCGCCCTCGCTCCGGGCACGTCCCCACTGAGCTCGCGCGCACCGATCGCGCGCCCCGTAGTGATCGCGAGCCCCGCCGATGGCCTCCGCGCCGCCTCCGACGCGGTGTTCGATAAGGGGTGGACCGCGCGACTGGCCTTCCTCAACCTTCGCGAGCGGCCCGAGGCGGCCGCGGAGCGGTTCCTCGAACGGTCCGAGGAACTGTACCGGGGCGAGGTGCTGACCGCGGAGAGCCGGACGCGCGGGATCGCGACGTTCGCGATGACGACGCTCGGCCTTCCCGAAGGGCTCGACGAAGGCCCCGCGCTCGGCCGGTTTCTCACGCGGGCGGCGGAGCTCCTGCGCCGTCGGGAGATGAGCGTCGGCCTCTTCCGGACGAGCGGCGACCTGCAACCGTCGCCGCGCCGGTCGTTCCCCTCGTTCCCTCCCGGCGCCGTGATCGGCGCAGCGACCGACCCGGAAGCGAGGGTCGTCCCGGGCCACGCACGCGCCGTGCGCATGCGCGGGGGCATCACCGACGTCGGATGCCTGGCGATGGCGGTCTACCCCCGGCCCGGCGGTCCCTAGGATTTCCGTTCCGGCGCCGGGGCCGCGGCCGATTCGAAGTGCCGCTTGAGCGCCATGTACTCCTCGAACGAGATCTGGCGACGGGCGCGCACCGCGCCGGCCTGCTTCAGCGAAGCGATCTGGTACCGCTGCAGAAGCTCCTCCACGGGGCGGGTCGTCTCGGACCGTCGCTCCGAGGGGACCCCCGCGGCGATCGGCACCGCCGATATCGGCTGGTCGAACGTCGTCTCGGGGACGCTCGGAAGGGGTGCCCTCGGGATCGGGACCGGTCGCGGGGCGCCGCGGTTCGCCCCCAGGTACTCCGCGAGCTGCGCGTGCTCTGCGACAGTGATCTCTCCCTCTTCTCGCAGCAGGTCGACGAGCTCGCGTTGTCGCGGGCGATACGTCTCGATCAGCTCCCCGAGCTCGCGCTCGGGGCGCGACGCCGGGAGGGCGGCGAGCGGGAGCCCGAGCAACGCGTCAAGGTCCGCCTTCAGTCCGTCGAGCGCGAGCGCGAGCTCCCTCGGCGTGGGCGACGCGCCGGACGGGTCCGGCTCGAGTCGCACGGTGAGTCGCACCACGCCTCCGGCCGGGCCGTCCGGCCCGAGCGGACGCTCGAGAGAGAGCTCGGTCTCGCGTCGACGCGGCGGCACGCGTGCGGACGGCCCTCCGTAGAGAAAAGGTACTCCGACTTCCGTGGAAGGTCGCTCGATCCTCGTCGTTCCCATTCGATTACCGCGATTCATCTACTTTCATACAGTAACTATAAAAGCCCCGGACGCCTTGATGCTCCGAGAGGTGCGACGTTGACGACGGCACGGGCTCCCCATCCGGCGAATTCTTCGGCGACGGGCTCGGACGACTGCGACAGCGCCGACGGACGGAACCTCTGCCCGGTCCTCGCGGCCGTGAGCGTCATCGGTACCGAGTGGCGGCTCGCGATCGTCCACCGCCTGCTCGAAGGACCCCAGCGGTTCAGCGAGATCCTGAAGTCGAACGCGCGGCTGAACGCGAAGACGCTCAGCGCGACGTTGAAATTCCTCGAAGGCCAGGGCGTGGTGCAGCGCACGGTCGTCAGCACGCGGCCGTTCTCGGTCGTCTACTCGCTCACCGACATGGGGCTCGGCCTCGCCCCCGCGGCCCGGGAGCTCCGGGCGTGGGGCGAACGCTGGCTGCTCCCGCGGGCGAACGCGGCGTCCCGGACCGCGGCGAACGCGAGGCGGACGCCCGCGATCCAGGGAGAGCTGCCCCGGATCGTTGTCGCCGACGCCGAGCATCCGCGCGGACACTGAAACGCTCCTCGGCAGGGCGTTCCGCGCCCTCTCGGCGGCGCTTGAAATACCGTCCCCGCGATAGTTCGACTCGCAACCACCCCGGAAGGGTCTCTCCAGATCGCCCCCAGAGGACAGCACCGTGTCCTGGGCGTGCGAGGGACCCTTCCAAAACCGGTGGGAGATTTTTCGGGGTCACCGACCGATCGGGAACCCGGCGCTCTCGACCACTTCGTCGTGCGAGCGGGTGAATTCTCCCCGCGGGGTCTCCGACGGGTTCAGGAACTGGAGCTCGACCCACGCGGGGTGCCGTGGAGGGTCGGTGGACGGGAGCCGTCCCCGGAAGAGGAACTCGAGATCCCAGTGACGACTCGCCTCCGGATGTCGCGGCGACCGGTACACCTCGGAGACGATGATCGGGTCGTCGAGTTCGACCTCCGCGAGACCGAGCTGCTCCTGCAGCACCCGACGGGCGGTCTCCTCGGGAGATTCGAAGTACAGCAGATGACACGACGGCAACATCCAACCGGTCGCGTTCAATCGCACGCGCCGGGGGTCGAGCGCGCCGATCGTCCTCCACGGCCCTTCGGGGTCGATCCTCCCGACCAGGACCTGCTCGGGATGGTCCTTCGGGGAGAGCAGGACGAACGACGAGAGGCAGAAACCGTCCGGCGGGATCTCCCAATAGCCGTCCGTCGTAGAACGACCCGTGGCGAATCGGCAGAATCTCCGCTCGTCCGTGCTCCGGGACTCGGGGGGGCTCGGGGGCATGCTCGACGCGATGCCGCCGGGGGTATTGGGCAGGCGCTCCCGACTACCCGGCGGTCGTCCGCGCGTTCGGCCGGATCCCCCTCGAGAGCACCGCGAATCCCTGGAGCGCGGCGCAGTAGGAACAGCACCCGCCCTCGGTCGTCCGGAGCGCGTTCGCCATGCAGTCCGAACAGAGGCGGCGTCGGCAGAGGAAGCAGTGGTGAGGGCTCGCCGCCTCCCCGACCGAGTTCCGGCAATCGACACATCGAACCCCTCCGTAGACGGGGGGCGCGAGCGTTCGGCGCTCCGGAGGCATCGGCCGGACGCGCTGGGCACCGGCGCGCAGATGGGGCGGCGTCGGGTTGAGCGCCTCCCAGAGCACCTCGTCCGCGATCGTGAGGTCCGAGACGGAGCGGCCGTCGCTCGGGTCCATCGCGGAGGTTCCGGCCGTCGCGTTCGCTTCCACTTCCGCCTCGATCTCCTCTACGTCCGAGTAATTCGAGTCCAGCGGGGAGGCGGGATCGCGGCCCTGGAAGGGGTTCCCAGCCCCCAGAAGGGTGGCGATCCCGCCGAGGGGTAGGTCGAGAGCGATCGGCTCGCCTTCCTCGTACAACCGCGGGGTTCCCTCGCGGTGGGGTACGTTGGCGGTCTCGGGTACGGGGCCGACCAACTCGACCGGCATCTTTCCGACCTCGGGGATCCACGACGCCCACAACGTATCGCCCGGGGTCACCGGCCCCATCTCCTCCGAATGCGCGGGCAGGAGCCAGGTCATCGGCGGAGCGTCGCGCACCGGCGCCGCCGTAGGGTGAGGCGCGGCGTCGGAGCTTCGGGCCGAACAGGAGGGACAGATCACCCAGGATTCGCTGATCACCCGGGCCGGCGCAACCGAGGTGGACGGGACCCGCGAGCTCCGCGCCGCGACGCCCGCGAGCGCGCTCGCGAGCGCGCCGACCCCGAGCACGACGAGGAGCACGGGAACATACCCGCCCCCCGGTAGGTTCCGTCCGAAGACGAGCGAGAGGCCGACGCCGAACGACACCGCGCCCGTGAGGGGAAGGACGAACCAGTGCGAACGGTCCGCCCAACGAGCGAGTGCGCCCGGCGAGGTTTCGTCGGCGAGCGATGCGGGCCGTCGGGACATCTAGGAACCGTGGGGCGGTCGAGCGAGGGCCACTTGAACCTATCCTCGCAAAGGACGCTACGGACTCTCCGGCAGGGTCTCCGGAACTACCGAAATCCCCGACCGCTCGGCCGACGCGCCGCGAACGGCCCCCGTCGGTCTATTTTCGCACCAGTCCCCGAGACGGCCGAGTCGACGGCCAGTAGACGGGTGCGCGGGCGACCTCCTTCGAGAAATCGGCGAACGCCGCCGTCCAGTCGACGTCGTCGGACGCGAGAAGGCCGCCCTCGCGTACGAGGGGCCACGCGGTCCGGTACTCCCACAGCTGGTGGGCGTACGAGTGGTCGGAGTCGTGAAAGAAGATGTCGATCGAGTCGAGGCGCGAGAGGAGCGCGGGCAGCTCGACCTTCGCGTCCCCGAGCGTGAGCTCCCAGCGGCGGCGCAGCGGCGGCGGCACGAGCCCGCCGGTCCGTTCCTCCGATTCGACGTGGGAGCCGTCGACCCTCCCGTCCGCGTTGATGCGTTCCGTCCTTCCGACTGTCGGAAGGTCGATGGAGTGGAGCGTCCCGAAATCGTTGTCCGCGAGGGCTCGGAGCCAGAAGTACGAGGTCAGCCCGCGCTCGACGCCCGTTTCGACGATCGCCTTCGGCCGGACGGTCCGCGCGAGCCAGTAGATCGTCTCCCCGAACCAGCGGTGGTGGAATCCCGGCGTCGGCCATCCGAGTTCCGAGGCCCGGTGCGCCAGTTCGCGCTGCCGCCCCGCCGCGTTCGGAAAACGGGCGAGCGGCGGTCCGCCGAGCGTCGCCTCGAGGTCGGCGGCGACCACCCGCGGGAAGATGATGCGATCCCAGGCGGCCGAGACCGTGTACATCCCCGGGGCGCGGTGGACTCCCTGGGACCCCAATCGGACCTCCCGCTGCTCGAGAACGCGGACTCGGGCAACGCGAGCGCCACGCTCTCTTAGTTTCATCGGGCTCGCGGGGGCCCCCGGGCGCCTCGGGCATCGTTCACCGTTCGCACGACGCGCAGCCGTTCTCCCGTCCCGGATCCACGCACCCGGGAATGCGAGGCTGCGCGTCGTCCCTACCGTGGTCGAACTCCCTCCGAACGTCCTTCGGACCGAAGCTCCCCACAGACTCCGACCGCCGCCTGACCTGCCCCCGGGCCCCGTCACCCTGGTCGCCCTTCCGATGGCCTCCCCGGCTGTCGAGCACGACCGTGACCTCCGGCCGAACCGCCTAGCGTCTGGCGCCGCCTCGAAGGAGAACGGATCCTTCCGGGCCGCCCCCTCGGAGCGCACGCCCGGCCGGTTCCTCCGGTCGCGCCCTCCGTCCTCGGGCCGCGCCGACCGCTAGCGACTTCCCGGCGCCCCCGCCGGACCCCCGCCGTCCGAATCCTTGCGGTGGTCCGACCGCGAGGAGGGCCGTTCGACGGCGGCACCGATTCCCGGCGATCGACGTCGCCGGCCGACCGAGCGATGCCTGTCCCCCGAGAGCCCGCGGGAGACGGGAAGGATTCGTGGAGAATTTGGATGCACAACGCATCGTCCGAACGCCGTCCCAACCGATTCCATCCCGACCGACCCCGACCGTCCGCGCGATCGGAGCGCTCCGACTCCCGCTCGCGCTGCCGTGCCACCCCCGCGCCGTCCTCTATCTCTTCCCCGACGGCCGGTTGCTCTGGCGCGTCCGTCTCTGGGAGGGAGAGCGCCCCGTCCCTCACCTCGTCGGTACCGAGACCCTGCGAACGTTCGCCCGCATCAACGGCCTACGGTCCGTGCGGGTAGAGATCGACGCGCTCTACGAGCGGGGGCGCACCGAGGCGGCTCGTGACCGGTGCTGACACCGCCGCGGTCCGCTGCCGTGCCTCGTACCGGATCCGCCGGTCGTTCTACCACGCGCTCGCCCACGCGCTCCTCGGCGCTCCCCGTCCCGCCGGTGTGGTCTTCGAGGCGGGGGCGTACGACCCCATACCCTGGGCGGTCGTTCGTCCGGCCCGGCTGGTCGAGGAGCTCCGGGCGGCCCCGGCCCACGAGTACCGGCCGATCGACGTTCGACCGACCGCGCCGAGCCCGGAGCCCCCGCCTTCCCTCTTTTCCCGGAGCGGGGTAGTGACCTCGCGTGCGCCGTCGGCGAACTGGTCGCCGGAGGCGGTCCCCCTGCCGCCCCCGTCGCTCGAGGCCCTGCTGGGCGAGGGGAGCTGGTTTGCCGTGCAGACGTTCTGGGTGGCGACCGCTCGCGGCGACCTCGCCGTCGCCCGACGGTTCTCGTATGCGGTCCGCGATCGGTCCGCGCTTCGCGCCCGGTTCGAGGCGGTCGCCGCCGCCGTCGCGTACGATTGGTCCGGTACGACCGGCGCCCCGGTGACGGTCGAGCGCGCCGCCCGGGGTTCCGCCCGCGCATGGCGTCGCCGTTCGCTCCGGGCGCTCCCGCCCACGGCGTGGCTCGCCCGCAGTGCGGAGGGGGCGCCCACGACGGCGGAGGTGCGGTGGATCGGACCCTCGAACCCGACGAGGGGCGTCGACGGCCATGGCGTCGTCTTCGGCGCGTCGGGGGCGGGGAAGACGACCTACCTCGCACACCGCGCCGCCGAGGCGATCGCCGGCGGGGCGCCGGTCGTGGTGATCGACCTCCACGGAGACCTCGGGCCGGCGGTGCTCGCCCGGCTCGGGCCCGAGGCGCGGGCGCGCGTCCTCGCCGTGGACGCGAGCGAGCGACCGGTCGCCGGGATCGCGGCCCTCACCGGCACGAACGGGGACGATCGCGCCGCGGGGCTGTTCGTCGCGGCGGTCAAACGACTGACGACGGACTCGACCGACCTCTACTGGGGGTTCCGTCTCGAGCGGATCTTCGACACGTTCGTCCGATTGGTCCAGGAGTCGGGGGGCTCCCTCCTCGACCTCTTCGACCTCCTGACGAGCGCCGACCGACGGGACGCGGCGCGCCTCGCGACCCGGCGACCCGAGCTCGCCCGATTTCTCGACGAGCTCGAGCCGGTCGTCCGGCGAAATCCCGACTTCCTCTGGTCGGCGGCGACGCGGCTCTCGAAGGTCGCGCTCGTCCCCGCGCTCCGAGAGCTCCTCGCTCCCGCCGACGGAGGGATGCCGGTCGAGTCGTTGGTGAGCGAGGGCCGCTCGCTCTTCGTGCGGTTGCCGTTCGCCCGGCTGGGGCCCGAAGCGGCGGGCCTCGCGGGCACGCTCGTACTCGCGAGGATCTTCCTCGGCCTCGCGGGCCGGGACGCTCCCGAGCGGAAGGGGCCGCCCGTGCTCCTGGTCCTCGACGAGGTGCAGGGCTTCTCTCCGCGGCTCGTCGCAGAGGTCCTCGCCGAGAGCCGCAAGTTCGGCGTGCGGGCGGTCGTGGCGACGCAGTATCCCGAGCGGCTCGTCCCGGAGGTCCGCAGCGCCGCCGCGGGGGCCTCGACGCACTTCGTCGCGTTCCGCGTGCCCCCGCCCTCGGCGGCCGAGGCGGGGGGCTGGCTCGGCCTCGACCGGGTCGCGGCGGAGCGGTTGCTGCCGGCGTTGCCAACGGGGCGCGCGGTCGAGCTGGACCCCGAGACCGGCTCGTTGCGCTCCCTCGTCCCCGCAATGGAGGCCGTGGAAGATCGCGAGACCGCCTGGAGGGAATCGGTGGCTCGCACGCTTCGGGAGTTCCCGGTGGTCCCCGCGTCCGCGCCCGGCCTGGCCGACGACGATCCCGCGACCGAACGGCTCCTGCTGGCCGTGCTCGCGGCGGAAGAGGAAGGGCCCCGTCTCGAGGGGGGCGAAGTGCCCTCGGCGGCCCTCGCGCTCCCGGGTCTCCCCCCGGAAGCGGCGACCCTCGCCGACCGTTGGGAATCGATCCGTCGCGGGCCGTATCTCTCGTGGAACGACGGTCGCTGCTCGCTCACGCCGGCGGGCGCGCGCTGGCTCGGACTCGGTGCTCCGACGATGGCGACGAAGGAGACGGCCGAGCACCGTCGGCTACTGCTCCGTACGTTCCGCATCTTTGCTCGCCGGGGCTACCGGCTCGAGATCCTCCGGCAGGGTCGGTTCGACACGACGCTGCCCGACGCGCGTTTCCAGCAACTTCGTGCGCGGTCGCGCTCGGGCGTCCCCGCGGAGCTGGCGGCCGAGGTCGAACGGGCGCGCGAGGGTTGGGCGTGGCGATTCTTCGCCGGGCGCGACGTACACGTCGAGGCGGAGGTGTCGGGGGCGCTCCGGGCGGAGCGAATCCGACACGGGTGCGCGAAGGCGACGGGTCGGGGCGCCTTCGTGCTCTTCGTCGTCGGGGACGCACCGAGAGCGCGACGCGTTCGAGCGGTGCTGACGCGCGAGGGTCTCGGACGCGACCGCGCCCAGGTATGGACGCTTCCCGTCGGGGCCGGGCCGAATCCGTAAGTGGCTCGCGGCTCTCCCCGGCCCGTGCGGGCGTTCGTCGCGATCGACGTCGGCCCCCCGCTCGACCCGGCGCGCCGGGCGCGTACCGACGCGCCCGACCACATGACGCTGCGGTTCCTGGGCGAGGTCGCCGAGGACCGGATCGGACCCATCGGCGAGGCGTTGCGCGCGGTGCTCGCCCCGATCCCGTCGTTCGACCTCACGCTGGAGGGCGTCGGCGCGTTCCCGACTCCGGACCGCCCGCGCGTCGTCTGGGTCGGCGCTACCGAAGGGCGCGGTCGGGCGGAGGAGCTCGCGCGGGCGTCGGCAGACGCGCTGGACGGCCTCGGGTTCCCGAGGGAGACCGAAGCGTTCGTGCCCCACGTCACCCTCTTCCGTGTCCGTTCGCCGCGCGACCGGTCCCGGGCCGCGCGTCTCCTCGACGGGACCGAGCCCCCGCCCTCACCTCGGACGGTCCGGGTGACGGAGGTGCTGTTGAAGGAAAGTGAGCTGACCCCTTCCGGAGCGGTCCACCGGACCTTGGAGCGGGCGCCGCTCGCGGGCCCCCGGGCCTCTCCCGGCTAACCGGTCGAGGGGGCCGCGAAGTCCGCGGTCAGTTTTCTCCAGAGGTAGAGGGTCGCGTAGCTGCCCCATCCGGGGTAGTGCCGGTCCGCCCAGGCGCGAACCTCGCTCTCCGGCCGGTCGCGCGCGCACACTCCGTACTCGTCGAGCGCGACGCGGATCCCGAGGTCGCCTGCGACGAAGACGTCCGGGCGACCGGCGCCCCGGAGCAACGCATTCTCGGCGGTCCATCGGCCGACCCCGGGAAGGGCGTCGAGACATTCGACTGCCTCGTCGAGCGGCATCGACGCGAGCGCGTCCGTGGTCGGCGGACCGCTCCTCGCCCACGCCGCGAGCGAGCGGAGCGAGCGGGCCTTGACGCGACTCATTCCGACCCCGCGGAGCTCCTCGACGGAGAGCTTCCCGAGGCGGGTCGGCGTCGGCACGCACGGGACCGAGACGCCGCCGGCGTCGATCGACGAGCCGACCTGTTCGAACAGGCGACGCTGGATCGAGTTGGCCGCGCGAACCGAGAGTTGCTGTCCGACGATCGCGTGGAGGAGCGCCTCGTAGACGCTCGCGTCGCGGGGGAGGCGCAGTCCGCGAAATCGGCGCTCGGTGCCCCGGAGCACCGGTTCCTTTCGGACCTGTCGGTAGAACTCCTCGAGGGGATGGTCGAGGGAGAAGAGCGCACGCGCGGCGCGCCGAGCCGCCGGGGGCGCCGCCCCCCACGCCTCCACTCTCCAGCGGGCCCCCCGGGCCTCGACCCCGAGGACCCACGGGCGCTCGGGGTCTCCCCACGCGCGAAGGAGGCGCGTCCCGTCCTCCGCGAACACGATCGACCGCGACGAGTACTCGAGCTGCGCCTTCTCGACCGGCAACGACGAGAGGCGGGGAGGCGTGATCCAGGTCACGGTGGGCCGGCGCACGTCCCGGCCATCCGCTCCCCGCTAAGAGAACGTCGGGCGGCACCGTCCATTCGCGCGGGGCGGGGCGCGGCGGTCGATACGATTAAACCACGGGTCGCCGCTCCCGTCGGGCCCGCGGCCCGGTGGCCGGGACGGGGCGGAGGCCGGGGTCCGTCATGCCCAGCAACCGTGCGATCGCTCCGACGATCGCGGGCGTGGTGCTGGTCGTTGTCCTCCTCGCCAGCTCGGCCGGATTCGCCGGGACTCCTTCAAACTCGTCCGCGACCGGCGCGCCGGTCCACGCGCTCGAGAGCCCCTGTCCGGGCGCGCCCCTCCCGCACAACTATTCGGGGGTGCTCGAGATCAACGGCGTCGCCCCCGTCTCGCCGCTCGCGCTCGAGTACAGCTACGACGCCGTCGTCACGACGAATCTCACGGACGGGGTGGTGCTCTCCTCGGTCTGCTCTGCCGAGAATGGGACGGTCACCCCCGCGTCGGGCGGGTCCTTCGTCCTCTCGATCGACGCGGCGGCGAACGTGACCTGCACGATCCCCGGTGGCGGCAAGGCGGGAGAGTGCGTGTCGACCTCCGGTCCGTACGAGGCGCTGAACGTCACTCCGGCCCGGACGCCGCCGCCCGGCTACGTTCCCTCGGTGACCCAGAACGGAACGAACTTCACGGTCGACGTCTACTCCGACCTCGCCCACGTGAACCTCCACCCGGGCGGACCGGTCGCGACGTTCAGTCCCGGCGCGAGGGATGACTTTCGCGCGATGCCCATGACCGGGGCCGGTACGCCGACCCCCACGACCCCGGGGTTCTCGTGGACGCTCTCCGGCGTCGGCTGGACGTTCGTCGGAGCTGTGGACGGCGCGAGCGTCAACGTCACGAGCGCACCGGATGCCGCGATCGGCAACCTGAGCGTGGTCGCGAGCCTCGCGGTGCCGGGGGGCACGCTGGTGACCCCGCCGAGCAGCGTCGAGCTCGTCGCCACGACGACGTCGATCTCCACCGCGAGCCTCAACCGCACCGAGGTGGACATCGGCCAATCGATCGGCGTCGCGGTCGAGGCCGTCGCCGCGGCCGGGTACGACTACTCCGCGACGCTGTTCCCGGGTCTCGGGGATCCCGCCATGGCGGTGCCGTGCACCTCAGGGCCCGGGGCCGGAGGGACGGCCTCGGTCGACTGCGCGGCGACGTTCGACTTCGACGCGGTCGGAGTCGCGCAGCCCGTCGTCACGGTCACGAACGGCGTCTCCGCGTCGACCTGGGCGTTCCCCGAGGTGACCGTCCACCCGGCGCCGTGGGTCGCGTTCCTGCCGGGGACCCCCGTCGGCTACGCCAACGTGACGGTCCCGATCACCGTCTCCGCCGGCACCGAGACCGGGACCGCCCCGTTCGAACGGGCGTGTCTCGAGGGAAACGGTCGTCTCACGTGCGAGGGGTCGCCCGGCCCGACGTGGACCTTCAATGCGTTCTACCCCACCCCGGGTCACTATACGATCACAGCGTGGATCGTCGACGCGACGGGGACGAACCGGTCGGCGTCGACGACCGTTTCCGTCGTCTCGCCGCTCGAGGTCGCGCTCGTCGGGGACCCGGCCTCCGCGACCGCCGGCGTTCCGGTCTCTCTCGGGGCAGTGGTCACGGGCGGCGCGCTCCCCGCGCGTCTCTGGTGGAACACGACGGGCTCCGAGGCGCCCCTCGCGTCGGGGTGGGTCACGTCCGACGGTCCGGTGGGGGCCACCCTCGTCCCGTCGAGCGTCGGCTTCCTCACCATCTCCGTCGCCGTGGTGGACGGTCTCGGCACCACCGTCACGGCCGCGGAGACGCTCACGGTGGGGCCGGGGGCCGCTACCTTGGTCGCCCCTGCGGCGACACCGACGACCTCGGCCGCCTCCGCGGGCTCGTCGACCGCGATCGAGTGGGTGGCGCTCGACGCCGCCGGCATCGTGGTCCCGTCGTTCTCCTCGCTCGCGGAGATCGAGCTCGCGCTGCCGGGGTCGACCGCGACCGCGTCCGGATGGCTCAACGCCTCGGGCGTCGGGCCGTTGGCGAGCCCGCTACCGGGCTGGTTCAGCGTCCCCGCGTCCGCGTGGATCGACGGCGCGCTCAACGTGAGCGTCACCTCGCGCACGGCCGGGCCGGTCGCGGTCGAGCTCTCCCTCGCGAGCGCGGTCCCGACCGCCGACGACCCCGTCCACCTCGAGGTCGCGCCCGACGTCGACCACCTGCGCCTGTTCGACCCGGTGACCGCGCTCGCGGGCGGCCCGGCGAACGATACGCTCTGGCAGGTCACCGACCGGTTCGGGAATCCGGCGTACGGCGCGTCCGTCGTGACGACCGCTGCGTTCGGAGGAAGTTCCGAGGAGACGATCGCGCCGGTCCTCGCGGAGCCGGACGGCGCGACCGAGGTCTGGGTGAACTGGAGTGCGCCCGGCGGCGTCGCGGGAACGGTCGTCGTCACCGACCTCGCCGGTACCGAGCTGTTGCCGCCCGTCCGCGTGGCCGGGCCCGCCGGCCCGTGGAGTGCGTTCGTTCCCGACCTCCTGGTCCCGATAGTGATCGGAGCGGCGGCCGTCGTCGGGGCGGGGCTCGTGCTTCGGCCGCGTCGACGACGGTCGGCCGTGCTCGTCGCTTCCGTGGAGGATGCGGCGTGGCTCCAGCGGCTCGCGGAAGGACGCGCGTCCGTGGTCGAGACCGTGCGGCGCCACGGCCCGGTCGACCTCGCCGGGCTCGCCAGCGTCTGGGAACCGCCGCCCGCGCCCCCGGACCTCGCCGACTGGGTCGCCTCGCTGCTCACGGACGGCACGCTGGACGCCCGGTTCGAGGACGACGGGGTCGCCCGGTTCTTCCTCTCCCGCGGGGCGGCGCCCGGCGTCCGCGTGACGATCGACGTCCACGAGTTCGACCGCGGAGAGGCGCGCCGGGAGGCCGAGCGGGTCGAGTGGGACGGCGACGATCTCTAGGACGGCTCGCGACCGACGAGGTCGTAGTAGCGGTAGGCGGCTTCGCCGGCGCCGAAGCAGTACCGCAGCGTCGTGAACCCCGACTTGAGTTCCGCGACCCTCCGGGCGACCTCCTCCGGGGCGACGTTCTTGTGGAGGAGGTCGTCGAACAGCTCGGCGATCCCTTCCATTTCCTTCTCCCGCATCCCGACCCGGGTCACTTCGGGGGTCCCGAGGCGGACCCCGCCCGGGTGCTTCGGGCTCTTGTCGCCCGGGAGGAGGTTCTTGTTGGAGATGATCCCCACGTCCGCGAGCCGCTTCGCGACGGGCTCGCCGCCCCCCTCCCGCTCGACGCGGACGGCGATCGTGTGGGAGCGGGTGAATCCGAGGTCGGGCGCGAGGACGTCGAACCCCTTGTCGTGGAGCGCCTGGCCGAGGGCGCGCGCGTTGGCGACGACCTGGTGGGCGTAGTCCCGGCCGAACTCGAGGTGCTCGGCGAGGCTCACCGTGAGCGCGGCCATCGCATTGAGATGGTGGTTGCTCGTCACTCCGGGGAAGGCACCGGACTGGAGCTTCTTGACGACCTCGGGGTCGGTGGTCTCGCCGAGGAGGATCCCGTGCTGGGGCCCGGGGAGCGTCTTGTGCGTCGACGCGCTCATCACCGTGCATCCCTCGTGGAGCGGGTCCTGGAACTCCCCTCCGGCGATCAACCCGAGCACGTGGGCCGCGTCGTACCACGCGCGGGCGCCGATCTCCTCGAGGGTGCCTCGCAGCTCGTCGACCGGCAGCGGAAAGAGGAACAAGGAGAGCCCGAACAGGCAGAGCTTCGGCCGTACGGCGCGCAGGATCTCCCGCGTCCGCGGCACGTCGATCGTCATCCGCTCCGCGTCCCAGGCGTAGTAGACCGGCTTCACCCCGCGGAGTCCGAACGCGCCGAACGCGGCGCTCGAGATGTGCGCCCCATCCGCGAGGCGGTTCGTCGCGACGAGGTCGCCCGGCTCCGCGAGCGCCTTCAAGACCGCGAGGTTCGCGACCGTCCCCGAGATCGGCCGGACGTCCGCGAACGAGCATCGGAAGAGCCGGCGCGCGAGGTCGAGGCAGAGGTTCTCCACCTCGTCGACCTGCTCGTTCCCTTCGTAGTACCGCTCCCCGGGGAGCCCTTCCGCGTAGCGAGAGTTGAAGTCGCTGATCAGGAGCTCCTTCGCGTACGGCGAGAGGAGATTCTCGCTCGCGATCAGCGGGATCGCGTGCTCGAAGCGGGCCGAATGGGTCTTGACGAGCCGGATGACCCGGGCGGCGGTGGCGGCCATCTCCCCGGGCGCGGGCGGGGCGGCCGAAGCGCCCCCCACCCCCCCTTTTCCACTGGAACGGGCGACCTCGGGGGCCCCGCTCCCCGGCGAAGCGCTCGGCACGACGGCCCCCACCCCTTCGACGGCATATAGGGAACATGGAGGCGAGGCGCCTGACCCCCCTCCCCATGCGAAGACGCGATAGACCCGGGAGCGTGCCTGCGCCCGGACGGTGGCTACGCGAACCATGCCGGTACCTTCCGCTTCGACCTCTTCCCCCTGGCGGGTCCACCGTCGCTTCTACGTCCCGTACCACGACCTGGACGTACTGAACCACCTCAACCACGCGGCGTACTTTCCCTACATGGAGACGTTACGATGCGACTACTATCTCCCGCTCGTCGGTCGACTCGACCCGACCGCGCTCGACATCATCATCGCGGAGGCGGCCTGCCGCTACCTCGCCCCGGTCGGTTACGGGGCCAAATTGACCGGCGAGGTCGCGCCGGCCCGACCCCTGGGGACGACGAGCTTCACGCTGCTCTATCGGTTCACGATCGCCGGGACGGGAACGATCGCGGCGCGCGCTCGCACCGTGGTCGTCTGCTACGACTACGCTCGAAACGAAAAGAAACCGATCCCGGACGACCGCCGCGCGGTGATGGAGCGGGACGCCGTCGACCCGGCGACCGAAGGCTGGTAGGGGTACCGCTCCACAGGAAGCGGGGGGGTGGGGGCCTAGTATCCCGGATGGACGGTGTGGGTCTGGATCGCGGGGGGCGGCCAGACGACGGGCTCGACGAAGCCGGGCTCGTCCGTGACCGTCTCGATCCGGTAGAACACGCCCGTGCCCTTCAGCGCGACGTGGACCTTCTCGAGCTTCGAGCGGAACTCCTCGACGGTGTGCCATTCGAAGGCGATGTCGTGCGGGCCGATGATGAACTCCATGCCCGCGAGCGACTTGATCCGGTCCGAGACCTCGAGCGGAGAGACGGATTCCGACGAGAAAAACAGGTCGACGTAGCTGTGCATTTCCTGGTGGTACGCAGAAACGCTCGGGCCGTCTACTTAAATGCGCCGCCGCTCCGCCGGCGATGCGCACCCCGTACCGATACGGGCAGAGGTCACGGGCCCGTGCTAGGCCGACAGGATTGCCGTTCGAACGGACGACGTGGAGACCCCGCGGACCCCTCAGCCCCGTAGCCCCGCCAGCGTCGACGGGTCACGGTAAGGCTGCTCCCGTCAGGACCTGACCCGGTGCCCGTGATGGATAACCGCTAGTGCGCTCCTCCGAGCGCCCGTCGCGATGCCCGCGGCCCAGCGGAACGGAGCGTCGACGAGATCACGCGAGACACGCTGCCCGTCCGAACGTCGCTCCTGCCTGTCACCCCCGCTAAGGACGGTTTCGGTGTGTAAGGGGACGCCCAACCCCCCGGTCTAGCCTAGCGGCGTACGGACCACGGCGGGCGTACTTATGGGTTCGTCCCCCCGCCGCGCTACGTGCCGGTGGTCGAAAACAACACGAACAGCACGATGAGCACGAGCACGGACGCCCCCGCGACCAAGAAGACGATCTGCTCCGTCCGTTCGCCAGGCTCCATGCGGGGACACCTGTCCCGGATGGGCGGGACGCGACCGGGGTTTTTGCGGGTTGCGTTCGAGCCAGGCGCGGCGCCTAGCGGATGTGGTCCAAGCTGAACGAGCCCAGGTTGAGCGAGCGCTTGGTGAACGTGTAGCCGATCCAGGCGCGCGATTGGGCCTCGCCGATCCCCTTCACCGCGAGGAACGTCTTCAGCTGTTCGATCTTCAGGTTCACCGAGCCGTCGACCATGTGCTCGAGGGTTTCCAAGTCGGCGTCCGAGTGCATCCCGCGGTCGAGGATGTAGTAGCCGACGGCGAGGTCGATCTTCCGGCGGCCGATGAACGGCTGCAGGAACCGGAACGTCGAGGTCGAGTCGAGGTACGCCGTCACGGTCGACACCGACTCGAAGATCACCCGGTACGTCGGAAACTTCTCCTTGAGCTCCTCGGAGAAGCCGTTGACCGTCTGGGCGAGCTGGTCGAGCACCCCCTTGTCGGTCGCCGAGAGGAGCCGGACCCCGGGATTCGTCTGCGAGGAGCCGACGCTGCGCGAGTAGAGGTCGACGTACCGGAGCATCCCGTTCTTCTCCGCCTCCTCGTACTTCGGATAGAGGGCGATGAGGTCGTCGCGGACCTGGTTCCAGGTCTTGTCGGTCACGACCCAGATCGACGGGATGCCGAGCTTGAGACCCTCCACCGAGAAGAGG
Source organism: Thermoplasmata archaeon (assembly GCA_049585415.1). GTDB lineage: Archaea > Thermoplasmatota > Thermoplasmata > Lutacidiplasmatales > UBA184 > Lutacidiplasma. The sequence continues at coordinate 4,499 of JBAUZT010000030.1, read as the reverse complement.
CGGGCGAGCACGTCCTTGCCGGTGTGGGCAGGCCCGTTGACGAGGACCTGGGCCCCCGCGGGGAACCCCCCGAAGAGCAGGTCGTCGAGCCGCCGCACGCCGGTCTTGACCTTCACTTCGGCGACGTCGCGGACGGCGTCCTCGTGCATCTGGCCGGCGTCCGCTTCCGCGGCCTTGCCGGCCATCGCCTCGAGGGTGATCATCCGTTCGCGGAGCGCGCCTTCGCGGGCCCTCAGCTCCTCTTCCTTCTGGTTCAGCATGTGCTTGAGGTCCTCCATCCGTCGGCTCTCCTCGGAGGCGCTCGCCGCGCCGGACCCGCCGACCTCGCGCCGAAGCTCCTCGAGCCGCCGCGCCTCGATGTCGAGCGCCTGCTTGCGCGTCTGCAGCTGCTGGTCGTAGCTCGCGAGCTCGCGCTCTTTGAACTCGAGGGGCGATTTCCGGCGCTCGACCTCCTCGGCGTTGATCCGGATCTCTTCGAACCGCTGCCGGAGCTCGTTCTCGCGGGTCACGAGGTCCTTCTCCCGCTGGTCGGCGAGCTGGAGCCGCTCGTCCACTTCGGCCGGGATCGAGCCCCCGGCGGCGAGCAGTTCGTCGCGTTCGCGCGAGCGCTCCGAGTCGCTCCGGAGGTTCCGCACCTCGCTCTCGAGCTGGACGGTGCGGCGCCGAAGCTCCGTCTCTCGCTCGATGTAGGCGTGTTCCCGCTCCGCGAACTCCTCGCGGAGGCGCGCGTCGAGCTCTCGCGTCGCCTTCTCGATCGCGTTCGCCATGTACTGCGGTGCGACGACCGGAGCGGAGCCGTCGACCGGGGCCGCGGAGGGCGCGGAACGGGCCTCCGCGCCCTCGAGCGCGAGGAGGCGAAGCCTCAGCTCCGCGATCTCGTCGTCCTTCGAGCGGAGGGCGAGCTCCTTCTCCTTCGCCTCGTGCGAGCGAACGTACTTGATGACGGCGATCGAGCCGCGCTTCACGTGCTCGATCTCGTCCTCGAGCTGCTTGCGCTTCGTGCGCTCGTCGTAGAGCTGTCGGTGGAGGTCCTGCGCCTCCTGGATCATCGTCGCGGGGTCGAACTGGTCGCTCTTCACCCGGTCGAGGAGGCCCATCAGCCAGCGGACGACCGTCTCCTCGCGCTCGGACGTCGGTGCGGACGCCGGCTCGGCCGGACGGGCCCGCCGCGCCTCCTCGAGTTGGAGCGTCTCGATCGAGGGGGCGGTCTCGGCGCGGACGGGCTCGGAGGAGTGGATCCACTCCTCCATCGCGCTGTCGTCGCCCTCGACCCACTTGCGGAGCGTATCCGTGGAATCTTTGGTCGGGATCGCGACGCGGGGCCGACGGGGCCGCTCGACGCGGCGGACGGTCCCCACCCACTTCTGGACGATCTGGTCGTTCTCGACGGTCCGGTCGACACTCGTCGTCGCGGGAGCGGGACGGCGGATCCGCTCGACGTCGCTCGTGGCCACCCCGAGGAGCTCGAGGGCCGTCTGCGAGAGTTCGCGGACCGCCTGGACCGACGTATACCCGGCCTGGATGAGGGTCTCGGCGGTGTCCGTCCCGACCCCGAGCGCCCTGGCGAGCTCCGCGGACTCGGGAGACCTCGAACCGCCGCTCGGCGCGACGATGCCTTCGGCGGAGCTGTCGTTCATGACTGACGGGGGAACGTACTAGCGCGCCGAGGGGTCTTTAATCTCTTGGTACAAGCTCACGCGCCCGCCCGGCGAAGGAACGCCGTCGAAACCACCTCCTAAATAGCGCGCCGCCTCCCCGGGGAACCATGGACGTCGAGGGGCGGGTCGAGCGGATCGTCCGCCACACCTCCGAGGTGTTGACGCCCGAGGAGGTGCGGTCGCTCTGCGAACGCGCCGATACACCGCGAGCGTACATCGGCTTCGAGCCGTCGGGCGCTCTGACGGTCGCGCACCTGATCACCGCACGGAAGATCATCGACCTCGCCGAGGCCGGCTGTGACGTCACGGTCTTCCTCGCGGACTGGCACGCGTGGATCAACGACAAGCTCGGCGGCGACCTCGAGCGGATCACGGCCGCGGGGAAGTACATGCAGGCGGCGTTCACCGCGCTCGGCGCCGGCCCCTCGCGCGTCCGCTTCCGCTGGGCGCACGAGCTCGCCGGGAACGCCGACTACTGGGCGCGCGTCGTCCGCGTCGGACGGGCGACCACGGTCGCGCGCACGCGCCGCGCGATGTCGATCCTCGGACGGGGCGAGGAGGAGGCGAACCTCGACACGGCGAAGCTGTTCTACCCGTCGATGCAGGCCGCGGACATCTTCGAGCTCCCGGTCGACCTCGCCTACGGAGGGATGGACCAACGGCGGGCCCACGTGCTGGCCCGCGAGGTCGCCCACCACTACGACTGGCCCGTGCCCGCCGCGATCCACACCCCGCTCCTCTCCTCGCTCAAGGGAGGGGGCCGGATGGACCCGACCGAGGGGACGACCGAGCGCAAGATGTCGAAGTCGGATGCCGCGAGCGGGATCGCGATCCCGTCGACGATCGAGGAGGTGACCTCCCGCATCGATGCGGCGTTCTGCCCCGCGAAGGAGGTCGACGGCAACCCGGTCGTCGAGGCCGTCCGGTACATCGTCTTCCCGTGGGAGGGGGCGTTCACCGTCGAGCGTGCCCCGCAGCACGGCGGTTCGGTCTCGTTCGAGAGCGAAGGGACCTTCGTGACCGCCTGGACCGAAGGGAAGCTCCACCCGAAGGACGTGAAGGGCGCGGTCGCCGCCGCCCTCAACCGCCTCCTCGCCCCCGCGCGCGCGTACTTTGCTGCGCACCCCGAGGTCGCTCCCGACACGTTCCGAACGGCGGCCCCCGGGGAGACGATTTGAGGTCGCGGCCCTAGGGGGCTGACTGGAGCGCCCGGCATGGTGCGTCCCCCGGACGATCGCATCGACGTCTACGGCACGAAGGGATCGGTCGGGGTCGTCGTGATCCACGGGGTGCGCGGCTGCGACGACTACGTTCGCTCGGTCGGCCGCGACCTCGCGACCGCCGGCTTTCCCTCCGCGGTCGTCGACCTGTACGGCGGGAAACACGCGAAGGACCTCGACGAGGGGCTCGCGCTGCGAGCGAAATTGATCGACCAGGACGTGCTCGACCATCTCGAGGCGGGTCGCGATGCGGTCTCGCGGCGGCTCGTCCCCCACGCCCGGGTCGGCACGCTCGGGTTCAGCGTGGGCGGCGGGTACGCGCTCCTCGGAGCGTGCAAGCGTCGGTTCGATTTCGCGGTCGACTACTACGGCCGGATCCCGCACGCCGACGACGTGGAAAGTCTCCAGGGCCCCGTCCTCTGCCTGCTGGCCTCCGAGGATGAACCGGTCACTCCGTGGGTGCTCGCGGAGCTCCTTCCCGCGGCGATGCGCCTCCAGAAACGGGTCACCGTCGAGCTCTACCCCGGGGTCGCGCACGGCTTCCACCGACCGGGAGGGGAGCGGTACAACGCGGAGGCGGCGAACGACGCGTGGCGCCGAACCCTCGCGTTCCTCCAGGAGCGTACCCCACCGCGCAAGGCTCCCGCGTGAGCCGTCCCTCGCCGGACCCGGGGGGCGTCGCCCGAGCAGCGTTAAATAGCGCGCCCCGTACCGAGGCCCTACCCGTGAGCCGAGGGCCCCCCGAGTCCGGGGGTTCCGCTGACGCGAGGAACCATGGCGCGACCGATCTACGTGCGATTTGAGACGCCGAGCGACATCGCCGACAAGGCCCTCCAGCTCGTCCAGGTGGCGAGCGAGACCGGCAAGGTCCGGGTCGGCACGAACGAAGTGACGAAGTCGAGCGAGCGCGCGGAAGCGAAGCTCGTCGTGATGGCCGAGGACGTCGACCCGGTCGAGATCCTCGTCCACGTCCCGATGCTCTGCGAGGAGAAGCGGATCCCGTACCTCTACGTCCCGAAGAAGCAACGACTGGGCCAGTCGGCCGGTCTCTCGAAGTCCGCGGCGAGCGTCGCGATCGTCGAGGCCGGCGAGGCGAAAAGCCTCCTCGAGGAACTCGCGGCGACGTTCCCGACCCTGAAGAAGTAGGGACCCCGGCGGAAGGGCGGCCCCCATGGCGGAAGAGAAGGGATCCCCGGCCGAGGTCGTCGAGCTCGTCGGCCGTACCGGTATGGCCGGCGAGGCGACCCAGGTGAAGGTCCGGGTGCTCGCGGGACGGGACCGCGGGAAGATCATCACGCGCAACGTCGCGGGGCCGATCCGGCTCGGCGACGTCCTGATCCTACGCGAGACGGCGCGCGAGGCGCGCAAATTGTCGGTACGGTAGGAGCTTCTCATGGTGGTCAAGCGACAGTGCTCGTTCTGCGCCTCGGAGATCGAGCCGGGGACCGGCATGATGTTCGTGAAGCGGGACGGTACGGTCTTCCACTTCTGCTCGGGCTCCTGCCGTAAGCAGCAGCTCCACCTCGGCCGCGTCGGCCACCGGTTCAAGTGGACCCGGGCCCACGCGCTGAAGAAGGCGTCCGACCGCTCGAGCGCGGCGGCGCGCGCGCAGGCGCCGAGC
>JBAUZT010000029.1:0-2385 GCA_049585415.1 Thermoplasmata archaeon | reverse complement strand
CCTAAGGGCGCCTCCCGCGGGAGGACGACCGAGGTCGCGCGCGCGACCGTATCCAACAGGTTACTGCGGGTTCAAGCTCCAACTCGCGATGAGGTAGTACGGTCGGAACGTGCCCGCTCGCCCATTCCACCTGGTCATCGAAGTGGACGAGGACGGGAACCTCATCAGTTCCGTGCCCGAACTTCTCGGATGGCACTCTCAGGCGAAATCGATCGGAGAGCTCGAACGGCGGACCGACGTCGCGATCGCCGATTACTTCGGATCGACCCGAGCCCCCCACCCGCGCCACGCCTTTTTGGACGTTCCCACGAACTTCGACTGACGCCGGCGCGGTGGAACGTTCGCCCGCTTCTCGAGTTTGTCCTCCGCGAGCGTTGGAGCCGCCGAACTTCCTACCGACGGATTCTTGGTGCTCGCTCGAGGATAACAACCTCGGAAGGTTCTAATACCGGACCCCTCAATGGCCCCCGCTGGAGCTTATGTCGACCGGTTCAACACCACCGTCGCCGTACCCGCAAGCGCCGATGACCCAGCCTGCCCCGGGGTACGGGGCGGCTCCTCCCGGCCAGTGGAGCGCCCAGCCGAACTACTACGCCCAGCCCCCACCGGCGGCCCGCTCGCCGATGATGGGCCCGAAGGTCAAGGAATACTGGATGGCGTTCGTCTTCACCCTCATCGGGATGATCCTGGTGATCGTTGCAGTCGTCGGTGCGTGGGTCACGACCTCGGTCACCGAGGATGGTGTGACGATCAACGCCCAATACTACGTGACGGGCACGGAGTGCGGCCAGGGCAGCGGTTTTAGCAGCTGCGTTAGCGCCACGAACCTTCCCGCCGGATTCGTCGCCGCGGAAGCGCTGATCATTATCGCCATGATCCTCGCGATCCTGGCCGTCGTGTTCTGCCTCCTCGGCGTGTTCGGTGTCACGATGAAGGGACTGCAGGCGAAGCTCCTGATGCTCTTCTCCCTTCTCACGTTCCCGCTCGCCTTGGCTGCTCCGTTCGTCTTCCTCGCTTCGACATACAGCAACTCTCAGGGATTCTCGGGCATGTTCGCGAGCCCGCAGACCGCGGGTTACGGCTGGTACTGCGCCATCGTCGGCGGAGTCATCTTCCTGATTGCCCTCCTCCTCTACGTCCGTAAGGCGAACGCGGCCCAGAAGGCCGCCACGGCGAACATGGCGTGGACGGGAGGCGCACCGGCGGCGGGGGGCCCACCGCAGTATGGGATGGGAACCGCCGGGTACTACCAGGCTCCGGCCGCCGCGGCGCCGATGGCAGCGGCCCCGGTGGCTGCAGCCGCCCCGACCATGGCCGCGACCCCCGCCGCGCCCCCGATCTGCCCGAAGTGCGGGAAGCCCACGACCTACGTCGCCCAGTATCAACGCTACTACTGCTACACGGACCAGCAGTACGTTTGAATCGGGACTCTGAGGAGCGCGGGTAATCCCCGCGTTAACCCGCCGAACCCCCGGCGACGATTCCGTTGGGTGACCATCCTACGTCCGGCCGGGCCCCATGACGACCGTTCGGACGGTCGCCGCTCACGAGGTGGTGCGCGCAGCGTACCCGCGCGAGGTGACCGAACGAGACGAGATCGGGATGGCCGTCGGGAAGGCGATCGACGAGACGCTCTCCCACTTCAGTCACGAGGTCCACGAATCCCGTCGCCCGACGTTCTCCGCGATGCAACGGATGGCGGAGTCCGTTCTGGACCGGGAGCTCGTGGACGCCGACGTGCAGCTCGACCCCGCCGCGCGGACGCGAGAGCTCGCGGAAGTCATCGGTGTGCTCCAGGCGTTCCGGCGCAGCGAGATCATGGGGATGTCCCGGCCGCGGAGTCGGATGATCCTGATCAATGAGGCGGTCGGGGTCTACGCTCAGCCGGATTTCTGGGACGGTCGTGACCGCTTCTTTGAGATGAAGAGCTACCACGCCGTCGCCACGCCGCCGGACGTGGTGCTCCAGCTGCAGCTGTTCGAGTGCGCCTTCCCCGGGTTCCACGCGTTCCTCGCTTGCTTCGACCGCCACGCGACCCCGGTGACGACCTCAATCGAGCCGGTTCCTCCGCTCGACCCGCCCACCACGGAGGAAGTGCTGCGGAGGGCGTACCGAACGGGAATCGAGAAGGGATCGCCCAAGGTGCTGGAGTACATCGACGCTCCCACGGTCCGATACACCGTTCCGGTGTGATGCCCCGCAGGATCACGAGCTCCTGAGGATTCTCCCCAGGGACGGGAGTGGACCTGAAAGCGGGTTCATCACTTTGCTACGCCATGCGGCCCGCGTGAATTCGGGCCCGGGCGGCCGTCAACCCCTTTGCGCCTCGAGCGCGATCGGAAGTGTGGCCGCCCTCACGACGGGTCCATCTGTGCCTCGGTCCGA
>JBAUZT010000028.1:0-65696 GCA_049585415.1 Thermoplasmata archaeon | reverse complement strand
CGAAAACGAGTGGAGCCCGAGCCCCTGCTCGAACTGGCGAAAACACTGATGGCCCGGGCAATGGACCCCAATGCCGGTCGAGAGAGATTCAGGGCTGAGTGGTGGGGCTAAGCGATAACAAATGAAGGTAGCTTGCACCTACCCTCGTGGCGCATATCTTCTGGCGTCCGGGCGACCTCGGGGAAGGGCGAAATACAAACGCCGCGTCCACCTGGACGCCAACCCGGTAGGAATCGTGGCGGAACGGGAGACCCCCCCCAAACCGCTCACGGGAAAGTCCGGATGGGTAACGGGAGCTGGTAGGGGCATAGGCCGGGCGATTGCGCTGCATCTTGCCGATCTGGGCGCGGATGTTGGAGTCAATTACTGGCACAGTGAGGAGGGCGCGAAAGAGGTGGTGGCCGAGATCGAGGGTCGAGGGCATCGTGCCCTTCTCCTCCCGGGCGATGTTGCGAGCGAGTCGGTGGTTAAGGGGATCGTTCAGAAGGTCACCAATGAGCTGGGCCGCGTGGATTTCCTCGTCAACAACGCAGGTGGCGCGGGCGGCGCCGATCGCGACGACCCGATCGATGTCGAGAACCTTAGCGACTGGGACCGAGTGATCGCTTCCAACTTGACAGCGGCCTTCCTCTGCACGCGCAACGTCGCGCCCCAGATGTTGCGGCAGCGAAGCGGCAGGATCGTGAACATTTCCTCGATCTGCGCCCTGACCGGGGACTGCGGGCCTGCATATTCAGCCGCCAAGGCGGGTCTTCTCGGGCTGACCCGGCACTCGGCAGTATGGTTGGCCCCCTACGTTCAGGTCAATGCCGTTCTGCCGGGTTTCATCGATTCCCAGCCTCACGACGCGACCAAGGTGGGCCGAATCACTCCCGGGAGGCGGATGGGCCATCCAGAGGACGTCGCCGAGTTCGTCGGGTACCTGCTCTCTTCCTCACACCCCTTCCTTACCGGTTCCTGCATCACCTTGGACGGCGGCGTTACGAACGGTGTGATCTCGCGCATGATGGACTGGGATGACGTCCATACCCGCGAGAAACACCTGATGGATTGACGGCCACTCTTGGCTGTGCCATTCCAGGTGTCGCCTGGTCAGGGTGATGTACGCGCACGCTCGTCCTCGCACCCGTGCCCGCCGACAGAGTACTGGATTGGTTGCTCGAACCTGAGCAGCCGTCGGTCCGCTACCTCGCGTTGACCCAACTCCGCAGGAGGAGGGAAAACGACGCGGAGGTCCGCGAGGCCAAGGCGCGCATCCCCACCACCGGATGGGTGGCCGACACGCTCGCCCGCCGGAACGCCGCCGGATGGTGGGAGCGGGACCGAGGTTGGATGGAGCCCAGGTTCACGGCGACCCACTGGACCATGCTCGCGTTGGCCGATCTGGGGGCGACGAGGGCCATCCCGGAGGTCGCAGCGTCGGCGGAGTATTGGATGGCCAAGTCGCCGCTCGAGGGAGGGGGCGTTGGAGGGTTCGGGAAGGGGAAAGGGCACCACTGCTACACGGCGAACATGGCGCGCGGCCTCCTTCGCCTGGGCTACGAGGACGACCCTCGGGTCCGCAAAACCCTCGAATGGCTGGTCCGGACCGCCCACCCGAAGGGGGGTTGGTCCTGCCGTTACGTCAAGAACGGGCCGGCCACGAGCCGTTCGCTCGACGCGTGGGTGGGATTAGGCGCCTTCGCCGCGTACCCTCGTTCCAAATGGAGTCCGGCGATGAAGGCAGTCGTGGAGCGGACCGCGGAGTACTACCTCGAGCGTGAGCTCCACAACCAGGGCGACCGGTACGAGCCATGGTACCGCTTCCACTGGCCCGTGCACTACTACTACGACCTGTTGGTCGGCCTGGATTGCCTGACGGCGCTTGGCTACGGCAACGACCCTCGACTGGGATACGCGGTCGACCTCTTGCGCAAGAAGCAGCGGCCCGATGGAAAGTGGGACCTCGACGCTTTCCAACCAGATCCCTATCAGGAGTTCGTCGACTGGTTCGCGAAGCACCCGGGAAACTGTCCGGTGCCTCTGACGTTCGAGGCGGAAGGAAAACCGAGCAAGATGATCACGCTCCGGGCGCTGACGGTGCTATCGCGCGTGGAATAGACATCTTCCGTGTCCCGCGCTTATCGCGGCCCCTCCATCGGGCGAAAGTGCCTGGAGTTGAGCGCGAGTCCACGTTCCGCGCGTGGATTGTCCTGTTACGCCCGCAGAGCCTAAGGTAGGCCCGCTGTCGGCGGTCGGCCGAGTTACCCAGCTTGGGAGGCCCCTAGAGACTGACTACCACATCCGGGGGGTTCGTCGCCAGCGCCGCGTACAGGTCGGGGAAGCAGCCGACGTGGAGGCCCTCGATCGCGTTCTTGAGATGAATTTTCTCCGGCGCGGCCTTGGGACGCGCGCTCCCCCGGTCCGGGTTGCACCACACGGGCTCGCCTTCCGCAAGACCCCGGTCTAGGGCGCACATGTCACAGACCCCAAGCCAGATGTTGTGTTGCTTCGCGACTTTGGCCAAGCGCTCACCGAGCGGATCGCCCTTGCGCAACGCGTACGCATTATCGTCGAAGAAGAACATCCCCACGACTTGCACTCCGTGGGTGCCGGCCTCGAGTTGTGGGAGGATCATCTGTCCGAGCTTGTAGTCAACGGTGTGCCCCGACGTTGTGAAGACGTACGCCACTTTCATGGTGAAGGGGCTGACGCACCACGCGTCTTATAGATAGCCCAAGGTCGGCGACCGTGGCCGAAGGACTACTCGCCGATTCGCAAGCTTGATGGTTACGCTTGTCTTTGAGTGGGTGATGTCCCCCGAAATAAGCTGTGCATGCTGCTCGTGCTCGAAGTGCTGCGGTTGTTGCGCTTGTTGCTCGGTCCAGCTCGCCTGCTGCCCCAGCTGCCCCACGGCGCTTCAGCACTGAGCCGATCCCCCGCGCGCCACCGGCGCGGCTGTTATCGGACGCGCCCACAACATTCCAGGGATGCGACATAGTGGCTGGAATGGCAGTTGCAACTTTCAACGGGACAAGTCCCGGGGGCCCCCGCGAAGCGTTTAGCCCCCGAGGATTGACGTGAGCGCAATGGCGCGCGTCGGTGAGCGGTTGCGGGCGGAGGATCGTGCACTGATCCGCGCGGCTCAGGGTGCCTTACGCCGCGGATTTGTGCCGCACTATCACGGAGTAGCCGCAGCTGTTCGCACTCGTTCGGGCGCGATCTTCCTCGGGCTAAATGTGGAGGGCATTCACGGCCCCTGCGCCGAACCAGTTGCGATCGGCGCGGCCATGACCGCCGGGGATCGCAGCATCGAATCCATGGTCGCGGTCACCGTTCGAGGCCGGAAGTACCCGGTGCTTTCCCCCTGTGGAAATTGCCGGCAGCTTCTCCTCGATTACGCTCCTAAGGCGACCGTGATTGTGAACTTCGGGAATGGACGGGTTGCCCGAGTCGCTGTCACCGATGCCCTGCCCGGAGCGTTTCGAACATTCCAGCAGGGATGAGCGGACCCCGAAGGCCGAGATCTTAGCACCGGACCCTCGGGCGCAGGGTCTGATTGGCCGGGGAGGTGCAATGTAGATTGCACCTACCCTCCGTAAACCGACATCTAGGAAATCCGCCCTATCCATAGGTCAATAAATACCTGGGCGGCTCCGGTCTACGGCCATGCCGATTCCTTGGATTCGTCCGAACCGGTTGCGCCTACCAGCCGCGGTCGCTCTTGTCGCCATCCTCCTGGCCGCTTCGTCGATCGCAGCCTTGCTAGCCGCCCCGGCGACGACTGAGACCGCGCCCCGGATGGTGGGCTCCGCTGCCTCCGAGGGCCAGAGTCAGCTGTTGTCATCTCAGGCCTCCCTGAAAGGCGGCGACGGGCCCGCGCACGGGGTCCACGGTCTTACGGCCGATGTCACACCACTGGCCGCCTCGCCCACCTACAGTTGGACCAACCTCTCCGGCCTCACTGCGACTGCTCCCAGCTCCCGTTATACCTCGATGACCTGGGATGCGGCCGACGGCTACGTCCTCCTGTTCGGTGGCGAAACGCGCACGGCTACCACTGCCACGGCACTCGACGACACTTGGACCTATCTCAACGGCACCTGGACCAATATCACGGGAGAACTCGTCGGCTCGCCGCCCGCTCTGGTCGGGGCAGCCCTGGCCTACTACCCGCTCGGAGGCAGTGTGATCCTGTTCGGGGGGGAGTACTCCGACGGCGCGTACAGCAACTCCACTTGGAGCTACCGCGCGGACATCTGGACGAACCTCACCACGACCGTGGGTCCCGCCCCATCGCCGAGGGAGCTTCCGAGCCTCGTCTGGGACACCAACGATAGCGAACTGGTCCTTTACGGAGGAATCAACGCCTCAGGAACTCCACCGGGGACGTGGGTGTTCAAGAACACGGCCTGGACCAACGTCACCTCCCACTCTTCCATCTTCGCCAATCTGATCCTTCCCTCGCTCGCTAACGACCCCTCGGACCACGGGGTGCTCATGGAAGCCCTGATCTCATACTCTACGGGGATTACCGCCCCATTCTACGCCGGAACGTACCTCTACTCGGGAGGAACTTGGCGTAACCTTACCGCCTCGCTCGCGCAGCACCCCCCGCCGATCCTCGCTGGCATCTTGAACTATGTCTCTCCCTCGGAGGGGATTCTCCTCACGTGCGGGGCGATCGTCGACTCCGCGGGCAATCAAGTCCTGGTACCCACCGTCACCTGGCAGTTTCTGAACGGCGCCTGGAAAAACGTCACTGCTCAGGCGCTGGCCGGACCTCCACCGGCGGCGTTTTCTGGGAATGCCGTGGACCCGTTTGACCAATCGATCATCGTCTTCGGGGGCGAGCTGGTGCAACCAGACATCACGTTTTCCGGGACTTGGTCCTTGTCGGCGCCCCCCTCAGTCAACACGTTGGCCACGCCCGACCAGGTCGACGTCGGGACCCCCGCGAATTTCAGTTCGGCAGTGTCCTTGGGTCTCTCCCCCAACCGGCTTTCGTGGATCTTCGGAGATGGAGCGACGAGTGGCTCTCCCAACCCAACTCATGCCTACTCGAGTCCGGGTCTCTACACCGCGGTAGCGACCGCGACGGACTTCGGGGGTCAGGTCGGGGCGGGCTCCACGGCGATCCTGGTCACGGCGCTTCCGACCGCAGCCATCACCGCGGTGCCTTCCAGCCCCGTTGCTGGAAGTTATGCCGGATTGACCGCGGTCGTGACCGGAGGAACGGCCCCGTACTCGTTCGCATGGACGCTGGGGGACGGCACGACCGCCTCGGGCCAGACGGTCTCTCACGTCTACTCCAGCGCGCAGACCTACGTCGTGCACCTGACAATCACCGACACGTTCGGCAACTCCGCCACGGCCACTCTGAGCCTCGTCGTCGCCTCCGCGGGCAATTCGTCGTCGGGGTCTTCCGGGCTCGGTTTGACCTCGGCCCTCGGATTGGCGCTGATCGGAATCATCGTGATCCTCGCGGTGGTTGCGGTCGTACTCGGTGTTCTGATCGCTCGCAAGCCTCGAAATCCTCCCCCTCCGGTCCCTTACGGCGCGGGATCTGCCTCCACCGGGCCGATGGGTCCGCCCACCGGCGGAACACCGCCGGCGCCTCCCTGAGCGCCTCCGCCCGGAACGCCCGTACCGCTCCCGTGGCGCCTTAGGAGAGCACCAGGTTCATGTTTCCCGAATAGTCCGATGAGGGCGATGTTATCGTGATGTTCATAGAGCCCGTGCCGTTGGCAGGGATGGAGAGGGGTACCTGAATGTCGGAGAGAACGAATCCCGACGTGTTCGTGGTCGCGGATTGTATGACACACGTTGTGGCGTTGTAGTTCGGCATCCCAAAGTCGAGCGTCTGGCTCGCTCCGGTCGAGCTGTTGTAACCGTAGAACGCGATCGGGTTGGAGTTCAGTCCGCAGACGTTGTCCGGTGCGTAGATGTTGATGTAGCCGACCGCAACGGGAGGTCCCGCGGGAACAAGCAGTGCGAAGGTGGCCACACCGGCGATGAGAATCACGATGATCACCACTACGGCAATGATCAGCCCGTGGTGACGACGCGGAGGGGGTGCGGAGGGCCGACCGTACGAGGGTCCGGCCTCGGCGAAATTCGGGGACGGAGCCATCGTGTGGGCTGAGGAGGCGAGCGGAGGGGCGGAACTCGGTGTCACCGACGCACCGCAGTAGGCACAAAACTGGGACCCCGGTACTAGGGCGGCCCCACAATGGGAACAGTACTCCGCTTGCGTAACCACGCTCTTAGGACGGGAGTACTTTACCGCTTGGTTTCAACGGCGCTGGCACTTTTCGGTTGGGCACGAGGCACCCGGGAGAGGCGTCACGAATCGGTTGGACGCCCCTATTCCCTGCGGGGGTCGAAACCGCGCAGCTTCGCCCGCAGGGACTTGATCCGCTCGCGGACCCTGGGGCCGACACCGAACCGGTCGGCGATCCTGGCCGCCTCGTCGAGCGTCCGCTCCGGCACCCCCGCCCGCAGGTCCCTCTCGATGGCCGAGACGTACAGGCGCCAGTCGTCGGGCGAGTTAATGCGCATGTAGAAGACCACCCCGGGACTGGCGTAGCGGACTCCGTCGTAGACCACCGACCCGTGCTCCCGTACGTACCGGCCGAACGATCCCGGGCCGTACCGTCCGGAGAATGGCCCCCCCGAGATGAACTCCAGATCGATGTTCGCGCCCCCGATGGACAAGACGGTTGCACGAATGCTGCCTGTCGCCGGGTCGAGCGGCGAGGCATCCCTTCTGGACTCCAGCGCCGAATCGACCGCGGCCCGGTCCGATGCCTCGATCAGGACGTCAACGTCCTTCGTCGTCACGGACGCGACCCGCTCGATGGCCGAGCCGCCGACGACAACGAACGGCACCCCGATGGCCGACTGGAGCCACCTGCCGACCGCGTCGACGTCTCCCGACTGCATCAGAACCCGGTCCCGGCTGGGTTCTTCCGGAGCTTCCGCTCCAGGGCTGCCCGGTCGATCGCCTCGCCTTCCCTAGGCACGAGGGGCAGGACGTCGAAGAACCGGACGAAGGTCGCCCGAAGGCCGAGATCTTCTTCCCAGATCCGCCGGGTCAGGTACGTCCGGTCCCACTTCGGGTTCCTGTCCACAAGCGCCCTGGCGCCGATCATGTCGAACCGGAGCATCGCCACCGCGGCGTCCTCGGGCCGGGGCGACAGGGCGGCTCTCTCGGAAGCGAAGGGGATTGTGCCGAGAGTCGTCTCGACCAGCGGGAGCAGCGGCCGGGCAACGACGAGCCGCGTGGGGAAGCGGATCGGGTAGCCGAGGTCCGTGACCTGCTTCGAAGTGAGCGGATGAAGTGGGAGGTTGTGCCGGTGGGCTGTCTCGGCGTCGTCCTCCGAATCGATCCGAAGTCGATATTCGTACCGGGGTCGGCCCCTGGGCGGCGGGACCGGGATCGCGATACGCTTCGGCAGCGGGTGCTCGCCATCCTCCCGGAGCAGCGTCGGTTCTAGTCTCATCGCTACGAATAGAACGTCACGAAGTATATATAGCAAGTTACTGCAAACCGAGCCGTGACGTCCGTTAAGGGGGACGACGGGACAACCGATTAGGGGACAGAGCCGGTTTCAACGTGGGTAGGGGGGTGAGCGAAGCCCTCCTGCCGGGATCTACTTCTTCGGCCTCTGCTTCAGTGCTTCGAGCAGGGGTAGAAACTCGTATTGACCCGTGTACAACGTCCCGTTGACGAAGAACGTCGGCGTGTCGCCGACACCGTCCTCCTCCGCGAGCTCAATATCCTCCTTGACTCGATCGCGCGCCTCTCCGGACGCTAGGTCGCGTTCGAAAACAGTGATGTCTACCGGAAGACCTCGGGCGAGCTCCTTGAGTTCGTGATCGGAAAGTTCCCCTTGATGGTCGAAAGTTCGGTCGTGCATCAACCAGAACTTGGCTTGAAAACCGGCGGCCTCAACGGCCTCCGCCGCCGCCCCCGACCGCGGATGCGCCTTGGGCTGAGGGTAGTTCCGGAATGCGAAGCAGAGATCGTCGCCCAGCTCTCGAACGAGCTCGCGAACCGCCCCGATCACGTTGCGGCAATGCGGGGACTCGTAGTCCCCGTACTCCACGAGACTATACTTTGCCGATAGGGGCCCAATCACGTGATCTCGCTCTTCGATCGGGAGGACCAGCTCTGGAAGTTCGTCGTTCATGGAGCACTCCGAGGGGCGAGCCGCTCGACCGTTTTGACCCTTTGGCTCCGAAGAACATCCGGGAGCCATCCCCGGGTCGGACCGGGAGGCAGGCGCCACAGTAGAACTGGGGAAGTGGCGCTGTGTGCAAGTGATTGCACCCCGCGGGACCGAAGTGACGGCGCTCGATCGGCCCCGGTTACTCGCCTCGGGGCGGGCGGGCTTCCGGGTTGACCACTACGGCGCCGGCGAGCTTCACCGCTGGCTCCTTCTTCTTCGTCTTCTGTTCGCCCTTGATGTTCTCCTCCGCTTCGGCTTTTCCACCTTCGGGCGGCGCATCGTGGACGACCGGTACGTGGAAGTCGGCGGTGTCGTACGCCCCTTCCTTATGGCAGACCGGACAGCGGAGCTTGAGGCCGCTGATGATTACGCCGCTCGACCCTTTCTCGGGTTCGCCTATCGGCGTCGGGAACTCCGCGCCGCAGGCTGTACACTTCACGAACAACGTCGGCATGGTCCTCTCACCCTAGAAACGATGCCTCAGACCCATTTATCCGCCCGAGGGAAGGACGTCACCGACTGGTGGTGTCCGCAATTCATTCGACCAGCCGCCCTTGCCGGAGCACCTTCTCTCCATCGATCTCCACGTCCGCCCCTCGCAGGAAGAGCCAAGCCCACCAGGGCGAACGCGTGGCCCCTCCGAGATGATCGTTCCTCCCGATGTGCATCGTGACCGTCCCGAGCCCCTGGTCCTCAAGCAGCGGGGAGACCGAAAGGCGATCATTGAGGCCGAAGGACAGCGAAGCGGGGCGGTCTCGACCCACTCCGGCGCGCCGATAACTTTCCTCGAAGACCTCTCCTCCCCCGTCAAAGGCGAACCGGACGAGGCGACCGGATTCGAACGTCCAGCGTCCACCGGAGAAATCTCCGACCTCGCCGGAGATTGCCGCGGAACTCGCAAAGTTCGAGCGGAACGTCCCTTCCGCAAATCGCTCGTCTACCGAGACGGCGACCACTCCCGCGGGGAGCGTGACCATCTCCCACTCCTCCGAGCTCCGAGGGGAGGAGGCCACCCCATCGGAGACCCTCGGGACGCGCTTCTTGAGCCGAAGGTGGAGGTCGGTGCCGTTGGGGTGCGCAATGTGGACCTCCTGCCCCCGCTCTAGAAGTGGTAGGAGATGGCGCGCGTGCCGGCGGAGGCGACTGGGCGGGATCAGGGTTCCCGCGACGAGCTCTCGTCGCCACTCCGTGAGGTCCACCCCGTAGAATCGAGCCGAGGCCGGTGAGGCACGACCGATCGCCATCTGTACCGCGCGCGATCCGCCGCGGGCGGCGGCGCGGTAGAACGCCTCGTCGCACTCCGAGAGTCGCGATTGGACGTTCGAGGGTAGCGCGTGGAATCGCGCATGGTCACTTGGCCCGAAGAAGTCGACCAAGACGTCGGCCCGCTCCGCGGCCGCGCGAACGTGGTCCCCGAGCCTCGCGAGAAACTCGGGTCGGACCTCCTGGGCCGCAGCCCAGTACGTGGGCTCGTCATCGTGCAGGAGCATCGGCTGGGCGCCGAATCGGCGGCTCTCGAGTACGAGGGCGTTCGCGTAGACTTCGGTCGAGGTCCAGCTGGTGATCAGCACGCGTTCTCTCACCCGCAGTTGGAGGCACTTTCGCAGCACGATGCGGGCCATCGCTCGCGCAGCCTCGACCTCATCGGGGTCGGGGTCCCCGGTCGGCCGTCTCGACTCAGGCGTCCCTAGGGAGGGATGACCCGTCGAAGCCAGCTCGTGACGCAGACGGGGCGCCGCCCGGCCGAGACGAATCTCTCGCCGGGTCGCGATCCACTCGAACGGCACTCCGCCGGCGGAGTACGTCGCGAGCGCTTGCGAGAGCGAGCGGCTCGTAGCGAGTCGCCCCTCGCGGGCGCCGGGAGAGCCAAGGCTCCGGGCGACGGTCTCGATTTCGATGGATGCGCGACGTCGCCACGACGAGGGATCGGGAAGGAGGTCGATCCGGAAATTCGGGTGCCGTACTCGCCAACGACCGAGCGTCGAGGCTCTCGCGCGACCCGGGTCCGTCGCTACGACCCGAACGTCTGCGCGATGGCCGATCGCGTCATCGATCGCGCTGAGGAATCGCAGAAATTCTCTCTCCCCTCGATACTCCCCCCCCGGGCGGCGGGCCGGGTCGGCGAGATCGCTGAGGGTCAGGGCGAGCTCGCTCGCTGCCCGCGCGCGGGAAGGCTCGATCGTCTCCAATCCGGGGACGGATTGGATGGCGCCGCGCGCCGCGCCCGCTCGGAGTTCCGACGGTGTCAACAGGGTTGCGACGGCGAATTCCGGCGGATGGAGAAACACCCCCACGATCTCAGTCGGGGCAAGAGGTGCCAAAGGCTCGGCTCGTAGGGGGAATTCGCGGAATTGGACGGGGCGCATTCGATATGCCCCCCAGATTCGGCGCACGCTGGTGTGACTCACCCCATATTGACGGGCAATCGCCCGGGTGGTGAACTTCGGGCCACCCGTCGATGGGCCGCTGACGCTGCGACGGAGAATGGCCCGCACGATGTCTTCCGAGACTTTCGGCCGCCGGGGCGCAAGCATGGCTCCCGGAGTGATCCCTCGAAGTCGAGCCACGAGGAAACGGGTCCGCCAGCGCGCGACCGTGAGCCGGTTCACCCTGATCGAGCGGGCGACCTCGAGGTTCTCCATTCCCCGGGCGGCACGGAGGACAATCCGTGCCCGCACCGCGCGGTGGTCTTCGCGTCTCGTGCTACGCGCCCAGCGCTCGAGCACTATTCGCTCTTCCGGACTGAGAACGATAACCGGTGCCCGCCGCATGCCCCAGCAGGGGGTAGACGGTCAGATAAAGGTCCCCAACCTTAGGGGCGCGAGATAAGTCTACTAGTTACCGTTCCATATCTCGAGGGGGCCAAATACCCGACACGCCCGTCGATGGACTATGCCGCCCCAGCGCGCTCCGAAGCCCACCAAGTCCGAATCGCCGAAGACGAACGCCTCCGAAATCGAGTCCGGTTTCTTTGTCGGAGGCTGGAAGGATGCCGAGTCCTTCCAGGGGACGAGATTCTGCGTGCTCGACGAGGCTCCGCCGGATATGCCCCCGGCCACCCACGTGCCGATCTACGACGATACGAAGCACCAGCCGATCATCGCGAACCTCGACCGCCTCGCCAACCTCATGCGTGCGGCCCGCGCGCGGAACGAGCCCGTGCTCGTCTTCTGTGGCCATGGGGTCCGACGTGCCCCGCTCGCGGGGGCCTGGTACCTGCATCGCACCGAGGGCCTCTCGCTGGACGAATCGTTCGAGCGGGTGCAGGCGGTCCGACCGGGGATCGAGCACGTGAAAGATTGGGCGAAGGGTTGGAAGGTCCTCTCCGACGCAAAGACCGCCTAAGACGATGTTCGGTAGAGCGCCCGATGTTTCCGGAGAAGAACCCCGACGTGGAATGGGTGGAGTCGCACGCCGACTGCTCTCCCGCCCAGGCGAAGCACGCCCTCGACGAGGCTGCGGCGGAGCGAGCGCTCTATCGGCATTTGGCGCGGGCTCACGAATCGGAAGGGCGGCCGTTCTATGTCGAGATCGAACACCGCTCGAACTCTACGCCCTCACCCGCCTACTCCGTCCGCGCCACATCGTGGAGGTCGGGGTCTCCTCCGGGGTGTCCTCGGCCTACTTCCTGCGCGCGCTCGAGCGGAACGGCCGAGGTACGCTTCACTCCGTCGACCTTCCCAAGCTCGAGCCGGTGAATCGGCGCGGTTTTGGGCGTCGTTTTGGGTCTTGGGCCCTCCCGCGCGGCCGGTTCTCCGGTTGGGCGGTCCCGTTGCCGCTGCGGAAGCGATGGGACCTTCGGATCGGGGACAAAAAGGCCGTGCTCCCCTTATTGGGCGAGGAACTTACGGAGGTCGGTATTTTCCTCTACGATGTCCCGCACTCGGACCCGCAAGCTTTTCGAGAGTTCGCAAACCCCGACCGCGGGTTTCGCGCAGGGTCCGTCGCCTTGGTGGACCACGGGGGAACGGAGGAGATCTGCCCAAGCCTTCGCCGGTGGGCCCGCTCCCGAGGGGCCTCCGCCGCCCTCCGGCGCGGACTCGGTCTCGCTGCCTTTCGCGTACCCTGAAGTGCTCCCGGTGAGCACCGTCCCGACGGCCAAGGGTACTGATCGCCCGTGATCGCGCTGGGATGGGCCGCTATTGTCCTGATCATTGCGGCGCTCGCATTCGCGTGGAGCATCGGCGCGCACTACACCGGCGCCTGCATGGGCATGGCCTACGGCTCGGGGGCGATCGGGCGCAATCGCGCGCTGATCGGCATGGCGATCTTGACGCTCGCGGGCGCGGCGATCGCGAGCAGCAAGGTCGTCGGGAACATCGGTCTCAACCTGGTGGACGCGTCCGAGCTTTCGGTCATCGCCGCGGCGGCGGTGATCCTCACCGCGTTCGCGCTCACGACCGTCTACAACTTCGCGAAGCTCCCAACCTCGACGATCCAGATCTTCGTCTTCTCGCTGATCGGCGTCGCCCTCGGGATCCACATTACGGTCCACTGGGCGAACGTCGGCGGGCTCGTGGTCATCTGGGTGGTCGCCCCAATCGCGGCGCTTGCGCTCGGCTTTCTCTACACGCGCGGGTTGATCCTCCGGGAAAGGCCGGTGTCGTCGGGCGCGCCCACCTCGTTGTGGGGGGCGGCCTCGGCGAGCGTTCTGGTCGTGATGGCGCTCGCGGCGTCGTTCGCGATGGGCGCCAACGACGTGGCGAATGCGACCGCGGTGTTCGTCTCGACGGGACTCACCGGAGTTCTCGTCGCCGGAGTGGTGGGCGGAGTCGCGCTCGCGGTCGGCGTCCTCACCTGGGGGGGACGCCTCCTCTCGACCGTCGCCACGGACATCGTGAAGGTCGATCGACCCATGGCGATCGCCGCACAGTCGGCTCAGGCGACCGTGATCCTGTTCAGCGTGGTGTTGCTGGGAGCGTTCACCTCGATGAACCAGGCGCTGGTCGGTGGGATGGCCGGCGCCGGGCTCGCTCGGGGGCAGCGCACGATCCACTGGCCGGTCCTGCGCGGGATCCTCGTGGGCTGGGCCGTGGGCCCGGCGTCGGGCCTCCTGGCCGGTTACGCCATGATTTCCCTAGCGATCGGCATCGGCCTCCATCCGTAGAGCTCCGACCCTCAC
Source organism: Thermoplasmata archaeon (assembly GCA_049585415.1). Classification (GTDB taxonomy): domain Archaea; phylum Thermoplasmatota; class Thermoplasmata; order Lutacidiplasmatales; family UBA184; genus Lutacidiplasma. The sequence goes on along the minus strand of JBAUZT010000028.1, from coordinate 52,361 downwards.
CCCATCGGCGTTACCGGGTCGAGAGCGCCGGCCTCGTAAAACCCTAAAACCGGACCGTCGTCCCCTATCACCATGTCCGCAGGGATCCCTCCGGCGCTACTCGCTCTGGACAAGCGCCTGATCGCCCTTCCCGGAGTCCGGAAAGGCACTTCTCGATTCGAGGGCACGACCGCGTACTTCCTCGGGAGCACCGAGATCGCCCACTTGCACGGCCGTCGGGAGGTCGACCTTCGGCTCACCCGCGAGATCATCCACGAGAATCGCGAACGGTTGGCGGACGATCCTCGCGTGGTGTTCCGAAAGAGCCGGTCCGACTGGGTCGCCCTGCGTATTCAGGGGCCGGCCGACGTCGAGTTCGTCTGCGGGTGGTTCGAACAGGCGTGGCGCGCTCACCAATAGGGCTAGCGAGGCGCCCCCACCGGGCAGGCCACGGTGAGGATCGACGCGGGCGCGGGCGAGCCGCAGAACGCACAAGGGGGCGATGCCACCTCGTAGAGCAGCGAGGGGTTCGGGCGGACCTCCCAGTCACCTCGATGCGCCTCCAGGCAATCGCCGCAGCACCGCGTGGGAACGGAAGGAAGAGCGAACACGCGCGACCCGCGTTCAGGATACTCACCGCTCCCTAAACCTGCTTCGCCGAACTCGAAGGGCGCGGTCCCCGCCCGATTTCCCTCGGTACGGGTCCCCCGCCGCGAGGTCTCAGTGGGCCGCTGAACTCCACTTTGCGAACCGCCCGAGCATCTCGCGCAGCGGGTGGAAGAAGACGACCGCGACCCACGTAGGGTAAAGCCAGTAGTTTCGCTTGAACACAAAGAACGTCCAGGGATTCGACGTGCACGAGCTGCCCGAGTTTCCGACGATCACATGGCACCAAACCCCGCCCGGATCGACGCAGAGGAACGGGACGAGGATCGCGAACGTGATCACGACGGCCGCGAGCGCCCGGAGGTACTCCCGCCGAACGACGTGATAGAAGAAGACCACGACGTTCGCCCACTGCTTCAAGGCGAGCGAGAATACCTCCGCAGGCCATCCGTACCGTCCGAGCGGCACGGCCAGCGCGAGCGTCAGGGCGAAGAGCGGGACGTAATCGTTCTGACCGTTCGCGGCGAGGACGGGGATCCAGGTCGCCGCGAAACCCGCCTGCCCCAGACGGTTCTTTCGCAGTAGGTAGATGGCACCCGCCCACGCCGTCAGGGAGACCCAGCGATAGTCGAGGCCGGGCACCTGGATGTACGTGAGGAGTGGAAGGTAGACGTCATAGACGTTGATGAATCCCGGCGTTCCGTACTGAACATAACTGATCGCCACGCTCTTCGAGTACATCGAGAGCCCGAGCGTCGCGAAGGCGGGCGTGCTGTACGGCTCGTCCGAGAGACCGTTCAATACCCCCGTGAGGAGGGAGAAGACCGCGACGGCGAGACCCGCGATGACGAGACCGGGGACTAGCCAGGGCACGTCGCGGTAGACCCGCTCGGCCCCGTACCCGAGGGCAATGGTCAAGGCGACGATCGGGACGATGAGGAACTCGAACCCCGTAAACGTCGTGCCGACGAGGAGGGGTAGGGTCGCCAGCCCCGACAGCAGCACCAGTACGGCGGTCGCTCGGGGCCCCATCCGTGCGGCGCCCCCCAGTCCGAGGACGCTAACAAGCCCTCGGGAAGCGTCTAGGGTCGGGCGGCCGCGGCGGGAGCCGTCGGGGCGGCTCGCGCGGGGCCCGCGACGCTCGCGCTTCGAGCGACGCTACTCGCGGCACCGGGTCGCGCCGACACCATCGGGAGTCGAGCGCGAGCGGGCGGAATCGTGCGCGTGCCGATCCGGTCCCGGATCCAGTGGCGGAAATCCGAGATGTAGAGATTGTCGTATGGGCAGGCCCCAACACAGTTGCCGACCCCGCAGCACTTCGTGCTTCGGAATTCGCCCTTGGTCCGGAAAAATCCGGGCATGCTGACGAGGCCCACCGGGCACGACTTCGCGCAGTCGAGCGTCGTGCAATCCCTGCAGACCTGCTTGTCGCGGACCTTGAGCTTGAAGAACCCGATCTTGTGGAACGCCTGGGCGATCGCGCCGGTGTAGCACCATCCCATCGTGACGCAGTTGTAGTTTCCGGTGTAGGGGATCGTGACGAACATCACGTACCAAAGAATCCCGAAGTAGAGCGAGAGCAGGAAGACCGTCGGGTCGGCGGAGAGGATGCTGACGCTCCAGACCCCGATCGAGTTGAGGTAGGAAGCGACCGATGCGAGCGCGAGGGAGACGAGGACGAGACCGGTGGTGACGGAGTAGGTCGTCGAAAATCGGTTGCCCAGATACTTCTTCGCCGGCCACTGGGTCCGGTTGAACGACTTCATCGCGTCAATCGTTGTGCCCTGGTACATCAACGGGGCCGTGCAGAAGACCGAGCAAATCACCCGGCGGCCGAAGAGGGCGGTCAGGGCGCCCGTGACCGCGTAGGTGACGATGACGGCGAGGAAGACCGTGGACGCAAGCTCGGCGGAGCCAATCCCCATCGACCAACCCAGGACCGGGATCGTGGCCGACGGCGGAGAATTCGGAAAGACGGCGGCATAGTAGATGCTCGGGAAGAAAACGGCAAACGCGGCGTAGCAGCCCATCGTCAGCAGGATCCGTACCTTGTTCTCGAGATGCACCGTCTCGCGGTACTTGTAGAACAACAGCGCCCCCATCTCGATGCCCATCATCGCGAGGAACCACGTCGATGCGGTCACGCCCGCGAGGAACCAGAAGCCGTTGTACGTCGCGTTGTAGAGGATCGTGCTCCAGGAACCCGTGAGCGGGAGGGTGAAGAACACGCCGGCATAGTTCGCCGGCTCGATCTGCAGGTCGAGGAGCGCCCCCATGAAGATCTCGGCGACGAAGATGGCGGCGAGCAGCCGGAACGCCCATCCCGCGTCCAGCTGCCAGGGCCGCTCGACGCCGGCGCCGAACCGTTCGGAACGGAGGATCGCGCCGAAGAACAGGATCATCTCGGCGAGGATGCTGAGGGCGAACAGCGGGGTCCAACCGGCGTAGTACAGCCACAGGAACTGCCCCGCCATCATCCCGCCGTAAATCGCGAGCAGGACGACCACGTAGCGGGAAAATACGGGGTCCAACTGCCGGTGTCGATAGATGAACTCCATGAGGTAGACGATCAATCCGATCATGGCCGCGCTCGAGAGGTAGATGCTGAGCGCGACCCAGGAGGACGCGGCGAGCGCTGTGGGAGAGAGGAACATGATGAACGACTGGACCAGCAGCACGCGGTAGAGCACCGGTGGTATCCGGCGGCGAAGCAGGAAGGTCGTGAGGCCCATCTCGATGGACATCGTGAAGAGGAACCACGGCGAGGCGACGACGTTCGACAGCAGGTAGACCCCGCCGACCGCTCCGCTGGCGCCGGAGGATAGGCCCGTTCCTGCCGCCGCCGAGAACGTCCAGCCCATCAGCAGCTCACTCAACAGAACGAGCCCCACCACCGAAGCGACGAACGTGCGTCGACGGACCAGGGGCGTGGGCGCCGTGCCCTCACCGCCCTTCAGCTGGACCTGGGCTTCACTGATGAACGCCAGGAAGACGACCACGACGCTTGACGACATCAGGGCGCTCGCGACCCAGAACCCCTCGACCAGACGGGTGCCGCCCGGATTCGCGTAGTAGATGGCAGCCCCGACGAGCATGCTCACCATCATGAAGAGCAGAAAGACGACACTCGCCGCCCTCAGCTGAGTTCGCGCTTCGCTGGCCCACTTGATCAGGACGGCGGTCATCACCGCCATTCCCGCGGCGAGCGGCCAGAGGACGACTTCCGCGGCTACCACGGGCATCCTCGCACTGCGTCCGGGCCCCCCATCATGGGTCCTGGACTCCCTGCGCCCGAGGGGCGACGTCCGATATCACGGTATGGTTTCCCCGAGGGGAGTGCGGGCCGGGGAGTTCGTCCTCCGTGGTCGAGCGGACCGCTCTTCCGTCGGTAGGAGCGGATTCTACCGTCTCGATCCCGATGCTCCAGCGAATGGGGGCGAACGTTCGGCGAGGGAACAGCGCCGCCGTCACCGCGAATCCGCCCAGGAAGAGGTATTGAATCCCCCAACGAAGGTAAAGCGCCCATCCGAGAGAATAGATGGGTGCGACCGCCCCCCAACTGGCCGGCAGGCCCCAAACCCCAAAGAGCTCGTTCACGAACCCCGGGGCGCCTCCCGCCGCCAGCGCCGGGGGGACCCATGCGGCGAGCGAGAGCCCACCGACGAGGAGACCGACCCGCACCGCGAACGTAGGTCCTCCGGCCGGACGTCGCGAGAACGCCGCGGCCATCGAGCCGGGAAACAGCGCCGCGAGGATCGCGAAGCCGGCGAGGAGCTGATGTTGAAAGATCCACTGGAACCAGAAGGCCCCGCTCGCGCTCGTCGGGGAGACCGTGGTCCATTCGGCGATCCCTGCAAGAGACCATGTGACGCCGGCAATGAGGAGAGTCAACCGAAGCGCGGCCCCCGCGACCACGCGACGGGTCAGCGGGGGAGGTTGCGCCGCAGCGACCCCGGTCAGCTCTCCTCGAGGTTCGAGGCCGAAGAGCCCGCCGTACACCTCGAGCACCATCTCGGATGCGACGAGCGCGACGAAGACGACCGCGACCTGGAAAACGTCGAGATACCAATTGTTGACGAGCAGGTTGTTGACGGTCGAGCCGCTGGTCTGTGCCACCAGACCGACCCCGGCGGTCGCCGCCGCGGTGACCGAGCAGCACGCCCCCAGCGTCACCAGCGCGATCATGGCCGGCGTGAGCCCGGCGACGGAGACGACCGAACCGGGGCGGACCGCCCCCGCTCGTCGGTCACGAATCAGGCGGGCCGCGATGAGGAGGGACATGGAGACGCCGATTCCGACCCCGATCGACACGAGGATCATCGACCAGGTGGCGAGGAACGGAAGGGTGACGACGCCCCACGGCGCGACGAGGTAGAACCCCGGATAATTCCAGGGGGCCTGTCCCAGCGCATTTCCCCAGAGGATCTCCCAGGAGTACCCCCCGGAGATTCGCACGAGGATCAACATGTTCCCGAGGACCATCATGCCGAGGGCGTAGAGAATGGCGAAGAACACCACCATCATCCGGGCGTGGGAACGCCTCAGAAACCGGCGCGTTTCGCTGAGAGTTAGTATGGTATACGCGCGGGCGAGTGGCGGAGCCTCTGACACCGGGTAGTAGCTATCCTCCCGGCTTAAATGACCTCGGTTCGGACCTCAGCCTGCCCCGAGAAACGGGCCAACCCCCCGCTCGGCTTCTCCGGCACTCGGGCGAGCTACGCGCCCAGGTCCCGCGACCCCGCGCCCGGGCCCATAACCCCACCTAACGGCCAGGTTACGGACCGTCGCTTATGTCCAAGGACCCGTTCTCCCCGAGGGGCACCGTGGTCGACTTTCCGCCCACTCGAGGCCGAGAGGTGCAACGATGACGCCACCCAGCACGACGGCGAAGCCGGCGTCGCCGGGCCGGGATTCCAAGGCGTCGGGACGGCCAGCCATCGTCGGTCCCCCTACCGACCGGGACGATGACGTCCTCACCGAGGGGGCACTAGAGTTCATTCGGATGCTGCACGAGCGCTTCGAATCGCGACGCCAAAACGTCCTGGCCCAGCGGGGCCAGTTCCGTGCCGCAGTGCGGTCAGGAGAGCGGCCAGACTTTCCTGCGGAGACCGCCTCCGTCCGCCGACAGGCGTGGAAGGTCCCGCCCCCGCCCGAGGACCTCCGCGACCGCCGCGTCGAGATCACCGGACCCGTCGATCGAAAGATGGTGATCAACGCGCTGAACTCCGGTGCGTGCGTTTACATGGCCGACTTCGAGGATGCCCACTCCCCGACGTGGAACGCCACGATCAGCGGTCAAGGCAACCTCATCGACGCCGTGCGACGCCGTATCGAATTCGTCACTCCCGAGGGCCGGGAGTATCGACTCGAGCCCCAGACCGCGACGCTCATGGTCCGCCCCCGAGGCTGGCACCTCGAGGAACGGCATCTGCTCGTCGAGAATCGCCCCGTCTCCGCGAGCCTCTTCGATTTCGGTCTTTTCTTCTATCACAATGCGAGGGAGCTGGTCGCTCGTGGCACGGCCCCCTATTTCTACCTCCCGAAGATGGAACATTATCGGGAAGCCCGCCTCTGGAACGAGGTGATCGTCGCCTGCGAGGAGGAGACCGGACTCCGTCCGGGCACGGTACGGGTCACCGCGCTGATCGAGACCCTGCCGGCGGCCTTCCAGATGGACGAGATACTGTACGAGTTGCGGGACCACTCCGCGAGCCTCAACTGCGGTCGTTGGGACTACCTCTTCAGTTTCATCAAGCAATACAAAGACGACCGATCGGCTCGCTTTCCGGACCGCGCCGCGCTGACGATGTCCACGCCGTTCTTGACCGCTTACTCGCGGTTGCTCATTCAAACGTGCCACCGGCGCGGGGCGCACGCGATGGGGGGTATGGCTGCCCAGATCCCGATTCGGGACGATCCGGAGGCGAACGCGCAGGCGATGGCGCTTGTGCGGGAGGACAAGGAACGGGAGGTGCGCGCCGGTCACGACGGGACCTGGGTCGCCCACCCCGGCCTCGTTCCCCTTGCCCGATCCGTCTTCGATGAGGGCATGCCCGGAGCGAACCAGATCGACGTCGCCCGCTCCGACGCTGCCGTCCGACCCGAGGAACTCGTCCAGCTCCCGCGGGGGTCGATCACTCGAGAGGGCGCGCGGCGGAACGTCCGGGTCTCGATCCGGTACCTGGAGTCGTGGCTCCGGGGTATCGGTTGCGTGCCGATCGATCACCTGATGGAGGACGCGGCGACGGTCGAGATCGCCCGTTGCCAACTCTGGCAGTGGATCCATCACCACGCGCTCGAGGAGACGGGTTCGCCCATCGACACCGGGCTCTTCCGGGAACTGCTTGCCCTCGAGCGGGCGGCGCTCGTCACCGACCTGGGGCCGACCGGAGACGGTCCGTCGGTCGCCCGAGCCTCGGAGCTGCTCGACCGGGCGGTTACCAAGCCGGAACTACAGGAATTTATCACGGTGAGCGCTTACGCCGAATTGGGGGAACCCCCAGGCAACAGCGCATGAACGAACACGTCGGTTCCGATTGGAAGACCGCCGAGCGCTGGCAGGGGATCATCCGCCCGTACCGAGCCGAGGACGTGGAGCGGCTGCGGGGGTCGATCCACATCGAGCATACGCTCGCCCAGCTCGGCTCCCAGCGCCTGTGGCGTCTGCTCCACAGCGAGCCGTTCGTCCCGTCGCTCGGAGCAATGACCGGGACCCAAGCGGTCCAGATGGTGGCGGCGGGGCTGCCGGCCATCTACGCAAGCGGCTGGCAGGTCGCCGCAGACGCGAACAACGCCGACCAGACGTACCCCGACCAGAGCCTCTACCCGGCGGATTCCATGCCGACCCTGGTCCGTCGGATCAACAATGCGTTCCGCCGCGAGGACGAGAAGCAGCACGCGCTCGGCAAGGAGGAGGTCTACTGGTACGCCCCGATCGTCGCCGACGCGGAGGCCGGGTTCGGCGGGACCTTGAACGTCTTCGAGATCACCAAAGGGCTGATCGAGGCGGGCACCGCGGGCCTCCACCTCGAGGACCAGTTGGCGTCCGTCAAGAAGTGCGGCCACATGGGAGGAAAGGTCCTCGTTCCCGCCCGCGAGTTCAACCAGAAGCTCTGGGCGGCACGACTCGCCGCGGACATCGCGGGGGTGCCGACGCTCCTGGTCGCCCGCACCGACGCGCTCAGCGCGAAGCTCCTGACGAGCGACATCGACCCACGGGACGCGCCGTTCCTCACGGGGAAGCGCACGGCGGAGGGGTTCTTCGAGATCACCGGAGGTCTCGACATGGCGATCGCCCGCTCGCTCGCGTACGCCCCCTACGCGGACCTGCTCTGGTTCGAAACGTCCAGCCCGGACCTCGACGAGGCCGAGCGGTTTTCCCGCGAGATTCATCTCGAACATCCCGGGAAGCTCCTGGCGTACAACTGCTCCCCATCGTTCAACTGGCGAAAGAAGCTCGCGCCGGACGTGATCGCCGAGTTCCAGGAGACGATCGCGGGGATGGGATACAAGTTCCAGTTCGTGACGCTCGCCGGGTTCCACGCGCTGAACCTCTCGGTGTTCCGGCTCGCCAAGGGGTATGCCCAGACCGGAATGGCGGCGTACTCCGAGCTCCAAGAGGAGGAGTTCCGCGCCGAGGAGGAGGGGTACGCGGCGGTTAAGCACCAGTCGTTCGTCGGTGCGGGATACTTCGACGAGGTCGCGCAGGTGCTCTCGGGGGGCCTCACGACCACCCTCGCGATGGAGGGGTCGACGGAAGAGGAACAGTTCGCTCCGCCGGCGTCATCCAGCACCGGGACCGGGAAGACCCCCCACCGCCGGAAGCGCCCCGCCTCGGGCGAAACGATCTAGGGCGAGGGCCCCTTGGCCCGTCGGGGTCTAGGACGGTCGGAGCGGCCATCGTTCTCGGGCCGCGACCCGCAACATGATCTCCGATGGGCCGTGGGCGATCCGGCCGCTCCGGACGTCGCGCCAGCGCTGTTCGTGCGGGAGCGACTGGGAGTACCCCCGACCTCCGTGAAACTGGATCGCGTGGTCGATCGCCCGGAGGGCGGTTTCGGTCGCCATCCATTTCGCGAGCGCAGCTTCTGCCTCGGTCGTCGCGCCGGCCTCGAGCCGATGCAGTGCGTGGTCGACGTACCCCCACGCGGCGCTCAGGGAGGCCTCGTCCTCCACGAGGGGAAAGGCGACCGCTTCCTGAGTGGCGAGCGGTTTACCGAACGTCGTCCGCTCCCCGACGTACCGGACCGTCTCGTCCCAGGAGGCCCGTGCGACGCCGAGGTAGATGGCTCCGAGGAGCGCGCGTTCGCGCCGGAGCTCCCCCCGAAGATACTCGAGGCCCTTTCCTTCCGAGCCGATCCGATCCCCCTCCGGGATCCGAACATCCGTGTACACGACCGTCCCCCGTCGTTGCCATCGCTCTCCGAGGTCCCCTTCCCCCGCGCTGCGACGGACACCCGGCCGGTCCTGGGGCACGAGGAATGCGGTGATCCCCCCGCGAGGGTCGGGTGAGGGGACCTTGGCGTAGACGATCGCGGCGTCCGCGTCGGCCGCGAACGCGGCCTCGCTCTTCGTCCCGTTCAGCACGTACTCGCCGGAACCTAGCGTAGCGGTGCTCTGGATTCCGGCGACATCGGAGCCGGCCCCGGGTTCGGTGATATGGTTGCCGACCAGCCGCTCTCCCCGGAGCATCGGCCGGAACCACGCGTCGACCAATTCTGCCGAGCCGTGCTCGGCGAGAACGGACGAGAACTCCGGTTGGAGGGACAACTTCGCGAACACCGTGCCCCCTCCATACGCGAGGTGGAAAAGCGCAATTCCCACTCGGGGGAGCGGGAGACCTCGCCCTCCCAGGGCGGGGGCGGTCCGCAGGCCGAGGAGGTGGGCTTCGCCCAGGGCCCGGAATTCCGCGCGAGGGAATGCCGGTTGACGGTCGAGCTCCCGGTACCGGCGCGGAAGGTCGAGCCGTGCGACGGTCGCCCGGATCTCCTCCACGATCGGGTCGTCGGGGAGCGGGGGCAGCTCGGCGCTCACAGTCCCTCGCGCTCGAAGAACGTGGTCTCCCGGGAGGGCGGGCCCGCGGGGGGTTGTTCCCCGACGACTCCCGCCCTCACCAGTTCCGCAACTTGTATCTCGGAATAGCCCAGGATCCCCTCGAGCACCGCCCGATTGTCCTGGCCCAGCCAAGGGGCCCCGCGCCACACTCCTCCCGGCGTCGTCGAGAACTTCGGCGCGACGCCGGCGCCCTTCACCCGGCCGGCGATCGGGTCGTCCCACTCGAGAAACATCCCGCGCTTTCGGTAATGCGCGTCGTGCGCGATGTCCGCGATGTCGAAGACGCGGGAGATCGCGACGTCGTGCTCGCGTCCGATCCGTTCGAGCTCGTCTCGGGTGCGGGAGGCGCAGAAGGCGGCGATCGCGCGGTCGACCGGCTCCCGATGCGCGAGTCGATAGTCCCGGTCGTCGAACGCGGGGTCATGGAAACCGATGACGGAGCGGAGCTGGGCCCACGACTCCGGCGTCGGAGCCGCCACGACGACCCATCCGTCCGTCGCCCGGTGGACATCGTAGGGATGGAGGCGAGAGTGGCCCGTTCCAAATCGCCCTCGGACGACCCCCCGCATGAAGTAGTCGAGGGCGAGGTTCTCGAGGAGCATGAAGAACACCTCGTACTGCGCGACATCGACGGCCTGTCCGCGGCCGGTCCGCTGGGCGTAGATGTACCCCATCAGACCGGCGGTCGCCGACGCGAGGCCGGTCACCGTGTCGTTCAGCGCGGTGCCCGAGCGCATCGGGGGATCCGGGTCCGGCTTACCCTGGAGCGAGAGATACCCGCTGTACGCCTGGGCGGTGAGGTCGTACGACGGCGCCCCGACGCGGGAGGGTTCTCCCGTGCGGCCGTGGCCGGAGACGTGGACGATCGTGAGGCGCGGGTTCGCCCTCCAAAGCGCTTCATCGGAAAGACCGAGCTTGTCGTAGGTCCCCGGTCGCGACGACTCGATCCAGATATCGGAGTGGCGGGCGAGGTCGAGGAACACGTCGTGACCCCTCGGCGTCCGCACGTCGAGTCCCACCGAGAGCTTGTTGCGGGAGTATTGCACCCAGGACTCCGAGACCTCCTCACCCGGAGCCCCGCCCGGAAGGATCGGCCGGAGCGTTCGAGTCGCGTCCGCGTACGGCGGGCCGAAGGGGGGTCCCTCGACGTGGACGACCTGGGCTCCGAACTCTCCGAGATAGGTCGCGGCCCACGGGCCGGCGACGAAGCGGGCGGATTCCAGCACCCGGACGCCCGCGAGCGGACCGTAATCGGGTACGATCCGGGGGGCCGTTGGGTCGGGGGTCATCGCCTCCGAGCCGACCCGCCCGCGATAAATGACGGGGTTCAGGGCGGAACCTCGGGTTCCAAATAGCGGGTCCGGGTGAACGCCGACATGACCGAGGCGCCGTGGGTCCGTTTCGAGGGGGAGAAGTTCCGCGACGAGCTCACGAAGTACAAGATGGCCCACCATCCGTTCAAAACCCATCCGTTCTTCGCGGACCTCGAACGAGGGAAGGTCCCGAAGCCGGTCGTGCACGCCTGGGCGAAGCAGTTCTACCCGTGGCTCGCCTCCGTTCCGATCGCGATGGCCGAGCGGTTCGCGAACTGCTCCTGGGAACCGGGGAACGACCGTTATCGTCGCATGATCCTCGACCAGCTCGTCGAGGAGGCGGGCGACCCGAAGGGGAAGGAACCCGGCCACCCGGAGCTCTGGCTCCGCTTCTGCGAGGGGCTCGGCCTGCTCCGCTCGGAGGTCCAAGGCGCGCCGCTGCTCCCCAGCACGATGGTCGCGATCGACGATTTCCTCTACACGAACCGGATCAATACGTTCTACGTCTCCGCCGCGGGCTCGTCCGAACCCCCGAACGTGGAGCTCTGCGCCCGGCTCCTGCCCGCATTCCGTCAGCACTACGGGGTCGACGAGGCGCATCTCGAGTACTACAAACTGCACGTGACGGCGGACGTGGAGCACAGCGAATGGATCGGACAGATCGTCGCGGGCTTTGCGAACTCGCCGGAGATCCGCAAGCAGATGTGGGATCAGATGCTCCGTGGTTTCTCGATCCACGTCCTGCTCGTGGACGGCGTCCTCGCCCAGAACGGGCACTCTGCGGCGCCGGGCAAGGATAAATAGCGGGGCCTCGGTTCCGACGAGCGATGGCGGACCGACTCGACCGACCCCACGCGCGAGGGTTGAGCTACGGGGTCGCCGCGACCTGGCTCTGGTGAACGGGAGGCGCCGAGAGGGCGCCCCCCCGACGTGCCTCGCACGATATGGGGTTGCTCCCTTTCGGTGTCCTCCCTTCGATGAGAAACGAAGGTGGAAAACCGATGTACGGAAAAACGATCCGATTGCGGCGACTGTTCCCGTCCCCCGAGCGCCGGCTGTTCTCCGTTCCGCTGGACCACGCGCTCTCGATGGGCCCGATCGACGGTCTCGAGGAACTCGCCCCCCTCGCGCAAGAGCTCCAAGAGGGGGGCGCGGACCTCTTGATCGTCACGAAAGGCGCCGTCCGCGAGATCACGCCGATCCTCCGACCGTCGACGCTCCTCGGCGTTCACGTTTCGGCATCCACGAGCCTCGGCGACAACTCGGACCATAAACGCCTCGTCGGAACGGCCGCCGAAGCGGTCGCCTTGGGGGCGGACGTGCTCTCGGTGCAGGTCAACTTCGGGGTTCCGAAGGAAGGGGACATGCTCACCGACCTCGGGGTCGCCGCGGACCAGTGCCGGCAGCTCGGGCTACCGCTGCTCTGCATGGCCTACGTGAAAAAGAAGGGCGGGGGGACGCCGGAGGAGCTTCGTCACGCGGCCCGCGCGGCCGCGGACCTCGGGGCGGACATCGTGAAGACGAGCTACCCGGGCGCTTTCGCGGAGTTCCAGAAGCTCTGTAAGACGACCCCAGTTCCCGTGCTCATCGGGGGCGGTGTGCGTCTCGAGGACGAGACCGCATTCCTTCGCGTGGTCAAGGATAGTATCCGAGCCGGAGGTGCGGGGATCTGCATCGGTCGGAACCTCTTCCAGCGACCCCCGGTCGCTCCGTTCGCGCGCAAGGTCGCCCGCCTGCTCCACGGGGTCTAGGAGATCGGACCGTGTCGCGCGAACGGATCACGATCGTCCTGCCCTCCTCGGCGGAGCCCGAGGTTCGCGGGGCGATCCTGGACCGCGCGCGTCGGCGGGGTTTTCGGCGATTTCAAACGACCGAGGACGAGGGGATCCGCGGAGAACCCGGAGAGGAGGTGGTCGTACGGAAGGGCGACCGGCTCTTCGGCGATGGCTTCGCGACCGAAGGGGTGACCGTCGTTCCGGTCGGCGACGCCGCGGGCCTCGCCGCCGCGGCACGCGCCGTTCCGGAGAGCGGAATTTTGGCCATCGAGTGGACGGGGGACCGACTGATCCCGCTCGAAAACGCCATCGCGACCCGAGGGCGGCGACACGCCATCTGGGTGTACGCCCGCGAACCTCGGGAGGTCCCCGGCGCGCTCGGGGCTCTCGAACACGGCGCCGACCGCGTCTTCGTTTCGATCCGCTCCCCCGAGGACGTGGACCGGCTCGAGGAGATCGTGGAGGGTCCCGTGCCCGCTCACCTCGACTGGGTGAGGGCGTCGGTGACGTCCGTGCGACCCGCGGGGATCGGCCATCGAGTCCTGGTCGACACGACCGCGTTGCTGGCCCCGGACGAGGGCCTCCTGGTCGGGAGCGCGGCGGCGTTCCTCTTTCACGTTGCGAGCGAGGCGGTCGGTTCGAAATTCAGCCGACCCCGTCCGTTCCGAGTGAACGCCGGCGCCGCGCATTCCTACGTGTTGATGGCGGACGGTTCCACGAGGTACCTCGCCGAGCTCGAGCCGGGCGACGCCGTACTGGTCACACGGCCGGAGGGCGATGCGCGTTCGGTCCGAGTGGGTCGAGTGAAGATCGAACGCCGGCCGCTGGTCGCGGTGACCGCGGACGATGCGGGCGTCGCGCGGACCATCTTTCTCCAGGAGGCCGAGACGGTTCGGCTCTCCACCGCGAGCGGCCGAGTTGCGACGAGCGAGGCGGCCGCCGGACTCTCGGTCCACGCGGTACGCTTGCCCCCCGCCCGCCACCTCGGACACGCGATCGAGGAGACGATCGAGGAACGGTGACGCGCGAGGTGCCGCTGATCATCGTCACGCTTCCCGGGCGTACGGTCGCGGATGTCCGCCGCCAGGTGCACATCGCCCAGGAGGCGGGGGCAGACCTCGCCGAGGTGCGCTTCGACCGGTGGCCCGAATCTGAGCGAACCCTCGCTCAACAGCTGTTCCCGAGTCCCCTCCCGCTGGTCGCCACGTTGCGTTCGCGGGCCGAGGGGGGCGAGGGACCGGACGCGCCCGAAGAGCGGGGGCCCCTCCTCGAGGCCTTCGCGCGGTTGCCGTTCCGCTGGATCGATCTCGAGCCGGCGAGAGACGACGCCATCGGGCTGCGCCTTGCTCCGAATCACCCGCAGGGAAGGATCCTCTCGACCCACTTCACCGAGGACACCCCGACCCCGACGATCGCCCCTGTTCTGGGAGGCGTCGCGCCGCCCGGAGCGGTGCGCAAGGTCGTGCTACCCGCGAGCGTCGAGCAACTGCTCCAAGAGATCCTCCCCCTCACTTCGGGAGCTCGGGACCGCGAGACGGTCGTGCTGACGACCGGACCGTCCGGCGCGCTCTTCCGCGCGTGGTCCCGCCGCCTCCAGTTTCCGGTCGTGTATGCCAGCCTTCCGAGTTCGGTGGGAGCATTGGAGGGAACATCGGTCGAGCCGAGCCAGATCCCCGTCGACCACCTCCGTCACTTTTTCTCGGGGGGCGAGCACGCTCCGCTGTTCGCGATCGTCGGCCACCCGGTCGCCCACTCCCTCAGCCCGGCGCTCCACTCTCGATGGATGCGGGAGCGAGGGGACCGGGGGATCTACATCGGCCTCGACATCTCGAGCGAGTCCGAGCTCGTCGGTGCGCTCGAGCCCCTCGCCGCCGAGGGGTTCCGGGGGCTGAATGTCACCCACCCCTGGAAGGCGGCGGCGCTCGAGGCGGCGACCCAGATAGGGCCCGGCGCGGAGACGTGCGGCGCGGCGAGCTGTCTCACGTTCCGCGACGGCGAGATCGAGGCCGAGAACACGGACCTCGTCGCGATCCTCCGACGTTTCGAAGAGCTCCGTTCGAGCGGCGCGTGGAACGGGGCCGAGCTCGCGGTAATCGGGACGGGGGGCACCGCCGCGGCGACCCTCGCGGCGGCTCGGGAGAACCATAGCACGGCGTACGTGTTCGCGCGCGACGCACGAGGCGCGAAGGCGATCTCCGAGCGCTTCGGAGCGAAGGTCGGGCTCCGGCCAGAGGCGCGCCCGTTCCCTCTCGTGGTGAACGCGACGGATGTCGGGAGGGCGGGCGCGGGCCCACTCGAGGTCCCCCTGGCCGAACTGATCGATCCAGACTCGCGAGTGCTCGACTGGGTGTACCGCCCGGACGAACCCACCATTCGCGCTACGTGTGCGGAAGTGAAGTGCGTCTACGAGGACGGCTGGCGCCTTCTCGTCTACCAGGCCGCCGCGAGCTACGGGATCTGGTGGGGGTCGGAGCCGGACCCGAAGCAGATCGACGCGGCGTTCTCGGAGGGGCCGTGAAGGGCGACGCGGAGACCACCGCCGCGATCACGATCGTTAATGCGCTCTCCGCCGGGGTCGGCTCCGCGGTCGGGATCGAGCTTCGCGTACGGGCGGGCGTCGAACTGCACCCCGAGGGATCGCGCGGCAAGTGGGACGTTCAGATGGCCGACGAGGCTCGGACTCCGCTGGTCATCGCCGCGCTCACGGAGGCGTTGCGGCGATTCGCGCCGGACAGTTCCGGCCACGGCTCGTTGACCCTGCGCTCGGGCATCCCTTCCGCGCGCGGGCTCAAGAGTTCGAGCGCGGTCAGCTCCGCGATCGTTCTCGCGGTCGCGCGGGCCACCGATTCCACCGTAACCCCCCTCGAGGTCGCGAGGATCTCCGCCGCCGTTTCGAGGTCCGCCGGGGTGAGTGCGACCGGGGCGCTCGATGACGCGCTCGCGAGCCTCACTCCGGGTCTCGTGGTCACGGACAATCGTGCGGAGACCCTTCTCGCGTCGTATCTCCTACCGCCGGGGCTGGGCGTAGCACTCTACGTACCCCCGGGAACCCATCGGAGGTCCCCGGACCTCGCCGGGGCGTTCGGTGCCGACCTGACCCGAGGACGACGGGCCGCCGACCTCGCGTTGAAGGGAGATTGGGCCTCGGCGATGCGGGAGAACACCGAGATCGTCGAGCGCGCGATCGGGTACGATTACGGCGCGCTGCGCACGAAGCTCGCCCAGCACGGCGCGATCGCCAGCGGCGTCAGCGGGATGGGCCCCGCGATCGCCTCGATCGGACCGAGTGCACGGCTCCCGGAGATGGTCGAGGCCCTACCGGTGGACTCGGGAAATCGCCGGGCCATCGCCTTTTCCCGGACGGTCGCCCGCGACGGGGAGGCGATGTCGTGACGATCGCCCGCCTAGTTCCCGGCGTGGTTTCGGGAACAGTTCGCGCACCCTCATCCAAGAGTTACACCCACCGGGCACTCCTTGCTGGGCACCTCTCCCAGCACCGGTACGTGGTGGACGCGCCCCTCGACGCCGACGACACTCGCGCGACCGCCAGCGCGTTGCGGGCCCTTGGAACGCGGACCCACTACTCCGCGCGTCGGTGGACGCTCGCTCCGAGTCGCGCCCGCCTCCGCGGTGTGGCGTCGATCGACTGCGGGGAGTCGGGCACGACGTTACGATTCCTCGCGGCCGTCGCCGCGCGCTCGTCGCGTCCCGTCGTGCTCCGCGGGCGGGGTCGCTTGGCCGAACGTCCGATGGCGGAACTGTTCCAAGCCCTGGAGTCGCTCGGCGCCACGTGCGCACGCCCGAGGGGCTCCCGCATGCTGCCGGCGACGGTGACGGGGCCGCTCCATGGGGGATTCGTGCGGCTCGACGCCTCGCGGAGCTCCCAGTTCGCCTCGGCGCTGCTCCTGACTCTTCCGACCGTACCCGAGGACTCGACCATCGAGCTCGTGGGCCCGATCGTCTCGGAGCCGTACATCGAGGCCACGATCGCGGTGCTCCGGCACCATCGGATCCGCGTCACCCGCCGGGGTCGCCGGCTGTCCATCCCCGGCGGCCAATCGTATCGGCGGGGCGGTATGCGGGTCCCCGGGGACGCCTCGTCCGCGGCGTATTTCTGGACCGCCGCGGCGATCACGGGCGGGAAACTCCGGGTGACCGGAGTTCCCTTCGACTGGCCGCAGGCCGACCTCGCGATCCTCGACATCCTTCGCTTGGCCGGAGCGTCCGTCCACCGCTCCTCGGACGGGGCCACCGTCTCCGGCGGTGACCTCCGTCCGTTCTCGGTAGATCTCACCGGGTCCCCGGACCTTTACCCCCTCGTGGGAGTGCTCGCGGCCGCGATTCCGGGTCGAAGCCGCCTCCGAGGCGCGGTCCACATCGTACACAAGGAGTCCGACCGACGGGCCGGAACCATTCGCCTCGCCCAAGCGATGGGCGCGACCGTGGAACCGAAGGGCGACGGGCTGTCGATCCGGGGTCGAGAGCGCCCCCGCGGTTTCCAGCTGCACGGGTTGACCGACCACCGGCTCGTGATGAGCGCGGGGGTCGGTGCGCGGGCCGCGAGCGGAGCGTCGACGGTGGACGATGCCCGAGCGGTCACGAAATCCTTCCCGGAATTCTGGACGGTCCTCGCTTCGGTGGTCGGGAGGTCCGGTCGATGATGCGCTACGGGGAGGCGTTTCGGGTGACGATCTTCGGGTCGAGCCACGGCCCCGAGGTCGGCGTCAACGTGGACGGCATCCCGGCCGGGATGCCCATCGACCTCGGCGCGATTCAGGCGCAGCTCGACCGCCGACGACCGGTCGGCCGGCGCCTGGCCACGAAGCGACAGGAGGAGGACCGTATGGTCGTCGATTCCGGCTACACGGCCGGCCTCGCCGACGGAACGACGTTCCGCGCGCACGTGGCGAACGAGGACGTGCGCCGCGAGCCGTACGACCGAATGCGCGACACCCCGCGGCCCGGTCACGCGGATTATCCGGCGCGCGTTCGGTACGGTCCCGAAGCCGACCTTTCCGGGGGAGGGATCTTTTCCGGCCGGATGACGGTGGGACTCGTCATCGCCGGTTCGATCGGCCGACAGATGTTGGCCCCGCGCGGAATCGACGTGGTCGGTTACACTCGCTCGATCGGCGACGTCGATGCCGAGATCCCCGAGGAGTCGGACCTACGGGTCCTGCGGGAGCGGTCGTCGGGCAACGAGGTGGGCACGCCCGACCCCGATGCGGCGATCCGGATGGAGCAGGCGATCGCCGTCGCCCGTCGAGAGGGCGATAGCCTCGGCGGGGTCGTCGAGGTTCGCATTGACGGAGTGCCGGTCGGGCTCGGTGAACCGTTCTTCGATTCGATCGAGAGCGCGATCGCTCACGCGGCGTTCGCGGTCCCGGCCGTCAAGGGCATCGAGTTCGGCGCGGGTTTCCGAGCCGCGCGGATGCGGGGGAGCGAGCACAACGACCCGTTCGTGTACGTGGGGGACCAGGTCCGCACGTCGACGAACCACGCCGGCGGGATCCTGGGGGGGCTCGCGACGGGGATGCCCGTGGTGTTCCGAGTCGTCGTGAAGCCCACGTCCTCGATCGCTCGCCCGCAGCCGACGGTCGACCTCGCGAGCCGGACCCCGACGACGCTCGGCGTCACCGGTCGGCACGACCCGTGCATCGTCCCGAGAGCCGTGGTCGTCCTCGAGTCCATCGCCGCGATGGCCCTGACCGACCTCGCCCTTCGCGGGGGGTACCTTCGATGAGCGACGGCCGGGTCCCTTGCGCGATCCTGGGGGCGAGCGGGTACATCGGGCAGCATTTTGCGCGGCTCCTGGTCGATCATCCGGTGTTCGAGCCCGTGGTGCTCGGCGCCGGGCCTCGTTCCGAAGGGCGAACGCTCGCCGACCTCTGGCAACTGACCGAGCCCCCGCCCCCGGGTCTCTCCGAGCGAGCACTTCGGAGGGTCACGGTCGCCGGACTCCGGCGCACGGGTGTTGCGGTGGCGTTCTCCGCGCTCCCGTCGGGGACCGCCGGGCCGTTCGAATCCGCGCTCGTCCGCCGGGGGATCTCGGTGTTCACGAACGCCGCGGACCATCGGATGGACCCGGGAGTTCCTCTGCTCGTACCCGAGGTGAACGCGGACCACCTCGCCCTCGCGGCACGACCCACCGGGGGACGGGGCTTGCTGGTCGCAAATCCGAACTGCTCGGCCACCGGTCTGGTGCTCGGCCTCGCCCCGCTACTGCCGATCCTACGACCCCGCGCCATCCACGTCACCACCTACCAGGCGCTCTCGGGCGCCGGATACCCCGGAGTCCCTTCGCTCTCGATCACCGACAATGTCGTACCGTTCGTTCCCGAGGAGGAGGAGAAAGTCGCCCGCGAATCCGCGCGGATCCTGGGCGTGCGGCACGGCCGACGGGTCCGCGTGCTCGCGACGCCCTTCGTCGTGCACTGCGCTCGGGTCGGAACTCGCGAGGGGCACCTCGAGGCCGTCACGGTCGAGACGAGTTCGCGCCCCGGCCGTGGGGCGATCGAGCGAGCCTGGCGAGCGTTCGACCCTCTCCGAGGCCGCTCGCTCCCGACGGCGCCTCATCCCCCGATCGAACTCCGGTCCGAGAACGACCGACCGCAACCCGTCCGCGATCGCTGGGCCGGCGCTCCGGTTCGGGCGCGAGGAATGGCCGTGGTCGTGGGCCGCGTCCGATGGGAACCTCCCTACCTGCGATTCTTCCTCCTCGCCCACAACGCGGTCCGGGGGGGAGCGGGTGCCTCCGTGCTGAACGCGGAGCTCGCGCTCGATGAGGGTCGGATCCCGTCCGTCAGGAAGTCGGCCCGATGAAGCGCCGGCGCGCTCCGGTGGTCGTCAAATTCGGAGGGGCTTCGCTCGAAGACCCGGCCCGGGTCGCCCGGGACGTGCGGAGCGTCCTCGACGAAGGCCGGTCGGTCGTGGTCGTTTCTTCCGCACGGGACGGAGTGACTGACCTGCTGGTGGAGGCGCTGGCCCACCCCCGTTCCCGCCCCGCGCATCGACGGATCCTGGAGGAGCTTCGTCGCCGGCACCCGGGCCTTCCCCCCGCCGGCCAACGGCACCTCGCTCGGCTTCAACGCCTCCTCGCGGAAGTGGAACGCACGCCGGGGAGGGATCCCGCGCTGGGCGACCGGGTCCTGAGCCAGGGCGAACGGCTCGCCGTCCACTGGCTCTCGGCTCGGCTCAACGAGCAGGGGCTACCGGCGACCCCGGTCGAGGCCGACCACCTCGGACTCATCACGGACAACGCCTACGGTGCGTCCTGCATCCTTTTCGATCGGTCGGGACCGGCGGTGCGCCAGGGTCTCGGCCGACTCCTCGCCGCGGGAAAGCTCCCCGTCGTCACCGGATTCTTTGGGCGGAGCCTCGAGGGCCGGGTGGCCACGCTCGGCCGTGGCGGGTCGGACTATGCCGCCGCTGGGATCGGAGCCCTCCTCGGGGCGTCTCGAGTCGAACTGGTGAAGCGGCACGTCGCCGTGTTCTCCGCGGACCCCCGGGAGGTGCCGGACGCCCGTCCGATCCCTGAGCTCTCCTACGAGGAAGCCGAAGAACTCGCGCAGTTCGGCGCGCGAGTGTTGCACCCCTTGACGATCGAACCGGCGCGGGCCCACGGAATCACGCTCCGGGTTCGCTCCCTCGAGGACCCTTCGGTCATCACGACGATCGCGTCCCCCCGCCCGGGTCGGCGAAACCGGGCGCTCACGATCCTTCGCCCGCTCCGACTCCTTCGACTCCGCGTGCCCGGCGGCCGGCAGCGCCCCGGCATCGTCGCCGAAGTGTCGCAACGGCTCGCCGCGGCCAAGGTGAACGTCGTCCAGCTCTACACCTCGTCCGCGCTCTTGTGCCTCGTCATCGACCCGGCTCAGGTGGTGGACGCGATCCGCTCGCTCGCCCCGGTGACCCGAGATGCGGCGGCGATGCTGGACGGCCCCTACCGAGTCGCGATCGTCACGGCGATCGGGGACGGGGTGCTGGACGACCTGGGCCGGGTCCCCGCGAGCGTGCTCCGCGGAGCCGAGGGTTTCAGCGCCACGCCCCGGGCGCTCTCGCTCGCCGTGCCGCTCGCCCGCGGCTCGCGGGTACTGCGGGAGCTGCACCGCGCCCTCGTCGCCTCCGAGGGCCGATGACCGATCCCTGGACGGAGTTTGCTCGACGGGCCGAGGGCCAGGAGACCGCAGGATATTTCGAGACCGCCGCACGCGGAGCGGGGGCTCCCGGGCGAGCGGTATGGTTCTCCGGCGCCACGGAGCTGCGCCCGATCACCGCACGCACCGTGCCCGAGGACGAGGCGCAGACGATGGCGCGGTATCTCGGCCGGGGCCCGCGCCGGGCGGTACTCGGGTACCTGGGGTTCGACGCGGTAGGCCTCTTCGAGCCCCGGCTGCGGGCGTTCCCTCCCGGTTCGCCGTTTCCGATGGGCGCATTCGCTTACGTCGACCGGCCGACCCGCTCGCGGGTTCCGCCGCCCCGGCGCCGATTATCCACGCGCGCGCCCCCGGCGCCCGGGCCGCCGGTGCGCGACTCCCTCCCCCGAGCTCGCTACGAGCACAGCGTGCGACGGCTCGTTCGCGAGATCCGGAACGGCGAGGCATACCAAGTGGTCCTCGCCCATCGGCGCGAGTGGAAACGGCCGGTCGACCTGCTCCAGCGCGCCGGCCGATTGCGGGCCGCGGAGCGGTACGCGTTCTTCTTCTACCTAAGGTTCGGAGATCACGAGCTCGCCGGAGCGACCCCGGAGTCGGTTGTCGAGGTCGCGGGGGATCGAGCGTTTGTCAACCCCATCGCCGGAACCCTGCCCCGAGGTCGCTCGCGGTCGGGGCGATCCCCTCTCGCCGTCGACCCGAAGGAGCTCGCGGAGCACCGGATGCTGGTGGACCTGGCGCGCAACGACCTCGGGTCGGTGGCTCGACCGGGAACCGTCCGTCTGCTGTCGGTGGAGCGGCTCGAGCGTTTCGCCCGTCTCGAGCATCTGGTCACGCACGTCGGTGCGCGGCTTCCTCCGGGCGTCGGGCCGTGGAGCGTGCTCGCCTCCGCCTTCCCCGCGGGGACCGTCTCCGGCGCCCCGAAGATCCGCGCGACGGAGCTCTTGCGTCGCGAGGAGGCGAGCTGGAGAGGGCCGTACGCGGGGACGGTCGGGTTGCTCGAGAAGGGCGGCCGGGCGGACTGGGCCCTCGCGATCCGCATGGGGTTTGCCGCGGGCGCGCGTCTCTACACGGCCGCCGGTGCGGGCATCGTGCACCGCTCCGAGCCGCGACGCGAGTTCGATGAGACGCTCGCGAAGCTCGCCCAGGTCGAGGCGAGTCTCGCGGGAGAGATTCGGTGAAGATCCTCCTGGTCGACCACGAGGATTCGTTCGTGCACAACATCGCGCAGGCGCTCGCTTCCCGTGGCGTCACGGTCTCCTGTCTGCGCGCCACCGCGCCGGTGTCCACCGCGCTCCGGCTCGACCCCGACGGGATCGTCCTCTCCCCGGGTCCGGGCCACCCGCGCGATCGTCGGATGACCGGCCTCGCGCGCGCCCTCCTGCGTCGATGGGATGCCGAGCGCCCGTTCCTCGGGGTCTGTCTCGGGCACCAACTGATCGCGGAGCATTACGGGGGTCACGTCGTGCACGCGGAAGCCCCGGTCCATGGGGAGACCAGCGAAGTCACCCACGATGGCCGGGGGATCTTTGAGGGTCTCCCTTCGCCGACGGAGGTGGCGAGGTACCACTCCCTCGTCGTCGACCCCCGATCGCTTCCTCCGTCCCTCGAGATCTCGGCCCGAAGCGACGAGGGCGTGGTGATGGCGCTGCGCCATCGGCGTCGGTCCGTCGAGTCCGTCCAATTCCATCCGGAATCCTACCTGAGTCCTGACGGCCCGGCGTTGTTGCAGAACTTCCTTCGCGAGGTGCGCCAGTGAACGCCGGGCTGCTCGGGCGGTTGCTCGATCGTCGGGGGTTGACGGCACGCGAAGTTCGAGCGACGTTCGAGGCGTTGGTCGATCCCGGGGCCGAGGAGCTCGACCGGGCGGCGCTCCTCATCGCGCTGACCAGCCGAGGTCACCGGCCCGCGGAGCTCGTGGCCTTCGCACGGGAGATGCGACGACGGGCGGTCCCGTTTCCGGTTCCCCCCGGCGACGCTCCGGTGGACCTCTGCGGTTCCGGCGGGGCGGAACACCCGTCGTTCAACGTCTCCACGGTCAGCGCGTTCGTGGTCCGGGCGGCGGGCGTTCGGGTGGTCAAGCACGGGAATCGGAGCCGTCGGGTGTGCGGGTCGAGCGACCTCCTCGACGCGCTCGGCTTGCCCGTACTGACCTCGGAGCCGTTCGCTCGCGCGAGCTACCGCAAACTGGGCATCGCGTTCCTCCACGCTCCGCTGTTTCATCCCGCGATGCGGGCCCTCGCGAACGTGCGCCGTCAGTTGGGCGTCCCGACGATCTTCAATCGACTCGGCCCGCTCTCGAATCCGGCCCGAGTCCGTTGTCAGGTGACCGGGGTCGCGGACCTCGACACGGCGCGAACCTCGCCGGCCGTCCTCCGCGCCCTGGGCGTCGCGCGGGGCATCGCCATGACTTCCGACGATGGATGCGACGAATTCTCTCCCCGAGAGCGGACGACCGCGTACGTGTGGTCGTCTCCCCGAACCCGGGTCGTCCGCATTCGGCCCTCCGACCATCTGCCGGCCGAGGATCGTCGGGGACCCTGGGGACCCCTACCGCCGGCCGACGCGGCGGACGAGACCGATCGTATTCTGGCCGGAGGCGGCGGCGCTCGCCGGGGCTCGGTATTGCTGACGAGCGGAGCGGCGCTGTGGATCTCCGGGAGCTCGAGTGACCTCGCCGCCGGGGTCTCCAAGGCTCGGGACGCACTCGACGGGGGCGCGGCCGAAAAGCTCCTCGAGCAGCTCCGTGCACTCGCCGCCCAGTACCCTCGATCGCGGGAGACGTGACGATGGGGTTCCTGACGGATGTCGTGAAGGAGACGAGGGCGGCGATCGCCCGTTCCACCTACCTCTCGGGGCTGCCAGCGCATGCCGCACGGGCTCTCCGCCCCAGCCTTCGGGCCGCTATTGAGCGAGCCGGTGCGACCGGGGCGCTGATGGTGGAGTACAAACGAGTTTCACCGGGCTCCGACACGCCCGAATTGCCGAGCCGATCGATCGAGGAGTTCGTGAAAGTCACCGCGGGGGCCGGTATCGCGGGCTACTCGTGCGTCGCGACCGCGCCGCGGTTCCACGGCTCGCCGAAGGACGTCGCGGACCTGGTCGAGCGGACGACGCTACCGGTGCTGTTCAAGGACTTCGTGGTCGACCCGATCCAGCTCGACGCCGCGCACCGGACCGGGGCGAGCGCCGTTCTGCTCATCGCGCGGCTCGAATCCGCGGGCCTGCTCTCCGCACCGCTCTCCGAGCTCGCGACCGAGGCGCACGCCCGTCATCTGGAGGTGCTGCTCGAGTTCCACGACAGGTCAGACCTAAAACGGGCAGCCGGTGTGGGCGCGGACATGTATGGGGTGAACGTCCGCGACCTCGACACGCTACGGATGGAACCGGAGGTCGCCGAGACGACGATCCGTTCGGCCGGCGCCTACCGGCCCCTGCTGGGGTTGAGTGGCGTCGCCTCCGCGAACGACGCTCGCCGCTTCTGGAACGCCGGTGCGGACGGGATCCTCGTGGGCAGCGCTGTCGCGCGGGCGTCGGACCCCCTCACGTTCCTGAAGACGCTTCATCGACCGCCTTCGGGGGGGCCGCCGTGAAGACCTTCGTCAAGTTCTGCGGGCTCAAGGACGAGGCGGCCGTTCGCGAGGTGCCGGCGGGCGGTGCGGCCGGCTTCGTCGTTGAGGTCCCGGCCTCGCCCCGCGCCTTGCCGATCGAATCGGTCGCATCCCTCATCGAGCACGTGCCGACCGAGGCCGAGGCGTGGGCGGTCGTGGTGAATCCCTCGGCGCAGTTGATCCACCGCCTCTTCGAGGAGGTGGGCGTCGACCGCATCCAGGTGTACGGTGCCGTGCCGGAAGGACTCGAGTTCCTCGAAGTGCATCACCTCGTCCCGTCGATCCCCGTCGGGCCGCCCGGTGGCAACCTTCCCGAACCCACCGTTCCTCCGGCGGAGGATTACCCGCGAATCCACCTCGACGCGGCCGGCCAACCGCTCCCCGGGGGCAGTGGCGTTCGCCCGGATTGGGAGGTCTGCGCCCGGATCGTTGACGGCCACCCGGGGCGCAAATTCGTGCTCGCGGGCGGACTGACCGTCGAGAATGCCGCGGATGCCCTCGCCACCGTCCGACCGTGGGGGCTCGACGTCTCGTCGGGGATCGAGAGCGCCCCGGGCGTGAAGGACCTCGAGAAGATGCGGGCGTTCGTGCGCGCCGTGACCGAGTACGAGTCGAGCCATGCCTAGGCGGTTCGGACGGTTCGGCGGCGCCTATGTCCCCGAGACGCTGGTACCGGCGCTCGAGGAGCTCGAAGCGACCTGGCGTTCCGCCCGACGGGACCCCGCGTTTCGCGCCGAACTCGCCCGGCTTCGATCGACGCTCGCCGGTCGACCGACCCCGCTCTACTTCGCCCGTCGCCTGACGCGCCGGGGACGTGGGGCGGAGATCTGGCTGAAGCGCGAAGACCTCGTCCACGGCGGTGCGCACAAGTTCAACAACGCCCTCGGCCAGGGCCTGCTCGCCGTTCGGATGGGAAAACCGCGGCTCATCGCGGAAACGGGCGCGGGGCAGCATGGGGTCGCGACCGCGATGATCGGGGCCGCGCTCGGCCTCGAGACGGAGGTCTACATGGGCGAGGTCGACATCGCCCGGCAGCGACCGAACGTCGATCGGATGCGGCTCCTCGGCGCCCGAGTGATCCCGGTCCGGAACGGCTCGCGGACGCTCAAGGACGCGATCAACTGCGCGCTCCGGGATTGGATCGAGAACGTGCGCACGACCCACTACCTGCTCGGGTCCGCCGTCGGACCCCACCCGTTCCCGACGATCGTCGCGGACTTTCAGAGCGTGATCGGCCAGGAGATCCGCCGCCAATCGGTCCGTTCATTCGGACGACTGCCCGACCTCGCGGTCGCGTGCGTCGGAGGAGGCTCGAACGCCATCGGCACGTTCCACCCGCTCCGCTCGACGTCCGTGGAGTTCCTCGGCGTCGAGGCGGGGGGACCGAAGGGCCGGGGTCGAGGAGCCGCGTCCCTCGCGAAGGGGAGTCCGGGGATCCTTCACGGCAGCTTCTCCTACGTGCTCCAGGACGCGGACGGGCAGGTCGCGGACACGGAGAGCGTCTCGGCCGGGCTCGATTACGCCGGAGTAGGCCCCGAGCACGCGTACCTGAAGGAGAGCGGACGCGCGCGGTACATTGCCGTCCACGATGAGGAGGCGCTCGCCGCGTTCCACTGGCTCGCCGAGGACGAAGGGATCCTTCCGGCGCTCGAGCCGGCCCACGCGATCTACGCCGCCGTCCGCGAGGCGCGTCGACGACCCGCGCGCGAGCACATCGTCGTCACCCTTTCCGGTCGAGGCGACAAGGACCTCGAGGTCGTCGAACGTGCCGCTCGCTGAGGCGCTTTCACGTGCACGGGCCGACGGGCGCCCGATCGTCGTTCCGTACCTGATGGTCGACCGGGCGCGTCGTCGCGCGCTCCGGCCCACCGTCCGCGCCCTCCGGGACGGCGGCGCCACCGCGCTCGAGCTCGGATTCCCGTTCTCGGACCCGATCGCGGACGGCCCGGTCTTAGAAGCAGCGCACGAGCGCGCGCTCCACGACGGCACGAAGTGGAGCGAACTCCTGCGCGCGCTGCGGACCGTCCATCCGGTGTTGCCGACCGCCGTGATGATCTACGCCAATCCGCTCGTGCACCGTGGGCTGGACTCGTCGATCCGGGAGCTCGCAACGGCCGGGGCGACCGGGCTCATCGTCCCCGACCTCTCTTGGGAAGAGAGCGCGCCGTTCCGCGCCGCGAGTCGTCGAGCGGGCCTTGCCCTGGTCTTGCTCGCGGCCCCCGGGATGTCCACGGACCGGCTCGCCCTGGTCGCCCGATCCTCCCGCGGGTTCCTCTACCTCGTGAGTCACTACGGGACCACGGGCGGCGTGGCTCGGGGGTCGACGGTCGACCTTCGGCCGCTCGTCCGCTCGGCTCGCCGTGCCGCTCCCGAACTTCCGGTGCTCGTGGGATTCGGGGTACGCGACCGACCCAGCGCCGAGCGAGCGCTCGCGAGCGGTGCCGACGGCGTGATCGTCGGCACGGCGCTCGAAGAGCAGCTTCGCCGCGGCGCCCGGCCCTCGTCGCTGATCCGCTTCCTCGGAGCGATCGCGGAGGCGCGACGCCCATCCCGCGCCGCAGCGGAGTGATCACGCCCCCTCGGCCGAGTGCCGGAACGTACCGCGGTCGAGGTGGCTCGCCGGGGTAGGAACGGCGGGGCGCCTGGGTTACGGTCGGACCCGCTCGAGCGAGAGAAAGCGCACGTCCGCTTGGGCGTCCACTCCGGCGAGCACGAACTCCTTTCGCACTCCTTGGGCGACGCGCACCCCTCCCGCGATCTCGGGCCACGCGGCGCGATGGGTCGCCGGAACCGCTTGCACGAGATACCGGGCGTGCGAGTGCTCCGGATTCCGAGGGTACGCCCGAAAGTGAGCACCGTACTTGAACCCCGTTTTGACGACGAGCTTTCGTCCCCGGAGGACCCCGTAGGTCGCCCGTCGCTCTCGAAAGCGAGGGTCGAGCCGGCGCGCGCGCCGTTCGAGCTGGGGGAGCGGCACCGTTCTCCCGCTTTTGGCGTCCTTGAGCGTGAGTTGTCCGGAACCGACGAGGTACGTCGCTTCCAACAACGACAGTTCGAGTCGCTCGCCCACCCGGCTCCCGTACGCCTGGCCCTTCCCTAGGGCGTCGACCGCGGCCGGGTCATGGACCGTCACCCGATCGTCGGAGAGCCACCCCTCGGTCGGCGAGGCGAGCGGCGAAGCAGGAAGGGCCCCGCGAGGCGTGGAGCGATGGACCCGATAGTAGGTGAGGTCGGACTCTTCGTCGACCAGCGCGAGCAGGAGGAGCTTCTTCGCGCTCTGCGCACGGTCCGCAAGGTCGAAGAGGCGGCCCAGGTCGAACGGGACCCGCTCGCTCAACGCTTCGACCCAGTACCGCGACGGCGTCTTGTGCAGCACCCCTCCGCGCGGGAGGACGGAGAATGCGACGGGCGGCGGCGTCGCTCGAACGACGTAGCCGCGCTGACGAAGGTCCCGATAGACGAGGTACCGCACCGCGAAGCCGGGGTCGACCCGGACCGCACGTCGGAACACTTCGGGCCAGCGAGCCCGTCGGCCCGTCGGACGATGCACGTCCGCGCGGTCCATCTCCGTGAGATACACCGCCTCGTAGCGGTCGAGGGTGAGCGCCCCTTCGGGCGTCGGCGTTCCGAAGTAGCCCTTGGCGTAGATCGAGCTCGATTCCGCGAGGTCGTCGAACCGCACCGTCGCGTCGGCCGCGAGGACGCCGGTCACTTCCGAGCGCTCCGGAGCTCGGAGAGGGTGACGAGGCTCTCGAGTTGGACGTCCGCGCCGGCGAGCCGCTCCGCCGCCCCCTCCTCGCGGTCGACCACGACCACCGCACGGTCGACGACCCCACCGGCGGCGCGCACGATCTCGACCGAGCGCAACGTGCTGCCGCCGGTAGTAGTCACGTCCTCGATCACGAGGACGCGGGAGCGTTCGGGGACCTCTCCCTCGAACGCTTGGCGCGTGCCGTGCTCTTTCGGCGCCTTGCGAAGGACGACGTACGGAAGTTGACGGAGCAGCGCGACCGCGACCACGAGCGGAACGGCCCCGAGCTCCATCCCCGCGAGACGCTCGTCGTCGGCCACGTGGGCGGCGAGCGCGCGCGCGAGCACGGAGAGCCGGCGCGGGTCCGTCCACGCCTTCTTCACATCGACGTAGACGTCGCTCGTTTTTCCCGAGGTGAGCGTGAACTCGCCGAACCGTACGGCCCCGGTCTCGACGAGGAGGCGAAGGATCTCCTCCTTGCCGGGCACGGCCGCGGGCTCGTTCGACCTCACCACGGCACCTTCTTCAAACCGGCCTTGTAGCCGACCCAGTTAAAGAAGGCGTGCAGCCCCAACGTGTAGACGAGCAGCCAGAAGATCCCGTACACGCTCGCAAACACCCCGAGGAAGAGCGCCGGGTAGAGGACCACCCCGAGGACGATCGGAACGGCCACGAACGGCAGCTGGTCCAGGAATAGCGTTCGCGATCCGCTCTCCCGGCCGAGGCGGCGCTTGAGGAACGAGCCGAGGGCGTCCCCGGACATCGCGCCGAACGTGAGGAGCGCCACGACCGGGACCGCGGCGATCAGCGTCGGTGCGAGGCGGGGCACGAGCGCAAGGTCGGGAGGGGCGAGGAGGATCAGCCACGCTTCGAGAAGTCCCACGGGCATCGCGACGAAGCCCCCGAAGAGAAACCCAGACCACGTCTTGGACGGGCCCAGGACGCGCCGCCCATCGCCGGGCCATAGGCGCCCGAAGTCCATCGGAGGTCCCCGACCGCGGGGGATCGTAGCGGTGGCGCTCGCCACGTAGGCCGGGAGCATCAGCCAGAGCACCGCGAGGGCCGACGACTCGAAGGCGTTCAGCACGGGACCCCCGTCAGGGCTCCCGCACGAACTGCTCGATCGCCGCGGCGACTCCGGCGATCTTGCGAGGGTCCGCGCTCTCCTCGGCCTCGTGGATGTGCGAATCCGGGTCCATGCAGCCGAAGACGAGCGCCGGGAGCGGTTCGTTCGTCGGCGTCCTCAGGTCGCGGAGCGCGCTCGCGTCCGTGCCGCCGTACTCGCCCCGGATCCCCTGCGCTCCCAGCGTCTCCCGAAGGATCCGCTCGAGCTTCACTGCGGCGGGATGGTCGACCGGGAGGGCGTACCCCGCGCGGCACCGCGCCGGGGGCGCCTCGATGCGGGCGTGGGGGGAGTGCGCGGCCGCCCAGCTGCGCGCGTAGGAGAGGACCGCGTTCAGCCCCTCCACGAGCTCCATCTCGGGGGGGAGTCGCAGGTCGACCGCGAAGGTGGCGGTGCCCGTGGCGCCGCCGTCGAGCCAACCGCGATCGCTCGCGGCCCGCAGCAACTGGAAGCTCACCGGGACCGGGTTGTGACCCCGGTGGGGGTATCCCCCGTGCGCGGACTCTCCGATCAACTGGAGCGCGTGGGCCCCCGGAGGCACGGTTAGTCCGGTCGGGCCGGCCACGTCCAGCCGGAACGACTCCGGTACGAGCGGCGCGAGCCGCGTTCGCAAGGTGTCGACCTCGGAGGCAGACCCTCCCACGACCCAGGTGACGGCCCGGGCGATCTGGTTCGCGGCGTCGTTCTCAGAGTGCGCCGCCAATAGGGGGAGGTGCCCTGGAGTCGAAACCGTTTCCCCCAGGTCGAACCGGGTGACGGTCGAGCGTCCCGTGATGACCGGTTCCGGAGCGTGGCGGTCCGGCCAGTCCGGCGAGGCGTACTGGGATTTCCAGGTCCGGGCGACCTCGTGGAAGTCCACCAGCGCGGCCCCGTACGCGAGGACATCTTGGAGGGGGACCGGGCGGTCGAACGAAGCGTCGAGGAATGCGACACCGCTACAGCCGGCCGTGGTCTCGGGGCTCCCGTCCGGAATGAGCGCGACGTCCGCCCGGAGGATCCGGCTGGGGTCGTCCGGCGCACGGTCGCCATCGTGCGCCTTGATCGCCTCGATGCCGCCCTCGCCGCCGGTCTCCTCATCGCAGCACGCGACCAGTCGCACGTTCCGGGGAGAGGGGGGGTCGCCGTTTGCGAGGCGACGCATCGCGAGAAGGGAGGCGACGACCCCGCTCCCCAGGTCGTCGGCCGCCCCGCGACCGTAGAGTCGGCCGTCGGGACGCAGCGTCAGTGAGTGCGGCGGGGTGCGCCATCGGAGGACCTGCTCGGCCGGGACCGGTACCACGTCGAAGTGGGCGAGGATTAGGATCGTCTCCGGCGCTCCGACATCGAGGTCGACGATCACGTTGGGCCGGTTCGCCCCGTGCCAGTCGCCAGGCACATCGCCCGCGACGAGGGGATCGTACACCCGCGTCGTGAGCCCGGCCGCACGAGCCGCCCGAACGATCGCGTCCGCCGTGCGAAGGTAGTTCGGTTTCAACCACTGTTGCTGGGCTGGATTCTCGAGGTTCGTCGGAGCCGTGGCGACGAGCTGGGTCAATAGTCGGAGCGACTCCTCATCGCCCAACGCGGCCGCTGCGCCCCGCAGGTCCGGCTCGGAAGCGACCATGGGGACCCCGGCTCACTTGAGGGCGAACGTGACGACGAGCGAACTCGTCAGGAGCAGCAGGAACGTGGCGACCACCATGTTCGTGAACATCGAGAGGGTGTCGCCCAGCGAGGTCAAAAGGCGTGCGGTGAACCCGGGACCGAGGGTGCGAACGCCCGGGATCGCCGCCGACCCAAAGTACGCCTTCGCGGGGCCGAGGTCGGCCTTCGCGCGCTCGAGCACGGCTACAGCGTCCTGCGTCAGCGCGTCCAACGAGCGTCGCTCGCCGACCGGGTTGATCCCTCCGTCGACCTCGTGCACGATGTGGTTGTCGGTCGTGAGGATCTCCGCGCGATCCACGACCCGTTCGAGCGCGCGCACGATGGGGTCGCGGAATCCGCGCACCAGATTGTTGCCGTCGATCAGGACGTACCCCGTGCTCTGGCCGGACGCCCGAATGACCAGCGCGCGGATGCCTTGTGGGCCGATCCCGCTCGACCCGACGTTGAAGTCACCGCGCGCGGCGACCCCCACCTCGAGGTCGCCCGGTGAAGCCGCCGCCTTCGCCGCCGCCACCGCCGCCCGGGTGTCGGCGACCAGCTTCTCGGCGGTGGGCGTTCCGTAGGTGATGTCGCCCTTCCCTTCCACGTAGGAGTTGTGGGCATCGATCATGGCGAGACGCACGTTGCTTTCGCGGGCGAGCTCCCGTTCGATCCGGTCTCCCACACTGAACGCGATGTCGTCCGTCGGCTCGGGCGCTTGGGTCACGAGGACGACCGCCGTGTCTCCGAGGAGCTGGGCTCGAGCGAGGCTCCCGGGATACGGTGACACGAGAGGGCTCGACAACGATGCGAGGGGCGCTCCGAAGGAACGGAGGACCTCCCGGCTCGCAGCCCCGACCCGGTCGACCTCGCTCTCGGCGGGGAGGTCGAGGTCGTGGTCGCACGGCGTATGCGGTACGAGCACGACCCCGGCCTCCGGCCCGAGTTGGTCGGAGAGCTTCCGGGGAAGGTCGCTCGCGCCGAGCGCGGCGAACGGACCGGGATGGACCGTGGGGAGCGCGAGCGTCGCCCGCGCCTTCCCGTCGCGGAAGAACGAGAGGAGGCTGACCCGCAGGTCGACGGGAGTGGCGAACCGCTCGAAGAACGCCTCGAGCGCCCGCGTCGCGGCAGGGTCCCGCAGGGAAACGTGATCGAGGAGCGGACGGATCAACGAGATCCCGGAGCTCTGGAACTCGCGACGCAAGGGGCGGTCGGCCGCCCGGAGGAGGGCGTCCGCACAGAGGAATCCGATCGCAAGGAAGAACACCGCGGCCACGAGCACCCGCAGCGTCGGGGGCGTGAGGAGGAACAGACCGACCAGCGAGAGGACCGGCTGGAGCAGGGCGCCCGGTAGGGAGAGGGCGTGATTCGCTCTCGACAGTCCGAAGAGGCTCATCTGCCGGAACCAGATCGCGGGCCCGGCGAGGAAGGCTCCGAGGAAGACGACGCTGGGGGTCTGGGACGGCCAGACCATCAGCGCCCCGCGCCAGACGAGCGTGATCGGCAGCTGAAGGATCAGTACGGCCAGGGAGAGGAAGATGGCGCGCCGAAACTCGAGCCGACCCCCGAGCGCGACCGCGAGTGGGGTGGTCGCGAACGCTGCGACCAGACCAGGGATCGCGAACGCGAGCAGGAACCCCTCGGCCCACAAGCTGGGGTTCGGCCACCAGAGAACGAACGCGAGGAGCGCACTCAGCCCCAGAATGCCGCCCACGGCGATGGGGGCGCTCGGCGCTCGAAAGAGCAGGGTGCCTCGATGGGCGCCCCCTTCCCCCTCGAGGGGGGGCGGCGGCGCGTCAGCCGACACGGTCGCGCCGTACCTCCTCGAGGATCCCTCGGAAGCCGTTCCCGAGGCCCTCTTCCTCGGTGATCGTTCCCGTGACCAGCATCTGGGCGCCGGCGTCCAGGAGGGCCCGCGCGTCCGGGCCCGTGCGGATGCCGCCGCCGACGACGAGCGGAACCGAGAGCGCGGACCGGACCGCTTCGACCATCGGTGCCGGCACCGGTGCGGGGGCGCCCGAGCCGGCCTCGAGGTAAACGAACCGCATGCCGAGCAGCTCCGCGGCGAGCGCGTACCCGACCGCGATCTCCGGTTGCTCCCGCGGGACGACGTCGACCTGCCCAACCTCCCCGACGCGCATGCCCGGAGCGATCACGAGGTAACCGAGCGGGATCGCCTCCAGGCCCATCGCCCGAACGACCGGTGCGGCACGCGCATGCATCCGGATCACGAGGTCGAGGTTGCGCGAGTTCAGGAGGCTCATGAACAGGATCGCGTCGGCCCTCGGCGTGAGCGAGCCGGTGCTCTCGGGGAAGATCACGACGGGCACCTCCACTTCGGCCTTGATGGCCACCGCGGTCTCGTCCATCACCTCTCGCGAGATCCCGGTCGACCCCCCGAGCAGGATGACGTCACTGCCCAGGTCGACGGCCCCGCGCGCGATGCGCGCAGCTCTCCGCCCCGGCGACTTATCCGGGTCGATGAGCGTGAAGTGGACCGGACCTTTCGCGAGCCGTTGGTGAAGGTACCCCTCCACCCGGCCCTGCCGGTGCGCGGCGTTCACCGGAACGCCACCGCCAGGAAGGCGAAGAGGGCGACCGTCATTGCGACCTTGCTCACCGTCTGCTCCCAATGCAGTCGACGCGGCAAGAGTGCGACCGAGGCGACAAACACGGCATCGGCGGCTAGGACCAGCGCGAGGTAGATAATTCCCACGACGGAGCTCAGGTGGACGAACCAGAACAGCGGAACGAAGCTCAGCACGATCGCCGCGCCGACCGCCGCCCGCGCGACGCCCCCCGCGAGCGGAAGTCCGTGGGTCTTCGGGAGGGTCTGTCGCGTCACATCTCCCTCGACATCTTCCATGTCCTTGATCACCTCGCGACTGGCGGTCGCGAGGAACGCCATGGCGGCGAACGGAGCGAGGAGGAGGACGTTCCCGGCGGCCGCGCCGCCGTAAAGGAACACGAGGCCGGTCAACGCCGCGATCACGAGATTGCCGCCGAGGCCTGCGGCCTTCAAGCGGAACTCGTAGGCGAGCATTCCCGCGAGCGCGAACGCCAGGATTACCCCGACCAGGGGCGCGACGAAGATCACCGGCAGCGCCGCCTCGATCCCTCCCGCGAAGAGTCCGACCGCGATGATCCGTGCCGTCTGGACGGAGACTTCGCCGGTGACGAGCGGGCGGTCGGGGTGGTTGACGCGGTCGCCCTCGATGTCCTCGAGGTCGTTGAGCACGTTCCCGCCCGCGGTCACGAGCGCGGTCG
Organism: Thermoplasmata archaeon; assembly: GCA_049585415.1. GTDB lineage: Archaea > Thermoplasmatota > Thermoplasmata > Lutacidiplasmatales > UBA184 > Lutacidiplasma. Next base: position 18,106 of record JBAUZT010000028.1, on the reverse strand, counting down.
ACGCCGCGGCGAGGAGGAGGATCGCCCAGAAGATGTCGGAGCCTGCGATGCCCATCCCGTGGGCGACGAGCCCGCCGACCACGGTGCCGACGAAGGAGACACCGAGGTTGCCGACCCGCACCAGTCGGAGTGCCGGATGCACGCCGAGGGATGGCGGAGCGGGTCGCTTAACCGTTTGGTTGAAGCTGCCCGAGCGAAGGATGCGGCGGTCGAAGACGGCTTTAAGAGCCGGGACTGCCCAAACGGGGCCCATGGCCTCACTGCACCGCACTTCGGCGAGGTTGGCGACCGGGCTCGCGACGCTGGTAGTGGTGATCCTCGTGAGCCAACTCCTGGGTTCGGGACTCGCGGTGTCGGCCGGTCCGGCGCTTGGACGCACGACGTTGGCGCCCCCAGTCGATTCTGTGAGCCACCAGTCCACGGGGATCGGGGCCCCCGACGAGCTCGGGTCGGCTCCCCAAGGGACGGCCGGGTCGAGTTGTGATGCTCTCGCCGTCCTTGGAACGGGATGCTCTCACGCGTTCGTATCGGACCCCTCTTCAGCGTACCGGTGGAACAGCCTCGGCCCATTGGAAGGAAACGGCCCCGGCGTTAGAGTGGGCGGCGCGATGACCTGGGACGCGTCGGACGGTTACGCGCTGTTCTATGGGGGCTCTTTCAATATGACGGCAGACGGTGCCGTCGCGGACACCTGGACGTACCAAAACGGCACTTGGTCCAATATCACCGCGGTCACCTCCGGGAGCCCGCCTCCCCTCGTCGGCGCAGCGTTGGCGTACGACCCGTCCAGCGACTCCGTGATCCTCTTCGGGGGAGAGAACGGCGGCGAGCAAGATCAGAACCAGACGTGGTCGTACCACGACCATATTTGGACGAACCTGACCTCGAGCGCGGGCCCCGCGCCCCAGCCACGAATCTATCCAGGTTTGGCTACAGATCCTTCGGACGACGAGATCGTCATGTACGGTGGGATCAACGCGAGCGGGGCCTCAACGCTCTGGGACACGTGGACCTTTTCCGGCGGGAAATGGGCCAACGTCACCGCCACCGCGGGTCCGATCGCTCACGCGCAGGTACCGGTCATGAGCTACGACGGTGCGGACAGTGGGGTGTTGCTCACCGGCGCCGCCTCTTTCCACGTGGACGGGTCGAAGCCCTACTTTCCGGTCACCTTTGTTTTCTCGGGGGGCGTCTGGAAGAATCTGACCGCCTCCCTTTCCGTTCAACCGCCGTTGTCCCTCGGAGCGTATGCTGGGATGGCCTGGCTTCCCGGGGCGTCCGCCGTCCTGTATTATCTGGGGGCCATCGTTAACCCGGTGAGCGGCGCCCCAGTTCTGCAGTCCGCAACGTGGGAGTTCGTCGGCGGGGCGTGGACCAACATCACCACCTCGGCGGGCGGGGGCCCGGGGGTCGTCTTAGAGTTCGCCTCCGCCGGCACCGCGACCGACAGTGCATTGATCGCCTACGGGGGATTCGGGATTGAGGGGTACTCCACCTACACGTATGCCCTCTCGGCTCCCCCCACACTCACCGCTGCGGAGAGCCGAACGAGCACGGACATCGGCCAACCGGTGACCTTCACCGGCGCGGCCTCCGGCGGTCTCCTTCCGAATGCGGGTGCGTGGAGCTTCGGGGACGATTCCGGCACCTCGGGAGACTCGGCCACGCATTCTTACTCCAGCCCCGGCGCCTATAGCGCGACCTTCACCGTGGTCGACTTCGCGGGTCAATCCACCACGGTCGCCGTCGCGATCGTCGTCAATCCGTCCCCCTCGGTCTCGATCACGGTCGCACCGGGTTCACCGGTTGCCGGCAGCTCGGTCGGCATGATCGCCGTGGTCTCGGGAGGTACCGGGCCCTTCACCTACTCCTGGTCCCTCGGGGACGGAGCCTCGAGTTCGAACGCGTCCGTTTCCCACGCGTATGCCCAGTCCGGGAGCTACCTCGTCAGCCTCACGTTGACCGACGCGATCGGGCTGGTCGCCAAGTCGAACTCGACCGTCCACGTCGCGGCCGCGAGCTCTTCCTCGGTGAGTCTCACTTCGGGAACGGGGCTATTGCTACTGATCGTCATCGTCGCGCTGCTCGCCGCGCTTGCGATACTCGCGGTGCTGTACGCCCGCAAAGGGAAAGGTCCACGTCCTCCCCCCACTCAATTCGCTGGACCGACCCCGTCCGCTCCGGGTACGGTCGCGCCGGCCACGGGGCCTTCTCCCCCGTGGTCCGAAGGTCCGCCGCCGGGAGCGTTCGCCCCGCCCCCACCGCCGACGTCGTAAGGACGCCGCTCCGCTCGCGATAAGCGATTGCGACGCGCCCCGAGGGGCGCGGGCGGGTGGCGCGTTATATGCCCACCGGACTCGCTCTCGTCTCGATGGCACGAACCGCGGTTCCCCGGCCGCCGCTCCGACGATTCCGGCTGGCGAACGGTCTCTCGGTCGTGCTCGCCCCGATCCCGGCCAGCCCGACGGTGAGCGTGTGGGTCTGGTACCGCGTCGGCTCCAAGAATGAACATCCCGGGATCACCGGCGCCTCTCACTGGGTGGAGCACATGCTCTTCCAGGGGTCTCCGCGCTACGGGAAGGGGGAGATCGATCGTTCGGTCGTGAGCGTAGGAGGCGAACTCAACGCCTTCACCGACACGGACTTCACGGCCTACTTCTCGACGGTGCCGCACGAGCACCTCCGGATCCCGTTGGACATCGAATCCGACCGGATGACCCGAGCCCTGATCTCGGACGTCGAGGTCGATCGGGAGCGAACGGTGATCCACTCCGAGCGAGAGGGGAACGAGAACTGGCCGGAATTTCGAGTCGAGGAGGAGCTCTACCAGCTGGCATTCCGCGTCCACTCCTATCGCTGGGAGGTGCTGGGTCGGCGGACCGACATTGAACGACTCACGGCCGAACAACTCCGAGAGTACTACCACCGGTTCTACGGCACCCGGAACGCGGTCTTGGTCGTCGCGGGCGCCTTCGACCCTCGGGCGGTCGCACGGGACGTTCGCCGTCGATTCTCCGCTCTTCCTCGGAGCGGGGGCGACGTCACCGTCCCGGAGGTCGAACCTCCCGCCACCGGAGAGCGCCGAGCCGAGCTTTCGGGTCCGGGGACGACGCCGTTCCTTCAGATCGGGTGGCGGTCACCGGCGCTCCGGGACGCCGAGACCCCCGCCACGATGGTGATCGATACGATCCTCGGTGGGGAGGCTCGACTCTTTGCCGCCGGTTCGGGGTGGGGTCGATCCGGCGAGCACCCGTCCTCTCGGCTGCATCGAGCACTCGTGGACACCGCGCTTGCCGTGCGGGCGACCAGCGAGTGGAGGCCACGGGAGTACCCGGGCCTCTTCACGGTGCAGGCGCAAGCGGCGAAGGGCATCTCGCTCGACCGGCTCGAGGAAGCGATCGACGCGGTCCTCTCGCGTCTCATCCGCAGCGGCCCATCGAAAAAGGAGCTGGACGACCTGAGGGCGAAGGTCCGGCGGGGCGCGGCCCTCGCCTACGAGGGAGCGACCCGGATCGGATTCCGGCTGGGCTACTTCTCCACGATCCGCTCCTTGGAGTACGAGGAAGAGCTCTTCCGTTCGCTCCTTCGCGTCGGTGCCGCGGAGGTCCAAGAGCGCGCGCGCCAACTCTTCGTCCCCCAATCACGCGTCGTCGTCCGCTACACTCCCACCGGAGGGTCCGATGACGAATAGCTCGAATCCCCTCCGGCTCGAGTACGGCCGAGCGATCGACGGCCTTAGGGTGGTCCGCCAACCGGCCCCGGTCGGAGCGGCAAGCTTCTCGGCAACGTACGTCGGCCCGGCGGGGTCCGGGTTCGATCCTCCCGGAGAGGAGGGGATCGCCCGTCTGGTCAATCAGCTGATGACGGTCGCCGCCGGGCGCTATCGACGGATCGAGCTCGCGCGGCGGTTGGACCGAGCGGGGGCGCTGCTCTCCCACGAGACGAGTCCCGAGGCGGGGGAGGTCACGATCTGGGGGCCGGCCGGGGACTGGAAAAGTCTCGTGGGGCTCCTCGGAGAGGTCGTGCGCTCCCCCCGGTTCGACCCCGACGACATTGCTCGATTGCAGCGGCAGTTTCTCGAGCGGCAGATGCGGGAACGAACCCAGCCGGCGAGTCGAGCGGACCTCGAGATGCTCCACGCGATCTATCCTCGGGGGCACCCGTACCGATCGACCGGTCTCGGGGACCGGCGGTCGATCACTCGACTCCCACGGCAGCGCCTGATCCGATTCCACCGCGACCACTACACTAGCGACGGCGGCCTCCTCGTCGTCACCACCGCTGCGCCCCTGAGCGCGGTCGAGGAGGCGGCGATGGACGTTTTCGCGGGGTTTTCGGCCGCGAAGGGCCCCCGGCTGCGAGTTCCTACTCTTGGACGCACGGCGCCCCAGCGACGGACGATACCGCTCGCCGGACGGTCCCAGGTGGAGATCCGTCTCGGGGGACCGTCGATCCCGCAGAGTGCTCCCGAGTATGTTGGCGCGTACCTGGCGAACGAGGTGCTTGGGGGCCGGCCGCTGCTCTCGCGCCTCTTCCAAAGAGTTCGGGAACGAAACGGGCTCGCCTACCACTCGTCCAGCCACCTCGAAACGATGCGTTTCGGAGGCATTTGGTCCGCCCGGGCGGGAACCGGTGCCGACCGCTGGCGTCGCGTCGTTCCCATGTTGGTCCAGGAAGTCGAGCGTCTTCGACGCGAAACGGTCCCGCTCCGTGAGCTCAACACCATCCGCAAGAGCGCCATCGGGGAAGTCCCCCTGGCGCTCGAGTCGACCGCCGAAGCCCACGAGCTCGCGGTCGACGTGAGCTATCACGGGCTGGCCGAGGATTACCTGGTGCGTTGGCCCGCCCGTCTCCGGGCAGTGACCCCCGCCGACGTCCGCGAGGCCGCGCGATCGGCGTTCGACCGAAACCACTCCGTCACCGTGGTGGCCGGACCCGTCGACCCTCGGTAACGCACCCAAAGTATCCGAGGAGGGACCACTCGCCCAATACGCACATATACACCCTCGTGCTACGGAGGCACATGCGACCCCAACAGAAGGCAGACTTTCCTACCCCAGGGATGCTGCGAAAGAACATTACCATCACTCCGGACGAGGAGGAGTTCCTCGAGCGCCATCCCGAGATCAACCAGAGTGCGCTGTTCCGCCAGATCGTGGAGAGCCTGATGCTCGCGGAGCGCAGCCCGAGCGTCGCGTCGACCCAGCAGGTCCGCCTCGGGAAGGCGGTCTACCGCTCGGGCGCGATCATGTTCCAGAGGCCGACCGAGAAGCGCCGATAGACGGGACGGACGCCGTTCGGAGCGGCGACTCCCCATCGCGCAGCCGCGGTCCCAACCCCCCAAGCGCCGGGAGCCGGGCGTCCTCCGCGCGCGCGTACAGGATCCCTTCCGCTCCGGTCGACGTATCCCAAGCGGCCTTCGCGGTCGAAGCGTCGAGCACGCCGAGCGCGTGACGGGAGAGGAGGTGACCGAAGGCCCAACGCCGGCGGAGGGCGAGGTCCGTGAAGTGCGGGGCGTAATGCCCGCCGCCGACCCCGAGCGCCACACGGTCACCGGGTTCCGGAGCGAGATCCGGAAGGACCTCGGCGAGGATCCGCACGGCGTCCTCCGAAGGTCCCGGCGCGGTCCCGAACCCGACCTCGATGAAGAACGCCGGTTGGGACAGTTCGGGCCCGTGGTGGGTCGCTTCGAAGGTGGCTCGGATTCCGAGCGGCGCCCCCTTCTCGGCCATCGCGCGCAGCGCCGCGGTCATCCGCAACGGGTCGGTCGGGACCAGGCTCCGCGGCCGGCCCCCCACCTCCGCGGTCGGTCCCGGATTGCCCAGCGGGTGGACGGTGAGGCATTCAACGTTCTGCTCGCTCCGGTGGATCGAGGGGAAGACGAGGGAGACCCGGGCCTCGCGAAGCTCGGCCGGAAGACGCGCGTCGAGCTGTTCGTCGAAAATATGCCGCCCCGGTCGCCGGAGCATCATCGCGCCCGTCGATAAGCGCCGAACGGGAGCGCCGTCGACGTGCGCGCCGGTCGACTCGGGGGTTCCCCAGTGCGCCGCGACGCGGACGGCCACCGGGTCCGCCTCCGAGACGATGATCAGGTAGGCGGCGCTCATCGCACCCCTAGTGACGGAGCGCTCAAGACGTTGGACCCGGGTTCCCTCGTGCATGCCTCCTCTCCGGCCTTGACCGCCGGCGTGCCGGAGGGTATCCGAGAAACCCGGGGGTTCGCTCGCCTCCCCAGCGGTCCCCACAATAGGATGGATGCTCCCGGCGGGATTTTCCCGGGCCGGTCCTTCCGGGCCGGCCGCTTTGAACCCGCGTCAGAGGCTCGAGAGGCCTCTATCCTTGACCACTAGACTACGGGAGCGCCCGGGCTCCGTAAGGGACCCGCTCTTTGAGTCTTTCTCCGTGGCAGTGAAGTCGCCCCGTAGCTCCCCGGAAACTAGCGGTGCTCGCGACGCGCGGGCTACGAAGCCCCTAAGAGGGGGCCGTTCCTCTTACGGGCGTGACTCCACCGGTCAAGGCGCGGAGCGGCCACATCCTCCTCGACCCCCGTCGGTCGTACAAGGACCTCGTCCGGATCTACCCCGAGATCCATCGCCGGGTGGTCGAGATGAATCGACCGTTCGTGAAGGAGACGGACCCGCTCCTTCCCGAAGTGCTCCTCGACGAGAATCTCCGCGACCTGAAAGGCAACCGAAAGCCGACGGGCTACAACCGCCAGGACGCTTTCGGGCTCCGACTGATCTTCCCGCTCTCGGACGAGCGGCGCGCCGAGTTCTACTTCACGAAGCCGGCGCGGTGTCAGGAGGTCGTCCAGATCACCGAGCAGGTGTCGGTCCTGCTGCGCCGCCGGGGGATCAAGCACACCGTCGAGTACGACCGGCTGCCCCTGGGTCCCCCGCGGGGGCCCCCGGGACTTCCCCCGATCGGGGCGGCGAGCAGCTTCGGTTCCGGCTCCGTCTAGCCGGCGAACCTTAGGGCTCGGTGGGGGGCCGACGGAAAGGCCAGAACGCCGGCGCGGGAGTGGGGGCGGGAGCGGTTCCGGTAGTACCGGGAGCCGCGGTCGTCGATGTCGCGGTCGGTGCCGGGACTCCCTGGAGGAGTCGGAGCGCCTCCCGGGCCTTGTCGAGCGCCGCCGCATAATCGGTGTCGCGCAGGCGGATCGATTCGGTGAGGAGCTGACGCGCCTGGGTCGTGTCCACCCGGTTCTGCTGGGCGCGCGCGAGCGCCGCGTCGATCAGATAGTTAAGGTTCATCAACTCGCGGTGGAGGGATTTCCTGAGGTTGAGCTCCTCTTCGGCGGAGAGGAGCCCGCGCGCGGCGTCGAGCACCTGGCCGCTCCGGTCGAGCTCCTCGATCTCGCGGATCCGCTCGGGGAGCGGACCGACGCTCACGTGCAGGCCCTCTTGGGCGAAATTGAGCTCGGTCGACACCTCTCGGAGTCGCCGGCCGAACGGTTCTCGCACCACCTTCTCGAGCGCGGGCAGCGCCTCGCTGAGCAGTCGACCGGCCTCGTCCAGCCGGCCGGTGTCGGTCGCGCTCCGCGCTTCGCTGAACGTCTGCATGATCGGGGTGGTGTCGAGCCCGAGGCGTTCGCCGACCCAGAGCTGCGCCTTGAGCTCCGCGATCTGCGTCTCGACTCGCTCGCGCCGCCGGCGATGGACCAGCTCCCGCTCGGCGCGGATGAGTTCGAGCGCCGCCGCGAAATCTCGCTTTTCCCGCAGACCGGCCAGGCGTTGACGGACCTCTTCCCGTCGCGCGGTCTCGGCGGCCGGGACCGCGCCGGCGAGCGCGGACTCCTCCTCCACCGTGCGCCAGCGGGCGTCGACGACGACCTCGAACGCCCGGCGGACCGCGACCTCACCGCGCTCGATCGCTTCGCGGACCTGCGTCCATTCTCGGCCACGAAGGGCCGCCTCGCCCTCCGCCACGATCGCCTCCACCGGGTCGATCTCGGTCGTCAGCTTCTCGCGGCGACCCTGCTCGACCACTCGACGGAGATCTCCGAGGGGTCCGGCGAACATCTTTTCGATCGCCCATCGGGCCATCTCGGTCGCCTCCCGCGCGGCGCGGATCGTTTCCAGGTACTGCCCCGCGTCGGCGACGCGGCGAGCGTCGGCGAGACGGCCGACCGACTCCCGGAGGTCGGCGCCGAGGCCGGTCGCCTCGGCGAGCTGTCGTTCCGCGGAGGCGAGGGCATCCTTCGCGCGCCGGTGGTTCTCCCGAACGATCCCGAGGGCGTCCGAAGCGGCCAGTGCTCGCTCGAGCACGAGAGGGTAATCCTTCGCCTGGAACGCCGCTCTCGCGGCCGCGACCTCCGACGCGGCGGACGCCGCGAGCACCCCCTCGCTCACGGCCCGGTTGAGCGAGCGTTCTGCCGCTTGGACGGACCCCTCGGCGACGCGACGCTGAAGTTCGACCCGCTCGAGCTCGGACTCGCTCCGTCCGGCGAACCGGAGCGCTTCGACCGCTTTTCCCTCGTCGAGCGCCATGCGCGCTTGGTGGAGCAGGTTCTCGGCGACCGTCGTATCGGCCCCCTCTCGTCGGAGCCGGGTGAGCATCGCTTGGAAGCTCGCGAGGGTCTTCGAGACGTGCTGGTAGGTCGCCTGGAGGAGCTCGCGCTCGAGCGGCCCGCCGAGCTCGACGACTCTGGCGTATTGGCGTTGGGCGAGTCCCGCCTCGAGCCGCTCCATCGCGGATCGGAGGGACGGCACGTCGACGTGAAGGAGGTCGGCCTCCGCGAGCGCCTCGCGGGCGCGCTTCGCGATGCGTTCCGCGTGTTCGACGAACCCGCGGGTGTCCACGAACTCGGCGCGCGCTTCGTCGAGGAGCGCGGCGGCCCCGGCGGGCACCGGGAGCGCGATCCGTCGGCGTGCCTCGGCGAGCGGGGAGAGGATCCGGTCGACATCGACCCCCGCGCCCCGAGCGATGTCGAGGTCGCGCTCGAGGCCGCGGAGATTCTCTTCGAGCACGGGACGGACGAGAGCGACGATCTCCTGGTGGACGAGTCGCGCCTGCGTGCGGGTCGCCTCGGGCGGGGCGGTGGACATCTCGGTCCGCATCCCCGCGAGCCGGCTGGCGAACGCGTCCATCGGGATGCCGAGTCGTCGTCCGTCCTCGGTGAGGCGCTCGACCTCCGCGAGCAGTCGGGTGGTCTCCCCGCGCGCCTCTTCGTCCCCGAGCCCGTGCTCGATGGTTTCGAGGAGCGCGCGAGCCTTCTCGAACTCCAGCGCCTGGAACGCGACGCGGGCCTCCCGAAGGGGGTCGTAGAACGCGGAGGCATCGCTGCCGGACTCGCGCACCCGACCGAGCGAATCCTGAGCGCGGTTGAGGGCGGTCACGATCTCCTGGGAGGAGGAGAGCGTGCGAGCCGCCGATTCCTCGAGCTGGCTCGCCGCCTTGTAGGCGTCGGCGTACTTCGCCGCTCGTGCGGCAGACTGCGCCGTCTCGAGCTGAGCGCGGAACTTCGAGAGGTCGAGCCCCATCGAGTCGAGCTCGACGAGCGCGAGCTTCGCGTGCGAGACCGCTTCCTCGCTGCGGATGAGCTGCTGTTGCTGGGCGCGCTTACGGATCTCTTGGGAGGCCCGCGACGCTTGGACGAAGTCTCCCATGTTGAAGATCTGCTGAACCTCGTCGATCTGACGCTGGATCTCGTCCCCCGCACCGCCCATCGACTCGAGGACCCGTCCCTCGACCTCGAGCTCCTCGACCAGCGCGGATGCATGGGCCGCGAACACGGCGGCGAAATCCCGCTCGGCCCGCCGCAGGCTCTCGATCGAACCGATCAAGTCCTGCTTGATCCGAAGCGTCACGTCCGCGTCGGCGAGGAGACGCCGGGTCGGGGCGGCGAGCGCCTCGTCCGGAATGTCGGCAAATCCGCGCTCCATCTCCTCGATCCGACGCGCGACGAACGGCTCGGCCGCGGCGCGGAGCGACACCTCGACCTTCGCAAGCCGCTCGACGCCGTCCGCGAGGTTGCCCGATTCGAGGAGGCCCCGGACCTCGGTCATCGCCTGGTCCGCGTCGGGGGGGAGGAACCCTCGTTCCCGCGCGTAGTCCCGAACTCCATCGAGGGCGGCCCATCGCTGGAGGAAGAACTGGAGCGCCTCGCGTCCGACCGCGAGGACGGTCTCCTGCAGAAGTTGACGGGCGTTCGCGGCCTCTGCTCGGTCGAGCAGTCCGCGCACGCGCTGCACCTGCGCGTCGAACGTCTCGGTGGCGAACCCGACGCGGCGTAGGCGGTCGAGCATCTCGGTCACCGCCACGAGCTCGTCGCGCGCGATGTCGAGGTCCTCGGTGAGTCGACTGACGCGGTCGACGGCCTCCTGACTGGCCGCGAGCGCTTCCGAGTAGATCTTGAGTCGCAGCGCCTCGCGAGCCCGGTTCATCGCGGCGAACACGTCGCTCGGGTCCCGACCGATACGACGCGCCTCGGCGATCCGGGGCCGCACCTCGTCGAGAAGGCCCGCGACGACGGCGACGATCGGCTCTTCGGCCGCCCGCCGGGCTTCCGTGAGCAAGGGGGTGATCTCGAGCGGAGAGGCGGTGGTGAGCCGAGCCGACGCTTCCTCGACCGCCTGCTGCGCCGACGTCGGGTCCACCCCATATTCCTTGGTCGCGGCGAGCGCCACCTTCAGCGAGTCGAGGGCCTGAGTCCCCCGCTCGCGGAGGCCCTCGCCGACCTCGACGAGCGCGTCCTCGATGGCTCGGACCGTCTCGGGCCAGCGGTCGGGAGTGGCGTCCGTGTCGTCGCGGACCGCGGATTCGAGCCGAGAAGTGGACGCCCCGAACTCCCGCGCCTCCGCGGCCATGCGCGTGGCCGAGCTACGGATCGCTTCGCGGCGGGCCCGCGCTTCGGGGAGCCCCTCCGTCAACGACCGGCGGATCTGGTCGATCGCCTCCACGACGCGCCCCTCGGCCGCCGGGGCGGCAGCGGCGTCGATCAGCTCATCGAACTCCGCGCGCCGCTTGCCTTCGAGACCCGCCCAACTCGCGACCGCGAGCGCCTGGCGTCGCGCCGTGCCCACATATTCCTCCTGGGCGGTGATCAGCGCGGTCTCGACTCGGGCGAGCTGTCCGACCGTCTCGGACCACGCCGCGCCCTCGGGGGGGTGGGCGAGCCGCTCGAGCTCCTGAGCCACGTCCGCGGGCACCGAGACGCCGGCGCCCTGGAGGGCCCCGGCGGTCCCGACCGTGCGCCGTCGCCGGGACTCGATCGACCCCGGGACGGTCCGACCCAGATAATCGATGAGCGCCTTCGCCTGGATCTCCACGCCCTCCCAGTCCGAACGTCGGGAGAGTTCCCGGAGCTGGGCAAGCCGCTCGGGAAGCTCGGGGGGAGCGATGGCGAGAGTCTCCAAGAGGCCGGCCTGGTCCTCGGCCTCCTTCTGGAGGACCTCGGCCCCTTGACGCCGTTTCTTGAGCGCCTCGGCCTTTTCCTGGAGGATCCGGGAGAGTCGGGATGAACCGACCCCGCCGATGTTTCCGGACCCTGACGTACTGCTTCCCCCCTAGACCCCCAGAACCGTACGACGGAGATCGGGCATCCGGGATACTCGATTCATGCCCGGACCCCCTTATAAATCAAGCGCGCTCGAAAGGGGCCCCGGGAAGCGTGGAAGGCCCCGACGGGCGCACCCGTCTATTTTTGCATGATACGGCGCTTGCCCATGGCGTCAAGGTACTGCACCTCGCCCCCGGGCGACAGCGTGCCCTTGACCTCGGGTTCGACGGCGAGGAAGAACGTCTCGTACGTCTCGAGGTCCATCAGCTGGACCTCGGCCTCCGTCATCGATAGTACCTGGGCGGAGCGCTTCCCGATCAACGGGACCTGGACCTTGTGCGTCACCGGAAAAACGACACTGCGCTTGCGCTCGTCGAAGATCCCGACGGCGTCGATGCGCGCTTTCGCCTCTCCGTGCTTCCCGGGTTTCGACATCTGGATGCTGAGGATCCGGCACGGCTCTTCGTCGATGAGCATGTACCGGCCCTCCTTCAGCTCGCGAACTTCCTGTTGCGACCAGGCCATCGAACTCCCTCGACCGGTCGGGGAGGTACGGGCTCGGATAACCCTTGCCGTGAATCTTCGGGGACAACCCCTCTCCGGCCGAGAGTTTATTCCGCGCGGCTTCTCTAGTAGCCACCGTCTCCCCGAGTCCATCGATGGTAACCCTCGCTGAGAAGCTCGATCCGAAGACCGTCGAGCAGGACGCTCGCTCGCTCTGGGCGGCCCAGCGGCTCCCCCCTCCGAGCGGTATGGTCGGGCCCGCCGAGGGACCGGTCGTGCATCAATTCGAGGGGGCTTTCGCTCCCCAGGAAGCCGGCATGCTCGCCGTGCAACGCGCGGTCGCCGCGGACGTCGACGCTCGCGCCATGATCCTGATGGGTCGGAGAGCGACCGGGATTCTCCGACGGGAGGAGAGCGGCCCGGCGACCTCCACCCCGCGCCTCGTGCCGCTGCTGTCGTCGCTCGGGGTCTGGGTCGGCGGGATCGAGGGGCGGATCTGGGACGACTCGCCGCGTCGCGCGGAGGTGCAGACCCTCGTCGGCCGATTGGCGCACATGGGGGCGGTCGCGGTGCGCGACGTCTCGCTTCGGATCTGTCCGGCGTGCGCGACCGCCCGTTCTCCCGAACGACTGATCTACCAAGAGGAGGACGGCCAAACGCTTCTCGTCCGCTTTCCGTTTCAGTACGGCGAGCGAACCGTCTCCGCGCTCGTCTGGGCGGACGCGGCATGGCGCTTGCTGGGCACGAGCGTGCTCATGGTCCATCCGGACCTGCCGTACGTCATCGCTCGGTACCGTCGTCGCGGCGCCGAGGAGTTCATTTTCACTTCGAAGTCCTCCCTTGACCGCATCCGCAACTGGCTCCCCGGGGCCGAGTTCGAGATCCTCGAGGAACAGCCGGGGCGACACTGGGAGGGGCAAACGTACCTCCACCCCCTGCGTCACGAGTTCCCGATGGGCGGCAGCATGGAGCCCCCCGCGGGCACGATCGTTCCGGTCGCCGACGTGAGCGACACCGGCACCGGCGTCGTCCCCCTCGTTCCCGGGCACGGTGGCACCGACACGCAGATCGCCGACCGCCTCGGGGTGCCCGGTTGGCCGCTCGTGACCCCGAAGGGGCGGTTCGACGTCCTCTTGGTGCACAAGTACTCTGGGCTGGAGCTCGAGAGCGCCACCGAGTTCGCCGAGCGAGACCTCGACGAGGAAGGGGCGATCTTCGCTCGCCTCCAGGTGCGTCGGGGCGTGCCGCACTGTTCGCGGTGCGGGACGGCCCTCATCTGGGCGCCGGGGCGCGCGTGGTGCCTCGAACCGTCCCGTCTTCCCCCGGACCGCGTGTCGATCTATCGTTCCCTGTTGCCCAACGACCGCCCGATCGAGCGGCTCGAAGCGGTTCCGTGGCCGGTGAGCGAGCCTCAGCGGAGCGACGACCCCCATGCGATCACGCTCCTCGAGTGCACCTCCTGCGATCGACTGGAATCCACCGAGGACACCGCCGAGCGCTGCCCGTGCGGCGGTCGCCGCAAGCCGGTGCGCCGACGGCTGCTCCCCGCGTTCGACACGGCGGCGTCCGCGTGGGCCGGAGTCGATCCGTTCCCCGCGGCCGACTCCGTGCGGCTCTACGTGAACGAGCGACGACGCGCCCCGACCCTCGTCCACCACATCGCGGCGATGAGCGGCGTCGCGGGAATTCCGGGAGAGGTCCGGCTGAGCGTACTGCCGACGGTGCCGGAGACGGACTTTGCCGAGCTCTTGGCATCCCGGGGCGCGGACGCCGTTCGATGCGCGCTCGTCCGCGCGCAGGCCTCGGAGGGGGCCACCGCGACATTCCCCGAGCGCGCGCTCCAAGAGGCCCGACGGCTCGCCGCGTTCTGGAGTGCGGCGCGGGACGTCCTCGGACGCGTCGACGGGACCGCCCTCGCCTCCTACGGTCAGCCGATCGCCGGATTCCTCGGCGAGCTCGAGCCGGAAGACCGCGCGCTGCTCGCGCGCTTCGAGAGCCTCCGGATCCAATGCCTCGTTGACTACGACCGCTCGGCCCCCGGGCTCGTTCATCGACGGCTCTTCCAGTTCCTGGAGAACGACCTCGTCACGTACCTGCGATGGGTCGGTCCCCGGCTCTCGCTCGAGGGAACCCCGCCGTCCAAGCGGGCCGCTCTTCGCACGCTCCTCCACGTCGTCTCGAGCTCGACGTTGATCCTCGGCCCGATCGCGCCGCATTTCGCGGAGGCGATCCATCGAGCGCTTCGCCGCAGCCGCGCCAGCCTGTTCGAGGAAGCCGCGCTCGGGGTCGACCGATCCCTCCTCGACGAGTTTCGAGCGAAATCGTGGCAGCGGTGGGTCTCGATCGTCCGCGCGGTCGAACGCACGCGCCGCCAGCTCCACATGCCCCCCGATGAACTGCTGCCAACGATCGTGCTGATCGTCGGCGACGAATCGACCGCGAACGAACTTCGGGCGGAAGCCCCGGTGCTCGGCCGGCTCGCGAGGGTCCAGAAGGTCGAGGTCGGCTCCCCGGGGGCACCGTGGGGCGGACGTCGACGCGAGCTCCGGCCACGGGAGTCCGAGATCCAGCGCGTCTACCCGAGCCGGGCCACGCAGCTCATTCACCTTTTGCGCCGGATGCCCGAGCGCAAGGCGGCCGACCTCACGACAGCCCAGGGATTCACGATGGTCGTGAGCGGCCAACCGACCCAGATCATGTCATCCATGGTGGAGTGGATCGAGACCGTGCCCGAGCACTTCGTGCCGGTCGCTTGGTCGGCGGGGGAGCTCTACGCCGAGCTGCCGGTCGGTCGAGTCCCTTCAGGGATCCCGCCGCCGCCCCTCTCGGCGGACGGATTCCAGCTCGTCCAGCGGATCGCGCAGCGGCTTCGCACGCGAGCCCACGGGAGCCGCCCCACCGTAATCGTCGCCGCGGGGGGTCCGCTCGGGAGCGAGATCGCGGGCCTCTCGGAAGCGATATCGAAGCATCTGGGTCTTGCGGAGCTCCGAGTCGTCGCGAGCGACGCCGAGCTCCCGCGCACGGGGCGGGGCTTCGGACGGACCAAAGCCGGAGCGCCCTGGTCGTTCCACGTCGCCGGGTTGGCTCTCTCCGAACGACCGCCCAAGAGTCATCCCGCACGTCCGCGAGGCGCTCGAGTGCGCCCCGTCTTCGCCCCGGGGGAGCTCGCCCCGATCGTCACGAACTACGCGGACGACGCAATCGTTGCCCGGGAGGCCGCGATCCGGAGCCTTGGCGAAGAACTCGACCAGATCCTCGGCGCGCCGCTGCTGGGCCCCGCGAAGGTGGGAATTGCCTGGGACGCGGGCCTGCAGAGCGTGGATGCCTTCCGCGAGGCGCCGTGGATCACCCTGGCGGCCCTACCCGGATTCGGGACGCCGATCGCCTCCGCGCTCGTCACGAAATTCGGGGGCATCGTGCCGCCCCTTCCGCCCCGGATCGGGCGGACGGCTCCGGAGGAAGTGGACGACAACGGATCGGGCGCGTCGCTCGACCCGTCCCGGTGGACCGAGCCCCGGGCTCGCAAGAGAGCCCCGCAGCCCGCTGCCCCGGCGACATCTCCGATCGTGCCCCCACCTCCGGTCGAGGTCCTGAGAGCTCCAGAAGCGCCGCCGTCCCTACCGCCAGTCACTCCGGAACCCGTACTTCCGCTTGAGGAACCCCCGACTACGGTGGACCGCGAGGGCGCCGCCCCGGACGCTACCGTTCCCGCACCCGAAGCGACACCCTCCGAGACTCCCGAGCCGGTGGAACTGGCAGAAGACTCGCCTCCCGAGATCGCTTCGACCTCACCCCTCCCGGAGATTTCCCCCGAGCCGAACGTCGAAGTCGCGGCCGAACCGGAAGTGCCACCGACGGGCGAGACCGGCGCCGCGGAGAACCCCCCGCCGGAAATGGCCGCTCCGAACCCGGACGACCGAGCGGCCACCGAGACCCCGTTGCCGCCGACGGAGCCGGCTGTCGCCGAGGAGTGGGCTCTCACTCCCCCGGTCGTTGAAGCCACCGAAGCGCCGGCGCCGACCGCATCGCCTCCCCCTGACGGGGCGAATCTCGAAACTCCAGAGACCCCGTTGTCGGCAATGGAGCCCAAGGAGACGGCCGAGATCTCGTCGTCCCCACCCCTTCCCGTCGAACCGACGATCGAATCGGTGGCGGCACCAGGGGTCCCTATCGAGAAGGACGCACCGGAAGCCACTGATCTCGGGGGGGTCGAAACCCACGACGCGGAGCCCCCCTCGATCCCAATGCAGCCCGCTCCCGAAGCGTCCGTGATCCGCGAGGCGCCGGTACCCGAGCCGACACCGGCTCCCAGCGAAAATCCGCCCGAGGAATCTGCCGCGTCCGATTCGATTTCGGAGAACCTCCCACTCCCCGAGCCGTCCGAGGAGGTTGGCCCAGCGCTTGGGCCTGCGGCCCCCGACTCGACCGAGCCGGATGTTGCATTTCCTCCCGTGCCGCCGATCGTCGCACCCCCCGCCGATGAAGCGGCCTCCACCACCGCAGATTCGCCGTCCTCTCCCCCGGAACTCGATTCGGCGGCTTCCTCGGAAAGCGCTCCCGTCGCGTTGGAGCAGATCGCCCCACCCGTGATCGGCGAAGTCGCGCCGCCGATGATCCCCGAAACGATCCCGGAGCCGGCCGTACCCGTTCCGCTGGAGCCGGAGGAACCCGCCTCACCCGGGCCGGCCGAACCCGCTTCACCGGAGACGACCGAACCCACTGTACCGGTCCCCGTCGACTCCGGCGCGCCGGCCGCGCCTTCATCGCCCGCGTCGGTGGAACCCGCACCGGTTCCGCCCGCCGGACTTCCCCTTCCGCCCTCACCTCCTGCACCGAAGGCGCCGGAGGGAGGGATCGACCTCACGGTCGGGCCGAGTTACATTCCCGCGTTGGAGCGGTTCCTCGAGGCTACCGCGGCCGGCCACCAGGGCCTCTGCGTCGTCCGCGACTCTCCGGAGCGCGTTCGGGCCCATATCGGGTCGCGACCCGTGGAGCTCCGTTGGCTGTCGAACATCGGCCGAGGTCCAACATTGAAGCCGAACGACCTCGAAGGATTCGCGGCATTTCTGGCCCACTCGGTCTCCAGCGGGCAAGTCACGGCGTTCTTCATCGAAGGGATGGAGTACCTGGTCCGAATCCACGGACTCGAGAAAGTCGTTCAGCGGATGGTCGACTTCGACCGGCTCGCGCGCGAACATTCCGCGCGAGCTTGGGTACCGCTGAACCCCCAGCTACTGTCTCCCGCCGAGCTCGACCGGTTCGTCGCCGCGTTCACGAACCGCGCCCCCGAGGCGTGACCCCCCCACAGTCGGGGAGCCGCGCCCGAAAAGGATAGTTTGATTACCCCGAAGTAGGGTGTCCGCGGGAATGCGAATCCGGCGAAACCGCTCTCGTTTTTCCCCCGGGACCACATTGGTCGCCCTCGCCCTCGTTGCGGTCGCGCTCCTCGCCTCCGTTCCCGCGAGCGCCTGGGCGTCCGCACCGACGGCTCCCCGCGCGACGATCCACGTGGGTCCGAGCGTCGGGCCGCTGACCGCCACCGCCGTGTGGAACGGGGTCAACGTCGTGACGGCCGACACCGTGAATTCCGCGTTCCACATCACGTTCGGGAACTCGGTCAACGTGAACTACACGTGGAGCCAAAACACGGGAGTCGGAGGACCGGGCGCGGCGTGGTCGATCAACGATGCGCGCCTGCAGATCTTCTACTTTGGATTCGCGCTCGGCACGCGGGATGTCACGACCACGGTCGGGCAGACTAGCGGCACGATCTTCATGAGTAACTGGAACACCGGCGCCCTCGAGTACATCGTCGAAGGGACGTTCATGCTGACGGCGAGCCTGATCGCCACCAACGGCACGACGGCCTGGAGCCAGTCGTTCTGGGTCGATGTCGCTGCGGCCTACTACATCCTCGCGGCCCTTCCGATCGTCCTGATCCTCATCGCGATCTACGAGATCTACAACGTCGCGACGGTCGGCCGTCAACAGGCATTGAAACAACAGAAGAAGGAAGCACCGCCCCCGGCGACCCCTGCCGCCTCCCCCCCGGCGGGGGTCTCGGGCCCACCGCCATCCGCTCCGCCGCCACCGACCCCCGCC
>JBAUZT010000027.1:0-66666 GCA_049585415.1 Thermoplasmata archaeon | reverse complement strand
GCCCCACCGCCCGAGGGAGGAGGGAGCTCGTGAGCGCCACGTCGTCCGGGGCGACCGCGGGCGCCGTCCTGGGGATCGTGATCGTTCTCCTCGCCCAGCAGTTCGCCTACTTGGACCTCAACCCGCTCGGAACCGCCATCCTGTACATCGTGATCGGCGCGATCATCGGCGGCGTGCTCTGCGGCGTCATCGGTTGGGCTCTCGGCCGTCGATACGAGAAGCAACACCCCGAGATGTTCGGCTCCGGGGGTCCGTCGCAGACTCCGCCGCCCTGAATACCGGCGGGGCCGGAGCCCTAGGGTGCGGGCTCAGGATTAAATCCGTCCCCCGACCCTAACTGACGCTGCGGGAGACGCGAGTAACGCCGCCGGCTTCGATGACCCTGAGCCCCACTCCAGCCAATCAACGGCGAGAGTACCGGGCCGGTCGGCGGCGGGTTCACCTCGGATGATCGTCTGTCTGTCGTGCGGCCGCCCGAATGATGACAGCGCCCGCTTCTGCGCGGCGTGCGGCCGACCGTTCTCTCCGATCGCGCTACCGCAGTATCTCCCTCCACCTCCTCCCCCACCCCCGCCACTGCCTCCGCCACCGCCCGTCGCGACTTCCCCTCCGGGGGTCCCCTTGGGAGGGGGACCCCTCACTCCCCCAGCGTCGCGACGCTCTTCGAGGATCTCATTCCGGCCGACTCCACGAGCAATCGCGGCGTTCCTCCTTGTGGCGGTCTTCCTCATCGGCATAATTTCCCTCGCCACCTCCTGGTGGGGGTACTCTTCCGCCAGTACGGGAAGTGCGGTCACGGTGAACTTCCTGCCGGGATCGAACTACGCGATCACGTGTGCCGGCCATGACTGCGGGGGGTTCACGGCGGGATCGTTTCCCTACACCGCCATCGGAGGATCCTTGGGTACGCTATACGAAGGCGTTCTCATCCTGCTGGCAGCGGCGGTCGCGCTGGTAGGGCTCGCGGCCCTCTTCACTGGTCTCGAAGTGTTGCGCCAGCGCGACGTCGCGGCCCACCGGTCTTTGACGAACTGGTTCCTTATGGGCGCCGCGCTGCTCTTCCTTGGGGCCGTGGGCTGGACGGCTGCGGGTCAGCCCGCTGGATTCCCTGCGGGCACCCCGTTTGCCGGTAGCGGATCGGGCGGCTCGTCACCCGCGACGTCGTTCTGGGGATCGACCTCGAACGGAGGGGCCTCCTGGGGCGCCGGCCCGGGCTGGTACCTCGCGCTGATCGGTGCGGTGCTGGTCGTAGTCGTCCTGTTCGTTTTGCTCGGGCTGGCGCGTCAGCACTCCTCCCCGACGCCGGAGCGGAGAACCCGCTCCGCCGTAGGGTCCCCATCCGTCGCCCCAAGGGGATACACCGCCCCTCCGAGCGCGACGGTGAACCCCCGGCGCTCGGAGTCGGCTTGGACTCCGCCCGCGACGACGACGAGTCGCGACGTTCCCGTGCCGCCGAAGGCGAAGGTACCGGCCCCGGTCGCCGCGACGCCCGGCGCGGCTCCGGAGATGATCGCGTGTCCGGACTGCGGTACCCAGAATCTCGCGAAATCCCGCGTCTGCTCCTACTGCCAGCGGCGACTGCGTCCGTAAGCCCCGGGTGCCCCTCGCGAGCCGTTATCCCTCCGAGACGCTCGGGAGATGGGCCGGGACAGAATGAGTTCCTCCACCGCATCATCGGCCACCGAGTTTCGCGCGTATCTCGACCGCGACTGGAGGCAGTGGCTCGAGGACGCCCCTGAGGTCGCGACCGCGGTGGGATACCCCGGGCTCAACGACCGATGGAACGACGACTCTCCCGCGGGGGTCCACGCCCGACGTCATCACCTCGCCGAGAGTCTGCTGAAACTCGACCGGTTTCGGCCGGAGACGCTCGCCCCGGAGGATCGGTTGAACTATGACCTCTATCGGGAACTCCTGGTCAGCGCCGAGGAAGGGATCGATTTTGGATTTGACCCGTATCCCTTTCGTTTCGGTTCTCCGCACAGCTTGCGGATCCCCCTTACCCAGCTCGACGGGATCCAACAGAGCGCCGCCCACATCAGCGAATTCCAGGCCCTCGACACCGTCCGGGACTACGAGGACCTTCTGGCCCGGTTCGCTTCGTATCCCGAGGCCGTGGACCGGAACCTGGAGCTCCTCTCGACCGGGCTCCGGCTCGGGTTCTCGCCGCCCCGGGTCACGCTCGTGGGCCTGCCCGAGCAGATCCGCGCGCAGCTCACGTCCGACCCGATGTCGAGCCCGATCCTGCGGCCGTTCCGAGAGTTCCCCGCCGGCGTCTCCGAGGCGGACCGGGAGCGGCTGACGGCGCACGCGGTCCGGAGTTACGGGGAGCAGATCGCCCCGGCACTGACGAAGCTGCGCGAGTACCTCGAGCGATCCTACCTCCCCCACTGCCGCGACACGATCGCGGCGACCGCACTGCCGAAGGGGCCCGAGATGTACTCCTACCTCGTGCAATGGCAGACGACCACCGACCTTACTCCCCAGCAGGTGCACGACATCGGGCTCGCCGAAGTGAAGCGCCTTCGGGGCGAGATGGAGGCGCTGATGCGCACGACAGGATTCACCGGGACGTTCACGGAGTTCAACGAGTACCTGCGTACCGACCCGAAGTTCTTCTTCGGGACCGCGGAAGAGCTCCTCGATGGGTATCGGGTCATCGCCAAGAAGATCGATCCCACCCTCGGGCGCATCTTCGGTCGACTTCCCCGCGCGCCCTATGGAGTCCTACCGGTCCCGGAGTACAGCGCGCCGACGGCACCGTCCGCGTATTATTTCCCGGGAGCCCCGAAGACCGGACGCCCCGGGTACTTCTACGCCAACACGTTCAAGGTCGGGACCCGACCGCGGTGGGAAATGGAGGCGCTGACCCTCCACGAGGCGGTGCCCGGGCACCACCTCCAGATCGCCCTCGCGCAGGAGATCGAGGGTCTTCCGGATTTCCGTCGAGAGAGCGGGTTCACCGCGTTCGTCGAAGGGTGGGGGCTGTACGCGGAGAGCCTCGGAGAGGAGCTCGGCCTCTACCGGGACCCGTACTCCAAGTTCGGCCAGCTCACCTACGACATCTGGCGGTCGATCCGTCTCGTCGTCGACACCGGAATGCACGCCTTGGGGTGGACCCGCGAGCAGGCGATCCGGTTCTTCCGGGACAACAGCGGCAAGAGCGACCAGGACATTCAGGTCGAGGTCGACCGGTACATCGTCTGGCCGGGCCAAGCCCTGGCCTACAAGATCGGGCAGCTCAAGATCCGTGAACTTCGGACGCTCGCGGAACGGCGGCTCGGGGACCGGTTCGACCTCCGGGCGTTCCACGATACCGTCCTCGAGCAGGGCGCCGTGACCCTCGGGGTGCTGACCGAGCACATCGAGCGGTGGGTCGACTCCCGAATGGGCACCTGATCTCGCGGGATGCGCCCGCGGACCACCGCTCCTTCCTCGCGTCCGGCCAACCGAACCTCTTTGACGGACGACGCGTTCCGGGTCGCGTGCGCTCGAACCTACGGACGGTGGGGATCCTCGGGGCGGTCTTTCTCCTCGTGGGCGTTTCCCTGCTCGGTGCGGGTTACGCGTACACGACGCTCGCATCCGAGAACCTGATCGATTGCCGGACGAACTGCGTTTCCGCGTTCGACGCCGATCAGAACGCGACGATCGTCACGGACTTCCTCTGGGCGTTCGGGTTCATCGCGATCGGAGTCGGTACCGGGCTCATTCTTGCTGTGGCGGTCACATTCATGGACCGTTGGCCACCGGGGGCCGGAGGCGTCTCCGCGGCTCGGCAGGCCGAAACGGTCCGGAGACCGCCCGCACCGCCATGACGACCCCCCCGGACCGGTTTCGCCCGAAGTTCCCCGCGACGCGTGCCGCCACTCTCTTTCCCGTGGGGGGCTAGCGCGGAGCATGGCGACCGCCCTCGGCCGGATCGGCGTCGCCGGCGCCGTCGTATTGCTCGTCGGCCTGGTGGTCGTCGGCTCGGGGCTCACGATCAGCGCGCTCGCGGAGCAAAGCGCCACGAGCTGCATCTACTCCTCGAACCCGAACAGCTGCGAGCAGAACGACCAGAACGAGGCCAACACGACCGTGCTCGCCGACTTCCTCGTCGCGGGCGGGATTATCGTGAGCGGGGTGGGACTCTTTCTGGTCCTCTTCGCGATGGTCGCGATCATGGCCCGTCGCGACGGGATGCCGTACGTCCTACCGGCTCCGCCGCCGCCGTCCGC
This sequence comes from Thermoplasmata archaeon, assembly GCA_049585415.1. Lineage (GTDB taxonomy): Archaea > Thermoplasmatota > Thermoplasmata > Lutacidiplasmatales > UBA184 > Lutacidiplasma. The sequence goes on along the minus strand of JBAUZT010000027.1, from coordinate 62,446 downwards.
ACCGGAACCCCCCCCGATGCCGCCCTCGACGCCCCCGGCGGCTTCCGGCCCGCCCTCCTCTTGGGCGCCCCCTCCGACCTGGGATTCGCCGCCGCCGCGATCTCCGTGAGAGGGGTGGCGATCGGGGGGCGCTGCTCGGTCCCATTGGAGGAGTAGATCTTCCACTCGACGGGGGGCGGGCGCGTGGAGCCCAGTACTTCGGCGGAGCGGCGCCCGCCGGAGGTGAGTAGTGTCGCGCCGGGCAGGGGGTGGCGCCGAAGCTACGCCATTATGTAGGCGACCTTCCTGCCTCGCGCGAAGCAAGCATGGCACCCGTGAAGCGCCGGAATCGTGGACGCCGTCCCGCCGCGCGGGGCCCCGCCCCGATCCCGCTGGGATACCCCGCGATCATTCCGTACCTGGCTGTCGCCGAGGGCACGAAGGCTCTCGAGTTCTATCAGAAGGCGTTCGGCGCGCGCCTGCTCGCGCGCGAGGTGACGCCCGACGGAAAGCTGATCCACGGCCGCCTCCGCATCGGAGATTCGATCTTCATGATCTCGGACGTCTTTCCGGGATCGGACGTCGCGGCACCTTCGACCGTCGGGACCACGACCGTGACCCTGCATCTGTACTCGAAGAACGTGGACGCGCTCTGGGACCGGGCGGTGGCGGCCGGCGCGATCATCACCCGACCCCTCGAGAACCAGTTCTGGGGCGAGCGCTACGGCCATTTGAGGGACCCGTTCGGACACCACTGGTCGCTCTCGATGCGGGTGAAGATGAGCAAGAAAGAGAAGGCGGCGAAGCAGCAGGAAGCGATGGCGTCGTTCGCGCGGGGAGTGGACCCCGGGCGTGACCCGCCGTACGGCGACGCGTAGGTCCCGCGCCGCGTTCTTTCGGACGCTCGACCGCGGACGTCCCCCTAGCGAGGGGACGCGGGCGAATCCCGTGGTCTTCCGCCGCCCCCCGAAGGCGTGGGGGTGCGGGCGATACCTACGTAGAGGATCGCGACGGCGAGTGCGAGGAGGATCCCAAAGAGCCCCCCGGCGGCCGAGAGCCCGATCTGGTCGGAGGCCTCGGCCACGCCGATCGTGGGGATCGCGAGCGCGAGATATCCCGCCGAGTAGTAACCGGCCAAGATCTCCCCGCGTTGTCCCTCCGGAGCGACCCGATCGACGAGCGTGATGCTCCCCATGAACGTGAGACCTACCGCGACGCCCATCACCGGGGCCACGAGAAGCAACGGCACGGGGGTGGAGAGCGACAGGATGATCACGAGCGCGGCCACCGCCACCAGGAGGAGAGGAAAACCGACGAGCAGTGCGCGTCGGTCCCGGATCTCCGAGGTCGCGAGCTGCGAGATCGCCGCCATACCGAACATCAAGGCGACGATGCCTCCCTCCGCGGCCGGACTCAAGACCCCCAAGCCGCTGCGCAGGTACGACGGCACGAGCGCGGCGAAGAATCCGTACATCGAGTAGCAGGCGGCGAGACCGCCCGCTCCGACCCAGAACGGAGTCCGAATATTCGCCGGGACCGACACTCGTTGTACGAGTGGCCCGCGTTGCGTCCCGATGCTCGTGGCGGTCTCGGGGGTCGTCGACACTGCCCAGAACCCGAGGGCCGTCGCGATCACCGGGAGGAGGTACACGAGCTGTACGGGGTCGGGACCATACTGGAGGAAGATCCCGCTCAACAGCGCCCCGACCGCGAACCCGCCGAAGTTCGCCGCGACGGCGACCCGCGCCACATGGTGCTTGTCTCGGTACGGTTCGAGGTCCGTCATCGCGGCGGTCGCGACGCTCGTCGTGAGACCGACCCCGACCCCGGTGACCGCCCGGCCGAGGGCGAGCCACGCCACCCCGGTCGCGAAGGTGAACACCACCATTGCGAGCGCGGTGAACACCATGCCGAAGTAGAGCAGCTTCTTTCGCCCGACCCGCTCGGCCTGCGGCGCGACGAGGAAGATGGTGAGCAAGACGCCAAAGCTGTAACAGGCGAAGACCAATCCGAGGACGCCCGACGTGAAATGGAATCGCAGCGAGTAGATCGGATACAGCGGCGTGGGGATCGCCGCGCCGAACGCGGTGACCGCGAGCACGTAGGCGGTCCAGCGAAACGCGCGCCGGGGCGGATGGGAGGTTGGCCGATCGTACACGAGATGTCCCGGTCTTCTCGGGGGCAGGACCACCCCTCCCTTAACGCTCCGATGTGACGACTTCGGGAATCCCCGAAGCCCGTCGAGGGGGTCCAAGCCGCTTTCCGCCCGCAGGGGTTCGGCGCGGGGGACCCTACGAACCCATGACGGTCGAAGCGCGCCTCAACGTGCGGATCGAGCGTGACGCGCCGACCCATCTCCTCCCCTTCGAACGGTACTTTCGCGGTTTCGCCGACGTCCTTGCGGTCCGCGAGTTGTTCGGGAAGCAGACCCACAAGATCCTACGGAACCTGAAGGTCGAGTTCTTCTCCGCGCGATTCGGGTACATGGGGACGAGCGACGTGGACGGTCACCTGCTCGTCAGCTCGCATCACCTGCGTACCGCGGAGTTCCGAGTCGTGTACCTGGACGTCGTACACGAGCTGTGCCATGTCTGGCAGTTCCGACACAAGCAGCCGCTGTTCTATCCCCAACTCAGCTACGTCGATGCCCCGTCCGAGGTCGAAGCGTATAAGCTCACGGTGAAGGAAGGCCGCCGGATCGGGATGACCGACGCCGAGCTCGTCGACTACCTGAAGATGGATTGGCTGGACGCGAAGGAGCATCGTCGTCTCGCCCGCCGAATGGGGCTCCGATTGAAACCGAAGCGGCGCCCAACCCGCAAGCCTCCCAAGCGAAGATAGGTTCCGCACGCCGACGGCCGGTCCGACCGCGTCCGCCGGAGGGGCCGACGCCATCGAATGTGCGCTCGGCGTATCGAGAACTGCGTGACCGGCCGCTTCGGGCGTGGCGTCTCGCTGGCCCACGTTACTCGCCGTTCAGGGCGTCGTGACCGTCACAGCGCCCCGCGACCCGGGGCCGAAGGCGTACCAGAACAAAAGTACGGCCAGGATGAGGAGCAGTAGCCCGAAGGGACCGATCAGCACGAGGAAGATGATCGCCAAAAGCACGAGAAGAATCGCTCCCGTGAGGCTGAAGGTATGCACCCCCATCGAGTCGTCCACTCCTCCTGTCGGAGGTTACACTACCCGTAGTTAATCCCTGGGGGGAGCCCCTACCCGAGCGGTAAGCCCCACGATCCCCCAGTCAGCCGGGGGTTGCTTGCTCTGCGATTCTCCGAGAGTGGAGGGAAAGGCGGCGAGCGGGGTGCGGCCAAAGCACCGAAGTCGAGGGCTAGTCGGCTCCGCTGAGGCTCCGATCTGACGGGTTCCTCGCACCTCGGCGCGGTCTCTCGTCCGGAGATTCCTCGGGTACGGACGGTTCGCCTTCGTTCCCATCCTGCCCCCTCGACTCCCATCCCTCGCCCCTCGCGTGCGGGGACGCCCACCTCTCAGGGTCGGGCCCGGAGTAGCCTTCCTCCGATTCGGACCCTCCATCCGATGTGTCTCCCCCGCCTTCGGTGCGCTCGTCGCCCGGCCGACCACGCTCCGGAGGAGACGAGGCGGGTCCCATCGGACCTTCCGGAGCGGGCGCTTCGTCCGGGGTCTCGGCCGGGGATCGCTCCCCTCGGCTCTCCTCCCGATCCCCGCTCCATCTCTCGCGATCTTCGGAAGCAGTATCGTCCTCGGGCGTCGGGTACGATCTCCCGCGATGGGTTCGCGGAGAAGCGCCTTCGTGAACTCTCTGCCGGTGGCTCTGCCACGCGGCATCGCTCGGAAAAGTCGCTCCGCAAATATCGCAGCGGTTGGCTCGCAGGTTGTCGATTGGTCTACTTTGCGTGGACTCCATGGTTTCTACTTCCATTGTTGGTGGCGCGTGAAGCGACCGCGAACCCTCGTCTAGAAGGGACGAACCCTCCTCGGTCTCCGGGGACTGGTCGGTGCATGGGAATCGTTACGGAATTGTCCTCCGGAAATCGACCAGGGAGGCAGGCTGGAGGAGAGGTCCCGACCGGTGGCCTCATGCGCCAGACCCCTCCCGCCGTCGAAATGGGAGCGCGTGAGATAAACCGCCCCTGAGCGAGCGGAGATTCCATTACCGACCGGGAACCCCGAGGCGCCGGAACCGATAGGCGGGTGCGGGCAAACGTCAGCGGGGTCTTCTAAGCAAGTCTTGTCGCGGCGCGGTCCGCCAATCCCGCCGGATTCGACTACGAGAGCGGCTTATATCACGGAACGGCCGTGAGCGGTCCACATGCCCGCGGCTCGAGCTCCACGCGCGCGACCTGTCGCCACTTCGGCGGTGCCTCGGGGTCCGGAAATCCGGTGGAATGAGATCGACCGCTGCTTTCAGGAGTTTCGAGAGTCGGCCGTGCGCCTGGTCGAACGCGTCAACGACATCATGGGGGTCACTCAGGACGTGCGCTCCGGCGCACGGAGGAACGTCCGTCTCGTGCGATCGGTGTTCGGAAAGTGGTCGATGGAAGTGCTCGTCGCGCTCCACGCCGCTCCTTCCGCCGGCTTCGAGGAGCTCCGTCGTTCGTTACCGGGAATCAGCCCCCGAGTATTGTCCTTAAAGTTGAAGGGACTCGAGCAGCACGGGATGATCCGCCGGGAGATCATCGACGCGCGACCCCCGCGGGTCCGCTACACGCTGACGGACCGAGGGTGGACCGTCGCTTGGCTGTCGGACCCGGTGCTGCTCTTCCTCGAGCAGACGGAAGCGCGAGAGGACGGCGTACCGGTCGGTGGCGCCTGAAAGCCGAGGGCCGTAGAGAAGCCGGCTCGCCCGAGAGGGCCTCGGTCTTGGTAGGGAGAATCCCGGGGGGAGTCGGGCCGTATCCGACCGGAAAGGAGGGGCTAAATATGACGGCCGAGAGTTGGGACGGTCAGCGCGCGAGGGCCGAGGAATTCGGTCCGGGTCTGCGCAGGGAGGACCGTGAGCCTTCAGGAACCTGAGGAGCGAGACCAGGTCTCGGCCTCGGTGCTCACCAGCATCCTCGACGCCTCGACGATGTACTCGATTGTCACCCTCCGGATGAACGGCGACTTCCTCCTATGGAACGAGGGCGCCCGTCGGATCTACGGCTACGACGCTCACGAAGTGCTGGGCAAGAACATCCGGATGCTGCATCGGGACGAGGACGTCACTTCCGGAAGGGTCGACGAGGTCTTCGCCGACGCCCTTCGGAACGGGCAGTGGGAGGGGGTCATCGATCGGGTTCGCAAGGGCGGAGAAGAGTTCCCGACTCGAATGGTGCTGACGGTCCGCCGCGACGAGCGAGGACGGCCCATCGGCTTTCTCAGCATATCGAAGGACATCACGGAGGAGATCCAACTGTCCGAGCGACTCCAGGCTTCCGAGGCGTACAACCGAGGGCTCGTCGAGTCGGCCGTCGACGGGATCCTGACCACCGATCTCGAGGGCCTGATCACCGATGTGAACCGGGAGATGGAGAACCTGAGCGGAACCCCCCGCTCGCTGATGATCGGAAGGCATCTCGGCGAGCTGACCGACCCTTCGTGGAGCGCCGGCGATGCGGTCCGGCGTGTCCTCGACGAAGGCGGGGTCAAAGACCTCGAGCTTCGACTGGTCCGGTCACACGGGGGCCTGGTCGACGTCTCGTTCAATGCGAGCGTACGGCGCGACGGGAACAACGTGCCGGTGGGATTGATCGCGACGGTCCGCGACGTCGTCGAGGCGAAGCGGTTGCGCGAACAGCTCGAGACCCGCAATCGAGAGCTCGAGATCCAGAACGAGCGGGTCCGCGAGGCGAACCGAATGAAGAGCGAGTTCCTCGCGAACATGTCGCATGAACTGCGCACCCCGCTCAACAGCATCATTGGCTTCTCCGATTTCCTCCTTACCGAGGGCAACGACCGGCTCGCCCCCGACCAGCGGGAGTACCTTACCGACATCCTCAACAGCGGCAGCCATCTCCTCTCCCTGATCAACGATATTCTCGACCTTGCGAAAGTCGAGTCGGGGAAGCTGGAACTTCATCCGACTCCGTTCGAGTTACCCCAAGCCGTGGACGAGGTCTCCTCCTCGCTGCGACCCCAGCTTCAAGCGCTCGAGCTCGAGCTCCGGACGGAAATCGACCGGGAGATCGACTGGGTCACCCTCGACGTCGTTCGCTTCAAGCAGATCCTCTACAACCTCCTCTCGAACGCGGTCAAGTTCACGCCGAAGGGCGGGTATGTGCGGGTCACGATCACCCCGACGGGCTGGGCGCGCTTCCGAATGAGCGTCCAGGATACGGGCATCGGAATCCCGGCGAAGGACCTCGCGCGGATCTTCCGCGAGTTCGAACAGCTCGACAGCGGAGCCGACCGTCGCTACTCGGGCACCGGGCTGGGGCTACCGGTGACGCAGAAACTCGTCAACCTGATGGGGGGCTCGATCAACGTCCAGAGCGAGCCGGGCAAAGGCTCGACCTTCACGGTACATCTTCCGCTCCTGCGAGCCGCGCCCGTCCCCTCGATGACCTCCAAGCAGGAGGTGCCCGTCTAATGGCCCTCATCCTGGTCGTCGAGGACCACCCGCAGAACCTCAAGCTCACGTCGATCATCCTCAAGAGCCAGGGCCACCGCGTCATCGGGGCCCCGAGCGCTCTCGAGGCGGAGCGCGCGATCACGAGCGAGGTCCCGGACCTCATCGTGATGGATGTCGCCCTCCCCGGAAAGGACGGTTACACGCTCACGCGCGAGCTCCGGCGACGTCCCGAGACCGCCCGCCTCCCCATCCTCGCGCTCTCCGCCTTTGCCATGCCCGGCGATGCGGAGAAGGCCCTGAGCGCCGGCTGCAACGACTATCTGACCAAGCCGATCCGCCGGGCTGCGCTGCTCGAACGCGTCGAGCGGCTGCTGGCGGTGTCGGCCGGTTCGAGCGCCTCGCCTCCTCCGGCCCCGGAGACCTCGGAGTCTTCCCGGGGCGGCAACCCCCCCTCCGCGCCGGCCGACGGGTCGGTCGCGGAATCCTCGCCGTCCGGCCCTTCCGCCGAGACGACGTCCACTCCCCCTCCTGCCACGAACGACTCCATGGATCCCCCGTCGGGTCGATCCCCGGAGGCGGCAGCTTCAACTCCTCCATGGGGTACCCCGTAGGGAGCGCACGGATGACGCGACGTGGAGCGGGTCCGGCCGCCGAAGCCGGTCGCATCCTGGTGATCGAGGACTCGCCCTCGGCGCGCCGCCTCATCCAGGATATTCTCCTTCGCCTCGGCGCGGAGCTTCCGGACCTTCGCGTGGCTGGCAATGCTCTCGAAGGACTCACGATGTTCACTCAGTGGAGGCCCGATGTGGTGTTCGTCGACCTCCAGCTTCGCCCACCCGTGTCCAACGGCCTCCCCTCCGATGGACCGACTCCATCTCCCCGAGACCCCAAGGATGGCGCCGAGCTCGCCGAGCTTTTCCTGAGCCGAAACTCCGGCGTGCGCGTGATCCTGTGCTCCGCGACGGACCCTTCCGACCCGCGCGTCGCCCGCCTGGTCAACGAGCGGAAGGCGGAGTTCATCATGAAACCCCTCCTCGCGGCGCGCGTCGAAGAGCTTCTGGCACGGGGGAAGAGCGCGCCGACCCGGCCACGCCCATAAGGCGGCGTAGGGCGCTGGCTCCCGGAGCTCGCGGTGACGCCGAGTCTCGATTCGAGCCCGCCGAGCCGCCGTTGGACCGCCCCTACCAGAGGTCGTCGAGCGTCGGACGGTCGTCGGTCCGTTTCTCCGATGCCGGACGCGTGTGCAGGGCGGCCTTCGCTGTTTGCAGCTCGAGATCGCCGATCCCCCGCGCGGATTCTCCCGCCCCGCGCTCCGCCGGAAGCGCCTTCCGCTCCGACGTGCGAGGGTCACATATCGGACAGGTTGAGGCGTTCTCCGGTAAGGGCGATCCACATCGGTCGCAATCTCTCTCGTTCGCCATCGATGCCTCCACGCTCCCGGTTGCACTCCGGGGCATTTAACCACCGGAGCTCGACCCCTGGGTCGTTGCATAGGCCCTGCCCGATTGGATAGCCCCCGGTTCGACGAGCTTGAGGGCGCTCGGCTCGACACGATGCTCCCGCGACGATCCGCCATTGACTTTGACGCGGCACGTCGACGCTCGCGCAAAGAACGGGACCGACGCCGCTAGGTGGCGCGGGTCGGCAGGGGAGAAAGCGGGGTGATGCTCGGGGGAGGCGGGGTGGACGCAGGACTCGGCTGGCCGGGCGGTGGGAGTGGAGAACCGTGGGAGGGAGCGGGACTTGGGGGAGCGAACGACTCCACCACCCCGCGAATTCGGATCCAGATCGCGCTCCGCGGTGGCTCCTCGGCGTTGCCGGCGCAAAGTGCGTCGACGGAGATCACATACGAGGCGATTGTCCCCGCGTTGACGAGGACCCTCACCGATTTCTTCCCGACCACCCAGTCGTCCTGGGCCACGGCGTCGCGGACCGCCGGTAGGAGCCTCGTGGGGTCCACGGCCGGCGGGACTTCGTAGCGGACCCGGACCCAACGTTCGTTGAGCTCATGAGAGATCACGGCGCCCTGGAGGACGATGCTGTTCGGAAACATCACCCGGGGCCCTGTGTCCAGCCGCAGCTCGGTGTACATGAGACCAATATCCTGAACGGTACCCGTGAACCCGGGGATCAGCAGGTCGTCGGAGTAGAACTTGGGCGGGTAGCTGGGCAGCAGCATCCCGAACTGGCTCGAGGCGAAGGTCAGGCGGTCCCCCGGTTCGAACGGACGCGCCACGAGGAGCACCACCCCGGCGACGAAGTTCGAGAGTGCGGTGGCGCTCGCCAGGCCGATGACGAGGCCGGCAAAGGTCCCGCCCGCGAGCAGGGCGTAGCCGTTGATGCCGAGGGCGTAGAGCGCGACGAGCGCGAGGGCGGTGTAGGCGACGATGCGGTAGATGTCGTCGATCAGGCCGGCGTGACGCTTGCCGGCGAAGCGCTCCACCACGGCGTGAACGATCCGTCCGACGAGGATGACCGCAAGAAGTCCGAGTCCGACCACCAAGGCGAGCTTGAAGTATCCAAAGGAGGACCGGGGGAGCAGCGCGTAGGTCGTGACGATCAGATAGAGGGCCGTGCCCGCGGCGGCGAGCAGGACGACCAGCCCGACGGCCGCCGCGACGGGCCATAGAGACCGCGAGGGTTCCTTCGGCTCGGATTCTGCCATCGTCACCTCAGCTGACCCCGCGCTCGCGGCAGCTCGCAGACGGACCATCCGGCGAGGGGGCGACCTCCGGTCTCGGTCGACCGGCTCCTCCTGCCGAGTGGGATCGAGCTACGATCATCGGGGCGAACCGAGCTTGGTGTCGGCGGATAGTGCGGACGGGTGCGGCCTCACAATTCTCGCAGGACGTATCCGACTGCTCGGGGTCCAAAGATCGGACCCGCGCGCGTCGACGATAAATCCGGCTACACCGACACTCGGCCGGTCGGCACGAGGGGCAGCGCACGAAGTCGGGCACCGGTCGCATCGAAGATCGCGTTCGCGATCGCAGGAGCGACCGCGATCATCGGCGTTTCGCCGGCGCCGGCGGGGACAAACTCTCGTGCGTCGATGAGCTCGATCTCGATCTCGGGAACGTCCGAGAATCGAGGTACCCGGTACTGAGAGAGCCGCGGGTTCTGGACGACCCCCTGGTCGAAATGTATCGCTTCGAACAGCGCCCCGCCCAGCGCCATGACGTGAGCCCCTTCGACCTGGCTGCGGAGATTCTCGGGGTGCACGATCGCCCCCGCCTCGAAGGCGCTGACGAGTCGGGTCACGCGCACCCACCGCTGGCGGTCAACGCTCACCTCCGCGACGGTCGCGATTCGGCCGCCCTTTTCCCGGCCGAGTGCGAGCCCGAATCCGCGCCCGGGGCCGCGAACTCTGCCCGACCAATCGGCTAGTTCCGAGGCCCGGTCGAGTACGGCACGAAGACGAGGATCGTCCAGGTGGCGACGACGGAACTCGAGCGCGTCGATGCCCGCTCGTCTCGCCAGCTCGTCCATCGCGCACTCGCGCGCGAAGTTGTTCGCGTTGGCCGCGAGCGACCGGTACGGCCCTTGCGCCAAAGGAGATTCCGAGAGCGTGTTCCAGACGTGTCGGTTCGGAACGGTGTACGGCGTCGATGCGGCCGCGGCGCCTCCATTGAGGTTGTGGAACGACCACGCCGTGAGGCGCCCGGCCGCATCCACCCCGGCCCGGATGTCCACGATCGACATCGGCCGAAGGTATCCGTGAAGGAACTCCTCCTCTCGCGAGAAGGCGAGCCGCACCGGGCGCCCCGAGGCCCGGGCGAGCCGTGCCGCGGCGGTCGCGATGTCTCCACCGTGCTTGCCACCGAAACCGGCTCCCGTCGGCGGAACGATGATTCGGACATCGTCCTCGGAGCAACCGAACGTACGTGCGACCTGGCTGCGGGTGCGGAACGGCGTCTGGGTCCCCACCCAAACGGTCAGTCGGTTCCCGGTCCACTCGGCGACCGCGCACCGGGGCTCCAGGGGGACGTGGGCGATGTAGGCCGTACGATAGCTCAGCTCCAACCGGTGGAGGGAGGTGCCGAGCCCCGCCTCCACGTCCCCTTCCCGGTCCTCGTCGGTATCCCACGCGTCGCCGGACTGGGGATGGGATTCGAGATATCCGGCGATCCCCGGCTCGGTGGGGTACGACGGGCGATCCCACCGCGCGCGTACGGTCGCGACCGCCGCGCGGGCGGCGCGCGGGCTCTCCGCGACCGCCCCTATAAACGCTCCGTCGTGCACGAGCGCGACCCCGGGCAGACGTTCGGCTGTCTCCGCATCCACCTTGACCAGCGTCGCGCCCCGCACCGGGGGCCAGAGGACGGCACCGTGCAGCATGGTGGGCCGCGTCACATCGGACGCGTATCGCCGCTGGCCGGTGACCACCTCGTGCGCGAGCGGCTCGAGCGTCGGGCGGCCGACCCGGTGGATCGGGATGGAGAGCGTCTTCGCGCCCGACGGCGGAGCCTCTCGTACGACGGATTCACCACGGACCAGATCCGCGAACGACGTCCCGGAAGTGCTTCCCTTTCGCCGTACCGTTCCGTCGTAGAGTTCGAACTCGTCCGGTCGACCGCCCGCTCGGCGCGCGGCCAGATCCCGCAGCACGTCGCGAGCTCCGAGCGCCGCGGCGTACACCGCAGGAGCTGCGTCTGGCATCGAACGGCTGCCGAACGTGCCCATGTCCCACGGGCAGAGGTCGGTGTCGCCCATCCAGAGGTCGACGCGATCCGCCGGAACGTCGAGCGCCTCGGAGACTACGAGCGCGAGCGCCGTTCGAGTGCCCTGACCCACCTCCGCCTTGCCGGTGAACGCGCGGACCGCCCCATCGTCGCCGATGTGCACCCAGGCGCCGCCGCTCGGTGGGTTCCAACCGCCGTCCGACGCTCCCTCGGGACGCGCCGGAAGCACGCTCACGATCCCGGGGCCCAGCAACTCGAAGTATTCGCGCTCGGAGACCGGCGTTCGGTCCCACGGCCGGCGCGGCCGGTCGGGCGTCTTCATGGAGTCTCCTGCGCCTGAAGTTCGGCCGCCCGCTCGATCGCCTTGCAGATCCGTAGGTACCCCCCGCACCGGCACACATTGCCCTCCAGAGCGCTGTCGATCTCGTCACGGGACGGAGTGGGCTCGCGGCGGAGCAACGCGGTCGCCCCGACGATCATTCCGGGGGTACAAAACCCGCATTGGAAGGCGCCGACCTCGGCGAACGCGCGCTGTATCGGGGAGAGTTCTCCCGAGGGCCCGGCGAGGCCTTCGATGGTCACAACCTCTCGGCCCCCCGCTACGGATAACGGGATCTGGCAGGCCTGTACCGCGATGCCGTCCAGCAGCACCGTGCAGGCGCCGCATTCGCCCTCGCCGCATCCGTACTTCGTGCCCGTGAGGCCGAGGTCGCTTCGCAGTGCCACGAGCAGGGACCGCTCCGGGAGCACCGGGAGCGTCTCGGTGCGGCCGTTCACTCGGAGCGGGATGGTGGGTTCGCTCACGGTTCCCGAGAATGCGCGCCAGGCCTAGACCCCGGACTCAATGAGCTTGTTCGTCGCGCTCCCACCAGGACACCGGCACCCGGTTCTTCGACCTGTCCCTTCCGATCTACCGGGACCCGCGGGTTTGAATCCTGACCCCTTCGACCGCGGCTTGGAGCCTTTGCCAGGTCGCCTCACCGTTCTGACTCGGCGGGAAGACCCTGCCCGCCTTCTCTTCGAGTCGGCGGGCTACGTACTCCCGGGCCAGCCGGCACACCGAGCATCTCTGGCACTCGTCGGCGATCGGGCTCCGGGCCAGTCGGAGCAAGGTCTCCGCTTCGTCCGGCCCGGCGAGGATCGCCGCGTCGTGCAGGTCGCACGGGTCGAATTCGACCATCCCCAAGGCATCACTCCAGGACGTGAATGTCCTTTCGTGCGCTGATCTCCCGCAGGATCTTGGGCCAGACCGAAACGCTCACCTCTCCGATGTGGGCTTTGCGGAGGAGCAGCATCTGAGTCCGGGACTGACCGATCCCGCCCCCGATACTGAGGGGTAGCTCGCCCGAGAGGATCCCCTTGTGGTACGGGAAGCGGAGAAAGTCGAGCTGCCCGCTCATCCCGAGCTGCCGGCGCAGCGCCTCGGCATTGACGCGAATCCCGCCCGACATGAGTTCGTGCCTCCGCTGCGTGACCGGATTCCAGACCAGGATGTCGCCGTTCAGCCCATGGCCCATCTGTCCGTCCGGGAGCGAGACCTCGGTCGACCAGTCGTCGTAGTCGGCGGCCCGCATCTCGTGCGGATATCCGTCCTTCAACGGCCAACCGATCCCGATGATGAAAACGGCCGGGTACTTTCGAACGATCGCGCCCTCGCGCTGCTTGCGGGGAAGGTCCGGATAGGCGTCCAGGATCTCCTCGGCGTGGAGGAACTGGATCTCGTTGGGTAGCGGTGGGTATCGCCGGTCCTTCAGCTGGGGGAACAAGTGCTCGACGTGCTGCTGCGCCCCGACGATCACCTTCCAGATCCTCCGGACGACCTCCTTGAGGAAGTCGAGATTCCGGTCCGAGTCCTGGATCGCACGTTCCCAATCCCACTGGTCCACGTACGCGCTGTGGTCGTGGTCGAGGAAGTAGTCCTTGCGGACCGCCCGCATGTCGGTGCAGAGCCCCTCACCGGTAGCGAGCCCGAACTCCTTCAACGCCATGCGTTTCCATTTCGTGGCGGCCTGAACCACCTGAGCTTCGACGCCGTGCTGGTCGTGGTCGTTGGGGATATGGAACTGGATCGGGGTTCGAGACCCGTCCCGGTCGAGCATGTCGTTCACGCCGGATTCCGCCGCCACGATCAGCGGGACCTGGACCATCATGAGATTGAGCTCGCGGCACAGGTTCTCCTCGATGAAATTCTTCACCGCGTAGACCGCGACCTGCGTCTCTCGGGGCGAAAGCGCCGAGTGGTAATCCCCCGGCAAGACCCGCTCGACCTCCTCGTACGTCCCGATCCCCGGTCCGGCAAGATCGCCGGCCTTGCGTGCCCGGATATCCGCTTCCATGGAGGCCGTGTCGGCATGGTCCACGATAAAGGGCTCGTGAAGTGCGCTCGACCTATCGGAGACGACAGACCGGGGGGGTCACGCCCCCTCGCGTCGCGTTCTCGAGACGGGTTCCCCTGCCACCCCTCGCGCCTATAGCGGGTTGGGTTGTGGACGGGGAATGACTGGGACGGGACTTCTAGCAGTTCCGCGAGGACGGACCTGGCGGACCTACAGGATCTTCCCCGCGCGGATGACGGGAGTCCCGTCTATCGCGATCTCGGAGCCGGCGAGCGAAAACCAACTAAAGAAATTCGATCCGTTGGTGCCCCCGAGATTCCGGTTCCCCCCGATTTGCAGGGAGACGCTGCCGCGCTCACAGTACTCCAAGTTGGGGACGGCCTTGACGGCCGGGTTCAGCCCGAGTTTGAGAACGCTGGCACGGTCCTTGCCCGCCGTGGCGTTCTTGTACCGACGGGTGAACTCTTCCTCTCCATCCTCGAAGGAGTACGACGTCAGCTTGCCGTCCGCGAATTCGAGCGTTCCACCGGAGTGCCCGTTCCACCAGATGTTGGTCCGGCGGTTGGCGCGGAGACTTCCCTCCGCGGTTTTGGAGTCGAGGGCCATTTCGACGCGTCCGGCGGGGATGCTCTCGACCATGCCCGATGGGGAGGACCTCTTGTCCCACGGGTGGGGTCTCCCATCGAACAACCGTGGTGCGACCCCGGCCAGGGCGACTTCCAGGTCGGTCCCGTTGGAGTGGGTGATCCGCACTTTCCTCCCCCGGGAGAGCGCCTTGCCGAGCCGAGCCCCGCGTTTGGCCATCTCCTCCGGGTCGACGAGACATGCCCGGAGCATGCTTTCCTCCCACTGCGCCCGGTCCACGCCCCACTTCCTAGCGCGTCCCTCCGTTACGAACCCCGTGGTCATCCGCACACCGCGGAGCCCCGTCTTCCGGGCGACCGCGTACCAGGGCCAGTTCCAGGCGAACGCTTCGTCGAGGGCGTCCTCGGAATCCTTCTCGATGCGGTCGGCGTCGCCCGGACCCCAGAAATTCACATACACGTCCGCGGCTTTCAACGCCGCCCACTCTGGGGCGCTCGACTCGCCGAGGAGCTTGGCCTGCTTCCGGTCGATCGCGCGCCACCACGCGTCCTCGTCGTTGTAGACGAAGAGGACCTTGCCGCCCACACGGCGGACCTCATCGACCATCGCCGACGCCATAGGCATCGTGTGGTCCCAGGACTCGATGATCGCGTTCTCTCCCGCTCGGACCTTGAGGTATCTGGTCACGATGTTGCGAGCGGCGGCGCGCTCGAGGGACGAGGGACTCTCGCTCATGGTACGGAAGGCGAGCCGAGGCCCCTATTTGTACCGTTGTTGAGCGCAGGCTTGCGACACGTCCGAGCCCAATTCGTCCGAGATTAACATCGCGGTGGGAGGAGTGGCGGGGGTGCCCCCGATTGTAAAACGAAAAGGGCATAACAACTAAATAATGGTTGAATACTGTTAAACGCCGTGCGAACTGCTCGGGCCGATGCTCCCGCGACTCGATTTCTGGGCGTGCGCCTGACGTTGGAGGAAGAGTCGCTCCTCGAACAGTTCCGATCGACGAACGAGTTCCCGAATCGCTCGGCGGCCGTCCGGGCGCTCGTACGTGGGGCGACGGATGCCCGCCCCGCGGACGTCAGCGTACCCTCGACGCTCCGCAACGAACTCGAGGAGTTGGTCGAGGACGGCTACGCTCAGGACCTGGACAGCGCGGTGACGCTCGTCCTGACCCTCGGGCTAGGGGAGGTCGGGCGGATCCACGCGGAACGGCTCGCGGCGCTGCGCGATCACGCGCGGAGTTCGGCGGGACGCCGCGAGAGCCGGAAACGAGCAGATCGCGAGGGACGGGGACTCCTCGGGCGCTAGGTCCTCGACGTGGGGTTGGATTGCAAAATGGAGACACTCGGAAGGGCGTGGAGCGAGCGAAGCGGGTTCATCTGCCGACTGTGCCGACAGGACGCGAAGCATAATGAGGTGCTGCACATCTCGTACTGCCCCGTTCACGGTTTGAGTTCCCCGCTGGACGCGCTTCCGTGGCGGCCGGAGATGAGAGTATCCCGCGGCTCTATACCCGGACCGGCGACCGAGGCACTACGGGTCTCGCCGGTGGTGCGCGCGTAGACAAGGACTCGCCCCGGATCCGGGCGTACGGTACCTTCGACGAGTTGGGCGCCCAGCTCGGTCTCCTCGAAACCGACCTTCCCGACTCGCTCGTCGACTTTCGGCAGACGGTGCGTCGCTTGGAACACGAGCTCTTCATCGCTCAATCCGAGCTCGCCGTCACCCCCGGCGCGAAACCTCCCACACACCGGATCGAATCTCGGCACGTCTCCCGGTTGGAATCGGACATCGACCGGTTCGACGCCGCCCACCCCGAGTTGCGTTCTTTTGTGCTGCCCCGCGGATCCCGAGCCGCCGCGCAGCTGCACGTCGCGCGAACGGTGGCCCGTCGTGCGGAACGCGAACTCTGGGAGCTGAATCGCACCGAACCTCAGCGCCCCGAGCTGCTGACGTGGACGAATCGACTGAGCGACCTTTTGTTCGCACTGGCGCTCGCGGCGAATCACGCCCTCGGGGTGACCGAGGTCGCTCCCGACTACTCGACCTAGCGAACTCCAGGGAGGCGGTCTCGTGGAGGTAGGCATCGTCGGAAAACCGAACGTCGGAAAATCGACGTTCTTCAACGCGCTCACGCTGCTCGACGCGCCGATGGCCCCCTATCCGTTCACGACGACAGTGCCGAACCGTGGGGTCGCGGCGATCCGCGCGCCCTGCCCCCACACGGAGAAAGGCGTGCCCTGCACCCCCGGGAACGCGAAGTGCGTGAACGGCACCCGCTGGATCCCGGTGAATCTGATCGACGTGCCCGGGCTCGTGCCCGGAGCCCACGCCGGAAAGGGCCTCGGCCATCAGTTCCTGGACGACCTCCGCGCTGCCGACGGGTTCGTGCAGGTCGTCGACCTCTCCGGGGCGACGGACGCGGAAGGACGAATGGTTCCCGTAGGAAGTCATGACCCATCGGAGGAGGTCGTCTGGCTCGAGGAGGAGCTGGTCGCTTGGGTCGCAGAGATCCTCTCCCGCGATTTCCTGCGTCACGCGCGCTCGACCGAGCTCGACGGAAAGAAAGTGGAGGAGTTCCTGGCGCAGCGACTCACGGGTCTATCGATCTCCGCGTCCGCGATCTCCGCGGCGCTCCGGACCGTCCCCGTCGACCGGCTGCATCCGGCGCGCTGGTCCGAGCCCGACCGCGTCGCGCTCGCCCGCGAACTGCTCAGCGTCGCGAAGCCGAGGATCGTCGCGGCGAACAAGTGCGACCGCGTTTCGAAGGAAACCGCGGATGCGTTCGCCCGGAAAGTCGTGCCGACCCCCTCGACGCCCACGTCGGCGGAGGCGGAGCTCACGCTCCGCAAAGCGGCCCGAGCCGGTCTGGTCGTGTACTCTCCCGGAGACCCTTCGTTCGCTCTCCACGACGCTGCCCGACTCTCGGACGGCCAACGGAAGGCGCTCGAGGAGATCCGGACGATCCTGTCGACCTGGGGCTCCACGGGGGTCCAGGCGGCGCTGGAATCGATGGTCTACGAAAGGTTGCATCAGATCGTCGTGTATCCGGTGGAGGACGAGACGCACTGGACCGACAGTCGGGGTCGGGTGCTCCCCGATGCCCTCCTGGTGCCCGCCGGCACCCCGGCGAGCGAGGTCGCCTATCGCGTACACTCGGACCTCGGGAAGAACTTCATCCGCGCGATCGACGGCCGCACGCACCGCGCACTCGCCGCGGATCATCCCGTCGAGCCCAACGCCGTGATCCGGATCGTCGCACGAAAGTAATCGACGGACGCCCCCGTCACTCGCTGGGCGGCGGCAGTAGGCTCGCACCCTCCGGGGACGGGCGGACGACGAACGGCAGGCCCCCGGCTCTCGCCAAGCGACGGACCAGCTCCGTCTCCTTCCCGGGCACGGGCAGCACCACGATCGATCCCCCGGCCCCCGCGCCGGTAAGTTTCGCTCCTTCGGCGACCGGCTCCGCCGCCCGGATCAGTTCTTCGATCCTCGGGTGGGAGACGCCGACCTCCCGCAAGAGCTCCTGGTTCTGACGGAGCAGTTCCGCCACTCCCGTGCGGTCCGCGCGGTCGACGGCCCGCATCCCCTCGTTGGCCACGCGGCGGAACTCTTCCAACAATCGCGGCCCGTCCGCCTGGGCGAGCCGCTCCCCCACGGCGCGTACCGCGTCCCCCGTCGCGCGCGGGATCCCCGTGTGGGCGACCACCCACAACCAGCCGGGGTCCGAGACGCGTCGCACCTCCCAACGCCGCTCCGCGCTCTCGACCGCCCACAGCGGCTCGCCGGCTCCGCCGTTGATCGCGAGAAAGCCCCCGCCGACGACGGCGGTCGTGTCCCCGGGACTGCCGACGCCCTGTGCCCCGCGCTCGATCTGGAAGCTGCGGGAGGCCAGCGTCGGACGGTCGATGCCTCCCGTGGCGGACCCCAAGGCAGCGGTGAGCGCCGCCACGAAAGCGGCGGACGAGCCGAGGCCCGCGGCGCGCGGGATCCGAGAGACGGCGCGCACGTCGATCGCCTCTCCGTCCGACCACAGCGCGTCGAGCGCGCGGGCGAAGTAGGGGTTACTCCGAACCGCCTCGGGGTCCCCGTTCAATTTCGTGACGGCTGACGGCCGGACGAAGACCTGCGTTTCGAGGTCGAGCGCGAAGACGAGCTCGGGGGCGCCGTGCACGATCGCGTGTTCGCCGAAGACGATGCACTTCCCCGGGGCGCGGGCCGCGATCGGTAGATGTCCCGCGGCGATCGGGGGCAGGACCTCGGTCATTTCGCTCCCTTCACGGCGACGACCTTCTTTCCGCGCGACTGCGGCACGATCCGGCGAGCCGCGCCGGGCCACGACCGCGGTCCCGGGACTCCGCGAAGGCGATCGAGCACCACCGCCACCGCGGCGACTTCGCTGTGGGGTTGATGACCGACCGCGACGTTCACGTCGGCGAGACGGTAGAGATCGGGAGGTACCTTCGCCCCGCCCACCACTAGGAGCACCCGCGACGAGCTTCGGATCCGCGGAAGCGCCTCGTCCAGCGGCCGGCCGTACATCGTGAGGTGGACGACCAGGGCGGTCGAAGAGCGGAGGACCGACTTCCAATCCTCGACTCCCACGATTTCGAAGGAGCCGCCCCACCCCCGGCCCAGCGCCGCCACCCTCGCCGAGAGGGCCGGGTCCGGGGGATGCAGGAACATCCGTTCGGCTCCGAGTGCCCGAGACGCGAGCGCGAGGTGGGTGGTGAGACGCGGATCCCGCCCGGCGCGATGGCCGATCCGGAGGACCGATACTTCGGGCGGAGCCCTACGGCGTCGCTTCCGCCTGGAATCGCTCGATCCGGTGTCCACGGTACTCCAGCTTGTCCGAGCGCTTGACGAGCCCCTTGAGGCGCGTCGGCGACATGCCGAGCTCCTCGGCGACGTCCGAAAAGAATCGCCCCTCGGGGCCGACGGCGTCATGGATCTTCTGTTCGAGCTTCGCGTACTCCTTCGGGGTCATCATCGCGATCGCGAGGATCTCCGAGACCTCGGCGAGCGGCGAGGTCGTGTTGATGTTGATCGTCGAATAGTAGAAGTGGTAGCTCTTGTCGGGCTGCTTTCGCCCCTCGCGCGCGACCCAGCGGGTGTCGATCAGGCGGAGCTTTTCGAAGAACGTGAGTGCCTTCATCCCTTCCTTCCCGAACTCGCGCTCGACGTCCTCACCGGTGAGCCAGTTCTCGCCGAGCCGTTGCACGAGTCGCAACTTGAGCGGCGAGTCGACCGCTCGGAGGATCGAGACGAGGTCGCTCACGTCGTTGACGACCTTGATCCGATGCATTGAGGCTGCCGTGCCCATCACGCTCCGCTCTCCGCCGGTGGTCGAGCTGCCTCGGTCAGCATCCGACGATATTTGCCGTAACGGTCCGCAGGGTCATAGCGGGCCGGGTGGGGGGTGCGCGTGGCCCCCCCGCAGCTGGGGCACTTCGAATGCATCGAGTATCGCGAACAGGTCCGACAGACCTGGAGCAGGGATTCCGTCATAGGCGGGTGAACGTCCCCTCGCCGCCGGCGGCCTTGATCGACTTCAACGCGGCGTCGGTCGCCTTCTTGAGGGTCTCCTCGGCTTGCTTGTACTGGCTCGCGAGCACGCGCACGCGGTACTTGGGCGCTCCGACGTAGTGCACCTCGACGGACTCGGGGTCGACTTCCTCGGCGGCGAGCAGGGCGGCCCGCACGTGCTCCACCCCGTTCGGGGTCGGGTCGGCGACCTCGAGCGTCCCGAGGATCGTGACCTGAGGCGGGACGATGTTCTCGCGGGCGACCTTGAGGAACGCCGTGACCCACGGGGCCTTCTCGTTCTCCGACTGGAAGCGGTGGGCATCGGCGGACGCGACCTCGAACGCCTGGAAGAGGGAGCCGTACTTCTCGACGAGCGTCGTGCCGAAGAGGTCGCTCGCCTCGTCGAGCGAGATCTTGAGCGCGGTGCCGACCTGCTCGACCAGCCGCAGCGCCCGCCCCTCGTTCTTCCATTGCTGGGTCTTCTCCCGGCGTTGGTGGTCGTTGATCCGCTTGAGGGAGAGGTCGATCTGGCTCTTCGCCGGGTCGACACGCAGGACGCGGGCGACGATCTTCTGTCCCTCGCGAATGTGGTCGCGGATGTACTTGACCCAGCCCGTTGCGACCTCGGAGAGGTGGATGAACGCCTCGCGTCCCCCGTATTCGTCGAGCGTCACGAACGCGCCGAAGTTTCGGATCGACGTGACGGTCCCCACGACGAGGTCGCCCTCTTCGGGGTACTCGGCTCGGAGCGGCATTCCGGGTCCGTTTCCTGGCCTAGGCCGTCACGGGGCGGACGAGTTCCCCCCGGAGTTTCGCTTGTCCACCGGTCGGCGTGGCGAGGGTCGCACCGCAGACTCCGCAGTTGACCACGGTCGCTGGTCGGCTGAAGATCGTCTGCTCGGTCGAGCAGTCCGGACACTTCACGACCCAGAACGGAGACGGACCTCGCATCGCCAACACTTCTCTAGTGGTGCTCCACGAGTTCGAGGGTGCTGGCGCGCCAGCTGGCCGGCTGGACGACGTAGGCGCACTTCTTGCACTTGAACCGAAGGTTAACTCGGCGCACCGCCTTCGCTCGACCCTCGGGCTTCGGACGGGGGAACCCTCCGTAGCCCCGGGTCGCGCGTCGGAACCGCCGCTGCCCCCACTTCATTTCGGAGGCGGGCCGCTTCTTCGCCTTCTCCACGTCGTGCGGGGTGTGCACCTTGCACTTCGGGCAATACGTGGACACGACCTTTGGATAGTGCATCGGGGGCCCGCGAACCGGCCTTCCTATATAGGGTCTCGGGCGCGTCCTCGCCGAGGAATGGCCCGGCGGTCGCGCGACGTCCGGGCGTCGGCTCGAGGGTCGAAACTCGCGATCTTCCCCCGAGTTCCGCGCGTTCTACCGTCAGCGCTCAGCCCGAAGACTTATGTAGCAAAGCCTGCTCGGCGGCCGCGCTCCAGAGGAGAAATGGCAGATCGCGCCGCGCTCGAGGTCGTCACGGAGGCCCTCGGGAAGGCTCCCGAGCGGAGCTTTTCCGAGACGGTCGAGCTCTCCGTGAACCTGAAGGACCTCGACCTGTCGATCCCGAAGAACCGTCTCGAGGATGAGGTACTGCTCCCGAACGGACGCGGCAAGACCGTGAAGGTCGCCGTCTTCGGATCTCCGGAACTCTGTCAGAAGGTCCGCGGGGTCGCGGACCTCGTCGTTCCGTCGAACGAACTTGACGATTTCGCCAAGGACAAGAAGGCGGCCAAGAAGGTCGTGACCGATATCGACTTCTTCCTCGCGGAAGCCCCGATGATGCCGACGATCGGTAAGCGCCTCGGGCTCGTCCTGGGCCCCCGGGGAAAAATGCCCCGGCCGGTACCCCCCGGGTCGGACCCGACGAACCTCGTCAACGCCCTCAAGAAGTCCATCCGGATCCGTTCGAAGGGGAATCGGACGTTCCATGCACCGGTCGGCACCCGCGCGATGAAACCCGAGCAGATCGCCCAGAACGTCGACGCCGTGCTGAACCGGATCGTCGGAAAGCTGGAACGGGGACGGACCAACATCGAGTCGGTGTTCGTCAAGACGACGATGGGCCCCGCCGTCCGGTTGTGGTAGAGGAGCGCGCATGCCCGGTCGTGGTTCGGTCCCTCCGGAACGTCTCGCCTCCGTCGAGGCGCTCGAGCAAGTCCTCCTCTCGCGACCGATGACGGCCGTGGTCGGGATCCGCGGAGTGCCGGGAGCGGCGCTCCAGTCGATGCGACGCGAGCTCCGCGACCGGGGACATCCGATCCAGGTCGCGACGAACACGTCGATCCGCCACGCTCTCGAGAACGCCTCGAAGAAACGTGCCTCGCTGAAACCCCTCCTCGACCAGGTCCAGGACCAGACCGCGGTGCTGGCCGCGGAGGGAAATCCGTTCTCGCTCTACCAAGAGTTCGCTCGAACCCGTTCTCCTACGCCGGCGCGCGGCGGGGAGACCGCCCCGAACGACATCCTGGTGCCCGCCGGCACGACCAGCTTCAAGCCGGGCCCGATCGTCGGTGAGCTTCAACACGCGGGCTTCCCCGCCGCGATCGAGAAGGGCAAGGTCGTCCTGAAGAAGGACACCCTGATCGTCAAGGCCGGGGGGACGATCTCGCGCGAGGTCGCGGGACTCCTCACCCGACTCGAGATCTTTCCGCTCGAAGTCGGACTCAGCCTGCGCGCGGTCGTCGACGGGGAGACGTTCTACCCCCCCGAAGTGCTCAACGTCGACTTGGACGCCCGGCGCGCCGACCTCGCTCGAGCGGCGCGCGGCGCACTCGGACTCGCCCTCGAGATCGGATACGCCACCCCGGAAACGCTTCCCCTCCTCGTCACCAAGGCCCATCGGCGCGCCCTCGGGCTCGCCCTCGCGGCCGGTTACGTCACGAAGGAGACGATCGAGCCCCTCTTCGCGAAGGCGATGCACGAGGCGGCAGCGGTCGGTAAATTGATAGGCAACTGAGGGTCCCCCCGAAGTCCACGGAGTGAGAAAAATGGAGTACGTGTATGGTGCGCTGCTGCTCAACGCCGCCGGAAAGCCGATTGATGAGAAGGCCCTCACGGGGGTCCTGACCGCTGCGGGATCGACGCCCGACGCGGCGCGCGTCAAGGCGCTCATCGCCTCGCTCGAAGGCGTGAACCTGACCGAGGTCCTCGCGAAGGCCGAGACGTTCAGCGCTCCGGCCCCCGCCGCGCCCGCCGACAAGAAGGACGCGAAGGGCGAGAAGAAGGAAGAAGAGAAGAAGGAAGAGAAGGGCGTCACCGAGGAAGAGGCCGCCGAGGGCCTTTCGGCCCTTTTCGGGTGAAGGTCGCGTCACCGCGTCCGCTTCGCTTAAGAAGCGGGGCCGAGTGGCTCCACCGGGAGGCCCCGCTCTCGCCCTCGGTCGAGCCATGCCGGCGCGAGATCATTGCGGGGTCGTGGGCGTCTCGCTCCAAGGAAAGGGCGCCGCCCCCTACCTTTTCCGCGGACTCCGCGCCCTCCAGCATCGGGGACAAGAGTCGTCGGGCATCGCCACCACGAGCCACGGCGTGCTCCACCACCGTAAGGGGATGGGACTCGTCCACGAGATCTTCACGCAGGAGATGCTCGACTCCCTGCGCGGCTCGACCGGGATCGGTCACGTCCGGTATCCGACCACGGGGTCGACCGACCTCGAGAACGCGCAGCCGATCGTCTTCAAGGTCCGAGAGCAGGACGCCGCGCTCGCCGCGAACGGCGACCTCGTGAACTACGAGCGGATCCGCCGCCGGATCCAGATCCAGGGCGTGGAGCTCCTCGGCAACGCCGACACCGAGACGATCGCTCAGGCGATCGCCCTCGAGTTCAACGTCACGCGCGACCTGGATTCGGCGATCCGACGCGCCTGCCCCGAGCTGATCGGAGGGTATGCGGTCGTGATGATCGTCGGCAACCGGATCTACGCGTTCCGCGACCCGCTCGGGATCCGCCCCCTCGTCTACGGGACGGTCGAGGGCGGCGTCGCGGTCGCGAGCGAATCCGTCGCGCTCGAGCTCATGGGCGGCAAGTCCGTTCGGGACGTGCTGCCCGGCGAGGTCGTCGTGCTCGAGAAGGGCCAGCTCGCGCGGACCTCGCGGATGCCGAGTTCGGGCGAACGGGCGCATTGCATGTTCGAATGGGTCTACTTCTCCCGGCCGGACTCGATCGCCGAGAACGTCCCGATCTACGATGTCCGGCACCGCATTGGCATGCGTCTCGCGAAAGAGGCGCCGGTCGAGGCCGACATTGTCGTTCCCGTCCCCGATTCCGCCCGTCCGCAAGCGCTGGGCTTCTCCGAGGGGTCGAAGATCCCCTACGCCGAAGCCCTGATCAAGAACCGGTTCGTCGAGCGGACCTTCATCCTTCCGGACCAGAAGCGACGGGAGTCGGAGGTTCGCGTGAAGCTCCATCCGGTCCCCGGTCTTTTGAAAGGCAAACGCGTCGTCCTGCTCGACGACTCCATCGTCCGAGGAACGACGCTCCGCGAGATCGTGGGGATGGTCCGCGGCGCGGGGGCGACCCGCGTAGATGTACGGATCGGATGCCCGCCGATCCGAGCCCCCTGCTACTTCGGCGTCGACATGAAGGACCGCGGGCAGCTCGTGGCGAACGGACGGAATGAGGCCGAGGTCGCGTCCGTGATCGGTGCGGACTCCGTCCACTATCTATCGATGGCCGGACTCGTAGAGTCGATCACGCTTCCCGCGGAAAGCCTCTGCCTCGGTTGTCTCACGGGAAAGTATCCGGTCGACGTGCCGGAAGAGCACCATCGCTTCCAGAAGTCGCTCGAGGAGTTCTAGGGTGTGGCGAACGCCGTCGTCGTGGAACGGGGCCCGTCGCTCTTTCTAGTCCCGTCGGCCGCGGGTCGACCCATCGAATACGCCCGCCCCGCGGAAGTGGGAGGATCTCCTCGGGGACGACCCTCCCCGGCACGAATTCCGACCCCGCTGGTCGATGCCATTCACTCCCTGCCGGACCACGTCGGCGTCAGCGCCGCCACCGACCGGCTCCGGAAGGAGATCGCCGAGGAGGTCGCGCGTCCCGTCGCCCTCGCCATCCTCCCGGACCTCCGCCGGGCCCGCCGGGCACTTCCGCCGTGGGACCCGGCGGAGGAACGACAGTTCCTGCTCGCTACGGCCCGCCTCGAGTTGGAACGGATGTTGCAGACCCCCGAAGAGATCCTGATCACGCTGACCCGCGAGGAGGAGCGGCTCGAACGCGCAGTGGGACGAGAGGAACGTGCGGCCGAATCCTTCCTGACGGTCGCCGCATCCCCCCTGGCGCAGTACGCCCGCGAATGGACGGAGGTGCGCGCCGCGCTGGCTCGGCACCACGGGTCGCTCGACGAGCTGGTGCGCGCGCACGCACGGCGAGTCGTACCCAACCTGGCCGCCGTCGTGGGCGAGCGTACCGCCGCTCGGCTCGTGGCCGCAGCGGGGGGCGTGTCCGCCCTCGCGCGCATGCGGGCCGGACGGATTCAGCTCCTCGGGACGCGCCGCCGCCCCTCTCCCGAGCGCGGGCCGCGATACGGTCTACTGTACCGGGCCGATGGGATGGCGGCCGTTCCCCCCGGCCGGCGGGGAGCGTATGCGCGCAGCCTCGGGGCGATCGCCGCGATCGCGATCCGGGCGGACGCGACGACTCGGAATCTCATCTCGCCCGGACTCGTGGCCCGGCGCGATCGCCGGATCGCCCAGCTGGGCACGAGGCACTGATGCGGGCCGGACGCCGATTTCTCCCCGACCGCCAATCGCCGCGGCTCGTACGCGCGCGGTCGGGAGACCGGACCGAGCTGTTCACCGAGGCCGTCGGAACGCCGCCGCCAGTGTACGGCGAGCGATGGATCGACTCGGGGGGACACAGTTTCCGTTCGTTCGAACCGGGCCGCAGCAAGCTCTCCGCGGCGATCGTCCACGACTGGAAGGGCCCGATCCCGACCGAGCGGGAAACGTGGTTGTACCTCGGCGCCGCGAGTGGAACGACCGCCTCCCACATCGCGGACCTCGTCGGAGCCGAGGGCCGAGTGTTCGCCCTCGAACGCAGCCTGCGACCGTTCGCGCGGCTGCTCGCGCTCGCGGAGCGTTGGCCCAATGTCCTTCCGATCCTGGGCGATGCGAGATCGCCGCGAGAGATCGGCCGGTTCTTTCCTCCCGTGGACGGTATCTACGCGGACGTCGCCCAACCCGACCAGGTGGAGATCCTCCGGCGGTGCGCCGAGCTCGCGCTCGATGGCGCGGGGGGTGCCGTGTTGCTCGCGCTCAAGACCTCGAGCATGGGACGGGAGCTCGATGCGCCCGGACACCTCGCGGTCGCCGAGCGGGAGCTCCGGTCGGTGGTCGACCTCGCTCCGTCGGTCCGACTCGACCCGTTCCACAAGGGGCACTACTTCGTCGGGGGTACGGCCGGACCGGCGCTCTTCGGGCCGGGAGCCGTGCGTCCCGCTACAGCGTCGCCCGGGCCGCGCCCCGTGCGACGACGACCGTAACGATGTCCTCGTCCGAGAGGATGTGATCCCGTCCGACCGTCTGGCCCGGAAATCGTGCGCTCTTCCCCCACACCTGGGCGGCCCGGAACGTCCGGTTCAGCTCGGTCGGCAATCGCCCGAGCAGGGACTGGACGCTGTCCCCCTCGCGAAGGATCACCGGCTCGTCCATGTCCGGCGGACGGCCGGGCGGCTTGACGTAGACCCGGATGAATCGGAGCGCGTGACCGACGCGGTCGACGAGGGCATCGAGTCCCAGTCGGTCGCGGGCGGAGACGAAGATCGGGTCGTACGGGCGCTGCTCGAGGACCATCCGCGCCCGGTCGGCCGCGGTCAAGAGTTCGCTCTTGTTGACGGAGAGGAGCGCGGGCACATAGACCCGATTGCCCGCGAGGACATCGATCAACTGCTCCGGGGTCGCGTCCTCTCGGAAGATGATCGAGCCGTTGTGGAAACTAAACTCGCGCGCGATCTGGGACGCGAGCCCACCCCCCAGGTGCGTCAGGCGGACAGTGCTCGACACGGTGAGTCCGCCCCGGTCGTTGTGGGTCACCACGATCCGAGGGGGGCGAGTGTTGATGCGTACTCCCGACCCCTCGAGCTCCTCGACGAGGGCACGCAGGTTCGTGTGTTCGGGATCGATCATGAAGAGGATCAGGTCGACGGAACGCACGACGGAGAGCACCTCGCGGCCCCGACCGCGACCTCGCGCCGCGCCCGGCACGAGTCCGGGCATGTCGAGGATCTGGATCGACGCCCCGCCCCAGCGGAGCATCCCGGGGATGATCGAGAGCGTGGTGAAATCGTACGCGCCGGTTTCGCTGTCGGCGGCGGTGAGCCGATTGAGTAACGTGGACTTGCCGACGGAGGGGTATCCAACCAGCCCCACCGTCGCGTGACCGCTCTTCCGTACCGCATAACCCACGCCGCCGCCCTTGCCCTTCGCCCGGGTCTCGCGTTCCAGGCGGAGAACCGCGAGTCTCGCCTTCAGTCGCCCGATGTGGCCCGAGGTCGCTTTGTTGTACGGAGTGCGTCGGATCTCCTCCTCCACCTCGACGATGTGCTCTTCGAGGGACGACATCCGTATCCCGATCCGGTCGACTCCCGACGCGGCCGGCCACTTGAGAGTGACGACCTAACGCATCGCCCAGCGTTCAGCGGGAAGAGTGAGGACGAATCCCGGGACGCATCGGTTCCGCCCCGTGACGTCGGTCCCCGAAAACGGCCGCTGGGTCTTTCGCTCGCGTCCCCCGGGCACGAGCCGTCCGGAGGATCTTCGTTCGCTTCGGGCTCGGCTGACGGTCGCGTTGCGGGCGGGACACGGTTCGGGAGTGTCGTTCCGAACTTTCGTCCAATCCGGACCGGAACCCAAACTCTCACTGGTTCCCGACGGGCCGATATCGACTCGGTGGGCGGGACGAGCACTCGTGCGAGCGTACGACCCGTTTCAGTGGCGTTGGGCACCGGGCAGGACCGAGGGGCCGGGGGTCGAGAGGGGATGGGAAGGGTACCGTTGCGAACCCTGGCCGACCCCACTTCGTTCGGAGGCGGACGGGGGTTCCACCCTTGATTGCGTGGTGATGGCGCTCAGCGCGATGCCTCCGGGGATTCGCCTCGAATGGTCGTTTCGGGCGACGCCCCTCGTGCATCGCAGTCGGTGGACTCCCCGAGCCTCCGTGAACGAATTGCCGCCGGGACGACCGCCTGCCGGAAGGGGGGGAGCTCCCGTCCGGACCCCGAGCGTGGAGCTTCCCGAAAATCCGACGTTCTGGGCGGGGAGAATTCGCCTACGCTCCGAAGTGCGGCTCGGGACCCCGGACCGCGATTCGATGGTGGCCCGTGCGCTCGAGTCCGCCACGCGTACGCCGACCGGGAACGGCATCAGATTTCATCAGCGGCGATGGACGCGTCGCTGGGCGGACGGGTTCCCGATGAGCGACTCCGAGGTCGCACTGACGATGCCGACCCCCGATTGTTTCGTGGCGGGCGAGGTCGACGGGTCTGGGGTCGAATCGGCGTCCTTGCTCGCGCTCGGCCGCACGGCGGCAGGTATTGCCATCGGCCCCCCCATCGAACCTCATCAAGGTCGCCACCTCGCCGTGCTCGGGGAGACGGGGATGGGCAAGAGCTCCCTCCTGGTCGCGTTGAGCCGACGGATCGTCTCGGGCGCGGGTCTCGTGCTGTTCGACCCCCTCGGAGAAACCGCCGACGCGGTCCGGGCGGAGATCGCTCCCGCGGTGTCGGGTCGCTTGACTCACATCGACCCGGAGACGGCGCCGGGGTTGAACGCCCTCGAAGGCATCGGACCGGAATCCACCCTCCGGATCGCGCAGCGGGAACGGCGGCTCAACGACCTCGTCCATTCCCTTCGGCGGGTCCGCTCCGGTCGGTACGTCGATTCGGGGTTCTGGGGCCCGAGACTCGAAGAGATGCTCCTTCGGGCCCTCGGGGCCGCAGCTTCCCTCCCCGAGGGCACGCTGGAGGACGCGCACGCGCTGCTCGCTTGCGGGGGACGCGGCTTTCGCACCCTTCCCCCCGAAGCGCAGGGCCCCGTAGGCGAACTCGCCGACCGCATCCGAAGCCGGCCGGAGGACGCGGACGGTGCGCGTCGTCTGCTGTTCGAGGTGATCCGCAATCCTCTCCTGACACGGGCGTTCTGCCGACGCTCGCCCGAGACCCGAGTGCAGGACCTCCTCGGGCCGGGGCGGATCCTGCTCGTCTCGGGCGATGCCGCGAACGTCGGGGAGTCGACCGCGCGCTACCTGCTCTCCGTCTATCTCGCGCTTGTCTGGTCCGAGCTGCTTGCGAGGTCGAACGGGGCGAAGACGTTCGTGGTGCTGGACGAAGCGCAATGGTTCGCGCACGAGAGCCTCGCGGAGATGCTGCGGCTTGGTCGCCGCCGGAACATTCACGTGGTCGTCGCGACGCAGGCGATCGCGTCGTTGCCCGAGGCGGTGGCGGAATCGATCTGGACGAACGTCGCGGACTTCGTGGGATTTCGCGGGTCGCCCGAAGAGGCCCGAGAGTTCTCGCGCCTCGTCCACGGGATCTCCCCCGAATCCATTCTCTCGCTGCCCCGGGGAGAGGCGGCGCTGCTGCTCGGCAAGGGCAACTCGTTCCACTGGGTCCGCACGGCCCGAGTCCCGAGACGAACCGCGGGGGTGGCTTTGGAAGCGGTACCTTGGAGGTCACCGGTCCGGGAGGCGCCGCTCGCCCTTTTTTTGGAGATGCTTCGCCGTTCGGTCCCCGATGGTGACCCCGCGGTGGTCCGCATCTCGCTCGCGGAGCTGCGTCGGGCAATCGGCCCGAACGAGCGCGACCTTCGAGGGCTGGGGAGCCGGTTGGCCCGCGGGGGCGCCATCGTCCGTCGAGGTCGGGACGACCACGGGGCGTGTTGGTGGGTCGACCGCCAACGAGTCGAGGAACTCGCGCTCACCTCCGCTCTCGAGGAGGGACCGGAGCGTTCCGCCGAATGACAACCCTCATAGGCTCGGAACGGCTCGTTCTCTCGATGGAAGCTCCCGCGGCCCCGCCGTTGCCGGCCGAGCCCCCGGCCCCTCGGTCGCTCATGGCCCCCGCGAACGTGCTCGAGCGGTGCGCCACGGGAATCGAGGGGCTCGACGACATCCTCGGCGGGGGCATCCCCCGCGGCAACATGGTGCTCGTGGCGGGGAGCGTCGGCACGGGGAAGACCACGCTCTGCCTCGAGTTCCTGGTCCGGGGGGCCGAGCGGGGCGAGCGTTCGCTCTTCCTGTCCGTGACCGAGGCGTCCCAGAAGTTGATCCAGAACCTCTCCACCTTCGAGTTCTTTCGACCGGACCTCGTGAGCGACGGGTCGCTCGTCTTCGTCGACCTCCCGAACCTCTACGACAAGCTCGGGCTCGAGCGCGAGGAGCTCACCCCGGACGAGATCGACATCCTCATCCGCACGATCCACGACCTCGTGAAGACCCTCGGGGTGAAGCGGCTCGTCCTCGACAGCCTCACCTCGGTCTGCTATCGGATCCGACGCGACGAGGCGATCCGGGATTTCATGCTCCGCCTCGGCCAGTCGCTGAGCGCGCTCGGGTGCACGTCCCTCCTCGTCTCCGAGATCGGTCCGACCGCGGGCCGCTACTCGATGCACGGCGTCGAGGAGGCGATCGTGGACGGGGTCATCCTGCTGTGGAACACCCGCCGTCAGGGGGACATTTTGCGGGTCCTTCAGATCGTCAAGATGCGGGGCACCGCGCACTCCCGGGCCCAGTACGTGATCGAACTCACGCCGATCGGCCTCCTGATGGCGCCCCACCTGAAGGGCAGCCACCCCGAGGGAGCGTAATCCCGTGCCCCCGGTGGACATCGGGGAGCGGCTCCGCTCGATCCCCGGAGGCAGTGCGGTCGCGCTGAAGCTGGACCCGCGGGAGTACGCGGACCACTACTTCGCCGTGCTCAACGCCACGCTCCGCGACGTCGGGAGCGAGAAGGACGCGCACACGATCTACATCACGGTCACCAACCCCGCCTCGTTCGTCTGGTCGCTCGCCCAGGCGCTCGACGTTCCGCAGGACCGGATCTCGTTCGTCGATGTGATCAGTCATATCATGATGAACTACGCGAACCCGCTCCCCAACGCGACCTACCTCGAGACGCCGCGGGCGCTCGAGGAGATCATGCTGCGGGTCGACTACCTTCTGCGGAAGTTCCCGCACCCGCGGTCGATCGTGGTCGTCGACAGCTTGAACGCCCTCGCGATCCACAACCCTCGCGACCTCCTTTCCGAGTTCTTCCATATCTTCCTCACGAACCTGAAGACGCGGAACGCGCTCGCGCTGATCCTGATGACCTCGGACGAGGAAGCCGGGGGACTCGAGCAGATGTTGAGCCTGCTCGTCGACGAGACGATCGACGTCGGCCGGGGACGATGACGTTGAGCGACTCCGACCAGATCTTTGGGATCCCCGACATCGACGGTCCGCTCTTCGCCGCGCTACCGCCCGGCTGGCTCGCCCTCTTGTCGGGGCACTCGGGCTCGGGGGCGCCCTTGCTCGCGAAGCAGTTCGCGCACGCCGGTACCGGCCGGGTCCCGGTCCTGTTCTACACGACGTTCGAGCGGACCGGAGACGTCCGCAAGGCGTTCGAGGACTTCGGATGGGACCCCGCCGAGATCAAGGTCGTCAACCTCGCGGACGAGTACTACGAACGGGTGCTGGTGCGCGGGCTGGATATCGCGCGCGCCCGAGAACAGGGGCTCTCCCTGGACGACCTCGTCGGCGCGACCCCACGGGACCGGACGACCACGACGTTCAGCCTGACGAACCGAATGCTCTCGGACCTCGCCGGGATGGACTCCCCGTTCCGGCTGATCCTCGACTCGGTCGATTTCTTCTTCGAGGTGCTCGAACCGCACGACGTGACCACGGTCGCCCGTCAGATCCGCCACCGATGCCAGACGATCGGCGGCCAGGCGCTCCTCACCATCCACTCGGTCCAGCACGACCGGGCGGTCTACGGGCTCCTCCAGGACCTCGCGGACCTCGTCTTCGACCTCCGAGCGGACGTGCACGGGGCGCGCTACGCCCATACCCTGTTCACCGAGAAGGTCGGGAACCGACCGGACCTCTGCCGGATCTCTCCCGTCCACGTCGGAGAGAGCGGCTGGACCACCGGTCCCGACGAGAGCCCCCCGGGATAGTGGCCTACGCGCCGGTAACCGAGTCTTTATCGGCAGCGGCCGGCTCCCATCGTCGGGGAAATCGTGGAAGACGTCGTCATTCGCACGCTCGAGAAGGTCACCCTTCGGGACCCGATCCTGATCGAGGGCCTTCCCGGCGTCGGCAATGTAGGAAAGCTCGCCGCGGACTACCTACGGGACCAGCTGCCGGCGAAACCGCTCGCGACCGTCCACTCGAAGTTCTTCCCGCCCCAGGTGTACGTCTCGGAAGAGGGGATCATCCGCCTCGTCTCCAACGACCTCTCTTACTGGAAGGCTCCCGCGGCGGCCCAGCACGACCTCCTGATCCTCGGCGGCGACTACCAGGGGATCAGCCCCGAGGGGCAGTACGAGATCACCGAGCGGGTGCTCGACTACTGTCACGCGCTCGGGGTTCGCGAGGTGTTCACCCTCGCCGGTTTCGCCCAGGGGCGCGTCATCGAGCAGCCTCGCGTCCTCGGCGCGGCGACGAGCGCCTCGCGGGTCGAGCTGATGAAGAAGTTCTCGGTCGTCTTCTCCCGGAACGACCCGGGCGGGGGCCTCATCGGGGCGAGCGGGCTCTTCCTCGGGCTCGGTCGCCTGGCCGGTATGGAAGGGGTCTGCCTCATGGGGGAGACGAGCGGTTACTTCGTCGACCCGCGCAGCGCGGAAGCCGTCCTCAAGGTGCTCGCGCGCGTGCTCAAGATCGACCTCGATTTCACCGCGCTCCAGGCGAAGGCCAAGGAGATCGACCGGATCGCGCAGAAGATCCACGAGGCGGAGCAGCATTCGGGAGAACCAGCGACCCCCGGCGCGCCCCCACGGGACGACCTCGGCTACATTGGGTAGGGTCCGGCGCGCGCGACCCCATGCCGGACGCGCCCCCTCCGCTCGACGCGGAGGAATCCGCGCGCTCGCTCCTCGTGGTCGAACGCTTGCACGAGGTCGCACGGGACGACGGGTTCCTCCCGTTCGACCGTTTCATGGAGATCGCCCTGTACGCGGAAGGCCTCGGGTTCTATGACCGGCCCCGGTCGCCCCTCGGGCGGGAAGGGGAGTTCTACACCGCCGCCCACGTGAGCCCGATCTTCGCTCGCAGCATCGCGGAACGGATCCGCGTCGTCCGGCGCGCGATCGCCGGGTCCTCGGCGTTCCGGATCGTGGAGCTGGGTCCCGGAGACGGAACCCTCGCGGAGGGGCTCGTCGCCTCCCTTCGGGATGACCCGCCCGGCCTCGAGTACGTACTGGTCGACCGGGCGTCGGCGCGCCTTCGGGAGGCCGAGGAACGCCTCCGACCCCTCAGGGGCCGCGTCGCCGTTCATCGTTCGGACTCGCTCGGCGCCCTGGGCCCGATCCGGGGCGTCGTCCTCGCGAACGAGTTCCTCGACGCGCAACCCGCTCGCCGGCTGCACTGGCACGATGGCGCATGGCACGAGCTCGGCGTGCGCGTCGCGGCCGGTCGCGTCGAGCCCGCGGAGAAGCCGTTCGTTCGACCGATCCCCGGGACCCCGTTACCCGCACCCGAGTCGACCGACCTCGTAGTGGAGGTCTCGCCGGCCGCCGAGGCGACCGTTCGAGAGGTCGCGGACCACCTCGCCGAGGGTCTCGCGATCGTTCTCGACTTTGGCGCGGAAGAGCGCGAA
This sequence comes from Thermoplasmata archaeon, assembly GCA_049585415.1. Lineage (GTDB taxonomy): Archaea > Thermoplasmatota > Thermoplasmata > Lutacidiplasmatales > UBA184 > Lutacidiplasma. The sequence goes on along the minus strand of JBAUZT010000027.1, from coordinate 29,009 downwards.
CTGTGGATGGGACACCCCGGGGGAACCCTCGCGGCGGTGCGGGCGCACCGCTTCGTGTCGGACCCGCTCGCCGCCCCCGGAACGTCCGACCTCTCGACGTTCGTCAACTTCTCGCGAGTTCGCGCCGCGGCGAAGGCGAGCGGCCTCGCGGAGCTGGGGTATCGCTCGCAGGCGGAAGCGCTCGGAGCGTGGGGGTTCCCGGCCCTCCTTGACTCGGCGATCCGTGCCGCGAATTCGGCGGAGGCGAAGGTCCGACTGCAGTTGGCGGCAAAGAACCTCCTGTTCGGGTTCGACCGGTTCCGCGCCCTCGAGCTCGCCCCGCCGGCGTCCGCCGAGCGACTCGCCCGCGTTACGTAACCGGCCGGTTCGGCCCCGTCGCCACGGGTTCCGCGATCTTGGCATCGATCAGGAGCTTCGCGGCGTCGGGGGGGAGCGAGAGGATGTCGTCCTCGCGGAGGTCGATCGTCTCGGAACCGACCTCGATCGGGCGGCTGTTCTTCACGACCCGGACATAGGTGAGCGGCGCGGGGGGCCGACCGCTCCGCGTCGTGGGGGCCGGCGTTTCCGGTGCGGGGGGAGGGGGGGCGAGCGCCGGCGGGTTCGGAGCGGCGACCGCGGGAGACTTCGCGGGGCCCGCGGGCTCGAGGTACGGTGCCGCGTCGTGGCGGTGCAGGGCGAGGGAGGTCAGTACGGAATCGAAGACGGCCCGCTCCTCCGCGAGCGCGTTGGGGAGGTCGGGCGTTCCGCCGATGCTCGCCTGGAACGCCGCGGTCAAGACTTTCTGGGTCCGCGCCTCGACGATGTCGCGCGAGATCTGGCTCGCTCGCTGGTACGTCTGTCGAGAGATCTCCCCCTTGCGGCCGGACGGATTCTCCCGGAGCTCGCTCTCGTAGGAACGTCGCACGTCCGCGAGGTAGGCGGTCGTGGTACGATAGAAGTCGTGCGGAAGCTTCGAGAGGCCACGCACCGCGGCCTCGTTGCGGCGCCACTCGAGCAGTTGCGTGTAATGATCGGGCATGGGTGGGAGGTCGGGGACGCTTTAGGGGTATACGATATGTGCGGTCTCCCACCGCCCGGACGCGCCCAGGATCGTCGCGGGGGAGGAGTCGAGATGCGGAACGGGCGCGCCGCCTCCGACCCGCTCGCCGAGTTCGTGCGACTGTGGGAGCGGTTGCGCTCCGACTGCGCCGAACCCGGCACGGTCGTCGTCGTGGAAGGGGAACGGGACCTCGTCTCGTTGCGTCGGCTGGGCCTTACCGGCGCCGTCATCAAGCTGCATCACGGCCGCGCGCTCTCGGGGACCGCGCACGACCTCGTGGGAAGGAGCCGACACGTGATCGTGCTCACCGACTGGGACACCGAAGGGGGCCACCTCGCCCAGCGCCTCCGCGAGTTCCTGGAGGCGGAACGGCTCGCCCTCGACCTCGACTACCGTCGGCGCTTCGCGAGGGTCGTACGCGGAGAGCTCGTTCACGTCGAGGGCCTCTACGGCTGGGCGCGCCGTCTCGCCGAGCGGAGCGGGCACTCCCTCGACGAGCTCCTGGGCGCCGCATCGTCCCACGGAGCGGACGCTAGGGGATGACCTTCGACTGCGTGCGGCGCACGTTCCGACGGTTGCGCTGGTAGGACGGCCGGAACCGCTCCGTGCCCTTGCCCTTCCAGCGGAGACCGCGTCCTTCCTTCCCCGAGCTCGTGAGCCCGCGGAAGACGCGTCCCTTCTGCACTCCGGCCGCGATCCAAGCGGTCTGGGGGTCGGAAAGGATCTCCGGGGAGGATGGGTCGATGAGGATGATCTCGAAGAACTTCTGCTTCCCGTCCTCGCCGACCCAGTACGAATTCAAGACTTCGAGATTCGGGAAGTGCTTCGCGGCGCGCTCTTCGGCGATTCGCCGGAGGCTCTTTTTGAGCGTCATCCGCGCGACGCCCTTGTGCTTCGGGCGACGCCCGGCGATGATCTCCCGCTTCCGCTGACCGCCGCGGCGCACCCGAACGCGAACGAGGACGAATCCCCCCTTCGCCTTGAAGCCGAGCGCGCGCGCCCGGTCGAGCCGGGTCGGGTGCTCGAGCCGGGTGACGGTGTTCTGGAGACGCCAGGTGAGCAAGCGTTCGTGCCGGAGCGCCGCCCCTTCCTCGCCCAGGGTCTGGCGGAACGAGCGGGCCATGTAACGATACGCGGAAGTGCTCATGGAAAGCGGCGGGGCGACCCGGGTGCGGATTATAAAGCTACGGGGCGACCGGGTCGCTCGTCGCGGCCCGTCCGTTCCCCTGCCAAGGGAGACGCGAATCGGCGGGGGTCAGGACCTTCGCGGTGGCGTGGCTCTCCGTCGCCACGGCGCGGATCAGGTGGCTCGAGATCTCGGCCACGAGTCGGTCCATCCGGGGCCGCTCCTCGGTCGGGATCTCCAAGGGAACTTCCCAGACCAGGGCCGCCCCACCGCTGGTCGGATAGAATCGGAAGGCGAGCTCCCTCGCGACGGGCGGCACCGCGGGGTTCATCTTCTCGAGACGTCCGCGCACCCGGCTCAGCGACGGTTCCGTCGACTCCGTGCGTTCGACGGCGTAGCCGATCGTGCCCAGGTAATCGGCGAGGTATCCGGCGAACCGCTCGCGGCCGATGCCCCGGACCCGCAGCCAATCACCGTTGCCTTCGCCCATGGGTTCCCCGATTCATGGAACGCTCGAGGCTCCGAAAGAGCCCGAGCATCATCCGATACTCCGCCTCAGTAGGCGTCGCTCGGCCGAGGACACGACGAAACAGGAGGATTAAACCCCGTCGTTTGTGCGCCGGGTAGCCAATCCGGGTCAAGAGGGCCTCCGTCCGGGCCAGAAACAGCTCCTTTTCCGTCCCGTCGAGCAGAAGTTCGAGCGGGGCGGGCGTCGTCTCGGGGTCGGCGGTGCCCCGGGCTCGATGAACGGCGTAAAGCACCACCGCGGCCGCGTGGGAGAGGTTGAGGGTCGGGAACTCGCGGCGCGCGGGGATATGTACGAGGAGGTCGCAGCGCGCGAGCTCGCTCCGGGAGAGCCCGTTGTCCTCGGGTCCGAAGACGACCGCGACGCGCCCCGAGACCGGAACGAGGAGCTCCCCGAGGCGCTCCGGGGACATCGAGCGACGCAGGTAGGCGCTCGAGCGCCCGGTCGACATGTCGGTCGTTCCGACCACCAGGTCCGCGTCCTCGATCGCCCGGGCGAACGACGGCACCTTCCGCGCGGAAGTGAGGAGCGCGATCCCGCCCATCGAGCGTCGGCGCGCTTCCGGGCCGAGCGGGGCGCGGGGGGCGACGAGGACGAGTCGCTCCGCGCCAAAGTTGCGGGCGAGGCGCGCGACCGCGCCCACGTTCCCGTCCTCCTTCGGTCGGACGAGGACGACGTCGACCCGGGCCGTCACCCCGCCGTCCCCTCGTCAAAGAGCCGTCGAACGAGCCACTCCGGGTCGAACGGCCGGAAATCTCCGTATCCTTGCCCGACGCCGACGAACAGGATCGGCTTCTTCGTGACGTAGGTCGCGCTCAGCGCGGCTCCGCCCTTCGTGTCCGCGTCGAGCTTCGTGAGGATGAGTCCGTCCACCCCGATCTCCTTGTCGAAGAGCCGAGCCTGCTCGAGGACATCGTTGCCGCTCAGCGCGTCGCCGACGAACACCGTCAGCGCGGGGGCGACGACCCGCCGGATCTTTTTCGCCTCCTCGATCAGGTTCTCGTTCGTGTGCTGCCGACCGGCGGTGTCGACCAGGACGACGTCCACCCCCTTCGCGCGCGCGTGCTGGACGGCGTCGAACGCCACGGCGGCCGGGTCGCTCCCCTCCTGCTGACGGACGACGCGGATCCCAAGTCGCTCGCCGTGGACGAGCAGTTGCTCGATCGCCCCGGCGCGGAAGGTGTCGCCGGCGGCGATGACGCTCGAGAGGCCCTGCGCTCGCAACCAGCCGGCGAACTTCGCGACCGTGGTGGTCTTTCCCGTCCCGTTCACGCCCACGAAGAGGATGGTGTACGGCTTCGGGGTCTGCGACCGGATCGCCGAAACGAGGTCGATCTTCGGTCGCTCGAGCATCGATCGAGCGGAACGCTCGAGACACGTTCGGATCGCCTCCTCCGCGTCGACGCCCATCCGGAGCTTGCGGCCCGTGAGCTCCTTCCTTAGGTCGCGGCGAAGGCGCTCGACCACGCGCAGTGCGACGTCCGATTGGAGCAGCACGATCTCCAGGTCGTCCAGGACCTCCTCGATCGACCCCTCGGTGAGCCGCCGTCCGAGGAAACCCTCGGTGAACATCTCGGAGTCGTCCGCCATCACGGGGATCGCCGCCGGCTTTGCGGCGGTCGTCGGAGGCTTCCCACTGGGGGTCGCGGGCTTTGCCGCGGGTGTCGTCGGCTGCGCGGGAGTCGTGGCCGGGGTCGAGGGGGGCGCCGGCTCCGCTTCGGTGCGGCGGAGCCGCGCCTTAATTGCGGCCCACATCCGAGCCCGCCGAGCCGGACCGAGCGATCTCGTCGAGTCGGCGCGACATGATCTGGATCCGCTCGTCGAGCGCGGACATCTGCGTCTCGATGTCGCGGGTGGCCTGCTCGATGCGGGTGAGTCGCTCGGCCAACAGTTCGGTGACCTGCGCGCGGTTCATCTCGACGACGACCCCCGAGCCGACGCCGATCAGCACCGGCGCGTCGCGCTCGATCGACCCCCGGACGTACGTCTCGCCCCCCAACGGGATCAGCAGCGAGGCGTCGGCCGTCGTGCGGTCCACTCCCTCGAGACTCTCCCTCGCGCGCGCGTGTTCCGAACGGGAGGCGGTGAGGATCTGGTACTGCTGGATCAGCGCGTTCAGCTGGTTCCGATACGCCTCGAGGCGCATCAGGTCCTCCTGCACCTGCTGTTCCGTAGGAGCCGATTCCTTCGACTCGGGGTCTCGTTGAGCCATGGACCTCCGGGGGGACACCGTCGGCGACTTAACGGTTCTTCCTGAGGGACCTACCGGAGGCCCCCGGTTCGATCCGTTCGCGATGTGCGAATTCGTCCGAGCCGGGGGGGCCGCTGGTTAGCGAAGTGAGGTCAACTCGAGGGTCTCTCTCGGAGATCCGAGGTCCGGGAGCGGTTCACACCCCGTGCGGGTGTCGGGGCAAGCCAGTCGCGCGCGTCAGAAGTGGGTCGGCGCGGGGTTTGAAAGATGGGGAGAATGGGTTGGTCGTGGGGATTTGTGCCGGATCCGTGGGTTCGGAGCCTCCCCGTGTCTCCTCAGGTGAACCCGATCTTTTCGAGGACGTTCAACCCTGCCACAATCAGGCCGCCGACCGAAGGGCTCGCGGTGAACCCGGCCGGCGGAGTGACCACAAAGGCGTAAGTCCCGTTCGGTTCCACGAACGTGATCGACTTTCCGGTTGTGGTCTGCGTGTAGCCGTTGATCGTGACCGACCACGCGCTTCCGGACGGTAGACCGGTCTCGGTGAACCGGACGTCGTAGAGCGTGAACGGGATCAAGGGGTGAGAGTCCCCGCCCAACTGGATGAGGCCACCGTCGTTGTAGGGTAGCACTCCGTACGGGTCTTGCGGGGTACCGTAGTTGGCCCAGTAGTTTCCACCCTCCCAGCTCAGTCCGAGAATGCTCCCCGAGAGATCGAAACCGTTCTTCGCGCGGACGTCGGTCGAGGGCTGGACCTTCACGTTCCACTGGTCGTGATTGAGCTGCCCCGCTCCCGTGTAGAAGTTCTCCTGGAAGTTGACCGCCGTGATCGGGGTGAGGAACGCGTTGTTGAAGACCACGTCCAGCGACTCGAACTCCCAGAAGGCGGGGAAGAGTCCGTAGTTGAGGATAAAGGCCGAGCTCGGGGATACCACCGGCTCCGGGTAGAAGACGTTCCCCCAGATCAGGTTGTGCCCGCCGTCCGTCGCATTGTAGCCGGCCGCCGTGATCCCGTCCGACTCCACGTAGAACGTGTTGTCGGCGATGAGGGTGTTCGTGGCGCCCCACAAGTAGATCGTTGCGGGCTCCCCGAACGAGCCGAACGCCGCGAACCATCCCGAGAGCTGATCGCTGTCGATGATCGACACGTGGGAGGTCTCGTAGAGCTCGACGTTCAGCTGGTCGGTGAGCGGCAGGCCGTCCTGAATCAGCCGGGCACCCGCGATCTGGCTCGGAAGGTACGTCACCTGGAACGCTGGCAGATCCGCCGCCGTCACGAACGCGGTCGTGCCGAGCAGGTAGATGCCCGGGAACACCTGGAAGTCATAATCGTTCACCTCTCCGAAGAGCGGGTTGATGTTCGCGGGTCCGTTGTCGAGGACGTACGGATTCCCCGAGGTCCCCTTCCCTCCTTGAGAGATCCCGGCCAGCTGACTGTTCGACTCCGCCCACAGCGGTGTGTAGTCGCCGAGCGACGGGTTCGAACTGAGGGAGACCGTCCACGTCCCGCTCGAACCGTAGGTCGCCGCCGCGGGGTTGTGGTCGGCCAGGAGGTACTCGAAACTGTACGCTCCCGGCGGGAGCTGGTAGACCGCGGGTCCCGTTACCGGCGTGGGTCCCCAGCCGGCCGCGCTCTCGTTGAACGTGGCGCCGGGGCTCGCGAAGACGAACGCGTTCGACGGGGAGAGGTCCAGGGTGATCGTTTCCTTGCCCGGGTGTGCGCCGACGAGGCCCCAAAGGCCGTAGAGCATCGACGGTCCGCTCCCGAGCTCGGCCGTGTGGCTGCTGCCAGTGGTCGCGTATTCGGCGATCCCTTCGGACGTCTCGCCCGTGTCGGTCCCGAAGTCGTAGGCGGAAGGGACGGTCTTGTAGGTCTTCGACCCGTTCGGAAGGAGCCAGAGCCCCATCGACCCCGCGATGTTGAAGAGCGTGGTCGTCGACCCGCCGCCAGGACCGCCAAGCATGATCTCCGCGTCGTCCAAGAGGAATCCGGTGGGGTTGACCTGCCCGCCGTTGATCTCGTTAACCGGCTGGGGCGCGGGCCCGGTGACCTCGGGCGTCGAGTTGAACTCGACGAAGTCGTAGGAGCCCGAGAACGGACTGCCGGTGGACGGGATCACCGTGTAGTTGAAGAACACCGTCGATCGACCGTCGACCAGGGTGAGGTTGTTGTAAATGACGACGGTGAACGGGGTGGGGACGTGGAAGCTCGGTCCCACCGCAATGTAGGCCAAGTTCCCATCGACGAACCCGCCCGGACCATGAGCGTAGATCGAGCTGGCCTGGAACGTGGTGGAGGGGTTCGAGAAGTTCCAGACGTTGTCCTCGAAGGAGAGCGTCTGCGTCGTCTCGGAGTAGATCGGAACGTTCTGGAGCCAGAACTGGTAGCTGTCACTGCCGAAGAGGTCGATGTTCGACGCGACGGTGTTGAGCTGCATTGTGAACTCGTCCGGCGCCGAAGAGGTGACATAGACCGGGTCGACGTTGTTGAGGGTTACCGACGCTTTCACGCTGGGCGCGTAGGTGACCGTCGCGACATTGTGACCGCTCTGGTCGACGACCCCGAAGTCCCCGATCCCCATCGGCGCCGGGGTGTTGTCGTACAACGGCGTGACCACACCTCCCTGAATCGAAACGTCAGGCGCAAAATTCGGAAGGAACACATCCTTCATCGGAGCATTCAGCGCTTTGAGTTCGCTCAGCACTCGGCCCTGGGTACCCGCGGCTACCGCCGTAGCGGACGAGACGGCGGCGGCAGAGCTCGCAGCGGAGGGGCCAGCGGCCGAGAGTGCGCTGGTCGCGACGACCGAGGAGGCGGGCGCGATCGACACCGAAGCGGCCGGGGTGGCTCCCCCCGAAACCCCGCTGTGGAGCGCCGAAGTCCCCGGCAGCACCATCGTTACGGCAACCGCGGCCACGACCAGGAGCAGAATCTTGCTGTGGTACGACATCTAAGGACCTCGGCCGCGACGAACAACCATCAGGTCTTAAGGTCCCGCTTCTGCGGATAGACACGTACACGTATGCCGTCCTACTGGAGGGGGATTCCGGCGGCGGCCCCGACGTCAAGGCGCGAAATCGAAGCCTGAGTGCAACAGATCTAGCGCGCCCGGCGATCTCTCATTTCCGGCGGTGAGGGCGTCGATCCGTCGCGATTCCAATCTCCTAACTCGAGGAACGCGGAACAGCGGCGGGGGGGTTGGAGAGCGGTCCCGTCACTGAGGCTCGACTCGTGCTTCCGCCACTTCGGCAGGGGCGAGCTGGTCGATCCGTATCTGGTGGCGCTTAACGTGATGGCAACTCCCGATCTCCGAAAGGGCCCACTCCCGAGCTGCGGCATCGGTTTCCGCCTCACACTCCTTACGGAAGGTCTGCCAGTACCCCCGCCGAGCGTAGAAGGACCCCTGGATCTTCCACAACGGCATTGAAGTCTTTCTCGGAGCGGTCCACCAGGGGGGCCACTTAACGCTACCGCCGGCGAGCGAGAGTGCGGCGCTCTGCTACGACCGTGAAGACGGGGGAAGCCCGGCGACGACTTCGGACCACCCTAATCGCTCGTCCCAGACCTCGGGGAGCCGGCGAGCCGTTCTACAAGGTGCCCGGCGGTTCGCCAAGCGCACGCGAGGATGGAGATCATCGGGTTCGCTCCGGGGGCGCTCGGCAATAGGCTGCCGTCGCCGACCCAGAGACCCTCCACTCCATGGACCTCCCCCGTCGGCCTCGCTGCGGAGTGTCGCGGGTCCATACCCGCCCGAGCCGATCCCATGGGATGCGCAGAAAACAGTGCGACGGAGTGGGGGCGAATGCCCGCTCGCTCGATCGCGTCTAGGAACCGGTCCAGTTCGCTCGAGGTCACTGGGCGCTTGCCATCCCCCACCTCGACGTACGGAGTATTGAGGGAGAGCAGCCGGGTCGCTCCCGCGGCCGTCATGATCCGCGCGGTTTCCACTAAGCCGCGAACGAGGTTGACCCGGTCGCGGGGCTGAAGTTGATAGTCGAGGATCGGGCAGCCGTTTCGGTCGACCCGAACCCGCCCCTCCCCCACATCGCGAACGAGGACGATCGGGGTCGCCACGAACTCAATGCGCTCAAGCAGCCGTAGGAAGTCCGATGCGCTCTCCCACGGGGTCGCGAGCGCCGCGAGTCCCGGATGGGCCGGGGCTACCTCGAGCCAGGGCCCGTGGGCTCCCGGGTCCATCGCCTGAAATCGGTAGACTCCCACGGTCTGCGGCGGTCCTTCCCAGGTCCGCACAGGAGCCGGGAACTCCCCGACCATCGAGGTAGTGGGGTCGAGCCGCAGCCCGACTCCCACGCCCGAGGAGCGCACTCCCGATTGGAGGAGCAACCCGGGAGTCTGGAGCGCTCCCCCCGCGAGTACGACAGCACGTGCCCGAACGTGGATCGATCGCGACCCGGCGGCGGACCGGTACGTCGCACGGACCGCGTTCGCCCGTCCTCCGTCAATCTCCACCAGCTCCGCTCTCGTGGAACAGTAGAGTCGTGCTCCCCGAGCGATTGCATCGGCGAGGAAAGTGTTCAGGGTGGACTGCCGAGCACCGTACGGACATCCGAAGGGACAGAAACCGCATCGCTGAGCGCATCCGACCGCGTTCCGCGGTAGGATGTCCCAATCCGGACCCTGAACGAACCCGAGCGCACGGCAACCCCGCCGGAGCGCGTCATTGGACGGATTGACCGCACTCTCGTCCCGAGAGACGTGCATCCGGGACGAGACCGCGGCCAGCGCGGTGTCGAACTCGGGGGTGTCCGCCTCGACCATCCCGCCATCGCGTGCCCACTCTGCCCGAGCCTCCCGTCGCGGCGGTAGGCAGGTCATCCAGTTGATCGCAGTGCTCCCTCCCGGAGTCTCGCCCGCGAGCACCGATATCGCCGAGTCGCTGGTCGTGACCACCCCGCGAGCGAGATACATTCGGTCGAAGCCTTCCCTCTCGTTCCGAGGGTACTGGTGCGGAGGGATCCACGCTCCCGCTTCGAGCACCACGACGCGGTACCCCGCGGCCGACAGGCGTTCGGCGATGACCCCCCCGCCGGCCCCGCTCCCGACCACGCAGACGTCGGTCGAGAGGTCCTCGTCATGATCCGGCACGACGGGCCGGGCTCCGGGGTCCGTACCGAGCGGTTCCGGAATCGGGACTGGCGGTTCGTAGTGTACTCGGTCCCAGAGGGGATGACGCCCGCGAGCGTCGTGCCCGGAAAAGTAGCACCAGGCGGTGAGGCGCTTCCCCGCCTGAAACCCTCGTCGTTTCACCTCCAGACGGCTGCGAGCCCATCCCCGGAGATACTCCTCCCGGGCGGCTCGATCGAGCCGAGTGAACCTCCGTGGCCGGCCGGTGAGCAAGAGGTTCGTGAGGCGGCTGTCCATCACGCGCAGCAGCGACTCGAATTCCGTGCGCTGGGCCTCGGGGAGGCCGGCGACGAGCTGGGCGATGTCCCGGTCGACGCCCAATGCGCTCGCGGCAGGGTAGGGCGGGAGTCCGGCGGCGGCCGATTCGGTCCCGGGGACGAAGGAGTCCACCAGGGCTGTCAGCACGGGGGAGACCCGAGCGGCCACGGTGACGCTCACGGCGAGGGTCTATTTCGAATCTTCATCGGCGAGAGGGGGACGACGCTGGGAGCGTTCGAACCGGGCGCGCTCCACCCGCCAAGCACGTTGACGCTCACGCAGCTCAAGGTCGGAAGGTCCGCGCGGCGACGGGGCGGAGGAAGGGTCTAGCGGCGCAGGGTCCGACGGGCCGGTGGTCGGCTCGACCAGCGGCGCCTCCGGAGCGTCCTCGGGCGCCGACTCCACCGGCGGGTCTCCGAGGTGCTGCTGGGTCACTCGGCGAGCGCCGCTACGTTCCTCCACCGCTCCTCCACCTCGGTATCGGTGAGTCCGACCGTGGGTGAGAACAGCACCCGCTCTCCCCACGCCGCTCGCGCGGCCGGGTATTCGTCCACCACCAGCGGAAGGACGACCCCTTCCGCATGCGCCTCCTCGCTCACTCTCGCCATGACCGCCGCCCAATCGGAGGGCTCCGGTGGCGCGGTCGCGATCCGAACGGACGGGTCGAACCGCCCCAGCACGTCTCGCGCCAAGGCTTCGCCCGTGGGAACCGCCACGATCGAGACCCGGCAACCTCGCTTCATCATGAGAAATGCACCGAGGGCTCCTCGGGGGCCGTCGACGAGCGCGACCAGGCGGCCCGCCACTCCGAGGGGCAATCCCCCCGGGCCGCGCATTCGATCGAACGAGAGGTACGTCCGCGGACCCCGTACCTCGACGAACAGCTCGACGTCCGGGTTTTCCAGGTTCACGTGGAGCTGCCGGTCCGCGAATCGCTCCAACACGTCCCCTCCGAGGTCCCGGGCGAGCTCCTGGCTGGTGAACGGGTGCTGGCCCCCGGTACGCCGCGCACGAACGGCGAACGACGCGCCCGGGGTGAGCCGCGGGTCGGCGAGTTCGAGCAGCCGATCGCGGATCGCGTTCCGATCGCTCGGCACCTCATGTACGAGGCTCACCGAGGTGATGCCGAAAACGCGGCGGAGTACGCGAAGAGCGCGAGGACCGTCGTCCACTTCCACGTAGAGGTGGCCGTGGTCCGCCCGGAGGCGTCCGGTCAGCCCCTCCCGGACGAACTGATCGAGAATGTTCCGACGAAGCGAGCTCTCGAATTCGCGTCGAACCGGCGCCGATTTGAGCGCAAGTTCCCCGTAACGAACGAGAATCTGTGACGACATGGGAGAATCGTTAAGACGAGCCCGCCGCTAAAGCGCTTCCCGGACGCTGATGGTCGTGACCGATCCCGTCGACCCCGCGTCCGAGGTTACCGACCCGACGCAAGAATTTGTCGAGGCGATCGTCGCCGGCCTCGAACGCTCGCTCGCTGCGCTCGGGGCTCCGCTCCCGAGAGAGGCGATCCTCGCGCAGCTCAACCTGGAGGGGGGCGAAGAGGGGGATGTCGCGTTCCCCGCGCATCGCGCCGCAGCCGTCGCGAAACGGCCACCCGAGAAGTTCGCCTTGGAGCTCGCCGCTACCTTTCCTCGCTCCGAAGGGATCTCCGAGGTTCGCGCGAAGGGCGCGTATGCCAACTTCACGATCGATCCGGCACGGCTCACCGCCGCGACGCTCGGCACGGTCCTCGCCCGAGGGTCGAAGTACGGGCACGCCGCGCTCACGGGCGCCCCGGCGTGCGTGGAGCACACGAGCGCGAACCCCACCGGTCCATTTCACATCGGCCGGGTGAGGAACGCGATCATCGGCGACACGCTAGCCCGGATCGTCCGCGCCTCCGGCACCCCGGTCACGACCCAGTACTACGTCGACGACATGGGACGCCAGGCGGCGATGATCACCTGGATCTGGTCGAAACCCCGCGACGAATGGCCCGAGCCGATCCGTAAGGCGGTCGACGGAGAGGAGGTCGAGGGCGAGAAGGTCGACGCGCATCGGGGCCGTCCGTACCCCGCGGCCAGTGCCTACCTCAAGGAACATCCGGACGCGCAGGCGGAGGTCGCCGAACTCGTTCGGCAATTGGAGAGCGGTTCGCCGCCACCGCAGCACCGCGAGCTCACCCAATCGATCCTCGACGGCATGCTCGCGTCGCTCGCTCGGCTCGGGATCGGGTTCGATGAGTTCGTCTGGGAATCCGATTTCCTTCGGGACGGGTCGGTCGAGCGAGTGCTCGAACGGCTGCGCCGGGCCCCTCACGCGGTCCGAGAGGAGAACGGCGCCTGGGCGATCGATGCCTCGAGCTATGATCTTCCCAAGGAGTCCACGCGCGTCATCTTTCAGCGGGGGAACGGGACGACGCTCTATGTCACCCGCGATGTCGCGTATCACCTCGCGAAATTCGCGCGGTTCGGCCGGGTCGTCGACGTGCTCGGCCAGGACCATCAGCTCCACGCTCGGACCCTCGACGCGCTGCTCGCGGAATGCGGCGAGACGCGCCGGCCGGTCTACGTGATCTATCAGGACATCACGGTCCCCGACGGGGGTCGGATGTCCACTCGTGGGGGATCGGCGGTCTGGCTCGACCATCTGCTCACGGAGGCGGTCGACCGGGCCCGTCACGAGGTGCTCGCGCGCCGCGAGGACTTGGCCGAAGGCGATGTCGACCGCATCGCAGAATCGGTGGCGACCGCCGCGATCCGCTACCACGTGGCGCGGGTCGCCCCGGAGAAGCCGGTCGTCTTCCGCTGGGAGGACGCGCTCTCATTCGAGGGACGCAGCGGACCGTTCGTCCAGTACTCGTACGCCCGGGCCTCGAGCCTCCTCCGAAAAGCCGGGGTCGACGCCGGCCCGTTCCCCTTCGATGCGGCCCGGCTCTCGGACCCCGAGGAGCGCGCGCTCATCCGGGTCGTGGCCGGACTGCCGCGGACCGTGGTCAACTCCGCCCGCACCGCCCATGTCCAAGCGATCGCCGGGTACGCGCACGACCTCGCCGATCAGTTCAATCGGTTCTACCATGCGGTGCCGGTGCTCCGCTCCGGAGCGGAGCGAGAGAGCCGCCTCGCGCTCGTGGCCGCGGTCCGGCAAACCCTGGGCAATTCGCTCGACCTTCTCGGCATTCCGCGGCTCGAGCGCATGTGAGCCGGTCCGAAACAACTTCCAAATAGGTCTCCTTTCGAATCCTTCGGGACACCGATGGCGACCATCCGGGAGGATTTCGTCAGATTCGTCACCCAGGGGAACCTGGTCCAGCTCGCGGTCGCGTTCGTGATCGGGGCGGCGTTCACCGCGCTGATCACCTCGCTCGTCACGAACATCTTCACTCCGCTCATCGGGATCGTGGGGAGCTTCAACTTCTCCGCCTGGCGCTACACGGTGAACGGCAGCTCGATCCTGCAGGGACTCTTCCTCGACTCCATCATCTCGTTCGCGCTGATCGTCCTCGTGATATTCTTCCTGATCGCGCTCCCCTATCAGCGATACCAAGACCGCAAGGCCGCGAAGGCGCCGGCGGCCACGGCGACAACCCGACCCTGTCCCGAATGTCTCTCTCAGATCCCGCTCGCAGCGAAGCGCTGCTCGTTTTGCACGTCCCCCGTGACTCCCATTCCCCCCGCGGCACCGGCGGCCGCCGCCTCGGCCGCGAAGGCGAGCTAACGAGTGGCTCGGAGCGGGTCCGCCACTCCGGCGGCTCGGAACCCCCGATCCCGGAGACGGCACGAATCGCACCGACCGCACGGTACGCTTCCTCCCGCGTAGCAACTCCACGTGAGCGCCCACGGCACCCCGAGGCGCTCCCCCCAACGTACGATATCCGCTTTCGTCTTGGAGAGGAGCGGCGCTCGCACGCGGATTCGAACGTGGCGCTCGACCCCTGCCTTCGTCGCGACGCGCGCGAGACGCTCGAACGCGCGGAAGAACTCCGGACGACAATCGGGATAACCGGAGTAGTCGATCGCGTTGGCGCCGATCCAGATCGACTCGAGCCGGTGGCTCTCGGCGTACCCGAGGGCGACTCCGAGCAGGATCGTGTTCCGCGCCGGCACGTAGGTCGACGGGATCCGCCGGGGTCGAACCCCCCGGGTGGGGAGGGGTCGTCGCCGGTCGGTCAACGAGGAATCCAACAGCGGGCCGAGCGCCAGGGAGACGACCACGTGTCGGTGGACGTGGTATCTGCGGGCGAGGGCCCGGGCCGCGCGAACCTCTCGATCGTGGCGCTGCCCGTAGAGCACCGTCAGCGCGTGGACCGGACCGCCCCTACGGACGGCGAGCGCGAGGCAGGTCGCGGAGTCCATGCCGCCCGAGAGCAGCACGACGCTCCCCGGCGAGCGGTGGGCCGGTCTCACAGCGCCACCCCGAGCAGCGTGAGGATCAACGCGGCGATCGCGATCGAGGACAGCATGCCGAGGAAGTTGGTCGACCCCTTCGTGAGGATGCCCCGGTTCTCGAGCGTCTCCCCGAGGACGGAATCGACCTGACAACCCAGGAATCCCGCGACGACGACGGTGCCCAGGAACACCGCGGTGGAGGGCAGGGCGGTCGAGAACAGACGGAAGAGGCCGACCCCAACGAACGCGGTGATCGCCGCTCCGACCACCGCCCATGCCTCCCCGACCGTGGAGACTCCCCCGTTCGTACCGGGCTCCACTTTGCGGAACGTGAGGATGCTGCGAGCGGACCCCGAAAGAACGCCGAGCTCGCTCGCGAAGGTGTCCGCCGCGCCGAACGCGAGGGCGCTGGCGTAGAGGACCGCGAGTGCCGGTGTCGCGAGGAGCGGAGGCGCCACGCCGCCGGCGATCGCGAGTGCGGTCGGGAGCACGATGTGCGCGACCACGTTCGAGACGCCGCGCTCTCCCGCCACGCCCTCCTGAACGTGCTTGCTCCGCTTCTCCTGGATCCGAAACCGGGTCGCGAGAACGCTCCCGACCACGAACAGGATGAGGAGGGCAAGGAAGGGGAAGCCCACGAGAGCGACGATGACCACACCGAAGGCGGCCGCCACGACTCCCGCGAGCGGAGTGAGGGCGTACGCCGCGACGGCGCCCACGGCGAGGGCGACCGTGAAGACGATCCCGAACGCGGCGGGAATGAGTCCCAGCACCAAGAGAAGCCCCCGGTCGCGAGCGAGGGAGGCGTTTAACGCCTTGCCGCGCGAGCCGAAATGGCCCTACGCGCGGGCGAGAATCTGCGCGACCGCGTCCGCGAAACTTTCGGCGCGGATGTCGGGGGGCGGGCTGCCCGCAGGGAACTCTTGGGCTTCCTCGCCGGGCCGGGCGGTGTTCGGTACGTAGGCGGTCAACAGGCCGAGCCGACGACCGGCCTCGATGTCGATGTTCCGGTCCCCGATGATGGCGCTCGTTCCGAAATCGATGTGCCACTCCCGCCGGGCCTGTTCGAAGAGCAGGGTGCCCGGCTTACGGCAGGCACAATGACTTTCGGGGGCGTGCGGGCAGTAGTAGAACGCGTCCACCAAGGTCTTGCTCGAGGCGAGCAGTTCGTTCACGCGACGATGGATTCGTTCGACGTCCTCCCGAGTATAGAACCCCCGCTCGATCCCCGACTGGTTCGTCACGCAGACGACGAGGTAGCCGCGGGCGTGAGCGAGCGCGATCGCCGCACCGACTCCGCGAAACAGTTCGAATCGCTCCGCTTCCTTGAGGTATCGGAGGTCGGGTCCGAGGGTGCCATCGCGGTCCGTGAATAGCGCACGTCGCGCCGGGCGGTCGCGGGAAGCCTCTTTCGAGTCAACGGCCATCATCGCTGGGTACCTTCGAGAACGATAAGGGTTGACGCCGGGGTGGCGCCGTCCATGGCAGCGTCGGCGAGCGGGGGGAACTCCGAGAGGGACGGTCGGTACTTCGCCTCACTGGACCACGCGCTCTCGTCGGTGCTCGCTCCCTGGCTGGTGGCCCCCGGTCGGGTCGTCGTGCTGTTTTCCGGCGGAGTCGACTCCGGACTGCTCGCCTGGGAGCTCCGACACCATCCCCGACTCGTTCTCTTCACGATCGGTACGCAGGGCAGCTCGGGCCTCGCTGTCGCAAAGGAAGCGGCGAACCAGCTAGGATTACCGGGGGAGGTTTCCGAGATCGACACCCGGGCGGTGCAGGGAGTCGTGGACCAGATTCGTCCCGAACTTTCGGACCTCGGCCCGACCCTGCGAAGTGTGCAAACGTCGGTAGCGGTCGCCTTAGCACGGGCGCCGGAGGGGCAGATCCTCTGCGGTCAAGGAATCGACGAACTGTTTCTCGGATATGCCCATTTCCGAGGGTTGGACTCCGGCGAAGCGGGTCGGCGGGCCGATGCCGACCTCGTTCAATTGCTGGACCGGGAATGGCCCCGGACCTTGCGGATCGCGAAGCGGTTGGGTCGCACGGTCGCCGCACCCTATCTCGACCCGGGGTTCGTGGCCGCGGCTCGCTCGATACCTCTAGAGTACCGCCAACCGTCACCCAACCCCAAAGCCGTGTTCCGCCGGTGGGCGGTGCACCGTGGTCTCCCGCCGACCATCGCGAACCGACCGAAGCAGGCCCTACAGTTCGGGAGCGGTATCGATCGAATCCTCGCTCGCGAGCAACGTCGGGGATGGGCTTCCGAGCGGGATTGACCGGGACGAACTCGGGCGCGTTCGGTTCGCAGTATGGCTATATATCCGGGTCCGGGTCCCGACGCGTGGAGAGCGGGTCGTCAGAACTCTTCTGTCCGCTGGAGTTTCGGTACGGTCGCGCGCAAGTCCGCGACCTGTTCTCCCGAGGCGCGCGGCTAGCACGGGCCCTTCAGGTCGAGGCGGCGCTCGCGGCCACGGAAGCGGAATTGGGAATGATCCCTCCCGGAGCCGCCTCCGCGATCGCGGCCGCCGCGACCCTTCAATCAGTGCCTGTGGAGAAGGTCGACGCGCTCGAGCGCACCCTCCGCCACGACGTCATGGCGATCACGCGGGCCCTCGCGGAGGCGTCCGGCGATGGCGGCCGATGGGTCCACTTCGGCGCGACCAGCCAGGACATCACCGACACCGCGCTGGCCCTCGAGCTCAAAGAGAGCGCGGCGATCCTCCGCGCGGACCTCACCGAGCTCATCCGAACGCTGGTCGCGCTCGCGAAACGGCACCGCGCAACGCCGGAGATCGGACGGACCCACGGTCAGCACGGGGTCCCGACCAGTTTCGGTTACAAGGTCGCGGTCGGGGCGGCCGAAGTGATGCGTCATCGCGAGCGACTGGACGAACTCTTGCCGCGGCTCCTGGTCGGGAAGATGTCGGGAGCGGTGGGCACGGGCGCCGGGTTCGGCCCACACGCGACCGAGGTCGAGACTGGGGTCATGCACCGCCTGGGGCTGGGCGCCGACGAGGCCCCGACCCAACTGGTCGGGCGCGACCGGGTCGCCGAATTCACGAACTGGATGGCGCTGGTCGCCTCGACCGCGGAACGACTCGCGACCGAGGTTCGGAACCTGCAACGCACGGAGATCTCCGAGGTCGCGGAGGCGTTCGATGAGCGCCGCCAAGTCGGCAGTTCCACCATGGCTCAGAAGCGGAACCCGATCGTCTCGGAGAACATCAGCTCGCTCGCTCGTCTCATCCGCGCCTTCGCGGGCCCTCCCCTCGAGAACATGGTCCAGTGGCACGAGCGCGACCTCGCCAACTCCGCCAACGAGCGGATCGTCCTCCCGCACGCGATCGTCCTGACCGACGACGTGCTCTCGAAGCTGACCGGGGTGTTCGTTGGGCTCGAGGTCCGAGCCGATCGGATGGCGGAGGAGCTCGATCGCACCGGGGGCGCCGCGATGTCCGAGAACCTGATGCTCGCCCTCACCACGAAGGGCCTCGCTCGGTCGGACGCGCACGAGATCCTCCGAACGCTCACTCGAGACCCCGGGAAGGGCCCGGCGCTCGCCGCGCGGGCCAAGGCCGACCCGAGGGTGCGGAAGCTGCTGACCCCGGCCGAGATCGACGAACTCCTCGCCCCGGAGAGCTACGTGCGGTCGGCGGCGGAGAAGACCGACCGCGTCGTCGCCCGACTGGAGCGCGAACTCGGCCGATGACGGCGGTGCCCGCGTCGTGGTCCGCGACGCTCCACGTCCGCGCCCGGAGCGAACGGACCGCCGAGATGCTCGAGCGCTCCCTGCGGCCGGAAGCGGATCGAGAGGTGCCCCGCGCGCGCGCGACGCTGCGCCGTTCGGCGCCCGACACCGTCGAGCTCGCGATCGCGGCCGACGACACCGGCGCGATGCGCGCCGCATTGAACACGTACCTCGGGTGGGTCGCGCTGTCGCTCGGAACGCTGCGCTCGGCTCGCGAGGCGGCGCGTTCGATGGACTAACGAACCCCTCGGGGTCCGGCCGGCGAAGCGCTTATCTTCCACTCCGGGTCAGGCGGCCGTGGCCCTTCCCGCGAAACTCCAGAACGACCTAAAGCAGTTCCAGCGGCTCCAACAGGAGCTCGGGTCGACGCAGCAGCAACGGCTGCAGATCGACCTCAAGCTGCGCGAGGTCACCCACACGCTCGAGGAACTGAAGCCGCTCGCCGACGACGCCGTGCTCTACCGCCCGATCGGCGGTCTGCTCGTCCGCGCCAAGAACAAGAAGGAGGTGGAGGACCTACTCTCCGAGGAGAAGGAGACGCTCGAGGTGCGCGTGAAGTCGATCGAGCGACAGGAGAACCACCTGAAGGAACGCTACACCACGATGCAGCAGGAGCTTACCCAGGCCCTGCAAGCCGCCGGGGTCCAACCAACTAGTTCAGCGGAAGAGTAGCCGCGATCACATCTTCCGGCGGACGAGCCGGTCGGCGATCTCTCGGACCAACGGTCGCGCGGCCCCGCGCAACGTTCGGCTCCGGTCGAGGCGAGCGAGCGCTCGAGCGGTGAGCTCCGCGATGCGCCGCTCCGAATAGGCGAGGCTTCCCGTCGTGCGAATGACCTCTCGAGCCCGCTCCACGTCCTCCGGGGTCGCCTCGGCGTTCCCAAGCACTCGGGCGAGACGCGCCCGGTCGGCTTCGCTCGCGCCCGCCCATGCGCGCACCACGAGCAGGGTCCGCTTCCCTTCGGAGAGGTCGTTCGCGGTCTTGCCCGACGCGCCGGCATCGAACCCCGAACCGAGTACATCGTCGCGCAGCTGGAAGGCGATCCCGAGGTCGGTGCCGATCGACTCGAGGTCGCCGAGACCGGCGCGGCCCATGCCGCCGAGGATCGCGCCGATCCGCATCGGGCAGGCGACCGTGTACATCGCCGACTTGAGCCGATGAACGTGGAGCACGTCGCTCTCCGTGACCGACCCCGGATCGAGCGTTCCGTTGCGGATGTCGAGGAGCTGGCCATAGGCCGTCAGTCGCGTCATCCGTACGTACTCGGCGAGCGCTCCCAACCGCGCCGCCGCGGCGACCTTGGAGGAGAGGATGGCGCCCACCGTGAACGGTTCCTCGAGGTCACCGAGCGTGATCGCGATCCCCGTACCGTACTCCTCGCTCGAGCCCTCGCGCCGGTCTCGTCGATGCGCTTCCGCGAGCGCTCGGTGGACCGTGGGGCCGCCCCGACGCTCCTCGGAGTGGTCGATGATATCGTCGTGGATCAGCATCCAGCTCTGGAAGTGCTCGAGCGCGGCCGCCGCGGGCAGCGCGGGGCGGGGCGGCCGACGGGTCGCCAAGTAGTAGCCCGCGAGGACCAGCGTGGCGCGGAACCGCTTCCCCCCTCGGAGGGTGAACTCCTGATTCACGTCGAGGTACGGGCCCACCGTCGCGGGGGCGGACTTCCTCTCCCGGGAGTAGGAGTTCCGGAGCTCCCTCTCGAGGCCGGGGAGGTACCGAGCCAGTTCCTCCAGGTTCACGGCGGTTGCGCGTGGACTCCCACGTATTTAATGCACCCGGGCTTGCGACGTTTCGTGGCGTCCCCGTCGTTCGTACAGCTCTCGAGCGGTCTCGTCGAGGCGATGGGTCAGCGGATGGACGCGGCCAAGACGATCCCCGAGGGCCTCGTCCTCCAGACCGAGGACGATTTCCTCTATGCGTTCCTGGAAGACACCGACGAGGTCTCCCTCGACACGATCCGTCGGATCCTCGAAGTGGGGGACGCCGCGCCGACCCGACTGGTGGTGCTCACTCCGGGGCACCTGCCGCTCGCCATCACCGCGGAGGTGCTGCAACGCTCCGGCACGGTCGTCGAGGGGGCTCGGTTCGAGGAACTCGCGCGACAGCTCGGACTCGAATCGATGTTGGGCGAAGAGCCGCGACCGCGTCCGCCCCCTCGACCTCGCCTGCTCCCGAGCACCCAACTGCTCGACGCCGCGATGAACCGAGCCCGTACCTGGCTCGAGTGGGGCGTTCCGGCCCTTTCGCTGCGCTTCTACCGGCAGGCCGCGGGCATGAAACCCGAATTCCTCCCCGCCAAGATCGGGGTCGGACGCTCGCTCCTGGGTCTCGGTCTCACCGACGACGCGGACCGCGTATTCATGGAAGTGATCGCCGTGCGACCGACGGACCTCGACGCCTGGCTCGGGAAGGCCGCGGTCCTCGGGGCCCGCGCAAGACCCAAGGAAGAGATCGAGGTCTATCGCGCCCTTCTCGCGGAAGATGACGCGCGGGTCGAGGTGCGGGCCCATCTCGTGGCCGCGCTGGTCGAACTCGGAGACTGGGCCGCCGCACGGGTCGAGGTGGAAGCGATGCTCAACGCTGCCCCGGAAGATCCGCAGCTGCGATTCCTCCATTCGGTCACCCTCCTGCACACCGGAGAGAAGGAAGCGGGGGCGCACGAGCGAGAGGAAGCCCGAGCACTGGGCCTGCCATTCGAGCGGGAAACCGCGCTCTCCCTGCACCTCGGGCTGCCACCGCCTCCGATCGCGCCCGGTACCCCCGCGTCCTCCGTGGCCCCGCCGAAACGTGCCCCAAAAGCTCGGGTCCGGCGGCCACCGACCCCTGCGCGTCCGACGTCACCGCGGGCCGCGAAATCGAAGCGCCCGGTGCCCGCGAGGTCGGCAGCCCACCGAAAACGTAAGTAGGAGTCCCCCGACTCGCTAGCCGCCCGGCGAGTCTCGATGCGTGTCGTCTCCGTTCTTCCGAGCGCCACCGAGATCGTTCACGCGCTCGGACACGGGTCGGAGCTCGTCGGCCGAAGCGAGGAATGCGACTTCCCCCCGGAGGTGAAATCCCTCCCCGCCGTCATGCGCCCCCGGACCTGGGACGCGGACCAATCGTCCCGGGCAATCGACGACCGCGTGCAGAGGGTCCGGGGTTCCGGCGAGAGCCTCTACGAGCTCGACATCGACCTCTTGCGAAGCCTGGACCCGGACCTGCTGCTCACGCAGGACCTATGCCGTGTGTGCTCGGTGACCGACGCGGAGGTCGCGGCCGCCTGCGCCAAGGCCGACGTCGCGCCGCGGATCGTGTCGCTCACTCCCCGGTCGCTCTCCGGCGTGTGGCTCTCCGTCGAGACCGTGGGGCGGGCCCTCAACGACCCCGAAAAGGGGCGGGAGCTGGCGCGGCGATTGCGAGCGCGGACCGCGCCCGTTCGCCGAAGTTCTCCGCCGCCCAGGGTCGCGATCGTCGAATGGCTGGACCCTCCGATCCTCTCCGGCCTCTGGGCCCGGGATATGGTCCGGGCCGCAGGGGGCACGGCCGTGGGACTCCGGCGGGGGAAAGCCGGCACCCGGTCGTCGTGGGCGGAGATCGCCGGGCTCGCACCTGACCTCGTGGTCATCAGCCCGTGCAGCTTCTCGGTCGACCGAACGCGGAGTGAACTCGCCAACCCCCGGCTGGCTCGAGAGGTCGCCCAGGCGATGCCCCCTCGGGGAGTCTTCCTCGCGGACGAGGCGTTCTTCTCGCGTCCCGGTCCTCGGCTCGCCGACGGCGTCGAGCTGCTTCGGAATCTCCTGGACGGCGTCGCCCGACCGTCGCCGATGCCGGTCGAGCCCTGGCCCGCCCCTGCCCCCGAGGCGACGGCATGAGCAACGCGCCCCCGCTCCCGTATGGCTACGCTCGAACCCCGACCCCGCCCCAGAACGGCCAGGTCACGACGTCCCGGACGGAGATCGTCCAGGTGACCGTGGCCTTCCTGGTGTTGACGTTCGACCTGGTCCTGCTGTTCAGCGGAACCGGCCTACTCTTCGGCACGAATACCTCGGCCGCCCTCTATCTCGTCACTCCCACGATCGTCGCGGTCGCCGCGACGGCGGCGCTCACCGGGTTCGTCCTCCACGAGATGGCCCACAAGATCGTGGCGCAACGCCGGGGCTACTGGGCCGAGTTTCGCTATTCGATGATCGGCCTCGCGATCTCGGTCTTCACGGCCATCTTCGGGTTCCTGTTCGCGGCCCCGGGGGCGACCGTCGTGGGGGGGATGAACGACCGGCGGGGTTGGGGCCTCACTGCCCTCGCGGGCCCAATCCTGAACCTCGTCTTCGGGGCGACGTTCTACGGCGCCGCCGTGGCGACCTGGTTCTCCTACCGTCCCTCGTTCGAGTGGCTTGCGCTGCTCGCGTTCGTCAACACGTGGTTCGCGACGTTCAACCTGATTCCGCTTGGCGTGCTGGACGGAGCCAAGGTGTTTCACTGGAGCAAGGGAGTTTGGGCGGGCGTGATGGTCGTCACGGCCGCGCTCCTCGTCCTCAGCTATCTCGCCTTCTTCGACGGCACGCCGCTGCTGCACTAGCGAGGTCGCCCGAACATGGCGCGTCCCCGGGTACTCGAGCTGGGTCAGGGCCGCCAGCTGCTCGACACCGACTTTCGCGATACGGAGGGGCTGGTCGCGGCGTACCTCCTCCCGGAAGAGGAGGGGTGGACGTTGATCGAGACGGGCCCGTCGTCGTCCCGCACCGCACTCCTGGCCGGAATCGACCGGGCCGGCGTCGCACGCACCGAAATCCATCATGTCCTGGTTACG
The DNA here is from genome assembly GCA_049585415.1 of Thermoplasmata archaeon. Classification (GTDB taxonomy): domain Archaea; phylum Thermoplasmatota; class Thermoplasmata; order Lutacidiplasmatales; family UBA184; genus Lutacidiplasma. The sequence goes on along the minus strand of JBAUZT010000027.1, from coordinate 5,815 downwards.
CACATCCACCTCGACCATGCGGGAGGAGTCGGCGCGCTGGCGGAGGAGCTCCCCCGTGCGGTGTTCTATGCCCACGAATTGGGCGTGCCCCACCTTGTCGACCCGACGAAGCTCATCGCGAGCGCTCGGCGAGCCTGGGGGGCGGCCGCCGACCCCCTGTGGGGGCCTATCCTACCGGTTCCCTCTCCCCGGATCGTGGCGTTGCACGGCGGGGAACGTTTCCCGTTGAAGGGAGGCGAACTCACGGTCCTGGCCACCCCGGGCCACGCGAAGCATCACGTCTCGTTCTTTGACTCCGCGATCCGTGGGATCTTCACGGGAGACGGCGCGGGGGTTCGACTCGAACGGAGCTCGCGCGTTCGGCCGGCGGTGCCCCCGCCGGACCTCGACCTTGAACTGCTGTTCTCCAGCCTCGAGGCGATGCGCCAGACCGACCCGGCGATGGTCCTCTACAGCCACTTCGGACCGAGCCCGGACGGCGCCGCGGACCTCGGGCGATATCGCCAGGTCGTGGAGGAGTGGCGGGACGTGGCCCTCACCGCGGCCCGGGAGCGACGGGACGCGGAGTTCATCACGGAACGATTGCGCGAGCACGACCGACTCGCGAACGGAGCGACCTCCGCGCGGCCGTCGTCGTCCGACGATCGGTCGAACCTCGTGTCGGGCTATGAGCTCGCTGCGCGGGGTTTCCTGCGCTATTTCGAGACGCACGGGATCCTCACTCCAGAGGGGATGGGCTGACGGCGCTCAACGCGCGCGCCCGCCGAAACGCGGCGCTCACACTGTTCGTCGCGCGCGCGATCTACGCGTTCAGCTGGTACAACATCGGCGCTGTGGTGACCTCGATAGAATCCGGGCTCCACATCGGGGTCGCCACCTTCGGGCTCGTCCTCGGGGCGTTTCTCGTCGGAGCGGCCGTCTTCCAGATCCCCGCCGGATTTGCCGCGATGCGCTGGGGTAGTCGCACGGTGTCCGTGGCCGCCCTCGCGATCATGGGCAGCTTCGCCCTCGCCTCGGCATTCTCTCCCGATTGGTACGTTCTCGCGGCGCTGCGATTCGGCGTGGGGGCCGGAGCGGCGTTCTTTTTCGCGCCCGGGCTCGGTCTGGTCGCGAGCTACTTTCCCTCCGGGTCCCGTGGACCGGTCATTGGTCTTTACAACGCCGGCTTTTCCGTCGGGGCAGCGACGGGGCTGATTGTCGGGGCCGCTTTGGGTGTGGCGTTCGGATGGCCCTGGGCTCTCGGGGTCGGCGGCTTGGGACTGCTGGTTGCCGCCCTCGCTGCGGCGGTCGTCCTCCCGCGGACGACTGTACCGACATTAGGGCGGTCGCTCTCCCAGCTTTGGAACGCCGCCCGCCCCGTGCTTCGCTCTCGCCCGCTCTGGGCACTTTCCCTCGCCCTCACGGGGCTCTGGGCCGCCTTCTACATCGTCGCGCAGTACTTCGTCGCATTCGCTTCGTCCGCTCACCCGAGCTGGCCGGTCGAGCTCGCGGTGAGCCTTCCGACCGTGATGATCGTTCTCGAGGTCGTCGGAGGGCCGGTCGGGGGACTGTGGGGGGAGCGATCACGGGACATGCGATGGGTCCTCGTCCTCGCCGGGGTCCCATGCGGGATCGCGGTGCTCCTGATCCCATTCCTGCCCCTCGCGGTCCTGATCCCGCTCTTTGTGTTCCTCGGGTTCGGCGCGGGTGCGGTCTTCGCCGTCCTCTACCTACTTCCGTCACACTATCCGGGCATCCAGGGTGAGGGGTTCGCGCTCGCGCTCGCGCTGTTGAACTGTGTCCAGATCTTCGCGGGGAGCGCGCTGGCGATCGCTTTCGGGTTCATCGCCGCCGACGTGGGATACACCGACGCGTGGCTCTTCGCCGGTGGGATCGGCGTGGCAACGCTCATCCTTCTGGCAGGAGCGCGCGGTTCCCCGGTCCTGTCGGAGCAACCTATCGACCCCGTCGCTCCACGCCGCATCGACTGAACGGATAGAAGGAGGTCCGAGGCGGTTGGTTCATCTAGTCGCTCCGCCCGTGGAGCGGCCGCAGCCCCGTGGTGTAGTGGCCAAGCATGCTGGCCTTTGGAGCCGGCGACAGCGGTTCGAATCCGCTCGGGGCTATGGTTCGAATCCGACCGGGGCTATCCCTTTCCGGCGCCCGTTTCAACAGAGACTGCGGGTGTCCCGAAGGGGGTGGGTTAACGGAGTGCACTCATCGTGAGGCGCGAAAGGGTTTGCACGGACCGTAGCCCATCGCACCCGACTCGAACCTGTTGGGGAGTCCCTTCTCCAGGCCCACCTCGCTTAAGCTGGCGTTCTGTGGAACCACTTACAGCGCAAGGCGTGATGCGCGCCTTACACCGTGACGACAATCTTTCCCCGAGCGTGTCCCTCCCCGAAATACCTGTAGGCATCAGGAACCTTGTTCATGGGGTAGCGCCGGTCGATTACCGGAGTTACTTTACCCGCGTCCAGAAGGTCCTTGAGGGCCGCCAAGGGTTCTTTCTTGATTGACGCGATGAAAAACTTCGTTCTGGGGCCGACGATGCGTGCCCCCATAGTGGTCCTCAGCAGCCGGCCGATGACTCGGAGGGCCGAACCAGAGCCTGCGCCGACGATCAGCAACAGTCCGTGGGGTTTGAGGGCGCGCCGGTACGCCGATAGAGAGTGATTGAGCTGGGTGTCAAAGATGACATCGTAGCGCTGGCCGCTCTTGGTGAAGTCCTCTCGAGAATAATCGAAGACTCGGCTCGCTCCGAGCGACTGGTTCAATTCCACGTTCTGCGTGCTACAGACACAGGTGACCTCAGCGCCGAGCGACTTCGCGATCTGCACGGCGAAGGTGCCCACCCCGCCCGACGCACCATTGATCAAAACTTGCTGCCCGGGCCGGATCTCGGCCTTGTCGCGGAGCCCCTGAAGGGCAGTTACGGCAGCGAGGGGCACGGCCCCCGCTTGCTCGAACGTCAGCCGGGCCGGTTTCAACACCACCTGGGTTTCGTCGGCAACAGCGTGCTCGGCATATGCGCCACGCCCAATGCCGAAGACCTCGTCCCCGACATGGAGTTCCTTTACGTCCTTGCCGACCGCCATTACCCGACCGGCCACGTCGGATCCGGGTCGTCCCTCCTTCGGTTTGAAGAATCCGTGCCCTCTCCGGAGGATGAACGGCAGCTTCAACATGTGCCGATCGGCCGCGTTCACTGAGGAAGCGAAGACTCGCACCAACACCTCGTGATCGTCCTTAAAGGTCGGGAGAGAGATATCCCGGAACTCAAGGACTTCAGGGGGGCCGTAGCGATCGTAGACCCACGCCTTCATCGTACTCGGCAGGCTGGTGGCTAGAGTCGACACTTCCCTTTCCGTTCCGGGAGGCGGGCAGGTGTATACGAGTCCTTCGAGGTCATTTTCACCGACGTTCCGCAATCTGTAGGACTTCTTGCCATCGCCGCGGAGCACCGTCTTCCCGCCGGTGGTGTATCGCTTTGTGGTGTAACAGCAGGCGAATCCGCTCGGGGCCACAATGAAAATAATGTCGCCGTTCTAGCCTCCCCCATGTCAACCGATCAGATGACGTCCATCTCCGTTCATTCGTCCACCCTGACGATGCTCCAGCCCTTCAAGAAGGGAGACATGACCCGGGACGATGTCGTGATCGACTTCATCGAAAAGCACGTCCCGAGGGAGTTCGTCCGGACGATGATCCGGGAAGCGGAGAAGGGTCCAGGCGTTCCGTTCGAACAGGTTTACGAGGAGCACCTTCGGCGGAGGCGCTAGCGCGTACCTGTCGTGCACATGAGCCACGAAGCGAGACGCCAGTTCTTGTTGTTGTCCCCAGACATCGCGGACCGGTTCAGGGAGCTCGTCGACCGTCTGAAGGAGCATCCTCACCGACTGCCGTCCTGGTGCGAAGTGAAGTCCATCGGACGCGAGGGAGCGAAGGAAGCTTTCCGCGCAAGGGTGGGGGAGTATCGCGCGACCTACATGTTCGATGGCCAGAATATCCACTTCACGCGGTTTCGGTTGCGGAGAGACATCGGCTACTCGGCTCTACCGAAATCCTAGGGGATGGCTTCGTCGCGTCGGACCCGCGACAAGAGCCCCCTCGGCGCGGCGGTTCCCCGAGGCGCCTTCTATGTCCTTGCGTTCCCTCTGCGCCCTCCGCTCAGACTTTGACCGTCACCGTTGCGGACGCGGCCGATGTCTGAGTCTGCGGAGTCGTCGCGCCGTCCGTGACCACCAGCTCGAAGGAGTAGGTGTCCCCAACCGTCAGCGTGTTGGCCGCGATGCTGCAGGTGACCGTGTGGCCCGCCGCCGCTCCCGTACCGCTGTTGACCGTGCACTGGGTCGCGGGGACGTAGCTACCGCCGTTGACCGATATCATCCACTCCCAGGCGTAGGGAGACGATCCCGTCGTGGGAATCGTTCCCTTCACCGTCAGGGCATGGGTCACGACCAGCGAGGTGGTGCTCACCGTCGGTGCCGCGGGGGGCGTCAGCGCCGAGCTGACCGTGACCTTCGCCGACGCGGCCGAAGTCTTAGTCTCGGAGGCCGTCGCGCTGTCCCCGACCTTCAGCTCGAAGGTGTAGTGGTCGCCGACCGTGAGCGTGCTCGCGGCGATGGAGCAAGTCACCGTCGTACCCGCCGAGGCACCGGAGCCACTGTTGACCGCGCACTGGGTGGCGGCGACGTACGTGCCGCCGTTCACCGACACGAACCACTCCCAGGCGTACGGTGACGTCCCCGTGGAGGGGATCGTTCCCGTCACTGTCAGCGGTTGGTCAGAGTCCAACTTGGTGGCGCTGACCGACGGGGCTCCGGGCGTCGTCAGCGCCGACGATACCGTCACCGTCGGGGATGCCGCCGATGTCTTCGTTTCTCCGATAGTCGCGCTGTCCGCGGCTTTCAACTCGAAGTTATAGTAGCTTCCGGCCGCGAGCGTATTGGCCCCGACCGAGCAGGTCTCCGTCGCGCCCGCTGAGGCGCCCGTGCCGCTGTTGACCGCGCACTGAGTCGCGGGCACGTACGAACCACCGTTCACCGACACCAGCCATTCCCAAGCGTACGGCGACGTCCCTGTCGTGGGAATCTTTGCCGTCACGGTAAGCACTTGGTTCGCGTCCAGAGCGGGCCGGTTCACGGCCGGCTTGGAGGGCGCGGTCAGTGCGCTCGCGACCGTCACCGTCGAGGATGCCGACGAGGTCTGCGGCTGCGGTGTGCTCGCGCTGTCCGTGACCTGCAGTTCGAAGGCGTACGTGTCCCCGGCCGTCAGCTTGCTGCTAGAGATCGCGCAGGTAACCGTCGCACCCGCCGAGGCGCCTGTGCCGCTGTTGACCGCGCACTGGGTCGCCAGGCCGTACGAACCACCGTTCACCGACACCAGCCACTCCCATGCATACGGCGAGGTCCCGGTCGTCGGGATCGTCCCGGTCACCGTGAGCGCCTGATTGACGTCGAGTGCTGTCGAACTCACGGACGGAGTCCCGGGCGGCGTCAGTGCAGTCGCGACCGTCACGGTCGAGGACGCCAGCGAGGTCTGCGTCTCCGGCGTGCTCGCGCTGTCCGCGACCTCCAACTCGAAGGCGTACGTGTCGCCTGGCGTCAGGGTACCGCCCGTGATCGTGCAGGTGACCGTCGCGCCACCCGAGGCTCCCGTGCCGCTGTCGGTCGCGCATTGGGTCGCCAAGCTGTACGAGCCGCCGTCCACCGAGATGAGCCACTCCCATGCATAGGGCGACGTTCCCGTCGTCGGGATCGTCCCGGTCACCGTCAAGGTCTGATCGGAGTCGAGCGCCGTCGCGCTCACGGACGGCGCTCCGGGTGCCGTCAGC
>JBAUZT010000026.1:0-7413 GCA_049585415.1 Thermoplasmata archaeon | reverse complement strand
CTCGGATCGCGGCCAGGCGAGGCTGGCGGCTGTGCCGGCGCCCTTACATCAGTTCGCGCTGTTCGCCGCCGTCGCGAGCCCCGCCTCGAGCCGGTCCGTGGGCGCGGCCGATCCGAGCGCGGCTCCGAGGAACGATTTGCGAGAGGCGCCCACGACCACGGGGTAGCCCAAGCTACGGAACTCGCCGACGTGCGTGAGCAGCTCGAGGCTCTGCTCCGCGGATTTCCCGAACCCGAGGCCGGGGTCGATAAGGATCTTCTCCGCCGGGATCCCCGCGCGGATCGCCTCGTCGGTCGCCTCCGCTAGCGTGCGATACACCTCTCCGCGGAGGTCCGCGTACTCGAGGTTCTGCTGCATCGTCTCGGGCGTCCCGCGCATGTGCATCACGAGGGCCGCGGCGCTCGAGCGGGCGACGACCCGGCGCATCCCTTCCGACCGCAACCCTTCGACGTCGTTGACGAGGTCCGCACCGCTCGCCACCGCCTGGAGCGCGACCTCGGGGTGGCGCGTGTCGATGGAGATCGGAACGGAGATCTCTCCGCGCAGGGCCTCGATCACGGGACCCACCCGGCGCCATTCGGCGTCGGGGGAGACCGGCGTCGCTCCGGGGCGCGTCGACTCTCCGCCGATATCGACCACGCTCGCCCCCTCCTCCGCGAGGCGGCGGGCCTCGGCGACCGCCAGCGCGGGCTCGAGGAAGTGTCCGCCGTCCGAGAACGAGTCCGGGGTGACGTTGACGACGCCCATGACCCGTGGACGGTCTCCGAGCACGAAGGAGCGGTGGGCGCCCACGATCGTGCGGGGCGAGTAGGTGGTGTACGCCCGCAGGGCGCGGTCGACCTCCCCGGCGAGCACGGCGAGGCCGAACGGCTGCCGCCGGAGCTTCGGCAGGAGCCGCTGGTACTGTCCCCACGTCGCGAGGAGCAACACGGGGCTCGAAGTCACCGAGTGGTCGGCGATCCCCCGCGCGTGGGCCGAATCGCCCCCGACGCTGAGCAGCTCCTGCTTGAGCAGCGGGGACGCCTTCAACGAGACGTCGGCGAGACGGACGGGGTAGATCCGCCCTTTGCGGGTCATGATCCCGACCCCCTCGGGGTCGCTCTCCGTCCGCTCGATCTCGCGGGCGATCTCGCTCAGCCGTTCCCACTCGAGCACGCGGGCCTGGAACCGATGCGATGGCGGGTCGGCCGTGGAAGGCGCCGGCACGGTCGGGGCAGCCGCGTCGGCGATAAATACGGCCGCTTCCGCGCGAGCCAACACCGTTTAGCCGCGGGAACGGTCCTCGAGCCGGAGCGGAGGGGCCGCATGCCGGCGGGAAAGGTCATCGCGATCGAAGGGGCGTCGGCCGCCGGCAAGACGACCGTCGCAGAGGCGGCCGCGCGGGCGACGGGCGGAACGGCGCTGCCGGAGGCGTGGCGTCGACTGACCCCGACACCCCGCCTCGAGTTCGCCTCCGACGCCGAGCTCCTCGCCCTCGAGGAGCGCCTGCTGGACGAGGACGCTCGTCGGTACACGGAGGCGCGCCGCCGGGCGGCCGACGGGGAGACGGTGATCGCGGACACCGGATTCCTCGGCCCCCTCACCTACACCTGGGGGCTGACACAGCTCGGGGCCGCGTCGAACACGGTGCTCGACTCCCTCGTCGGCAAGGCCCGAATGTTAGCCCTCCGCGGAGCGTGGGGCCTCGCGGAGGCGTACGTCTACCTCGACACTCCGGCCGAGGTCCGATCGACTCGCACCCGCGCCGACCCCGGTGGGCCCTCCGCGGAGCTCGCTCGCCGACACCGAGACGTGGGCGAGCAGGAGCGCGCGTTCTATGGCGAGCGATTTGCGGCCCTGGTCGGTCCCCGGTTCCACTCGGTGTCGGGCGAGGGCACCGCTCCGGACGTCACCCGTCGGGTGGTCGATGCCGTGCGCACGAGCGTGGCGTCCCCGCCCCCGGTCGGTCTGACGGACGCAGTTCTCGAGTTGTTCGAGGACCCGAAACAGCCCGCGCGCCGCGCCCGCGGTAATCGTTAAGAAGGCGACCCGGCCTCGGCCGCACTCCCGGTATGCGCCCTCTCGACGTCCTCCAGCAGAGCCTGCACAAGCGGGTCCTCGTCGAAATGAAGGGCGGACGCTCGTACCGCGGTGTCCTCGACGCCTACGACCAGCACCTGAACCTCGTCCTCTCCGCCGCCGAAGAGGTCGTGAAGGACGTCGTCACTCCCCATAGCGGGCTCACGCTCGTCCGCGGGGACTCCATCGTCTACATCTCGCCGTAAGGAGCCCGATCGATGACGAAGGGAACGGCCTCCAGTCGCGGCGGAAAGATCGTACACGTCATCTGCCGACGTTGCGGCCGACACTCGTACCACCGCCAGAAGAAGGTCTGTTCCTCCTGCGGCTTCGGCGATTCCGCGCGCCGGCGCGGCTACGACTGGGCGAAGCTCAAGCGCTGATCGTCGCGCGCGGCCGGGACACCGCAGGGTCCCCGCCGATCCAGAACCGTAGCGGTCGCTCGGCGTCGCGCCGGATGCCGACCCGAGGACCGACCAAGATCCGCCGAGGCCGAGACACCCGACCGAAAACGGCCACGCGGTCTCCGGAGACGGTGTCGGTGCCGTCGTCCGAGAGGGTGATCCCCAGCGCGCGGCAGAGCCGCCCGGGCCCGGAAGCGACTCGCGCGTCCTCCGACGCGAGTTGGCCGGCCCGCAGGAGGACCGCTTCGCCCGGATGCGTGACGAGGTTCGCGCAGACGACCTGGTGGATCCGAAAGACGTAGAGCGTCCCCGGTGCGGCGAACATCGACCGGTTCCTTCGGGTTGGTCCCCGGAAGGCGTGACTCGCCGCGTCGCCCCGGAGATACGCCTCCGTCTCCACGATCCGCGCGTCGCGCGCGTGCGAGCCGGCGCGTACTCGAAGCCGGGCCCCGAGCAGGGCGCGGGCCACGACGGCCGTGGGCCGGTCAAAGAATGGGGCGCGGAGGCGCGTGGCCCTAGAGGAGCTTGCCGCGGTCGGAGAGCGGGTGTCCGTCAACGGTGACCGTCGCCTCCGCGACCGTGATCCAGGAAAGGTATCGGCACCGATTGCGACCGCCGTAGAGGGTGTTCCCGCCGATCGCGAGCGTCACCGTCCCGGCCTCCTCGTCCTCCGCCTGGGGGACGCCCGAGGCGAGGGCGGTGTTGACGCCCACGGCGAAGAGGGAGACGATCTGGGCACCGCGGGGGGCGGAGGCGAAGTCAGCCTCGAAGTGCTCGGAACCCTCGGTGTACCAGTAGTTGCGGAGACGTCCTTTCTCGACCTCCCATTGGGCCCCCGAGACCTTCCCCGAGGAGAGAAAGCTCGGTCGGTTGCCGACGACCATCCCCTCCGCGCTGTCTTCGTCGATCGCGACTGTGACCGACCCTCCCGGGGCCGTCGCTAGGGTACGTCCGTGCCGCCGGTCGTCCGCGTCCACCGTCCCGTCGTCGACCCAGGGGGTCCGGCCCCGAAGGCGGAGCGTGAGCTCCGTTCCGTTCGTCGCGGTGAGGCGCAGCTTGCGGCCGCGGCGCAACAGGAGGGCGACCCGCTTCGCCGACCGGGTCAGCTCCGCGGGGTCCACGTCCGTGATCCCGCGGATCAACTGGCTGCGCCACATCGCGCCCGGAACCGACCAGCGCTCCGCCTGGGCGTCCGAGGCGTACCCGAGCAGGCAACGCACGCCGCGCATCTTCGCGCGCCGCGTGCGTCGTAACCATTCGTCGTCCGAGCCGAGGAACGGGGCGAGCTGCGGGGTAGGGAGCGCGCGCAGACGGGGACGGTCGGCGGGTCCCGGAAAGTAGACGAGCGCATCCGAACGCACGATCGCTCCCAAGAGCGGGGCGGGAATGCCGGACCAGGCCCGCGCACGGGGGGCCACGTCGAAACTCTTCCAGAACGCGGCCTCGTCCTCGAGGACGAGGAACGCCCGGGCGCCGAGCCGCCGAGCCTCGGTCACGCACGCGGTCGCCCACGGGAGGGTGTGGGTCCAGGTCACCACCGCGACGTGCTCTCCGCGTCGCACACGAAGGCCGTTGCCGAGCAGCGCGCGCGCGACGGCGGGCGGGCTCGCCTCGCGATTCGGCATCCTCGAGCGGGAGGAGTGAACGCATTAATGAAGGGCGCCCGCGCGCGCCCGCGACACGATATTCTCCGCGTCGTGGGGCGTGCGCTCGAGCGCCCGAGCGAGCGCGACAATCACTTCGCCGGCGTCGTCGTACGGGGGCCGGAATCCCCCGGACGGAAGCCGCCGGGGAAATCGCCGCCACCCACCCCCGCGACCGGCCGCCTTCCGGACGACGGCGCCGACGCGACGACCTCGGGCGAAGTCGGCGAGGTCCTGCCGCAACCCCTCGTTGACGCGCGCCCTTCGGAAGACGTCGAGGAGCGCGATGACCTTCTCCGGCCGATGTCGACGCCGCCGGGCCCCCGGTCCGAGGACCCCGTTGAAGTAGAGGAACGGGCCACCGAGCTCGATCGCCTCGAGGAGCGTACGACTCCCCGTGACGATGCGGAGTTCTGCTCGGGCGAACCGACGGTGCCACTCCTCGGGGTCGACCGCGCCCGTCGCGATTTCCACCCGGTCGGCGGGAAGCGAGAGGGTCCACGACCGCGGGGTGCGAACGTAGAGATGGACCGGCGGGTGAACGACCGACAGGGCCTCGACGACCTCGGGGGCGATGCGCTCCGCGCTCGCCGGGCTAGCGTACCAGACCCACTCCCTCCGATGCGCTCGGGGGAGGCTCTCCGAGACCCGAGAGAACCGACGCGGCCAGAGGGGGCCGACCTGAACGGCCTCGGGGAATTCGCGGGCAAAGCGGGGGCTTCGTCGGAAGGTGGCGAAGAGATGGACCACGTTCGCCCGGTCGAACGCGCGATACCGGACGAACGCCCTCCGAAGTCGCTCGAGTTCTCCCGCTCGGCGTGAACGAACGAGCGCCGCAGGGAGGGCCCGAGACGTGACGCCACCCTCCCGGAGGCGTTCGCGGTTCTCCTCGACCGACCCGAGCGTTCGCGCGAACTCCTCGAGGCTCACGTGGAGGGTGGACGAGCGGCCATACCGGCGCTCCACGTCGCGACATTCGAACTCCCACGCCCCTCCTCGTCCGTACGCCTCGTTCCGGGTCGGGGCGGCGCTGACCCCCCAGGCCGGGGAGATCGTCAGCGCCGCCGGGGCGCGGGGGGCGAGGCGGGTCCGCCGTTCGATCGGGGGCCACTCCCACGGACCATCGACCGATCGAGGCATGGGGTGACCCGGCCGTCGATACCGCACCGTCCGGAACCCCGCCCGCGAGAGCTCACGGCCGGCGGCCAGGACCTCCTCGATGTCCCCGAGACCGCCCCCGACCACCGCGGGGAACAGATAGACATCCACTCCGGGAGAGCCCGCGGTACGACTACGCGGTCGTGCGGTAGAGCGTCCAGAGCGCGAGCGCGTCGTGGAATCCTCCTCCGAGGAGCGCGGCGCGTCCCCGGACGTTCGCCGCCGGGGCCTGGACGACGATCCGCGGCGCGCCGTGCGCGATACACCAGTCGACCGCCGTGCGCACGAGCGCCGCCGCATCGGCGGCCTCCACGCCCTCGCCGATGATCGGGTCGGTGACGTGCCCCGCTGCCGTCGCGGCGGTCGCCGCTGCGCCGAGGTACGCCTCGGGTCCGTGGCCGCGGTCGATGACCCATGCGGCCGACTCGGTCTGGAGGATGTCGTTCTCGAAACTCGACCCCCGCAGCGCGGCCTCGCTCCGCGGGAGGACCTCCTCCACTTCCGGGGCGGCTGCCCGGCGAGCGATCGTGACGAGCACGCGGGCGTCCTCCTTGCGGAACGGTCGGAGCGCGGGCGACGGACCGCCGGTCCGTTCCGCGTCCGGCTCCCGCACGAGGAACGAGCTCTCGCGGAGCGTTCGGTAACCGATCCGCTCATACAGGGTTCGGGCGGGAGTGTTTTGCGCGAGCACGTCGAGGGCGATGTACTTGCGTCCCGCGGCGAGGGAGAGCACCCTCGCCCGCTCGAGGAGCGCCTGCGCGTGGCCGCGGCGACGGTAGGCCGGGTCGACCATGACCATGCTGACGTAGCCGGCGCGGGTGGTGAAGGAGAGAATCGTCGTCGCGACGAGCGTCCCGCCTTCCTCGACCACGAGGAACCGGAAGAGGGGTCGACCGAAGAGCCGCGCGAGGCGCAGCACGAGCTGCGTGTCCCATCGGAAGACGCGCTGGATGATCTTCTGGACCCCCTCGGGACGCGTGCCGAGGAACCGTTCCTCCTCGGGAAACCCGGTCTTGAGGAACCCGAAGACGCGGGGCCCGTCCGTCTTCCGAAGGTCCCGGATCATACCGGGTCCTCGTCGTACACCCCGGTCGGGATCGCGGTCTCGAAGAGGGTGCGGAGCGTCGGCGGGCTGCGGTCGGCCGCCACCTCGGGGAGTGGAAGGCGGGCGAGGCGGTCGAGCTCCTCCTCAGAGAGACGCTCGCGCACGTCCGTCAGCGCCCGGTGGACGAGCGGGTCCGGTGCCCCCCGAGAGAGCCGCCCGAGCGCCTGCACCGCGGCATCGAACAGGCGGCTCTCCGCGTCCGAGCGGAGCGGGCGGTCGTCCTCGGGGTCGGCCGCCCGTAGGTCGACGTCGTCGGCCTCCCCGGGCCGGACCCCGTAGAGGAGCCGAACGAGGTCATCGCGCGCGCCGTCGTCGCCGAGCCGACCGAGCGCCCAGACCGCGGCGAGCTTCACCTCGGCCGCGGGGTCGTTGAGCTCTTCGCGGACCCGCGGCGCGGCCTCCGAGAGCCCGAGACGGCCGATGGCGTACGTCGCGCCCCGACGGGGCCACGGGTGGTCGTCACGCAGGAGTTCCAAGAGGACGGGGAGGTCGTCGATCGCCCCCGCCGTGCCGAGCGCGATCGCGGCGGCCCCGCGGACCGCCCAGGCGGAGTCCCGCGCGTGGACGAGCGCGGCGGTCCGGGCTTCGGGCACTCCGAGGTCCCCGAGCGCGTGGAGGGCGCAGACGCGAACCCAGTGGGCGGGGTGCTCGCACGCGGCGACGAGGGCGGGGACCGCTTCGACCGAACCGATGCGGCCGAGGGCGACGAGGACCGCGGGCTTCTCCCACGTCCCCGGGACCGTGAGGCGCTCGAGGAGCAAGGGAACGCTCTCCCGGTCGCGCTGGCGACCGAGGACCACTGCCGCGGCGACCCGCACTCGGCGGGCCGGGTCGGCGAGGAACTTCCGAACGACGGTCACGACCTCGGGGTCGACGCGGCGGCCGTAGCCGAGCACCGCCTCCCGGCGCACGCGTTCGTTGGGGTCGGCGAGGAGCGGGACGAGGGCGTGGGCCGACTCGTCCGTCCCGATCGCGCCGAGCGCGGTCGCGACCGACTGCCGAACCTCGGGGGAAGGGTCGTGCGCGAGCGCGGCCAGGGCCGTCG
>JBAUZT010000025.1:0-23259 GCA_049585415.1 Thermoplasmata archaeon | reverse complement strand
CCAAGTCCCAACAGGATCATCCTGGCTGAATGCCGTGGAGGGGTGGTTCTCGAAGCTCACCCGGAAGGCGCTCCTTCGAGGGAGTTTTCGCAATGTGACGGCGTTGAAGCGCGCGATCGAGGAGTATACCGAGATCAGCAATGAGAGGGCCCAACCGTTCGTGTGGACCAAGGACGCCGAGACGATCATGCGGAAGGTCCGCAAAATACAACGTCTGTCAGTTACGGCCCACTAGCCCTTCCTGAGCGAGGGACGGGCTCCCATCCTCCGGAGGATCTGGTCCTTCGCCGGGTCGCGTTCGAGTTCCCGTAGCGCCGCCGAGGGGATCCTGTTCTTCGGTTCGTAGGTCCGGACCCCTTTCAACGAGGCCCGGATCCGACGCAGATCGGCCGTGACCTCGGGCGACCGGCCCGCCCGGGCCCGGTCCCAGTCTTCGGTCCAACGGATACGAACACGCTTCCGCAGGAGGGCGCGGACGTCGGCATCGGCGAGGCGAAACCCGGAGGGCGTCTCCACTACGAGGCCGGCGTCGACCCCCCGGCGAATCTCGGGGTACACCTTCTGGCGGGGGAGTCCGGCGACCTTCGCCACCCGGTAGCCGGACATCGGCTGCTCGGCGTTGGCCAGTACGGCCATCGTCAGCAGCCGGGTCCGGCTGCCGAAGAGGGATGCGAGTGCGGGGTCGGACGAATCCTCCATCGGGAGGAAAAAGACACGCCGGCTATTAATAGTAACCTAAAGGGTGACGCTTTCAACCGATTTGTGACGCCCGTCAAGGAGGACGGCGGGACAACCGATTAGGGGACAGAGCCGTTAAACACGCCTTTGCAGCTCTGAAGCCCGGGTCGGAATGCGCGTACCGGCGAGGGGGTCGGTTTCCCTCGCCCCCCCGAAACCGTAGATACCTTGCCCCGCTCCCGCGCGATAGTGCAGGCATCCCATTATTCGAAGCACCTCGCCGACCTCGTGGCGCGTCGCGAGCCGTTCGCCGTTGCGACGGTGACGAAGACGGAAGGGTCGACGCTCGCGAAGCCCGGGTTCAAGATCCTGATCACACCGGCGGGGGAGATCGCGGCCGGAACTCTCGGGGGCGGCTGCCCGGAAGGTCCGATCGTGGAGGCCGCACTCGAGGCGATCCGATCGGACCAGCCGCGGGTCCTTCGGGTTCACCTGGTCGACACCGACACCTCGGTCGCCGGCACGATCCGCGAGACCGACCCCAACGAGATCTGGGTCCAGACCAACTGCGGGGGGACCCTCGAGGTCTACATCGAACCGATGGTCCCGACCCCGCGCCTGATCGTGGTCGGGCAGGGGGGACGAGACGACCTCGAGAGCGCCTTGGTGCACCTGGGGAAGCTCCTCGGGTTCGACGTGGTCGTGGTCGACCCGAATCCCGTGCTTTCCGAGACGCCGCACGAGCTCGTCACCGACGCCGTCGTCGACGCGAAACGGCTCGGAATCTCGATCCACGATTACGTGGTCGTGCTCACGAAGGGGGAGCGGGACGTCGCGGTGCTGGAAGCGCTCTCCCACACCCCGGCTCGGTTCGTCGGAATCCTGGCGAGCCGTCATCGCTGGAAGCAGGACCTCGAGGGCCTCGCCGCGAAGGGCGTCTCGCCCGAGTTCCGACACGCGATCCACGTCCCGATCGGGCTCGACATCGGTGCGAAAACGCCGGAGGAGCTTGCGGTAGCGATCGTGGGGGAAGTGATCGCCACCAAGTACGGAAAGGTCGGACCTCCCGCTCCGGGGGGAAAGTAACGGGTCCGGCTACGGTTCGACCCGGTCGAGCTGGATGAGCGGAGCGGCGGCGGAGTTCCGTGCGGGGTACTCCCGGACATAGCCGCCGTAGTACGGTACCCGCTGGGCGACGACGGTCCGGAACGCCTGCCGTAGCTGCTGGTCGTCGAGCCCTCGCGTCGGGATCAGGTCGTCGTTGCGGTTGAGGCAGCCCTTCAGCTCGCCCTGGTGCGTGATCCGGATCCGGTGGCAGTTCATGCAAAACTCCCGGTTGTAGACGGGGTCGACCAGCTCCACTTCCGCCCCGCCAAATTGGTAGATGTGGCGGTGGTGCATCTCGCGCACCAGCACCTTGTCGGCGCGGCTCTCGAGCCAACGCTTCACCCCGTCGATATCCACCGACCAGTCCTTCGGACCGACGAGCTCGGGCATGAACTGGATCAGCTGGAGTCGGAGCCCCGAGTTCCGGCTCACGAACCGGATCATCTCGGGGATGTGCGGGAGCGTCGGCCGGAAGACGACCATATTGAGCTTCACCGGGGTGAGGCCCACGCGCAGCGCCTCCTCGATCCCTCGGAGCACGGGGGGAAGCGCGCCGTGGCGGATCGCCTGGAACGCGGTGGGGTCGAGCGAATCGATCGACACGTTCACGCGCTTGAGGCCGGCGTTCCGAAGTCCCTCGGCCCGCGCCGCGAGCATCGAGCCGTTGGTCGTCAGCGAGACGTCGCCCATGTGGCGGACCGTCCGATCGACGATCTCCTCCATGTCGGTCCGGACGAGCGGCTCTCCGCCGGTGAACTTCACCGACCGGATGTCGAACTCGCGGGCGACCCGGACGAGCCGTTCCACCTCCTGGGCGCTCATCTCCTCCGCGTGAGGGGTGCGGGGGCGGTCGACCGGGCCGAGCCCCTCGTCGTGGCAGTAAACGCAACCGAAGTTGCACCGCTTGGTCACGCTGATGCGGACATCGGTCACCCCGCGACCCACGGAATCGACCAGCATTCGTACCTCTCCACACCGCCCGAGGATTTACGATTGTGGTGGCCCGATAACCGAGGGGAAACGTTCATTCTGACCGGTCGGGTGAGTACCGGGACGCCCGCGAGGGCGGGAGACCGTCGTTGACCGATCCCGAGAGCTGGACCTCCCCCGAGGAGGTCGCGCGGATCCTCGACGCCCAAAGTTACCTCGCGGACCCCGCGTTGGTGACCGCCGTCTATCTCAGCGGCCGCCTGGGGAAGCCGCTCCTGGTCGAGGGAGAGCCCGGATGCGGCAAGACCGAGCTCGCGAAGGCGCTCGCGAGCGGAACGGGTGGCGAGCTGATCCGGCTGCAGTGCTTCGAGGGCCTCGACGCCCGTTCGGCGCTTTACGACTGGGACTACCCGAGGCAGCTGCTCGCGATCCGAATGCACGAGAAGGCCGAGTCGGCGGAACAGCTCGAGAAGGAGGTGTTCAGCGAACGGTTCCTTCTGCGGCGCCCTCTCCTGCGCGCGCTCGACGGCGGGGGAGCGCGTCGCCCTGTCCTCCTGATCGATGAACTCGACCGAGCGGACGAGGAGTTCGAGGGCCTGCTCCTGGAAGTGCTCTCCGATTTTCAGGTGACGATCCCGGAACTCGGGACGGTCCGTGCGAAGCGGATCCCGTTCGTGATCATTACGTCGAACCGTACGCGGGACCTGAGCGATGCGGTCAAGCGACGCTGCCTCTACGCGTACGTCGACTACCCCGAGGTCGACAAGGAGATCGCGATCCTCCGCCGGCGACTTCCTGAGCTCGGGGCGACCTTCGCGCGCTCGATCGCGGCGTTGGTGCAGAAGGTCCGCGTGGAGCCGGAGCTCGCGAAGCGCCCCGGGGTCGCGGAGACCCTCGACTGGGCCGCGGCGCTCCTCGCGCTCCACCGGACCGAGCTTGACACCGACACGATCGGATCCACGTTGGGGTTCCTGGTGAAGGATGCCCAGGACCTGCGGTTCTTGCGCGAACAACGCCTCGCCGCCCTCCTCGAGTAGCACGGATGTCCGAGGGCGAGCCCGACCTCCGCGCCCGACTGCGGAAGCGGATCTCCGGGTTCTGCGAGTTCGTCCGATCCCGGGGACTGCCGGTGGGGATCGGCACCGAGGTCGATTTCGCCCAGGCGGCCGAGGTGATCGACCTGCTCGATCGCCCCATCTTCCGAGCGTCGTGTGGTGCTACGCTCGCTCGGTCTCCTGAACAACTGCAGATCGTGAACACGGCTTTCGACGCCTACTGGTCGAACGAGGAGTTCGCGCTCGGCGGTCCCTCCACCCGACGGGAAAGCGCGACGCTGGCTCCCGCGAGGGACCCTCGCGAGGGCTCTCGCCCTCGTCAGCGAGAGGAGTCGGAGGTCGAGCCTCCGGTGATGATCCCGATCGGTACGTACAGTGCGAGCGCCCCGAGCTCTCCGCACTTGATCCGCGCTCTCCCGGAGCGGGAGATGCGCAACTTGCGACGCGGGGCCCGACGGTTCCGCCGTCACGTCGCCACCGTTCGCGGTCGACGACACGGCCCATCCCGTCGCGGCGACGTCGACCTCCGGGGGACGATGCGACAGAGCCTGCGGCACGGGGGGGAATGGGTCGAGCTCCGGCGGGAGCGCCCCCGGACCACCCGAGCGTTGCTCGTCGTGCTCTGGGACATCAGCGGCTCGATGCGAGAGCACGAGAGCCGCATGTTCGCGCTCGTTCACGCGCTCGAATCGGTCTCTCGGAGCGCGCGCGTCTTCGCGTTCAGCACCCGCGTGGAGGAGATCACGTCCGAAGTCCGGCGGTACGGCTACCGCCGCGCCGCGGCGGCCGTCGGGCGCCGGATCGAACGGGCCGATGGGGGGACTCGGATCGGTCGTTCGCTTCGCGAATTCGCCGAACGGTACGGACCGATCCTTGGACGACGGACGACTCTCGTGATCCTGAGCGACGGCTGGGACCTCGGGGAGGCGGAGTCGGTCGGTGCGGCACTCGAGCCGCTCGCGCGCCGCACTCACCGGATCGTCTGGGTCACCCCGTACACCCGCCGCCCGGGCTTCGAGCCACGGGTCGGCGCCCTTCGCGCGGCGCTTGCCCATGTCGACGAACTCCTCGGTCCCGAGGATTTCGAGGCCCCCTGGCCCCTCCGACCGTTCTTGTCGTAGCCAGATTTCACTTTGCGGCGGGGCGCCGGAAGATTCTTAGGCCGGAACTTCGGGTCCGCACCGATGCGGACCGCCCTGCCCTCGGGGCCCTCGCATACGCCCCCGCGTCGACGGGTTCGTCGCGGCCGGGTCTCATGCCGCGAACGGCTGCTTCTCGCGTTCGCCCTCGGGATATCTCTGTTGGCGGCCGCGGGGCTGGTCAGTCCGCTGCCCGTTTCGGTGCCGCCGGAACGTTCGGCCGGACCACCGCCGACCGGGTCGGCCCGAATATCCGAGTCGGATATTTCGACGGCCGTCGCCGAAAGGAACGAGGGCCCCGTCGGAAGTCCAGAGCTCCAGGCAGAGTCATTGTCCGGGCAATCGGGAGGACCAACGCTCCTCCGCACCGCCGCCGATCCCGGTCGGCTATCGCCGGGTTCACCGGGGGTCTCCGGACGGGTACTGGGGACCCGCATCGCTCCGCGGCCGGGCGTTACCGTTCGAGGTCCATCGACCACGTCGGACGGCGCGGGGTGGTCCGGAATCAACAGTTCGCAGTGCGCGTGCGGCCCGCCCGACATCACACTCGCGGTCGGTCCTTCGGCGATCGTTGAAATGGCCAACACGGACGAGCAGGTCTGGAGCCTCGGCGGGACGCTCCTCGAGAATCAAAGCCTCTCGTCGTTTTTCGATGTTACGGGCTCGACTGTGGTCACGGAACCCGGGCTCCTCTACGATAACTTGAGCGGGGAGTGGTTCGCAACCGCGGTCGACTCTTCCAACAACACGTTGCTTTTCGCCACGTCCCTCACCTCGGACCCGCTCGGTCCTTGGATGCAGTACTTCGTTCCGGCCTACCCGAACGAGCGACCGAACCAGCCCTCGCTCGGGGCGAGCGAGTGGATGGTGGGAATCGCAGCGAACGATGTCAACGAGACGACGCAGAACCTCGACGGCACGGGATACATCCTGCTGAACCGAACCGACCTCAAGACCGGGGAGCTCGCGTACTACGAGGTCAATCCCGAGTACTGGGATCCGAACGGAAGAGCCGAGAACGCGCTGACCCCGTCCGCCGTCCAGTGGTTCGGGGGAATGGAGAATCCGCCGCGATCGGCATTCTGGATCGGTTGGGCGGACGCGCCTCCGGCGCTTCCCTCGGAGGAGAACGGCTACGCCGCGGTATCGGGGTTCTCCCCATCTCCCGCCGCGTCGCAACCCGGAACGCTGGACCTCCTCAACACCAGTGACGGCGGCGACGCGAGAGTCACGTCGGCGTTCTGGCAGAACGACCTCGAGACCCTGACCTTCTCCACCGGCACCGGCTGCCCCACCGGCGAGAGCTGCCTCGGTCTGGTACAACTGTGGACGAACAACAGCACGCTGCGGCAGGACCTGCTCGTCACGTCCGCGTCCGACGATCTGTTTTACCCCGCCGCGAGCGCGGACGCGGAGGGCGACCTCACGGTCGTCGCGGGATTCTCGTCGACCGTGACCTACCCCTCCGCGTACATTTTCGGACAAGCGGCGAACGAACCCGGCTCCCTGGCCGCGGGTTCCTTCGTGGCCGTCAACGGAACGGCGTCGGTCACCACGGATTGCAACTCGGCCGCGGTCTGCGATTACGGCTTCTCCTTCGGCGCGGCGTCGGAACCCAACTCCTCCACGGTCTGGACGGCGAGCGAGTACCCGACGAGCGGCTCGTCCTGGTCGACGTGGATCCACGCGGCCGAGACGCGGGGAGTATCGATCTCGGGGGTGGCCGATCCGTCCCGGACCGATGTGGGCCAGCTGTCGAATCTGACCGCGACCGCGTCCGGGGGGACCAGCCCCCTCGGCGATTACGTTTGGACCGGACTGCCACCCGGATGCTCGAGCCTCGATTCTCCCACGCTCGAGTGCGCTCCCACGGCGCCGGGGAACTACTCGGTCACCGTCGCTGCGAACGACACCTACCCGCGGTACACCTCGGCGACGATCTCGTTGCTCGTCTCCCAGCTGCCGGCCGTGTCGACTCCACGGGCGAATCTCGCGGGAGCCGACGTGGGTCAGCTGCGCACGTTCAGTACCACCGCGTCGCTCGGAACCCTCCCCTACGACTACGACTGGGAGGGACTCCCGACCACCGAATGCGCTAACCCGACATCGGCGGCGCTCTCTTGCGAGCTCCCCAGCGCGGGGAACCTCTCCGTGAGCGTGACAGTGACCGACGGGGCCGGGGTAAGCGCGACCAGCGCGGCCCTCTCCTACCTCGTCTCGCCCGCCCTTCGCTTCGACGGGATCGGGGCGTACGACTTCGAGCCTCAACGGCCCGGTTCCACGGTCACCTTCGTCGTCGATGTTTCCGGTGGATCCGGAGGCGAAAACTTCACCTGGCACGGTCTCCCGGGCCCCTGCACGAACGCGACGGGCGATCCCGTGATCTGTACTCCCTCTGCACAGGGAACGTTCGACGTCACCGCGCGAGTGACGGACTCGAACGGCGGCAGTGTGTCGAGCCTGCCGTTCAGCTACGCGGTCGTCTGGCCCGCGGCCAGCACGGGGCCCCCCTGGTACGCTGGTCCCGACGGGTGGGCCCTCGAGATCGTCGCCGGGGCGGTGGGGGTGGCCGCGGTCGCGCTCCTCTATGTCCGTCGGAATCGGGCTCGGGGAAACGACCCGTCGGATCGGTCGGGGGACGACGAGGACGCGCCGCCTCCGGCGGAATAACGTCGGCCGCTAACCTTCTGGACGGATCGCCGAGATGGTCGGGGGCGGCCCCCGTTGATCTCCCTCGAACCGTACCGTCCGGATCGACAAGTCCCGAGGCCACCGTAAAGCGTCAGTTGTCCGCGGATCGTCCGAGGCGGTGCCGGGCGATTTCGACCGAATTCACCAGCGACGGGAGGCCGGGCGACGTGCGTCGCGGCGCGGCGGACCGCTTCGACCTTCGGAGCGCCCGCGCGAACGGTCCGGTGGGCGTCCCCAGTGTCGGGGGCGCGCCGGTTCCTCGGAGAAGGCGCTCGGGCCCTCCGGTCCGGGTTCGCGGGGGATCCCGAAGCCGAGCAGTCGTTCGATTCGAGCAAAGTCCTGAGCTTCGTCGCGGGAGACCAGCGTCAGGGCATCCCCGCGCCGTTGCACGCGCGCCGTGCGGCCCACGCGATGGACGTACGTTTCGGCCTCGTGGGGCACGTCATAGTTGACGACGTGGCTCACGCCCTCCACGTCGATCCCGCGGGCCGCGATGTCGGTCGCGACGAGCACCCGGAAGCGTCCTTGCCGGAACCCCTCGAGCGCTCGGACCCGCTGGGGCTGGCTTCGATTGCCATGGATGACGGCGACGTTGATCCCGGCCCGCTCGAGCTGACTCGCGACTCGGTCGGCGCGATGTTTCGTTCGCACGAACACGAGCACGCTCGACATTCCACGGTCCTTCAGACGCGAGATGAGGACGTCGGTCTTGCGCTCGGAGGAGACCGAAATCGCCTGGTGAGAGACCCCGACCGCGGCGACTGTTGGGGCGTCGGCACGAATGATGTGGGGGTCGCGCAGGAATTCGTGCGAGAGCCGGACGACCTCCGGGGGCATCGTCGCGGAGAAGAGCATCGTCTGGCGGGCGCGCGGAAGTCCCGAGAGGACCCGTCGGACATCGGGGAGGAACCCCATGTCCAGCATGCGGTCCGCTTCGTCCAATACGAGGATCTCGAGCGAGTGGAAGTCGACGTACCCCCGGTTCATATGATCGAGCAGGCGACCGGGTGTCGCGACGATGATCTCGGCGCCGCCACGGAGGGCGCGCTCCTGGTCCGCCATCCCGACGCCGCCGTAGACCGCAGCGCCCCGCAATCGAGTGTGTCGGCCGAGTCGATGCAAGAATCCTTCCGCTTGGAGGGCCAGCTCTCTCGTCGGCGTGAGTACGAGGGCGTAGATCCGCCCGCGGGGGTGCGTCAGCAGTCGCTCGAGGATGGGAAGTAGAAAGGCCGCGGTCTTCCCCGTGCCCGTCTGGGCGGTCCCGATGAGGTCGCGCCCCTCGACAGCATGGGGAATCGTCCCCTGCTGGATCGGGGTGGGCTCGAGGTACCCCATCTCCTGAACGCCGCGTCGGAGGGATGCGTCGAGAGGAAGGTCGTCGAAGGTCGTGGTTGGCCGTGGCCGCGCTAGGGTTATCGGTTGGGGGTCGCTCATGTCAATCTCGGGCGCCCCAATCGGCCTGGGCAAACGGGGGGTTCCGGGCTCACTTGGTCACCGGAGGGTCGCTTAAGAGTTCTGCTCTACCGTGCGGCGCCTTCGCTCGGCCGCATCGATTCGGGACTCGTAGTATAAGTTTAGGCGGAGCGCGAATTCTCTCCCGTCGGCATGCGCTTTCCGTTCGTAGGGCGGCCGCGGCCGCTCTCGGCCGCGGGCGGCCCAACGGCGTGGCCGGCCCGCCGGCGGACTCGCGTCCACGTAGCCGGCGCGATCCTTTCCGTGATCGTCGTCCTTCTTCTTTCGGTCTCGTGGGGGGCGGGGCTCTCGAGCGGGACCATCCCCTTGGAGAGCGCGAGGAGCCCCCCGATGGCGGCGGCGGTGGCGTCTCCGTCGGAGACGACCACCGTCGGGGCAGCCTCATCGCCGGAGGTTTCGTTCGCCCAGTCGATGTCTTGGGTTTCCCTCGAACCTCCCGCTCCCATCGCCGCGAGCGGTGCCGGTTTCGCCGCGCTTCCGAACTCGGGCGAGGGATTGCTCTTCGGAGGCGAAACGATGGGTGGGCTCGTGAACAATACGACCGTGTACGACGAGGCCACGAATAGCTGGCAATCCCTCTCCCCGATGCCGGCCCCGTCGCCCCGGAGCGACTTCGCGCTCGCGGCGGATTCCACTAGCGCGGTGCTGTTCGGGGGGCTCGTGGACTTGTCGACCCAGGCGACCGCGAACGACACCTGGGTCTACCAGTACGGCTCGATGTCGTGGACGAACGTTTCGAAGTCGGTCGCGCCGGCGCCCCGCGAGGACCCCGCGTTCGCGATCGACCCCACCGCGGGGGTCGCGCTGCTCTACGGGGGATGGGCTCCGAACCCGGGCGGCACCGGGGAGACGATCTATTCGGACGTCTGGGAGCTCAACCTCGGCACCGACATCTGGACCCGCGTCGCGGTCACCGGTACCGGGCCCGGGGCGCTCCGAGGAGCGAGCCTCGTCTGGCAACCCGCCCTCGGGGTATTCCTCCTGTTTGGCGGATGTTATCCGTGCTCGTCTACGGTCTGGTCGTTCGCTCCCACCGGGACGTCGTGGACGGAACAAGCCGCGGACGGCAGCGTGCCCAGTCCTCGGATGGGCTCCGTGTGGGTCTGGGATCCCGCGCAGGGGGTCGACCTCCTGTTCGGGGGAACCAACGGCACGACGTCGTTCAACGACACCTACTACTACAGCCCGTCCGACCTGGTGTGGACTCGCGCGAGCGCCGGTGCAGCGCCGCCCGCGCGGTGGGACTCCGCAGCCGATTTTCTCAACGCTACCGGTAACCAAACCTTGCTGCTCTCGGGAGGAACGGACGGCGGCGCCCCCTTCGCGGATACCTGGAGACTCGCGGCCGTCGCGGACCTTCTGGTCCAGTTGACGAACAAGAGTTCCGGGCTCGCGATCGCTTACGCGATCGTGGACATCGGCCGGTCGGGCTACGTCACGAACGCGACCGGATTCATCAACGCCACCGCCCTACCGGCGACCGAGACGACCGTCTCCTCAAGCGTGCCCGGCTATGAGACGCGCGCGGTCTCCGAGTGGCTGACTCCGGGGGCAGAGTCGAGCCTCACGCTCGCGCTCACCCCGCTCCCCCCCGCGACGGTCGAGGTCGAGGTGACCAATGTCAACGGAGGTCCGGTCGTCGACGCGAGGGTCAACCTGAGCATCGGCGCACAGTTAGTCCACGGCTCGCCGAAAATCACCAACGACAACGGATTCACGACCTTCCCCAACGTGCCGTCCGCCAACGGGTCGGTGAGCGTGAGCGACCCGGACTACCGCGATAACAGTTCCAAGGCCTACTTTGCCCCCGGGGTCGTCACCCTCGTTCCGATCACATTGAGCCCGCTGGCCCAAGTGGACATCCAGATCCTCGGCTCGCTGCCGTTCGGCACCGTGCCGCTACGGAACGTCGTGGTCACCGCGGCGGGCCTCGCGGTGGGGTACTCGAATTCGGAGGGGTGGCTGAATATCACGACGATCGATTCGGGTGCGGTGAAGTTCGGCGCTACTGCCTACGGCTACTTCAACAACTCGAAGGTGGCGCAGGTCTCCGCGTCCGGGACCTCCCTCGTGAGCCTGACCCTGCGATCGGAGCCGCCCCCGCGGATCATCGTCGAGGTCCTGGGGAAGGGAACCTCCGGGCTCGAAGTGCTCCTGAAGGACGCCTCGGTCATCGTCACTAGCGCGGACCCGCTCCCGTCCGGCCCCTACGTCGGGAACTTCACGACCGGCGTCAACGGGACCGTCGTAGTGACCCCGCCGATCGGCAACTACACGTTCCGCGCGAGCGCGCCCGGATACGTGGAGAACTCCTCGGGCGGGGTGCTCGTGACCGTGGAGAACGGTCAGTACGTGCGAACGATCTATCTGCAACCGGTCGGGCTCTCGGACCTCGGGGTCCTCGTCGAGAGCTCGGTCTCCGGGAACCCCCCGATCGGGGGGGCGGGCGTCGCGCTGAATTTCACGGGGATCAACTTGACCGACGGGCAGCCGTACGCTCCCTTGTTCCGCAACGCCCAATCGACGGGTTGGGCGAATTTCACGGGCGTTCCTGCCACGTCGGTCATCGTCACCGCCAGCGCCCCGGGCTTCTATTCGAACAGCTCCACCCTGTTCCTGGGGTTCAATCCGAAGGGCAACGTCTTCGAGATCTACCTCACGCCGCTCCCGCCCACGGGATACACCGGCCTCCGGATCCTGCCCGCGGGGGCGAATGCGATCTGGGCCCTCGCCCTGGTCCCGGTCGGGGCGATCATCGGGGTGCTCGTCTACCTGACGATGTTGAGGACTCCGACCGCGAGAGACGAGGAGTACCGCCGCCCGGTCTCCCCTCCCCGCTCCCCGCCTCCGAGCGGCACGAAGCCGTAGGCCCCGGCTCGTCGGTCACGGAGCGCGAGGGTCCGAAGGCGTCGTCGTGCCCTCAGGGACCGGGAGGCTCGGAGAGGTCAGCAGTTCTCTCGTGACCCGAGGGGTTGGCGGGCCCCCGAAGAGCGCGCGCCGTCGCTTGTGACGGACGGGCGCCCGAAGCAGGCCCGGTCGCTCAGTGACGATCACGACCACGACCGAGACCGCCCCCAGTGCGCCGCTGACGACCAGCAGCGCGGAGAGCGGGTACAGATAGGCGACGGTCAGGAACAGGCTCGCCCCCACCGCCCCCGCGAGCACGGAGACGAGGCCCGGCGGCCAGGCGGTCAGCGGGGGCTCGGCCGACGAGCGCTCGAAGAAGATCGCCTGCTGAGCACCGGAGAACCCGTACGCGAGCGGGAGGGTTCGAGCCTCGGGCCCCTCCCGCCGTAGCCGAATCGCGAGGGGGAGCGGCGCCCCCGGCCCGGTCTGGGGCCGGACCGTGACGAGCAGTAGTCCCAGGATCGACGCCGCGGTGAGGCCCGCGTAGACGGGGTCGAAGAAGTTGTGGAGCGGGAGAGTAGGGACCGCCGAGCCGGGGACGAGGCCGCCGAGCACCTGGCTCTGGTCCGCGATGACCGTGAAAACGCCGCGGAGGAAGCTGACCCCGCTCATCCCCCCGCTGCCCGCCGCGACCTCGAGTGGGGTCGTGAGAAGGATCAACCCCGCGGTCGCTCCGATGCCATAGGCGACGAACCGGAGTCCGAGCGACGACGCGGGCCGCGCGACGTAGCCGACCAGGATCCAGGGAACTCCAAGGAGGATCCCCGCGCCGAGCTCCGGTCCCACGCTGCCGACCAGGCTCGTCAGTGCCGCGGCGGCCACGAGCACTGCGAGGACGCCGATTCCCCACGCTTCGAGGTACTGCGGACGGAGGGTCGCCGCCACCGAGAACGTGGCGCAGACCGCCCAGGCGATCACGACGACCGGGAAAGCGGCGCGCGAGAAATCCGAGAGAACGACCGCGGTCGCCCACGCGAAAGGTAGGGCGAGGAGGGAGAACGCGAGCGGCCGCACGATCGTCGTCATCGTCGGGCCCCCGTATGGCTCGAGTACAGCGCCACGACCGCCCCGATCGCGTCGTCCTTACCGAAGAAGCCGACCGCGGCGCCGGTCGACGCCAGCGCCGTCCCCGCACGACGCGCCCGGCGGGTTTCGGGTTCGACCAGCATCTCGAACGCGTCGCGGTGCGACGGGTCGGTGATCTCTCCGTACATCCGTCCCGCTTCCGGCACCATCGCATAGAGACGGTGCCCGGCCGGTTGGAGCGTAGCGGAAGCCGTCAGGAGTTTCGAGAGGTCCTCGGTCAGGGAGCCAAACGCGAAGAGGGAGGTCGGTCGGTCGAGGCGGAGCCGCAGATAGTCGAGCGCGCCCGCGAGCGACGAGGCGGTCGGGGATTGCTCGGCCCCGGTGAGCTCTCGGAAGACCCGGAACTCGTGGCTAGAGCCTCGGCCGGGCGGGACGTAAGCGAGGACGCGCGAGCCGTAGACGACGAGCCCTCCCCGTCCCCCCTCGTCGAAGGCGAGCCGCAGGACGCGCGCGGCGGCCTCGATCGCCTTCTCGAGGGCATTCTCGTAGCCGGAACCCGTCGCCATGCCTCGGCCAACATCGAGGAGCACCACGAGGTCCTGCTGGCTCTCGCGCTCGTTCTCCCGGACGTACATCTTCCCCTGGCCGCTCCGGGTCCACGCGATGCGGCGCAGCTCGTCCGTCGGCTCGTACTCCCGAAGGCCCCGGAAGTCGGACCCCGCGCCCGGGGCGGAGAGCGACGTCTGACCCACGATCAGGCTCGCGAGCCGGGTGGGGTGCCCGAGGGACGGCGTGGCGGACTCCACCATCGATTCCACGGTCCAGGGGTTCTCGAGCCGGGCCGTCTTGAACGCGAACCCGAGCGGGTCGTGGGCGACGACGAGCGTGGGGCCTACGTCGAAGAGGCCCCGGAGGTCCGGCGAAACGACGTAGGCGATCGTGAGCGTCTCTCCGCCCGTCCACCAGGTGAGCAGATGCGGGTCCCCCTCCCGGACCGCGAGCGGTCCGGGGACCGTGTCGCTGACCTCGGCGTAGAATCCCCCCGGGAGCCGCGACGTCACCCGGAGCGAGAGGAGCCCCGCCCCGCCGACGGCGACCAGCGAACTACACTCGACCCGTTCGACGGAGAAGGCGTCGGGGCCGAATCCTCTCGTGGTGATCGTGAAAGCGAGCAGTTCGCAGAGCACGAACGCGAGAAGAAACACCGCGACGACGAACACGAGGATGTTCGTCGTGTAGAAGGCGAGCAGGAGCACGAGAAGCCCGGCGGAGAGAGCTCCCGCGCCGCGCCCCGTGAACGTCGCCTTCGAGACCGCCATACCGCGAACGACTTTCCCCTCGCTAGTGTGGGACGTCCACGGCGTCCAGGTCCTCGGCCAGGATCTGGGTGATCTGCCCGATCGTGCCGGAGGCGCCGAGGGAGCCGGCGGTGCGACCGATCACTTCGGGGCGGACGATCACCCGGTGATTGAAGACGGGGAAGGCGAGCTCGCGCACGTCGTCCGGAAGCACGTACGAGCGGCCGTCGAGGAGCGCCGCGGCTTTAGCGGCCATCAGGAATTGGACGCTCGCGCGCGGGGACGCGCCGAGCAGGAGCCGGCGGTCGACCCGGGTCTGGCGTACCACTCGGGCGAGGTAGGCGTAGATGTCGTCGTGGACGTACACTGCGGCGTGGAGCGCGCGCACTCGATCGACGTCCTGAGGGGAGAGGACGGCGGGCGCGCGCTGCTCTTCGGGGGTTCGAGAGCGCGTCTTGAGGATGCCCACCTCGTTCTCGGCGGTCGGGTAGTCCATCAACCAGCGGAAGAGAAAGCGGTCGAGCTCGGCCTCGGGGAGGGGGTACGTCCCCTCGTGCTCGAGCGGGTTCTGCGTCGCGATCACGAGGAAGGGGCTCGGCAGCGGGTGGCTCACCCCGTCGAGCGTGACCTGACGCTCCTGCATCGCCTCGAGGAGCGCGGACTGGACCTTCGGGGGAGCCCGATTGATCTCGTCCGCGAGGATCACATTCGCGAAGATCGGCCCCGGCCGGAACTCGAACGACTGGTCCTTCGGCCGGAGGATCGTGGTGCCCAGGATGTCGGAGGGGAGCATATCGGGCGTGAACTGGACGCGACGGAAGCTCAACTGGAGGGTCTGCGAGAACGCCCGGACGAGATGCGTCTTCGCGAGCCCGGGCACTCCCTCGAGCAGGATGTGCCCCTCGGATACGAGGGCGATCATCAGCGCCCGGATGACGTCCTGGTAGCCGACGATCTCTCGGCCGATCGCCGCCGTGAGCTGGTGGAACAACTCCACCGGGTCGACCGACCCGTTGGCGGCTCCCGCCGGCGCGGCGGCGACACCGGTCGGGCTGGGTTCGTCGATCATCACGACTCCAGAGCCGGCAACGCCTGAGCGAGTTCCGCGGTAATCCGGCGGAAGTCCCGTGCGGCGCGACGCTGATTCCGTCTCCGAAGCCACGCCCATCGTCCCGCGAGCCACCCCGGCTGTTCGGCCCAAAACGCAGAGTAGTACGCCCGGCTGAGATCCGCCACGAGTCCCCGCAACGTCAACGGTGCGGGGAGGGCGTGGTCGACCGCGGGGGCATCGAGGTCCCGCTTCTGCCCGATCTGAACGTGAAACCGGTTGTTGACGACCGTACCGAGTCGCCGACCGAGGCCGTCGACCGCGACCAGGTACTTCCCCTCTTGCAGCGTGAAGAAGGCGCGGGAGTCAATCTGAATCCTCCAGAGCTCGGGCGGCAGGCTCGGGGCCATCTTCGGGGGATTCGCGGTGCGGAGCTGGCTCCACCACGCCATCGCGCCGGTGAGGCCGACCGCGACCACGAGGGGAATCCCGTAGCTCGGGTCGGTGAGCAGCGCGAGTACGGAGGATTCAACGTTCAATAGGTCCCCCCTCCCCTACTTTGGTTTGGAACCCTTGGCGTCGGTGGAGGGGACGCGTCGGACCTGGGGGGTCGCAGCGGTGGGCAACAATCCGAGGCTGCGAAACGCCGGTTCCTGATAGATCGACCGCAACAGGGGCATCAACGTCGACGCGGACACACCTTGCCCGTCGCCATACCGGGCAGGCTCGAACAAGGCGTACAACCTTGGAAGCAGTACGGTGACGTAGCCCATATCGGGACGAAGATACCGCGCGAGAAACTCGCGGTGGGTCCACTGGCGGGGAAGCTTCAGTCCGAAGGCCCGCCGCAGGTCGTCCTCCGCAGTAAGGTAGGCGACCCGGATTGCCTCCGCATTCTTTCCGTTGTTAAGGAGCGTCTCGACGTCCGCCAGGATCGGGGCAGGGGCGTAGGCCGGGGAACTCGAAGGGAGTACGGGACCCCGGACGGCATCGTTCGGTCGGGACAAGGCAACCCCTGAGCCAGCTCCCCGAAGCGGTCGCCCATATTAGTGGACCCCAGGGCCGCGCCCGAGGCAGGTGAGGGGGCTCGGGCCCCGGGTCGCGGCCCTCGAGGAGCCGAGGATCCCCCTCCAGCTCGACCCATCGGTTTAAAGAACCCGTTCCTCGCAAGTTGGTCGATGACGGGGCCACGGCCCCGGGGACCGCGAGCCGGACGAAGCACGGCTCAGCGGTTGAGCAGAAGGAATGCACGCCACATCGGCCACGAAGGTCGACCACCGCACCGCGGGGCTCGTCGCCGCGGTCATCGTCTTGATCGCCGGTGCCGGGGTCGTCGCCGCCAGCCTCACGGTCCTTTCCACCTCTGGCGCGGCGAGCGGAGTGCACCACCCCACCGCGTTCCTCACCCATTTCCAAGAAACGGGCACGCTATCGGCCGCCACACCCAACCCGGTGCCGGCGCGGGCCAGTCTCACGGCAGCGGCGCCGAGCCGGCTCGGAGCCGGGAGCGCGGCCTATCTGATCGACGCCGGCGTCGTGGGACACGAGGCGGTCGAATGGACGTTCTCCGAAACCGTGGGGATGGCGGTCAACGCAGAGATTGAGATTGCCCTCACGGTAGAGTACACCCAGGGGGCGGCGACCCATACGACGACGACCACGGTGTACGTGGAGAGCCAGGCGGCCGCGATCACCGGCACGCACGCGTTCGACCTGTATTGGGACGCGGGAGTAGCCGCCGGGATCACGCTCGAGAGTGAGTCGCAGATCAGCCAAGCGTGCACCGCGGTGGGGGCCTGCCCGTGACCCGAGGGGGACCCCACTCGCCCCGGATTGTGCTGTACGCCGTGCTGGTTGCGATCGCGATCACGGTGACCGGGTTCGGAGTCGCCGCGGGCCTCAGCACCCAAGTCTCGCTCGGATCGACGGAGAGCGGCCAAGGATCCTCGGTCACCGAGCACCCGTTGGCGTACTGGACCTGGGGCAGCACGCAGCTCGGCACGATACCCGCCCGTGTCCCGGCGGCGGTCTCGCTCGTCGCGACCGCGCCCACACTGCTCCCCCGCGCTGCCGGACGGAGCTACGCGATCAACGCCGCCGTGGCAAGGCAGACGAGTGTCGTCTGGACATTTGACGAGTTAACGACCGCCCCGAGGTCGACCGAGCTCATGATCACGTTCGTCGACGGACTTTCCGGCGCGGCGACGACCATCGTCGCCTACGTCGAGACCAGAGCGGCCGCTCCAGCCGGTACACTCGCATTCATTTTCTACTGGGACGCGGGGGCGTTCGCTCCCACGGGACTCGCGATCGAGAGCATGACCGCAACCGTCCAAGCGTGCACGGCGATCGGCACGTGTCCCTGAGCGCGGCCCCGGGATTCCGGCGCGAACGCACTCGCGGCTTTTCCCGAGATGATGCAAACACGGCGCTTAACGAGGAAGCAAGGTCGATGCGCATAAACGCGCATCATTCGCCTATATCTATGTGCCGCGTTCCCCCCTCAAGAACGGGGTCCGGCCGGAGCGTCGGGAGTATTATTTACCCCACCCGCGCAAAACTCCCGCGGAGCCGGCCAAAATGGGCAACAACGCACCGGGAAAGAGAGTCGCGCGGAGGACCGTCTACATCGCGACAGGGTTCGCCCTGCTCGCGGTGGTCGCCGGATTCGGTATGGCGGCGTTCACCGTGACCGATGGAGCAGCGCTCGCGGGCGGTGGCCAGTACCACGCCACGAGCGCGATCGCCTGGTGGACCGAATCCGATGTGGGAGTGTCGCTGCAGCCGACCGCCCTCCCGACCACGGCGTCCGTCGTAGTGGGCACTCCGACAGTACTCGCCGCGGCCGCGACGAACTATGGAGTCAACGCCGCCGTGGCCGGCGATGTGGGGCAGTTCTGGAAATTCGCGGAAGCCGCGGGCGCGCCCGCGAACACCGAGATCGAGCTGGCGTTCACGGTATCGACCGCCGCAGCGACGACCACCCTGACGGTGTTCGTCGAGACTCAGGCGACCCCTCCCGCGGGCGGGGCGACGTTTGCGTTCTACTACGACCTCGGGTCGCCCGCGGCGGGGACGATCACGCTCAACAGCGTGACGGAGATCGCCCAGGAGTGCTCGGCGGTCGGCACCTGCCCGTAACGACGGAGCGCACGGGACCCGAGACCAACCTCTTCCTTCGCTCTTCCTCGAATCCTAAGCAGCGGGAGTGCCCCTTCCCGGGCACCCCACAGCGATCGATGGAACTGGCCCGCCTAGCGAGCGATCGAGCTGGTGCGCGGTTCCGCGCCCGGCCCTCGCTCGAGCGCGGCCGCGCTCACGAGCTGGGCGGCGACGGTGACGACGCTGATCGCTTCGTCCGCGCCGGCCTTGCGCAGCTTGGCGAGGCTCGTCGGCGCGGTTCCGACGGCGACGATCCGGAGCTTCGGCTGCAGTCCCCGGGCCGTGATCACGGTGAGAAGGTTGGCGGCGTCCGATTCGTCGGCGGCGACGAGCGAGCGCGCGCGGCCGATCCCCACGGCCGTGAGCTCTTCCTCCACGGACGGGTCGCCAAAGTGCGTCCGATACCCTTCCGCGCGAAGTCGCTCGATCGCGGCCTGGTCGGGGGCGATCAGCACGGCGCGGACCCCCTGGGCGCGGAGCGAGTCCGCCACGGCACGGCCTTGGCTGGTGACCCCGCAGATGATCACATGGTCGCTGAGGTCCTCCATTTGTGCTCGTTCCAGACGTTGGGCGATCCGTTCGAGACGCCGCTCGAGGAACGGTAGGAAGAGGACCACCACCGCGGATAAGAACGTGCCCACGCCGAAGAGGATCAGCAGCGTGCTGAACCAGCGGGCGGAGTCGGTCATTGGGGTGTAGTTCGTGCCGTTCGTCGAGACCGTAGCGACCGTGACGTAGAGCGATTCGACCCAGCCTTGGATCGGCGGAGAGAACTGGTCCCCGAGCCAGCGCGTCCCCACCATTCCGAACAGGATCGTGACGAGCGCCGCGACGATGACCAGGAGCTGCGTAGCCTCCGGCCCGGTCGCCGAGCCGCGGTAGAACCCGCTGCGGTACGGGTAAAGGGCGGCGACGAGCGCGGTCGCGGCCACCGCCGACACGAGGGAGTAGGGGTTCGGGCTCAGCACGGCGGTGCCGACCGTCAGCACCGGGGCCAGGAGGGAGAAGAGCCAGGCGACCGGGCTCCGGTCCCGGATCCGGAAGGACAGGGCGAGCAAGAGGAGCCCGGAGACGGCATCGAACGGTGGGTCATACCCCGAAAACGAATCCCGATAGAATTCGGCCGGTGAGGTCCAGGCCGAGAGGATTCCGAGAACCACGAGCAGGGCGCCGATGCCGGCCGAGAGGAGCGCGAGCCGCGGTGCGCGGGAGCTAAGGAAGGCCTGAGTCGGCTGGGGTGGGATCGCGGCGGAACCCGTACCCCCGGGCAATCGCATCGAACCTGGGGATGTGAGTGACGTACAAAACCGAAGCCGGGGGGACCCGAGGCAGGTTCGGTAGAAGTCGGTCGAACCGGACCCTTAGACCGGAGTCGATCCTAGTGACCCAGGTATTTGCGAAGAGGCGACCAGTAACTGACCTTCCATCCCTTGGATAGATGCCCTACGTGTTCCGCGGGGACGCGGGAGTGCGTGAACGTCACCCGTGTGCCTCGTGGGGACTTCGCGAGGGAGAATCGAACCCTCGAGTAGTAGCCCGCGGGCCACGTCTTGTCGGTGGGCCTCCAGGTCTGATAGATCGTCCTTCCTGGGACGAGCTTCAGATTCGTGCCATGAATGTACCCTCCCCATGCCATGTACTTCCCTCCCACCCTCGGGCTGATTCTCGCTTCGGCACCGGTGAACTCGCGGTGGCCCTTTGTGGTCATCAGCGCGTCATACACTTCTCGCGGAGCACCGGGAAGTGTGACGGTCTGCCGAATCGTTCCGACCTTCATGGTGACTTACTCTCCAGCCGCACACCATCGAGTCGGATAAACCATCGGACGCGACGCAGGCAGGCCCTTTGCGAAAAACCACCGAGGCCCGCCTCGGCCGCCATGAATGTTGATAACCAGCTCCGCGTTGCATCCCGGCTGCCAAGTATCGGTTCCGTGTGACTCCAGAGGACTATCGGATGGATGCAAAGATCAACCGACAATGGATCGTCGTCACTCCTCCCGAGGGCTCGGTGGGGGAGTCGAACTTTCGCTGGGCCGAGAGCCCGATCCCCTCCCCCGGGCCCGGCCAAGCGCTCGTCCGGAATCTGTGGCTCTCCCTCGACCCGACTCAGGTCCTGATCATCGAGCGGCCGGGCCAGCCCGGCGCGGTCGCGCTTGGGACCCCCATGCGCGGGCTCGCGGTCTCCGAGGTGCTCGAATCCCACCACCCCGAGTTCAAACCGGGCGACCTGCTCCACGGCTACTCCGGGTGGGAGGATTACTCGCTCACGGAAGGTCACGGGTACTTCGAGACCACGAAGGTGCCCCCCGGGGTAGCCCCCCGTCTTGCCCTCGGGACTCTGGGCGTCACCGGCATGGTCGCCTACTTTGGCATGGAGGAGATTGGACGACCCGTTTCCGGGGAGACGTGCGTCGTATCGGCCGCGGCCGGCGGAGTAGGGTCGATTGCGTGCCAGATAGCGAAGATCCACGGGCTCCGAGTGATCGGCATAGCGGGCGGTCCTGCGAAGTGCAGCTGGCTCGTCGGGGAGGCCGGTCTGGATGCGGCGATCGATCACCGGACCGAGGACGTGGCCGCGCGCCTCGACGCGCTGTGCCCCGACGGGATCGACATCTACTTCGATAACGTCGGCGGGCCGATGCTGGACATGGCGCTCGCCCGGCTGCGTTCCAAGGGCCGAGTGGTGCTCTGCGGCTTAACGTCCTGGTATCTGGAAAAGGAGCAGCCTCCCGGGCCAACCGGTTATGGCAGCCTGATCATGCGCAATGGGCGAATGGAAGGCCTTCTTGGCAAGGACTATGCCCCGAGATTCCCCGAGGCAATGCCCGTCCTCCAGGAATGGCTCGCGTCGGGGCGATTGAAGTCCAAGGAGGACGTCCTCGAGGGGCTC
This sequence comes from Thermoplasmata archaeon, assembly GCA_049585415.1. Classification (GTDB taxonomy): domain Archaea; phylum Thermoplasmatota; class Thermoplasmata; order Lutacidiplasmatales; family UBA184; genus Lutacidiplasma. The sequence goes on along the minus strand of JBAUZT010000025.1, from coordinate 1,853 downwards.
GAGAGCGCGCCCCGGGCCCTCTCCCGAATGTTCTCGGGCGAGAATGTCGGGAAACAACTGGTGAGGATCGCGGACCCGTCCCCCGTCGGCTCGAAGTGAGCCGAAACGCTCCTCGGCCCCTCGGCAGGGAACTCTTCAAGAACTTTGGCCGTCGCGCCCCTCGAGGGTAGCTTTATTGCCCATGGGGTGGCTCCACTCGAGAGGCCGGGCATGTCGATTTCGAACAAGGGTAAGCGCAGGTTGATCGGGTTGAGTTTGGGCATCGCGGTGGGCATGGTGCTCGCCCTGGTCCTTTCGAGTGTCTTCTTGGTCTCCGCTCCCCGCTCGGCCAGTCCGAGCGCAGCCCTGAATCCGGCCAGCGGTTCCACGGAACAGTGGGCGTTCGGCGGATACGCCTCGGCGGCGATCAGCTGCACGACCCCGGCCGCCTGCCTCGGGGCGGGGAACACGACGGGATTCTCGAGCCTCAGCCTCAGTGAGAGTTACAACATCTCTTGGGCGGTCATCTACACCCAGACGAACGTCTCCTCAACCCAGACCGAGGAGGAGGCCCAAGCCGCTCTCGGGGCCACGGCCAGCTTCTCGCTGTCGGAATGCTACACGGCCAACGCGAGTCCTTGCCAAACCGCCTCGCTCGGTCTCAACCTGAACGGGAAGGAGTACGGTGTCGGATTCACGAACCTGACCACGGGAACGGTCGATCTGACCGCCGGGACCGGTAGCCCGGCGAACGTCGCCGCCCAAGCGATCACGAATGCCTGGTCGTCCGAGCTCTACAACTTCTCGGGCTCGGCCAACATCAACGTCCCTGCCGAGGACGGCTCGCCGGCGGAGTCGGAGAACCTGAACTTCGATATCGGGGGTAACGAGACCTCGCAGATCAGCTTCGCCACGCCGCTAGGACTTGTCCCGCTCAGCCCCGTGCCGGGCGATGCTTGGATGTCGAACGCGAGCTACTCGGCGAGCGGCGGGTACACGAGCGGCTTCAGTCTGTCCTACAGCATTGACGGCCAATCGAACAGCTCCGGCGACTGGTCTTCCGCGGCGGTGTCTCCCAGTGGGACGCTTTTCCTGAACGGTACCGACCTGGGGACGTACACCCTGGTCGACAACTACGTGAACCCGCCCACTTCGGTGACGGCGCAGGTGATCCTGCTGACCTTCAGCACCGGTGATGAGTTCAGCGCCTCGGACGGCTACGTCCTCTTCCCGGTGGGGCTCTTCGCAGGGATCGTCGGCGACCTCGCGGAGCCGCAGTCCCCGTTGATGCCGGCCGCCACGCTCCCGAGCCAGACGAGTGCGGGGGGGAACGAGTCGGCGTACTACGAGGGCGGGGTCGGATTCGTCGGCGCCAGCCTGTCCACCGGAAGCATCACCTCTCCGATCTCGGAGCCGGGAGCGACCTCCCCCAACATCAAGTTGAGCGCCGGCCCTGAACCCGTGAGCGTCGCTCAGTCCCAGTACAGCGGGATCCTCACCTCGAGCTCGAGCAGCTCGAGCGCGGGGTACCCCTGGATGTGGATCATCGTGGCGGTCGTCGTGGTCCTGGTGATCGTCGGCGTGTCCGTTGCGCTCGTCATGCGCTCGCGGCGCCGACGCCAGCCTCCGGCCGCCACGCCCCCTCCGTACATGGGTGCCCCGGGCTATCCGGCACCGCCTCCTCCCGGCGGGCCAGGGAGTCCCTAGTTCGAACCCCGACCGCTCCCGGACCCTGGGAGTCCGCGGTTCCCAACCCCTCCCGTGAAAGCGGGTGGGGTTGCGGCTAACCATTTCCTTCCTTTTTCTCCTCAACGGTTGGGGTCGGCCATTCTCGGTGGAGTCGGCCCAGCACCTCGGCCTTCGCCTCGACCTCA
>JBAUZT010000024.1:0-9404 GCA_049585415.1 Thermoplasmata archaeon | reverse complement strand
ACCGACCCGCTTGAGAAGTTGGTCCAAGCAAAGGCGCTCAGGCGAGAAAGAAAAGCAAGCGAGGGCTCGAAGCGTGGCATTTGGATGTACTCCAATTATTGACCGGTGTTTCCACGCTCCCCCTCCTACTGCCCGGCTTCCGCACCTTGGTCCGGGTCAACGGGCGCGCGCTGGAAGTCGATTGGCACTCCGAAGGGGTTGGGCTACCAGGCGCTCCAGGAACGTGAATACTTACAGACATTCTCTCGACTGGAGCAACCGCACCAGGGCTTCGAGATTCGAGAGGAGCTCCCACTTGTCGGCCCGACGTGGGAGACTCCGAACAAACTCACGCGCTGGCCCAGCCGGCAGAAGCTCGAGCAACCGGTCCAAATCCGTGCCGAGGTTTCTTCGTCCGGAGCTGGGATACACTGCATGAGGGACTCGTGGGACCTCCGACTCGGTAACCGCAGGTCGAGTAGCCTCAGTATCGCGCTCGATCATGGAACCGATTCCGCGCTCCTCGATTTAGCAGGGGACTTCTCCCCTCGTATGCTGCGGGTAGTTTCACAGATCGTCCCCGCTGGAGGATCCCCGAGGAGCGTCCTCCTGTTGCCTAGGACGCCGACCATCTTCCGAGATGATTGTAGGTCCCTGGGGCTAGATATTCGAAGCGTAAACAATTGAAACATCCGTAGCGGTCGTGACCCGGTGGCCGGTCAGAGTCGCGATGCAATCTCTGCCAGCCCTTGTTCGGAGGCGGGACGCATCCCCCCGCCAGAATCATCGCGGGAGTCCCGGCGGGCCCGTAACACCGGTGACCGAGGTAACCACCGGCGTTCCTGACTGGGAGGAGGCGTGGGACACTCTCATCAGAGCCCGGCGGGAGCGCGAGATTGCATCACCCATGGAGGACTGATAGCGGGCACCGCCCTCCGGTCGATCCTAGAGAAGCTCAAACGGACCGAACGCTGCTTCTGGACGGGGTTCCGGCCGTGGCTCGGGCGCTCACGCGCACTCAAGGGCAGTACCTCGCCTACATCCACTACTACACGATGATCCACCGGCGACCGCCCTCGGAGAACGAGATAGCCGACTTTTTCTCCGTGCGGGGGCCATCCGCCCATCGAATGATCCTTCAGCTTGAAGGGCAGGGCTATCTCTCTCGAACTCCCGGCCAACCTCGAACCCTGAAGGTGCTGCTGTCTCGCGAATCTATTCCGGATCTGGCGTAGCCATGGGTCTCGACAAACCCTGAACTAACGAGGAGCGACGCCCGGGCTCCGGGACGCATCCCGAAGCGAGAGTCTTCGTGACGGTTCCAAGGGAGCTTCGATCTACTCGACGACTCCAAACGCATGGATGACGCCTTCGGCGAAGCAATTATACAACCAATTGCGCTGACCTGCTCGTGGCGTCGGACACATCGGCTACCACCATCACCGTCCCTGTCTTCGTCCGTGAGGCCTTGTCGAAGTACAAGACCCGGGGAAAGTCATACGGGGATGTGATCCTCGAATTCATCGAAGAGTATCCCACCCGGGAGTTCCTGGACGAGATGGATCGTAGGTTCCGACAGGAGCCCCGGATCTCCTTGAGAGAGCTTCGCAAACGCAGAGCGTATTGAAGTGGCGTACGCTATCGTATTCACTCGATCGGCCGCGAACGAACTGCTGCGCCTTCCGAAGGCGATTCGCCGTCAGTTCGATACCGGGTTCGGCGAGCTCTCACGGTCACCCTTTCGGCCCGTTTCGGGCGCGCTCGATGTTCATGCCCTCAAAGGAGGGCGCGGCCTTTGGACCATGCGCGTGAGGGGCTATCGGGGGTTGTATCGGGTCGTCGGGGACGAGGTCGTCTTTGTGGCGTTTCGGCCCCGGCCTACGGCGTACAGGGATCTCTCCACCATCTGAACCATCCTCGGCAGGCAAGCCGTAGCGAATCCTTGGCGGCCCCCTCCCGATAGTACCGCGCATCCTGGGGAGGAAATCATCGAGCGAGTCCCGGCGGGCCCGTCCTCGGTCTCCCCCTCCGGGAAACGGGAGGATGCTTCGACCTTTGAGTGTGGGCTTATGCACGACGATGCGAGTTCGGCGGCAGGGATGCCGATGGATGTAGAGCGGATCGTCGAACAGATGATCGGCGCTTGGAACACGGACGACCCGGACGCTCGTCGACGGTTGATCGAGTCGACCTGTACGGAAGCGACCGAGGTCACTAGCCCGTACGGCGAGCACCGAGGGATTGACGCCCAGTTGGAAATGATCGCGCAGGCTCGGTCGCAGTTTCCCCAACTGCGGTGCACCGCGAAAGTACTGGCCCACCACCACGGCTGGGTGATGGACTCCTGGACCACCGATTTCGGGGAGGGGTGCGCCCCCTTGCACGGAATCGACGTCTCACTGCTGAACGACGCGGGTAAGGTGGTGAAGGTCCTCTCCTTCTCTCCCATCCCCCCAGTGTAGGTCGACCGCGAGGCAGACCGCCCGAGTCCGCAATCCCGGTCCGGAGGGCGGCGGGTCCGCCTTCAAGAGTCCAGGTGGTCGCGAAAAGTCGGCTGGTCGTCGGACGACAGGAGCGAATCGTCGCACCGCGGCACTCCGGTCTCGCAGAGGTGTAGCCTCCGGTCTACAGTGCTGAGCCTCGCTCGGGCCTCCTCAACGTTCAAGTAAGCCCTCGGGGGTCGGGGAAGCGCCCATGCCCGCAGAGAAGCCTTCCGAGCGAGATCCCGGGGTCGCCGCGGAGCCCGGGGGCGACGGAGCCCAGCTGGTCGACCGGATCGTGGAGGAGCTCGACCTCCTCGCGCGCAACGTCGACATCGTCGAGAAGCTGTCGAAGAGCCCGCCGACCGGGATCATCCGGCTTTCGGAGGCGCTCCGGCTCCCCATCCACAAGACGCGTTACTCGCTCCACCTGCTCGAACGGGAGGGCGTGATCCAGCCGTCGGCCGACGGCGCGGTCGTCACCGAGAAAGCCCGGGAGTTCTGGACGAACCTCGACAAAAGCCTCGACCGGATGACGGTGCTCGTGCGTCAACTGAAGGAACGGGTCGCCGAGCACGACGCGCGACCGCCCCCGGGTCGGAAAGGCTATTAGCGCGATGCTGGCTCGGCGCCGCCGGTGCCGCCGTAGCTCAGCGGCAGAGCGATCGGCTGTTAACCGAAAGGTCAGCGGTTCGAAAGGCCGACGGAATCCGTCCGTCGTCCCCAAACTCCGCTCGGCGGCGCCTTCGGATCGTTTTCGATGGGCCCGTAGCTTAGCTCGGCCAAGAGCGTCCGGCTCATAACCGGTCGATCGACGGTTCAAATCCGTCCGGGCCCACTTACCTCGGGGGCCGCGATCCGGGGGCACGGTCGATTTGATTAGAAGTCGTATTGTAAGTTCGCGAGACCGAAGGCCCGTTCCGTCGCGATGACCGAGATCTCTGTGCCGGCACCTTCCCACGCCCCACGGCGTCCGCCCGGATCTTAGTCGGGGAGATTGATGGAGTACAAGTGGACCGTCCTCTCCAACACCACCCTGGGGGGCCTGCTGGCGTCCATCGACGGCTCGATCCTCCTCATCGCCCTCCCGGTCGTGTTCCGAGGCCTCGGCGTGAACCCCTTTGAGGCGTCGAACTTCCCGATACTGCTCTGGCTCCTCCTCGGCTACGGGGTCGTCACGGCGACGCTGCTCGTCACGGTCGGTCGCCTGTCCGACATGCTGGGACGCGCCCGGATGTACAACTTCGGCTTCGCGATCTTCTCGACCGGCTCGATTCTCCTGTTCGTCGAGCCGTGGTCCGGCGCGACGGGCGCATGGGCGCTGGTCGTGTTCCGGCTCGTGCAGGCGGTGGGTGCGTCCTTCCTGTTCGCGAACTCCCTCGCGTTGCTCACCGACGCGTTTCCACCCGGTGAGCGCGGAAAGGCGATCGGCGTCAACCAGATCGCGTTCATCGGTGGCTCGCTGCTCGGCCTCGTGGTCGGCGGCACGCTGGCCGCGGTCCCCGACCTCCACTTCGGTCCGTTCGTCCTACCGACCTGGCGCCTGATCTTCCTCGTCAGCGTACCGGTCGGGGTCGCGGGCACGATCTGGGCTTACCGGAGCCTCCGGGAGACCTCGACGCGCGCCGCGAATCAGAAGGTCGACTACCTCGGCAATCTCTCGTTCGCCGTCGGCCTGACCCTGCTGCTCGTCGGGATCACCTACGGACTGCTGCCGTACGGCGGCTCCAGCATGGGTTGGGGCTCGCCGTGGGTGATCGGCGCGATCGTCGGCGGGTTGGCGACGCTCGTCGCATTTGTGTTCATCGAGTCCCGGGTCCCCGACCCGATGTTCCGCATCTCGTTCTTCCGGATCCGGGCGTTCGCCGCCGGCGCGACGGCGACCTTGCTCGGTTCGCTCGCCCGCGGAGGGATGATGCTGCTCCTCGTGATCTGGTTCCAGGGGATCTGGCTGCCCCTGCACGGCTACAGCTTCGCGACGACACCGTTCTGGGCCGGCATCATGATGACGCCGTTGATCGCCGGTTTCCTCGTCGCGGGGCCCCTGAGCGGATACCTCTCCGACCGGCGGGGCGCGCGCACGCTCGCCACCGTCGGAATGGTCCTTGCGGCAGGGGCGTTCATCGGGCTCGCGCTCCAGCCGGTCGACTTCACCTACTGGCAGGTCGGGCTGCTCCTGTTCGTGAACGGTTGCGGGATGGGAATGTTCGCCGCACCGAACGCCTCGAGCGTGATGAGCTCGGTACCGGCCGAGAACCGCGGCGCCGCGTCGGGGATGCTCACGACGCTCCAGAACGCCGGCCAGCAGCTCTCGCTCGCGATCTTCTTCACGGTCGTCATCGTCGGGCTCAGCCACGGTCTCGGGAACGGTGCGCAATCCGTGCTGAGCGGGGCCGGCGTGCCGGCGTCCGACGGAACGATCCTCGGGCAGTTGATCGCCGCGAACCCTACCGGAGCACTGTTCGGGGCCTTCCTCGGGGTGAACCCGATGCAGCAACTGCTGCAGGTGGCGCCGACAGTCCCGGGCTGGGTGCCGCTCTCGCCGGCAACCCAGCAAGCGCTGCTCGCGCCGCACTTCTTTGCCGCGACGGTCGCGCCCGGGTTCGGGAGCGCGCTGAGTGAGGCGTTCCTTTTCGCGGCAGGGCTCACGCTCGTGGGCGCTACGGTCTCCGCGCTCCGGGGCGGACAGTACTTTCACACCGAGCGCGTCGCACCCCGCGGCTCCCCGACGCCAACGGGACCTTCCGTGGTGGAACCGGCACTGCGGCCGGAGGCCATGCCGAACGCGAAGGGTCCGTAGCTTAGCCGGGTCAGATCGGGCCAGCGAACGGAACCGTCGCTCGGTGGTACTCGAGAGAAAGAGAAGAAAGGGTTGGACCGGGGCGGCCTAGCCGCACCCGCACCCACCGGCACCGCACCCGCAACCACCCGCCGCTTCGCCGGGGGCCCCGCCGGGGCCCTCCTTCGAGGACGGAAGGCTCGGTGCGCTGATCTTGAAACCGGTGGCGTTCAGGTCCTGGACGAAGTCGATCCGAGCTCCGTTGAGCATCTCGGCGCTCAGGTCGTCGACGACGATCGAGAACCCATCGACCTTGATGACCTGGTCCCCATTGCGGGGCTTGTCGAAGGCCATCCCGAACGACGGTCCCCCACCGCCCCCTTCGCCGCTACCGCAACCGCATCCCCCGCCGCCGGAGCCGCAGCCACCGCCGCCGCCGCCGCCGGACTGGAGAAAGACGCGTACCGCGGTACCGGGGGTCTGGCTCTTCATGAGGTCCCGAACCTGGTCCTGCGCTTCCCGGGTTACTTCCAATTTGATGTTGCTATTACTATCGCTCATTCCTAGGGCCCTCCTACGCTACCCTGACCATCGTACCGGGTCGGTGGTATAAAGCAACCGCGTCACGAACGTCGCGTCTATGCGGAGAACGACTTGCCGCAGGAGCAGGTCTCCTTCGCGTTCGGGTTGTAGATCTTGAACCCGGACGCCTCGAGACCGAGCAGGTAGTCGACCTTGAGCCCCTCGAGGAGGGGGGCGCTCGCCTTGTCGACCACGACCGTGAGCCCCTGGCCCTCGAAGGCGACCTCGTCGCCGGTCTCGCGCTTGTCGAACGACATGCCGTAGGTGAGGCCGGAGCATCCGCCCCCCTCGACGTAGATCCGCAGGGCGGCGCCGGGCTTCCCCTGCTTCTCCATGATCTTCATCACCTGCTCCCGGGCGGTGGGAGTGACCTCGATCGTGACCATGGGCGGAACCTACCCGACTAGCGCCCGGTGAGAGTAAAAGAGTTGCTTACGCACGCGCCACCTGCGCACCGGGGCCGCTGGAGGCTTATCTACGCCGCCGCCGTGGGCCCCCCGATGTGTCGCCTGTTCGGCCTCTTGAGCCTCGATGACGAGCCCGCGGAACCGTGGCTCGTTCGCTCCGAACGCTCGCTCCTCGCCCAGTCGAACGTCTCCCCGGACACCGCCCAGAAGGACGGCTGGGGGGTCGCCTGGCTGACCGACGGTGGTCGTGCCCGGATTGAGAAGGGCACCGGCTGCGCTTCCCACGAGGGCGAGCGGCAGCGGTTCGTCCAGGCCGCGAAGGACGCGTCCGGACCGCTCGTGCTGGGCCACCTTCGTCATGCCAGCAACCCGATGCATCTGTCGCACGAGCAGTTGATCGGGCTCGCGAACTCGCAGCCGTTCGACACCCATACCACGCTCTTCGTGCACAACGGCGGCATCCCCTTCCCGGTCGAGACCCGACCGTTCCTGGGATTGCACGAATCGAAGGTCCGCGGTGTGAACGACAGCGAGGTCCTCTTCTGGCTCCTCGTCCGCAACACCGAGGAACATGGAGACCCGTTGGTCGGTTACGTACGGACGGTCGAGGACCTCGTCCGGGTCTGGGAGGCGATGGGCCGTCCTGAGCTTCCGCCGTTCTCCGCGCTCAACGTGATCTTCTCGCGGGGTCCGGACGAGCTCTATGCATTCGCCCAGTGGACGGGAGACCACGGCAGCGGGCTGCTCGATGATCGTCGCCGCTACTTCGAGATGGCGTACGAGGCGAACGCTCGTCGCGTCGTCGTCGGCAGCGAACCGTTCGACCGCCGGGCCGGCCCATGGAAATCGCTCGCGAGCGGGGAGTACCTCCACGCGAAGCGCGAGGACGGACGGCTCGAAGTGACCACCGGACGGACGCCGCTCCCCGACGCGCTCGAGCTCCGGCCGCCCCCGACCTAGACGGGCCCGCCCCGGAGTGGTCGGGCGGGGGGGGACCGATGCGGAGTGAGATGCTCTCCGGACCGGACCTGGGCGCGGGCTACCTGCACCAGTTGAGCACGGACCGCGACGGCGATCGGACCACCTTCACCTATCATGCCCAGGAAGGAGGGCAGGACGCGAACGGCCCGCCGAAAGGTCCGCTCAATGCGCTCGGGTTCACCCACCCACCCTCGCCGTGCCAGTTCGGGGGGCCCCAGTGCTGGCACCGTCGATTCCTTCTCCCGTTCGCCGAGACCCCCCGTGTGCGGCAGACGTACAACCGGAATCGGTTCGTGCTCCAGACGATGATCGACCAGGCGTACGCCGGGGCGCCCGTCGTGATCGAGAACGCGCTCGCCGAGGTCGTCGAGCGCATCGCCCGTGCGGCGGAGATCGACGACGAGGACTGGTACGTAGGCGGGTCCACCGCCGCGATGGTCCTCGGAGCTCGGGTCGCGCCGAACGACATCGACCTCGGCGTCAGTCGGCTGGGGGTCGACCGCCTCGCCACGGCCCTCGCCGACTACCTCATCGAACCGCTCGGCACGACCGACTGGCCGCTGCTAGGGATCGTCCGCGGCGCGCGTGCGTTCGTCGGCACGTTCGCGAGCGGTGCTCGGGTGGAGTGGGCGATCCCGCTCGAACCGGTGCTCGACGACGCGCTCTCCGAGTGGAGCCCTCGGCCGGGCGTGGCCCGACTTCTCTCCGCCGCCTTCCACGGCCACTCGATCCGCGTTTCCCGGCCCGAGTACGCCCTCGTCCGGGCGGCGGAGGAGAGGGCCGCGGACCGGGTCGGGATCATCGGGGCTCTAGTAGCGAAGCTGGGGCCCGACCACGAGCTCCTCGGGGTGTTGCTCGACCGCTCGCCGCTCTCGTCCTCCGCCTGCGAGACCGTACGCCGGGCGGCCGGGATTTGAATACCCGTCGAGCCGAACCTTCATAGCCCACGAATCCGGGCCTCCGCCGATGCTAGCGTCCCCGACCCCCCTGCCGGTCGCCGAGCACCTCACGCCGCACGACCTCGTCGCCTACTTCCGGTGTCCGTACGAGATGGAGCTGATCCGCGCCGAGCACGCTCGGACCTTGACGGGCGGCCCCGGCACCGTGCGGACCCCACCGGACGTCGTCCCGCTGCGCCACTCCCCGATGTTCTCCCCGCCGATGGGCCACGTCGTGGTCACCGAGGGTCGGCTCGACCTCGATGAGCGGGACCTCCTCGTGTACGAGGACGAGGCGGAGGACGACCTCCCGATGCTGTTCCCGCCCGAGAGGGTCCGCCTCGACCCCCGATTCCGCAACGGCGGGCGCACGCTCGTCGATCGCGAGCTCGGGATCGCGGGCCGCCCCGACCTGATCGTCCAGCGCGCCGACGGCTCGCTCGTTCCCGTGGAGTACAAGGAGACGCACCTCTTTGTCGGATACCACGAGGCCCACGGCCGCCTGTTCGACACCGTGCAGTCGATCGCCGAGTGCCGCCTCGTCGAGGCTGCGTTCGCCCGCAAGGTTCCCTACGGGATCGTGCTGTATGGCGACGAAAAGGGCGGCGGGATCCACGAGGGCTGGGTCCGGATCCCGTACGGGGATGCCGAGCAGGGATGGCTCAAGGCCGTGCTCCGCCAGGTGCGGGACGACAACGTTCGTGCGCCGGTCCCGGCCGAGCGGAACTGCGGCGGATGTGAGCCGAACGCGGAAGGACAGTGCCGGTTCGCGGCAAGCCGGTATGAAGGACCCCACCACCGCGCCACGCTCTGGGCGACGCCCCGGGTCTAGTCGCTCGCGACGCGACGGTCCGTCTCGAAGTCGTTAAGTAGCAAAGCCCTGTCCCAGGGAGGCCGTGCCAGGGCGTTGCCCGTCGGTCGGTACGTGCACCCGCGGAGGCTTACGGCCTCACCGGGGAAGGGCGAGGGTCCGACCGCCCCTGGCGGACGGGCCGATGACGCCGATCACACGCGTTCTGGACGCTTGTCAAGCGCCATTAGTGTAGCTGACTACTGTCAGTTGGGGAATGGCTGGGCTCGGGCGCCGATGAAGGTCGTGCCAAGCTGCGATAAGCGGTGGGTAGGCGCAAGGAACCTGTGATCCACCGATCACCGAATCGGAACTCCGGTCCCGCAAGGGACATTCCGCAAGGAAGGGGAACCCCCCGAAGTAAAGCATTCTAGTAGGGGGAGGACAAGAAATCAAACGAGATGCCGT
>JBAUZT010000023.1:0-42751 GCA_049585415.1 Thermoplasmata archaeon | reverse complement strand
GTCACGTCAATCACTTACGTAATTACGTAACTCCGTACATGAGCTTTCCTCTCGACCGGCCAAGCCTCCGCTGACGGGGAAAGGGCGATCAGCGAGCGGAAGTTACGTAACAGGCGCGAAACTCAGGTTCACGGCACTGCGAACCTTGGGATTCACCCGAGCGCGGTCGCTCGAGCTGCCCGGAGGAGATTTCCGGATCGACGATGCCGTGAGATTGGCGGGTCCCTCCCAGAACTTGGAGGTGTGGCGATGAAGCACGTCAGATCTGCCGGACGAACCGCCACCTGCCGGGGGCGCGAGACACCACTTTTAAGGCGTTGCTAGTAGGGCATTGAACTCGAACATGCGCGAGAGTCCGGCCGAATCGGGCATCGCGGGGGCCCGCCCCCGAGTCGCGATTGTGGGATTCGGTTACGTCGGGACCATCCTCGGCGCGTATTTGGCGGGAAGAGGGTTTCCGGTTACCGCCATTGAATCGCAGGCGGAGGTCGTTCGGTCGCTCGACGAGGGGAGGATCCACATCCGGGAGGCTGGTCTCGCCGAGACGTTACTTCCCCTCCTCAAGAACGGGAGTATCACGGTCACGAGTTCGCACGACGGGGTGGGTGGGGCTGCGGTGATCATCGTGACCGTGGGTACACCTCTGGGCCGAGGGGCGACCCCGGACTTATCGGCGCTCACACAGGTCACTTCCGACATCGTTCCCTACTTGAGGAAGGGGCAGCTGGTGATCGCAAAGTCGACCGTCCCCCCCGGTACGACGCGAGGGCTCATCGCCCCGATCCTGGAGCAACGCGGACTCGTGGCCGGTACCGATTTCGACCTCGCCTACTGCCCCGAGCGCCTCTCCGAGGGCAACGCGCTCCGGGAAGTTCCCGCGCTCCCCGTGGTGGTCTCGGGAATCAATCCGAAAAGCGCGCGAGCCGCGGAAGAGTTCTGGCGCTCGGCAGGGCTCGCGACCGTTTTGGTCGACTCGCTCGAAGCGGCAGAGTTGGTCAAACTCGCGGACAACCTATGGATTGACCTGAATGTCGCGTTGACCAACGAACTAGCCCGTCTGTGTGAACGCATCGGGGTGAATGCCCTCGAGGTCATCCGGGCGGCCAACACCCTTCACAAAGGATCCGGAAACGTAAATTTCCTCCACCCGGGAATCGGAGTTGGCGGTAGCTGTCTCACGAAGGATCCATGGTTCTTTGCTGACTATGCGGCCTCGCTCGACGTGAAGGTATCTTTGCCACAAGCGGGCCGTAGAGTGAACGAGGCAGTACCTTCGTACATCGTCGAGGTCATCGTCCAGGAACTTGCTCGACGAAAGGCCAGGGAACCCGCGAGAGTAGCGGTCCTCGGGTATGCCTTCAAGGGCGCGACGGGGGACACCCGCAACACGCCCGTGCGGTCGATCATCACGGAGCTCGTCCAGCGAGGACTGGAGGTCGGTTGCTACGACCCGTGGGTTCCATCGGACCGGCTGAGGGAGGAGCTCGGCTCCGCGCCCGCGACGACGTTGGAAGACTGCGTGCGTGACGCGTCCTGCGTCTTCGTCGCGACGAACCATCCCGAGTTCGTGGGAATGACTCCCGAGTCCCTACGCGGCAGCTCCCCGGGGTGTTTTGTGTACGACGGATGGCACATCCTCGAATCAAGCCTGTTTGTCCAGGCCGGGATCGACTATCTCTCGCCCGGCAAGAACCGACGGGGTTCTCTCTCATGATCGTGGTCACTGGGGCCGGGGGATTCATCGGGAGCCATCTGGTCGAGCGATTGATCGCGGACGGTAAGGACGTCACCGCGCTCGATCTCCCGGCGGAGATTCCCGGCAACCTCGGCGAATGGAAGAAAAACCCCCGGTTCCAGTATCGCTCGTGCGACATCCGCGACCCTGTAGGTCTACGGAACTTCATCCCTGCGGATAGCCGGGCGGTGTTTCACCTCGCCGCGACGGTCGGAGTTCGATCGTACATCGACAAGCCGTTCGAGACGATCGATACTATCGTGGGCGGAACAAAGAACGTCCTCGAGGCTTGCCTACGAGCGGGGGTCCCGCTGGTGTTTCTGAGCTCGAGCGAGGTATACGGGAGGAACCCCAAGGTCCCGTGGAACGAAGAGTCCGACCGAGTGCTCGGTCCCCCGTCCGTGAGCCGTTGGAGCTACTCCGCAAGCAAAGGGGTTTGTGAGCATCTCGTGAATGCCGTTCACGAGTCGAACGGTCTCCCGACGACCATCGTGCGGCCGTTCAATGTCTACGGACCACGACAACGCCCGGACTTCCTGGTCCCGGCCACCATCCGGCGGATTCTGCGGGGCGAGCGACCAATGGTGTACGATACTGGCTCCCAGACGCGATGCTTCACATTCGTAGGGGACGTAGTTGCCGGCCTGGTGGCGACTCTGGGGCCTCGGGCCGTCGGCCGTACCTTCAATTTCGGCAGTCAGGAAGAGCACACAGTCACCGAGGTGGTCCGGCGGGTCATTCGCGCTTGCGGATCCACGGTGGAGCCGGAGTACGTCCAAACGAAGCAGGTTCTCGGCGAAGGCTACGATGACGTTCCACGCCGAGTGCCGGATTCCTCCCGGGCCCGAGACGTTCTGGGTTGGGAGGCCACCACCAAACTCGAAGATGGGCTTGCAGCGACGGTCGAGTGGGCCCGGAAGACCCCTACCTGGTGGAGCCCCTGACTTGGGATTCCGATCCCGGAGACACTTCCTCAAAAACCTTCGAGGGACCGGGCCACCAGCACGCGCCGACGCAAGAGGCCCGTTCTTCAGCAGGATAGGCCAAGCTAAAGCCGTTCTGCGATGACCCGTTTAGTTGTGCGTGGACGGAGCCTGGCGTCTAAAACTTTAGAAATTCGCGAGGAAGGCCGATGACGGAGACTTCGACTAGGGCGAGCCCGTCCGAGGTCCGTCTCACCCCAGTCGATCCCGAACAGATCCGCATCGACGGGGCGCGCGCACTTCGCCGGGTCGTGCACCAGGACTCCCGAGGATTCTTGCTCGAGACCCTGCGTGAGAACGACCAGAGCGTCGACGGGTCGCGATTCAAGATGTCCTATACCTCCTTGACCGTCCCGGGACAGTTCCGGGATCTGGACCGCTGGCACGTCCACCGAATCCAAACCGACCGTTTCGTGGTGGTACTAGGAGAGATGACCCTTGCCCTGCTGGATGGTCGAAAAGGGTCTCGGACCGAAGGACTTCTGGACGTCGTCCGCCTCCCCGGAGTGGCATATTCCCGTCCGACCCACACCACTTCCCGCGATCTCCAAACCTATCTGGTGCCGATACCGCCAGGGGTGTTGCATTCGCTCGGCAATCTCTCCCACGAACCGTTTATCTACCAAAACTACCCGACCGAACTCTACGACGCTAGCGACGAGGGCCGAGTTTCGTTCTTGAACCAGCTCGTGGCCGAACTGGCAGGGCCTTTCAGCTGGGACTTGGTCGAGCGGGCAGCTCCGCCCGTCTAGGAGGGTCTACGGCTGACGTGCTCGTGTTTGGGGCCACTTCCCTCGTGGGCTCTCACTTCGTGGAAAACAACCCACATCGAATCGCCGCCGCCGGACGGGTGCCCCCGTCTCAACTCGGTCTGAAGGTGGAGCGATTCGTACCCACGGACCTCGGAAATCCGGCCCGAGTGCTCGAGGTGGTTCGGAGCGCGCCGGAACCGGTCGTCGTCAACTTCGCTGCCCAGACGGATGTGGACCGAATCGAGCGCGAGCGACCCGCCGACGGGATTGCGGCGTCGGGGTTGGCCTGGCGGGTGAATGCCGAGGCAGCGGAAGCGATGGCGAAGGGGACCCGGGAGACAGGAAAGTACCTAGTGCAGATATCCACGGACTTCGTCTTCGACGGGACTAGTGGCCCCTACGAGGAACAGTCCCCCGTTTCTCCGTTCTCGGGGAGGCTCAACTGGTACGGATGGACAAAGAGCGAAGGCGAGCGACGGGCCCGGGAGCGCGACCCGGGGACGTTGATCGTGCGCATCGCGTACCCTTTTCGAAGTCACTTCTCCCCGAAGCTAGACCTCGCCCGCTGGATCGTCTCCTCGCACCGGAGCGGCGCTCTCCCGCCACTTTTCTCCAACCAGCAGATCACCCCGACGTGGGTCCCAGATGTGACTCAAGCCCTCTCCCGACTGATTCCCCAGCGGCCCTCGGGAATCGTTCATATCGCGTCGCCCGATGTGACCTCTCCGGTCGAATTCGGCCGGACTCTGCTCGAAAAGATGAACGAAGGTCTCCCTCCCGTGGTTCCGGGTCTCATGACTTCGGGTCCGCCGCCCTCGGGTCGCGCCGTGCGCCCGCTGCGGGGAGGGCTTCGAACGACCCGCGCGCCACTACTCCAAGTGCCGCTCACCTCATGGAAGCAGGGGATCGACCGCTTCGTACGAGAAACGATGGAGGGCTCGTGAAGGGTCTCCTCCTCGCGGGAGGGCACGGTACTCGGCTGCGCCCCCTCACCTTCACCGGCAACAAACACATGATTCCGATCGCGAACGAGCCGATGGTCTTCTACGGGCTCCGGCACTTGGCAGAAGGCGGCATCTCCGAGGTCGGCATCGTTCTGGGTCCGGTTCACGAGGGGCTCGAGCAGGCGGTGGGTGATGGCCGGTCGTTCGGCCTCCGGGTCACGTATATCCACCAGGGCGAGCCCAAGGGACTCGCCCACGCGGTCCTCTGCGCTCGCGACTTTCTGGGCGACGAGCCATTTGTAATGTACTTGGGGGACAACCTCCTCCAAGACGGAATCCGTGCCTTCGTCGACCGATACAACAAGGGGGGCGCGGACGCCGTCATTGGCGTGACGCCCGTACCGAATCCTCGAAGCTACGGCGTGGTGGAGATGGATGGGGACCGAATTGTTTCCATAGAAGAGAAGCCCCCCTTCCCTCGCGGGAATCTCGCGCTGATTGGGGTCTATCTATTCGCCCCTAAGGTCCATTCGATTATCGGGCAATTGAAGCCGTCTCGTCGAGGCGAGCTCGAGATCACCGACGCGATTTGGAAGCTGCATGAGGCGGGCGGGAATGTGGCCGTACTTCGAGTGAGGGGATGGTGGAAGGACACGGGCAGACCCGAGGACCTGTTGGAAGCCAACGCGCGTGTCCTGGAAACTCGACCGCCCGAGTGGTTCGGACGCAGCGGTGAGGTGGCGCCAGGAGCCGAAATCATCGGCAGGGTGCGCTTGGAGAAGGGCTCGTTCATCGGGCCGGAAGCCCGAGTTGAAGGGCCTACGGTAGTCGGAGAAGGCGTCCGCATCGAGGGAGCAGCTCGGATTGGACCGGGCGCCGCCCTCGGCGACCGGGCCAGGGTGTACGGCAGCACCGTCCGGCGAGCGATCGTGATGGAGGGGGCGGAGATCCACGGGGCGGTCGAGATTAGCGATAGCATCGTCGGGCGTTCCTCTCAGATCCACGTGGAGACCGGTGGTGGCATGCGCCTCTCGTGCATCCTCGGGGATTCGAGCAAGCTTCGAATGTGACCCCGTTGCCAGATCTTCGACCACGCTCGTGGAAGAGAGGGCAAGATCGTCCGGGGCTCAGAACTGAGTGAGGGGCCAATCCCCGACGTAGCCATACCCACGGCGCTTCAATGCGAATACCTCGATGGGATTGAAAGGGCGCAAGAACCGTCGTTCGGCCTCCGCATCCGTGATCGTGCGGAATGCTCGCACCCCCTGGCGGGCTTTCAGCACGAGGGGCAGGTCCAGAACGAATCTCCTGATGCCCCGCGCGACGGCCCTTGCCTCCGCCCGTCGCCCCAGGGAGAGAAAGAGGACCATCATCCCGAGGTCAATGGCCACGAGGGACGCGAGCCCACGGAACGACCGCCAACCCTCGTAGTTCTTCGTCACCATGACGAGTTGACCGCGGACCAGGGGGTACATCCGACGGGCGACGGCCGCCGCGGACGCAGTTGCTCCCTCCGCGTGCGCGACGACGGCGTTAGGGACTACGCTGACCTGGTAGCCGGCCAACCAGACCTTCCAGGAGAGGTCCGCGTCGGTGTGGTCGAATTGCAACATCGGCTCGAAGCCGCCAATATTACCGAACAGGGAGGTTCGGACCATCAAGGCCGCCCCTTGAGCAAATCCTGTGGGCGAACGGACCACCAGTGAACGGATCGGGAGCCCTGCACCGACCACTCGATGAAATCCCAACGTGTCTAGCTCGCTCCCGGCGTTCGCCACTTTCGTCGGGTCCTCCATCGAGACGAGGACCGGCTGGCAGGCGCCCGTGCCGGGTCGGATCCGGAATTCTTCGACCATCCGAGCGATCGCTTCGGGGGCGACCCGAGTATCGTTGTTCAGAAAGAGGAGGAAGCTGCCCGAAGCGCCCACCGCTCCGCGGTTGTTACCGGCCGAGTACCCCTCGTTCTCCCCGTTTCGTATGACGCGGATCCGGCCCAGAGCTTCTAGGTCCCTCATCCGTTCGAGACTGTCGTCCTTCGAAGCGTTGTCGACCACGATCACTTCGAGGTTCGAGTAGGTGGACGCGAGCACAGAATCCACACAATCTCGCCCGAGTCGCCCACCGTTGTAGTTGAGGACAATCGCGGAGACGCGGGGCGAATCGGTCCATGGGGGAGGCGTCGGCGAAGCGGAAAGCTTTGGAGGGGCGAAGGGAAACCGATCGTTCACCATCAGATTCGCTACGACGAGGAACGATCCGAGAATCACGAGCAGTTGCGCGACCGACAACCACGTGATGAAGCCGTCCGTGAGGAAGAACGGCAGGTCGCTGCCGAGCGGTCGAAGACCGGCGACCGGGGTCTGCGCGGTCGTCAGACTAAGCACGCTGAGAATGGAGAGCGCAGATACGGCGGTCAGGGCGGCGGTGAGAACCACGCCGATACGACGTGATTCCGCTGGTATCCAGAGTATGATCGAAATCGGAATCGTGAGGACGAGGTAGCGTGGCGAGAGTCGAGTAAGCACCTCGAAGCACCAGAGATACGACAGCACGAGGAGCAGCGGCCATTCGATCGCGAATCCTCGGGACTGGGCTCGTCGCCATAGGACAATCCAGAGGACTACAATGCCGATGGCCCCCAGTCCGAGACCGACGTCCACATATGGTAGGCCGAACGCTTGGTTCGCAAGATAATCCGGATACTGGAGCCGCGAAAGGCCGTGCTGACCGTTTCGCAGGGCGGTGACGAGGGGCCAGATCCCGTAGTCACCGTTCGAGACGATCAGTTGCCAGGGAGCGATACCTTTCGGAGCCGTGGACGGGACGTTGAGAACACTGCTTCCGATCGTGGAGTTGAAGACCAGCGTGGGAGAAAGTCCCGCGAGAAGGAGCGGAAAAATCGTGAAGAACGCCCCGACGAGGGCGGTAACTCCGCTGCGAACGGCTCGCCAGAACCCTGCGCGAACGAAAACCACCGGAATCGCGAGCGGAAGGAAGAGTAACGCCGTCTGTTTCGTGAGGATTGCGAGCAGTAGGAAAAACCATGCCCAGGCCCACGCCCCTCGCCGGAGGGAGGTCACGAAAAGGAGCAGGAACAGGGCGACGACGATGTCGAACGTCCCCCAGACGATCGACCCCAGAAGAACTCCGGGGTTCAGTACTACGACCCCAAATCCCGCGATTACCCACCGGTCGCTGACGTGCGCGCGTCGCAGCTCGAGGGCGACGATCAGAGCAGTCGCGTCGAGGAAGACAAGCCAAAACGACTTCAGGATGTATCCCAGATTCTGGGAAGGGAGGACCGCGGTTCCCGGAATAATGCGGGCGAGTCCGCCCGCCCCGAGGAACAGGTACGCCGAAAGCGGTGGGTAGGCGTACACAGAACCGAGGAACGACGTCGCGTTGGTGCCGATTCCTCCCGGCACAGTGGGCGATACCGCGTACATCGAGACGACGTTGCCATGGTTCCCGAGGTAACTCCAAAGTTCTTGGGTGAACAGATCGTAAGGTTGCGAGCCCCATGTGAGGAGCCAGACCTGGACGGGCAACGCGACAATGGCCACTACGAGAACCCATCGGTAGACGGGCGCGACTTGGCCCCAACCCGGTCGAAATCGCTTTCCCGCTTCGACCACCCGCCGACCGAGGCTCGAGATTTCCTCACGAAAGCCCACGAGGGCCAGGACGGCAATCGCCCCGTACTGCAGGTAGAGCACCAGCCCGGCCGCGAGATACTGGGGGTTTCCGGCAGCGGGGAGGGTGATCTCCACCGCTGAGACAGTGGCCGTCGCCGGGCCCCTGCTTGAAGTCAACAATACTTCCAAGTTCGAGGGCACGGTACCGACCAGGGACGGGTAATCGAGCTGCGTTGAGGATTGGCTGGAGTCCTGCACCAGAGTGATCCCAACGGTTTGGGGAGGGAGGAAGGACGTGAGGACCTGGAATGGGAGCGAGGGGTCGAGATAACCCACGGGCGTCACCGAGACTACTGTGCCCGACGGGCCGACGAGATTCGCGACCGATTGCCCTGTCGTCGCGTTAATTCGAACGTCGATCGCACTCTGATTATAGGGGCTCGTAAAAGCCACGACCAGGGTCGCCCCTACCGGAGCCGGTTGTTGGATCAAGAAACTAAAGGAGACGTTTGCCGGACCGCTCAAGGACGCGAAAGTCACTACGCCGGTCTTTCCACCGGCATCTGCGTGAAGATGGAATCCACTCGCATCGAACGTCACCGCGCCCGCAGTGCCCCCCGTTTGCACCAGGTTGGGGTCCAAGTCTGACCAGGAGTATTCTCCTGAATGGACGGTCAACGCCGTCAGGGGTAGAAGCAGGATGAGGACCACCGCGCCGGCTCGAAGCCATGGCGTCGCCTCCCGAAGTACGGTTCTCATCCGTTGCTATGCGTGCGACAAGGCCCGGGTAGATGAGCTCTCCCGCGGATTCCCCGCCCTTCATCACTAAGCCTTATGCAACGGACCCGAGTTGAGGAGTGTGGCTGTCCCGCCCCCCGCCTTCGAGTTCGTGGGACTCCTTCTCGTTGCGGCGCTCGCGCTGCCCTTCGGTCTGATCGTTGTACGCTTCGGTGAATGGTTCGTCGGTCGAACATTCCAATTCTCTATCTTGGAACGCCTGCTGTTAGCCCTCTACGCCTCCGGCGGCGTTCTCTACCTCGTGGCGGCCATCCCCGCCCCTCTCTACGGCCTTCCCGTGGTCGCGGGCCTCCTCACCGCCGGCATCGTGGCGTACGCCGTGCTGAGCGCTCGCGAGCACGGCCGAGGGCTCCGGGCTCTCCCCACGTTCGTCATGAGCGTTCCCGGAATAGTGCTCTGCGCGCTCACTCTCGGGCTCCTTGCGATCGAGCTGGCGGGCGTTGCTCCCCTGACGTTCGGAAACGCAATGGATGGCAGCATCTACTCGCTCTTCGTCAAGCTGACGCTGACCCAACACACCCTGCCCTGGACCCTTCAGCCCTATGCCAGCGTGGGTGTGATCTACCCTCAAACGGCGCCAATCTGGATGACGGTCCCCGTCCTCTTGTTCGGCTGGCCTATCACTAGTGTCCCGTTGGCGTTTCCCGCACTGTTCCTCGCATTGTCCGTGGTGGGCGTCTACTGCCTGGGCGAGCGACTCGCAGAGGGAAGTCCGGCGGCGCTGAAAGCCTACACGCCTCTCCTCTTCGCCGCATTCTTTGGGTTGGTGGCGAGCTGGCCGCGACTGTTTGTGGGGGGTTCGTACGACTTCGTGATTTGCATGCCCCTCTTCTTCCTCGTGCTGGGGTGGCTCCTCCCGTTCGTTCGCGCGCCGGTTCGAAGCTGGCGGGAGGTCGTGGCGTTCGGGGTTGTCATCGGCATCGCCACCGGTCTCAACGCGATGATCGGGGTCACGTTACTGCTGTTGCTTGCAGGATTTCTCCTCGCATTTCGCACACAGGGCGGACTCTCGCTCGCCCAGTGGGCGGCGCGTTGGCTCACCCTTGGCGCCCTCGGAGCGATATCGCTTCTTCGCACGCTGATCGGTGTGGCTATCTGGTTCAATTATCCCGGCCATGTGCTCACGCCGGTGGGACGCGCCCCCATCGCCCCTCCGTTCGTGACGGATACCTTGAGTGCGAGATCGCTGAACGGCAATCTCAATCCGTTCGTCCTGTTCAAGCCGGAGCTCTCGCCCTTTCCTTGGCAGAGCCTCGAAATCGCGGTCCTCCTCGTTGCCGGTTTGGCCCTCGTGGCCGCGATCGAACTCCGTCCTACGGCTCGCCTCTCTCGTATCCTCCCTCCATCGATTACACGCCCAATCTTGGTCGGGGCAGTCGTGCTCTTTGTCGAAGTCGCGGGGTTATCGGTGGCGGGAGAAATCAACACCTCTGCCTCCGGGCTCCAATCAGTCGTGAACCTCGGAGAGGCATCCCTCCTCCTCTTCATTTTTTACTCCCTGATCGCGATCCTGCCGCTGCTGACGGCGCTATCGATCCTCGCGAGACGACATGACGCACTAAATCCCGTTCGCCCCTCTACTCAAGCCCTTGGGGCAATTCCGCCGAGTCGGACCGTGGCTCGAAGGCGCGGGCCGGCGACAGTGCCGGCACTCCTCGCGATCGCCGTCCTGCTGGTCCCGCTCGCCTCGGGTGCCGCGGGAACCGTCGTCGAAGTGCCGTCATACATCGATGACCACATCGAACAACTCGCGAACGTGAGCGAAGGGGACATCATGGCCCTAGAGTGGGTCGGCTCCCATCTTGCAGGGTGCTCCAAGGTCCTCGTCGCTCCCGACTCGGTAGGGCAGTATTTACCCGAATACGCCAGCGTGGGCGTTATCTTCCCGACCTTTCCGACTCCCGTGAATCTCTCGTACCATCTCGTGGTCCAAGACTTGAGTAGCGGGATCTACGTCAACAGCACGAGGTCGGACATGCTCGAGCTGGGCGTCACGGAGGTTTTCGTCTCCGGACAGACCTCCGTCAGTTTCCCGCCTTTCCTCCCTCGCCCGCTCGAAGACTCTTCGGACTTCTCTCTGCTCTTCGAAGAAGGGGACGCCTACGTCTTCGGATTCGAGCTGGGGATCGCCGCGAGCGGATGTGCCCCGGGTTGATTGCCATCGCGGTGGGGGGGTCCGAGTCCCGACCTTGCGTTGGGAGTGGAACTACTGCAGTGGTGACTTCCGGTCCGAGCTTCCCGCGCCTATCCAAAGGTTGACAAACCCCAAGGTGGTGGGGTCGAATCCGAGTAGAGAGTATGCAAGAGAACCTTCGAGCCCGGGTCTCGGCGGGGGCGGCGATTTTCCGAGGAGACCAGATCCTTCTGTTGCATCGGTCGTCCCTCGCTTCGAACCCGGGAGCTTGGGACCTTCCTGGCGGCCATGTCGAGCCCGGCGAGACACTCGCCCGTGCCGCGCGGCGGGAGGTTCGGGAGGAGACAGGATACGATGTCCGCATTGGACCCCTGTTCCACGCCGAACTGTTCGGAACGATTTCTAGACGAGGCAAAATTCGCCCGACCGTGGGCGTCTTCTTTCATGCGGAAGGCCCCGCGCGCAAAGCGCCCCGCCTCGACGGAGAGGAGCACACGGAGTTTGCGTGGGTCCGAGCGTCGGAGCTCTCGGAATACCCGACCGCCCCCTATCTCGCGCGCGCCGTGCGGGCCGCGTTCACGTCCAAAGCGCTCGCGAGCCGGTCGCCGCGAGACGTCTACCCGCGCAACCTGCCAGCGTCGCTGGTACACATCGCACTCCCCGTGCCCGCGTAGGTCGGCGTCGCGCGGGGCCCACCGCCCCGACTACTTCTCCGGCGCGCTTGCGGTGGCCTCTTCGGTGGTGTAGGGGTCGCCGAGCTGCTTCGGCGTCTTGTGGAACATCTGGACGCTCATCCGCTCGAGGCGCTTGATGAGCAGGTCGATATCCTCGGGTTCTGCCTCGGGTTCGACGGCGACGCCCGCCATCGCCCCGGCCCCGCCGCCCCCCGGTCCGGCCGGCGCCGTGGAGATCGCGGCGGGGCCCATGGAGGGGGAAGTCTCGTCCCACGGCGCGGTTGTTCCGCCGCGGTGCGCTCCCGAACCGAACCGCCGGGCCCCACGGTGACGGCGCTGTTCATAGAGCAGACCGAGGACCAAGAGGGCGACGGCGACCAGCGCGATGACCGCGACGATCCACCACGGGAACGGCGCGGCGCCCGCCGGGGGTGGGGGCGAGGCCGCCACGGTGAACGTGTAGGATGGTGCGTAGCTTCCTTCGGTGACCAGGATCGTGGCCGACCCGACGGCGGACGCCGGAACGGAGAACGTGCAGAAGAATCCCCCGTTCGAGTTGGTCGAGCCGGAGCAGACGGCGGCGCCGCCCGTCCAGGTGACGACGTACGGCGTTCCCGCATCGAAGCCGCTGCCGGAGATCGTGACCACTGTCCCCACGGGGCCGGAGCTCGGGGAGACCGAGATGCTGGGAATCACCGAGAAGCTTCCCGAGATCGACGTCGTTCCTTGGACGATCGACACCTCGTGCGACCCGGCGGGGGCGGCCGGAACGGCGGAACTGCAACTCAGTTGCCCGGTGGCGGTGGTCGTCCCCGTGCAGAGGGGGGTCGAGGTGTTCCACTCGACCGTATAGGGGGTAGAGGCCAGGAATCCCGATCCGACGAAGCCGATCACCGTCCCCACCGCTCCGCTCCCCGAGGAGATCGTGAAGGAGGAGGTGACCAGGAAGTTCGCGGGGGCGACATTGGTCCCTTGCGTGGCGGTGAGGGTTATCGTCCCTCCCGGCTGGCTCGAGACAAGGAAGGTGCACGAGAACCCGCCCGTCCCCGTGGTCGTGATCGTGGTTCCACTGAACGTCCCGGCGGAACACGACGTCGGGCCGAGGTCAACGCCCCCCGAGGAGATCGTGGCGGCCGAGCTCGCCTGGAACCCGGAACCGACCAACGAGAACGTACTCCCGATCGTCCCTTGGGCTGGAGTGACGGAGATCGTCGGGACGGTGACCGAGAACAGGGTCGTCGCCACCTGACCACCGGTGTCCGTCGCGACCACGTCCGTTCCCGAGGATCCGCTCGGCACCGCGATCGCACACGAGAACGCGCCCAAGGGACCCGTGACGAGCGAGCCGGCGGTGCAGCTCGAGATGGTCACTCCGTCAAAGACCAGAGCTGTCAGGGTCGTCGAGACCGAGAAGCCGGTCCCCGAGACGGTGACAATCGTTCCCAGAGGACCCTGGGTCGGGCTCACCACGATCGCTGGCGCAGTCACCGTGAACGTTCCGAAGGCGGGCTGACCGCCGGCGTCCGTGGCCACGACCGACGTCCCGAAGGTCCCGCTCGGCACACTGAACGTGCAACTGAATGTCCCGGTGGCACTTGTCGTCAAAGATCCGCTGGTGCAGGTGGAGACCGTCACTCCGTCGAAGACCAGGGATGCCAGCGCCGTTGAGATCGAGAAACCGGTCCCCGCTACCGTCACCGTCGCGCCGATCGGACCCTGTCCCGGGGTTGCCGAGATTGCGGGTGTCGTCACTGTGAAGACACCCGTGGCGTCCTGCCCGCCCGCGTCGGTCGCGGTCACTGTCGTCCCCGACGTCCCGGAAGGAGCCTTGAACACACAGCTGAACGCCCCCGTCGCGCCCGTCGTCAGCGAGCCACTCGTGCAGCTCGAGATGGTCACCCCGTCGAAGACGAGCGACGCCAGTGCTGTCGACACCGAGAAGCCGGTCCCGGACACGGTCACTGTCGCGCCCACAGGACCTTGCCCCGGGGTTCCCGTGATTGACGGCGTCGTGAGCGTGAACGTCCCCGTCGCATCTTGGCCACCGACATCGGTCGCCGTGACGGTCGTCCCTGAGGTTCCACTCGGCACACTGAAGGTGCAGCTGAAGGCTCCGGTACCACTCGACGTCAGTGAGCCGCTGGTGCAGCTGGCGATCGTGATCCCGTCAAAGACCAGAGATGCGAGAGCCGTCGAGACCGAGAAGCCCGTGCCGGCGACCGTGACGGTTGCGCCGATGGGCCCTTGTCCTGGGGTGACCGTGATCGCGGGTGTGGTGACGGTGAACGCACCGGTGCCGTCCTGACCGCCCACATCGGTCGCCGTGACGGTCGTGCCCGAGGTTCCACTCGGCACGGTGAACGTGCAACTGAACGCTCCCGTGGCACCCGTGGTCAACGATCCACTGGTGCAGCTGGAGACCGTGACTCCATCAAAGACGAGTGAAGTCAGCGCGGTGGAGACGGAGAAGCCGGTCCCCGAGACGGTGACAGTCGCCCCCAGAGGCCCCTGGGTCGGGCTCACCACGATCGCGGGTGTCGTGACGGTGAAAGTGATCGAGTTCGAGGTGGTCGCGGTCGTCACGTCCGTCGCCACCACGCCGTATGGACCTGCGAGGTCGGTGGGCGCGTTGAACGTGCAGTCGAATAGGCCCACCGCGGTGGCAATGACCTCCGCGCCTGGCGTGCCCACCGAGCACGACGAGGCAGTCAGCGAAGTCGAGCCGAACGCGACCGTGACTCCCCCGTCGGGGGTGAAGCCGGAACCGGACACGGTGAAGGTGGCACCCACCGGCCCCTGTTGGGGTCCGACGGTGATCACTTCGGTCGTGACAGTGAATGTCGCGGTGGCGCTGTCGGACCCCGCATCGCTCCCGGTGGCGACGACATTGTAGGGGCCAGCCGGATCGGACGGGACGGTGAACGTGCAGGAGAAGGTGCCCGTTGCCGAAATGGTCTGACTAGTGCACGTCTGGGTACCCGGGCTTGCGCCATTGAACTTGAGGGTAGAGATCGCGATGTTGGGAGTGAACCCAGTGCCGCTGACGGTGACCGTGACTCCGGACGGGCCCTGTGTCGGGCTCAACGAAATTGCTGGCGTCGTGATGGTGAACGTCGTGGTTGCGGTATCGGACCCTCCGTCACTCCCCGTCGCGACGACACTGTAAGGGACCGCCGCGTCCAATGGGACGGTGTAGGAACAGCCGAAGGTTCCCGTCCCCGACGTGGTCTGACTCGTGCATGTTTGAGTACCGGGCGTGACCCCGTCGAAGGTGAAGGTGGCAATCGCGGTGTTGGGGGTGAACCCTGTGCCGCTGACCGTGACGGTGATACCGGTCGGACCCTGGGAAGGGCTCAGGGTGATTGCCCCCGTCGTGATAGTGAACGTGGTGGAAGCGGTGTCGGATCCTCCGTCACTCCCCGTCGCGGTGACACTGTGGCCGCCGGCCGCATCGGACGGGACGGTGAATGTACAGGAGAACGTGCCGGTCCCCGACGTGGACTGAGCGGTACACGTCTGAGTCCCGGGGGTCACACCGTTGAACTTGAAGGTAGAGATCCCGGTGTTGGGAGTGAACCCAGCGCCGCTGAC
The DNA here is from genome assembly GCA_049585415.1 of Thermoplasmata archaeon. Taxonomy (GTDB): domain Archaea; phylum Thermoplasmatota; class Thermoplasmata; order Lutacidiplasmatales; family UBA184; genus Lutacidiplasma. The sequence continues at coordinate 27,505 of JBAUZT010000023.1, read as the reverse complement.
CGTCACGGTGATGCCGGACGGGCCTTGGGAAGGAGTCAGGGTAATGGTCGGAGTCGTGATCGTGAAAGTGGCGGTGGCGGTGTCGGACCCACCATCACTCCCCGTCGCGACAACAGCGTGACCACCTGCCGCATCGGACGGAACGGTGAACGTGCAGGAGAAGGTGCCCGTCGCTGACGTAGTCTGACTAGTGCACGTCTGAGTACTCGGGGTGGCTCCGCTGAATTTGAGGGAAGAGATCCCGGTGTTGGGGGTGAACCCGGTGCCGCTGACCGTGACCGTGATACCCGTCGGACCCTGGGATGGAGTCAGGGTGATGGTTGGTGTCGTGATTGTGAAAGTGGCGGTGGCAGTATCGGACCCTCCATCACTCCCCGTCGCGACAACAGCGTGACCACCTGCCGAGTCCGACGGGACGGTGAAGGTACAGGAGAAGGTGCCCGTCGCTGACGTGGTCTGACTAGTGCACGTCTGAGTGCCCGGAGTTGCCCCGCTGAATTTGAGGGAAGAGATCCCGGTGTTAGGAGTAAACCCGGTGCCGCTGACCGTGACAGTGATGCCGGTCGGACCACGGGTTGGGGTCAGGGTGATCGCTGGAGTCGTCACATGGAATGACGCGGTGCCGGCGTCAAAGCTGCCGTCGGAACCGGTGGCCGTGACCGTGTAGGTGGCCGCAGCCCCGCTCAGCGTGAACGTGCAGGCGCTGAACGACCCCGTCCCACTCACTGTGCAGGAGCTCGCCGAGCCGATCGTTCCACCCGCGGAGATCGTGAAGGTGATCGTCACTCCCGGAGTGAAGCCAGTGCCGGACGCGGTCACCGTCACTCCGCTCGGGCCTTGGGTCGGAGACAGCGTCAGCGTGGGTAGGGTGATGGTGAAGGTGGTGGTGGCGGTGTCGGACCCTGCATCACTCCCGGTTGCCACAACATTGTAGCCACCGGCTGCGTCGGACGGGACGATGAACGTGCAGGAGAAACCTCCCGTCGCTGACGTGGTCTGCGCGGTGCACGTCTGAGTACCTGGGGTTGTTCCATTGAACTCGAAGGAAGAGATCCCGGTGTTTGGGGTGAACCCAGTACCGCTCACCATCGCGGTAAGTCCGGTCGGGCCCTGAGTCGGGGTGACCGCGATCGCCGGGACCGTCACCGAAAAGGTTCCCGTCGCGTACTGCCCCCCCGCGTCGGTCGCTACGACGGACGTGCCGGTAGTCCCGATCGGGACGGCGAAGCCGCAGGAGAACCCTCCCGTGGCGTTCGTGGTCAGAGAACCGGAGGCGCAAGTACTGACCGTCACCCCGTCAAAAACGAGCGAAGCGACGGGAGTAAGGACGGAATATCCCGTACCCGACACCTCGACCGCCGCCCCCACGGGGCCCTGGCTGGGTAAGACGATAATCGAGACCGCCGTGAGCGCGAACGCGACCTCGTTCGAGAGGGTGCTCGTCGCCGTATCGTTGCCCACGACCTCGTACGGTCCCACGGACCCCTCGGAAGGTGCGGCGAAACTGCAGCTGAAGTTCCCGTTCGCGTCGGTCGTGATGACGGTCGTGGAGTAGGAACAATCGATCCCCCCTGTCGGGGCGATCGTCGTTCCGCCGAACGTTACGTTCGCCGGGGAGGCGACGGAGAACCCCGTCGCGTTCACGGTAAACGCGCTCCCGATGGGGCCCTGCTGAGGGGTGATGGAGATCGTGGGAACGGTCACGAGGAATACAACGGTATTCGAGAGCGTGACCGTCGTGGTGTCGTTGCCCGTAACGTTGTACGATCCCGCGGCTTCGGTCGGCACGGCGAAGGGACAAGAGAATTCGCCGCTCGAGTTCGTGGTGACGCTCGATCCCACGTTGGAGCAGTTCAGGCTGCTGCTGGTCGGTACGAGCGGAACTCCCGCGAAAGTTACGTTGGCAACCGCGAGCGGAGTGAACCCCGACCCGTTGACGGTGAACGCCGCCCCCACCGGGCCCTGGGCGGGGATGACGGTGATCGTAGGACCCGCGCCGAAGGCGTGGAAAGGGGCGCTCGATGCAGCTCCTGGAGCGGTGGAGCCGGATTGAGCTGGGAGTACCACCATCACGCCGGCCGCCAAAATGAGGCTGCCCAGCACGGCGATGGAGGCCAGTCGCACGAGGGCTATCGGAACGACCCAACGGCGCGAGCCTTCGCCCACATGTAAAGGGTCGTGCCGCATCGACAGTGCTGGTGCCATCCGCTTCGGCCCCGGGCTCACCGAGGCGTCCGGGCCCCCAATTGCGCGCCCCGCCGTCCAACGGTCGGGAGGGCTGGGGTCCCGCGTGTGAACCCCATTCCGTATGAGCGGACTCCTTACCGGCGACGGACGAACCCGTCCGTAACGTGTTACAAATGGTGAGCTCCGTCAGATAAACTCTGCGGAGCCGCTGTATAACCCGGCGAGCGGCGAGGGGCTTCCCGGGGCGAAAATCGGGTCAGTGGGCCTAGCGCACCGACCCACTTTGGAGGCCCATCATCTCGAAAGAGAAGTCGGTCTCTCGGCCGCCCTCCTACAGGGCCACGCGCGCCGCCTGCGCCCGCCGCGCGAAGTCGGAGAAGGCGAGAAGGATTCCCATTATTCGAACGTCGCGACCGGAACCGAGGGGTGAACACTTTTCTTGGGACATGGTCGGACGCGGGCTCTTCCCCGACCCGTGGGCCCCCTCATATGCGGCACGGCACTGTTCGTGGCGTGTCACCCGTGTTCCACAACCCCTCGCTCGCGGTGGACGCCGTCTGGATCCGTTCCGGCCGCGTCCTGCTCGTGCGTCGGGGAAGACCCCCCTTCAGAGGCCGATGGGCGTTCCCCGGCGGGTTTGTGGAGCTCCGGGAGAAGGTCGAGGAAGCGGTCGTTCGGGAACTGCGGGAGGAAACGGGGCTGCGCGCTCGTCCCGGACCGATCGTGGGGGTCTACTCCGGCCCGGATCGGGACCCGCGCCATCCGACGACCTCCGTGGTCTTTCTCATGCACGGCCGCGGCGGACTTCCCCGGGGCGGAGATGATGCGGCCGACGCTCAATGGGTACCGCTCCGCGCTCTCGAGCCCCTGGCATTCGATCACGACCAGATCCTTCGCGATGCGCTGCGGCTCGTCAGGGCCCGCGCGCGGCGGAAGTAGGGGTGCTGGCGTCAAGCCCCGGCGCATCCGGTGGCCGGGCCGCGGAGGTCCCGGCACCCCCAGGGGTGGAACGCGTGGCCCGCGTGCGCGCGTCGTGGCCTCGTGACCAGGAGAGCAGGGCCGCGACCCCCAGGATCGCCGCCGAACCGATCAGCGCAGCGTGAATCCCCGTCAGGAAATCGGCGCCGATCCCCCCCACGAGGTTGGTGGTTCCGAGGAACACTTGGTAGGCGAGCGCGCGCGGAATGCTCGCGGAGGCGATCGTCAGTGCGAGGACGAGGCTCAGGAGGGTACCCATGTTGGCGAGGGTGGCGCGGAGTCCGCTGATGGCGCCGAACGAACTCGGGGTCGCCTGGCTCATGATCGCCGTGTTGTTCGCGGGGTAGAACATGCCACTGCCAAAGCCCGAGAGCAGGGAGATGACCGGGATCCAGCCGAGCCAGGAGTTGACGCTGAGGACCGAGTAGGCCAGGACGGCCGCGGCCATCAGCAGGATCCCCGACGTAGCGATCAGGCGTGCACCGTAACGGTTGACGTACCGGCCCATCGACGGACCGGCGAACGCCCCGAGCAGGTAGCCCGGAACGAGGAGCAGCGAAGCGTTCAGGGGAGAAAGTCCCCGAAGCCCCTGCAGGTACATCGTCAAGAGGAAGACGACCGAGAGGTACCCGAGCGCCTGGAGCAGCCCTGCGAGCAGAGAGAATCCGAGCAGTCGATTCTTGAGCTGTCGCAGCTCGAGCATCGGTTGTCGGATTCGAAGCTCGGCGAACACGAACGCGGGGACGAGGGCCGCACCGAGGAGGACGTACGCGAGGTTGAGCGCGGTCGTCCCGAAGACGGCGAGCTCGATCATCCCGTAGCAGAGCAGCGAGAGCATCGCGGAGAAGAGGGCGAATCCGACCCAGTCAAACGTCGCCTTCTGGCGCACGGTCTGGGGCATCGTGCGGATCCCGAGGGCGACCGCGACGACCCCGATCGGGAGATTGATGAAGAAGATGTACCGCCAGCCGAGCTCGGTAGTGATGACCCCGCCGAGCAGGATGCCCAGGATTGCCCCGACGCTCCATCCGAACACGAGATAACCGAAGGCGCGGGCCCGGCCCTCGGGCGGGAAAACGGTGGCGATGAGCGCGCTCGAGTTGGCGAAGACCAGGGCTCCGCCAATCGCTTGGACGGCTCGTGCTGCGATGAGATACTCGGCCGTCGGGGCGAATCCGGACAGCGCGGAACCGATCGTGAAGATCGCGAATCCCGCATTGTACACCTGCCCGCGGCCCCACATGTCGCCGAGGCGGCCGGCCTGGGTCGTGAGCGCCGCGGTGATGAGGAGGTAGATCAGGATCGTCCAGATGATCGACGAGAGCGGCGACGCGAGCTCTCGGGCCATGGTCGGCAAGGCGAGGATGACGATCGTGCTATCGATCGCGACCATCAGCGTCCCGACCGTGGTCAGGAGCAGCACGGCGGACTGCTCCGTGGAGAGGGACGGCGGCGTAGTGTGCAACGGGGAGGCGGCGTTCATCTTCCCAGTCAAAGTGGCCACCTCGGGGGGACGGGGCGAGGATTTAGGGATTTGCCGAGCCAGCACCTTCCGGTAACCCCGTAAGCCCCGTCGGGCCGGTGGCCCTCGCGGAACACGTTACCGTCTTATCGGGCGCCATGGTGGCATCGCCCTCCATGTCGGCGCGTCGGGAGCAACACGCCCGCCCCGGACTGCTCTCCGACTTCATCCTCGGATCTCAGGACGGGATGGTGAACGTGCTGGGGATCCTCCTCGGGCTCTCGGTGGTGACCTCGGATACCCGCCTCATCATCATCGCCGCACTCGCGGCGCTCGGCGCCGAATCGGTCTCGATGGGGGCGGTCGCTTACACCTCGACGCTCGCCCGCCAGCGCGTCTACGAGGCCGAGCGGCAGAGGGAGATCGCCGAGATGCACGACATCCCCGACATGGAGCGGGAGGAGGTGCGGACGATCTTCCGGGACTGGGGTTTCAAAGGGGAGGAGCTCGAGGAAATGGTCCGGAAGGTCGAGGAGAAGCCGAAGGCGATGCTCGACCTCATGATGGCGTTCGAGCTGAACCTCGCCCACGTTCCGACCACCCAACCCGGCAAGAGCGCGTTCACGGTCCTCGCCGCAACCATAGTCGGCTCGGCGATCCCCCTCGTCCCGTTCCTCGTTCCTGGCCTTCCGGTGCTGACGCAGGCTATCTCCGCGGTCATCGTCTGCGCGATCGCCCTCTTCGGGATCGGGTGGTACGAAGCGAGTATCACGGTCGGCCCGTTCTGGAAGAGCGGGGTTCGCATGCTCTTGATCGGGATGGGTGCCGGCCTGGTCGGTTTCTTGATCGGCCTCGCGGCCCACGTCTATTGAGACCGCGCCGGATTTCGAGCGGTCGGTTAGCTCGGACGCGACACACGGCGGCGGGCTCGCGGACGTTCACTTCCGGTCCACGGCAGACGGAACCGTGAAGGGCGGCGTACCTCGTGCCGGCGGCACGACGCGCACCAGATCACGACCTCGCGAGTACCGGCGAGCTCGGGCGTCGCCACGTGGTCCGACTGCGGATGACCACAGTCCCGCGTCACGCAGGCATGGCCGATCCGTTCCTCGGGGTGCGGCATCGAGGCGTGCTATGCGCACTCATGCGTATTAAAGCTAGGTGCCGGGGCCGGGCGCCCTTCCGGGCCCCCGACGCCGCGGTTTAGCGAGCGAGAACGCGGAGTTCCTTCGCGACGCGGGCCTGCTTTTCCTTCTCGGTCAGGTCGCGCATGTGGACCGAGACCGTGATGGTCCCATTCAGTTCCAGGCTCTCCTTCATGAGCGGAAGGCGCAGCGAAAGGTGCTCGAGACGGATGTCGAGCTCTCCGTGTCGGTCGGCGATCGCTTGCACGAAGTCCTGGAACAGGTTGGAGTCAGCCATTGCGCTCGGAGGGGACGGAACCATGCTTCCCCATCAGCCTCCTGGGATAGTAAGCTATCGCCGCCGGGCCGACGCGTCGGGGGTCGACAGCGCCTACTTCCCCAACCCCGCGCGGTGGCGCAGCGCGTGATAGAACCCGCCGAAGCTCGTCGCGGTCGGAGTCCGAAGGCCCTGCAGCCGGAGTTGCTCCCGAACCTCCTTGGCCCCTTGGCGGAGGTCGAGGATCTTCGTGGTGTCGTACTTGTACTGGAAGGTGCCCGGGGGCCCCCGCGGGAACGACTCCCAATCGCGAGGGGTCGTCGTCCGGAGCTCGTGAAGGCGCTTCCCTTCCTTCGGCTGGAAGACGGGGAGCGTGAGGTGCTCCTCCGTGAGCCAGATCATCGTGGCGTCGCGGATCGCTTGCTCGGTGGTGTCGTCGAGCGCGCCCGGAGAGACCTGTCCCTGGACCCAATCGACCATCGCATCGAACGTCTTCTCCGCATTCTCCTCGAGCATCACGAGCACGGCGAGGCGGATCGCGCTGCGGCGGAGCTGCTGGATACCCGTGTCCGATAGGCGATAGTCGGCCGAGAGACCGAGGAGCGCTTCCGCGTTGTCCGCGAGCTCCGCCAGCGGGAGGACGAAGAGCGGCCCGGGCGCTTCGTCCTTGCTGATGAACCAGAGCGAGAACTCGCGTCCGTTGGTCAGCATCACGAGCGGGACGGTCGCCTGCTTCGCATGATCGGCGACCTTGCCGAGGTCGGTGACGTTCGCGGTGCGCTCGCGAACGTCGAGGAAGAGGCGGGGTTGGCCTTCCGAGTTGAAGAGGGCGTAGTCGATGTGGCCCTCGGCCCCGGGAACCGGGAAGTCGAGGTACACCTGTTTCTTGTCGTCCGGGTTCCAGCCGAGTGCAACGAGAAACGGATTCACGATCCAGTGGCGGATCTGCTGCTCGGTGACGTCCTCCACGTCCCGGAGTACTTCTCCGGCGACCTGGCTGAAATCTCCGAGGCGGCGGCTGAGGTCAACGGCTTCCATGGGAGATTACGAAGGTGGCGTTTGACCTTAAATCTGCCGTAACGCCCGGGATGGTCATCGCGCGTAGCCCGCCGCCTCGGACGAAAGGAACGGTTCGACGGGAGCGAGCGGGCGGTCGAGACCCTCGTAGGGGGGGAGGCCGAGACGGTCGGAGAGCAACCACTCGACCTCGTACGCGTAGAGGAGACTCGAACCGATCGCTTCGAGGAATCGGGCCAGTCGGACGGATCCGCGAGGCGTGAAGTGAACGTACCGGGGAGTTCGGCCTAGGACGGCGAAGAGTTGGTCGGTGAGGTCGACGTATCGCCAGCGCTTCGGGCCCCCGGCGGTGACGTTGTGTCGCTCCCGGAGACCGCCCTCGCGCCGGAGTATCCGGGCGAGATCGCGTGCTGCAAGAGGGCTGAGATGGTACTGCCCGTCTCCGAACATCGGGAAGCGATGATAGCGAGCGATCGTCCGGAGCATCACCGTCAGGAGCTTGTCCCGCGGGGCGAAGAGCATCGTCGGTCGGACGATGGCGTAGGAGAGTGAGCTGGCCTCGAGCGCTCGGTCGACCCGTCGCTTCTCCGCAAGGTACGGGAATCCCGTTTCGAGGTGCTCGGGCGCGTCCGGCACGCTGACGTGGATCCAACGCGGGATTCCCGCGTCTTCGGAAGCATGGAGGAGCCGGATCAGGCCGTCCGCGAGCGGCCGAAAGACCCGCCACGAACCCCGACGGTACCAGGCGAGATTGATCACGAGATCGACGTCGGCCAGGAGCGGACGCCAATCCGCGATCGAGGCGACGTCCGCTGACACCCACTCCACATTCATCGGGGCCTCGGAGGGGTACGGATGGCGGTGCACGGAACGGATGGACCAGTCGGAAGCGAACTCCTCGAGCACGGAGCGTCCGACGAGCCCCCCTCCCCCACCGATCAGGAGCAGTCGCGGCCGCCCGGAGGGCGCGGTCATGCCGTGGTAGTGACCGTGGCGCGCGGCGGATTCGCCGCTGGGGTCCGCGAACGGGGAGCTGCCGCGGCGAAGCGCGCGCTCCATGCCGCGACCACCGAAGGCTTGACCGAGTCGAGAGCGACCGGCCGGCCGAGCTCGCGCGCGACCGAGGTCATCAGGGAACCGCTCAGCCCGCACGGATGAAATCGTTCGAACGGTCCGAGGTCCAGGTCCACATTGAGGGCGAATCCGTGGAAGGTCACCCAACGTTCCACGGCGACCCCGATCGAGGCGATCTTCCGCTCGCCATCGACCCATACGCCGTGCCGACCCGAGACGTGCCCCGCGCGGACCCCCTGGACGTCGAGGGCATCCACGACGACCTCCTCCACCTCGTGGACGAATCGCCGAATGTCTCTTCCTCGGAGTTCGAGGTCGACGATCGGGTATCCGACCAACTGCCCGGGCCCGTGGTACGTACCCCGACCGCCGCGCTCGACGGCGATTACGGGTAGACCGCTCGTGGCGGCCGCACCATCGTCACCTTCGACGCCGACCGTCACGACGGGAGGGTGCTCGACGAGGACCAGCGTGTCCTCGATCGTGCCGGCGCGCCGGGCGCGCACCATGCGCCGCATCTCGTCGAGGGATTCCGCGTAATCTCTCCGCCCCCAATCAACGACCTGCGGCATCGGTCCTCCGTCGCGCCACGTGCATCGGTTCGCCGAGCCACAACAGTGCCGCCTCCTGCAATCCTTCCGAGAAGGTCGGGTGCGGGTGGATCGTGAGCGCGAGGTCCCGGACGGTCGACCCCATCTCGATCGCATGCCCCGCCTCCGCAATGAACTCCCCCGATCGCTCGCCGGCGGCGTGCACCCCCAGGATCCGACCGGTGGAATCCTCGGCGACGATCTTGACCCAACCCTGCGTGGCGTGACTCGCGTGGGCGCGTCCGAGCGCCGCGTTGGGGAACTTCGCCTCACGGGCGTTGAGCCCTTTCGCATCGGCCTCCGCCTTCGAGAGGCCGACCGTGGCGAGCTCGGGTTCCGTGAAGACGACGCTCGGCATCGCCTGGAACTGGAATCGGGTCGTTCGACCCGCGATCGCCTCCGCCGCGACGACGCCCTCGCGGTACGACTTGTGCGCCAGCATCGGGGGCCGCGCGACGTCGCCGACGGCGTAGATGTGCGACTGGTTCGTCCGCATCTGGTCGTCGACCGGGATGAACCCGGTCTTCGGGTCCGAATTGACCCCCGCCTCCCCGAGACCCAGGTCGCGGCTCGCCGGTCGCTTCCCGACCGTGACGAACAGCATCTCCGCGGTGAGCTCCTTCTTCCCGTCCGCGGCATCCACGGTCATCGTCAGCGTCGCATCGCCCCGCTTCAGCGCCGCCGCTTTCGTACCCACGTAGAGGTGGACCCCGAGACGTTCGAGCGTCCCGCTCAGTTCTCGCGAGAGGTCCGTCTCGATCCCCGGAAGGATCTGCGGCATCATCTCGACGATCGTGATGTCCACTCCCACGCGGGCGAGGAATTCCCCGAGCTCGCACCCGCTGACCCCTCCACCGAGGACAAGCATCGACTTCGGAAGCGCCGGGAGGTCCAGCAGCTCCCAGGCGTTCACGATCCGGGACCCATCGGTCTCGAAACCGGGGATCGTCGAGTGGACCGCGCCCGTGGCGATGATGGCCTGGTCGAAATCCACCCGCTCGTGCCCCCCATCCGGAGCAGTGAAATCCGCCGAATGGGGCCCGGTGAAGCGAGCTTCGCCGGTGAGTACGCTCACCCCGGCCGATTTGAGCAGCGTGGCGACCCCCTGACGTTCCTTGGCGACGACTTCTTGCTTCCATTTCATGGCGGTCGCAAGGTCGAAGCTCACGTCGGTAGCGCGGACGCCGACGTCCGGGCCCTCGGTCTTCAGCGCGTGATAGAGCAGCGAGGCGTGGATGAGCGCCTTCGAGGGGATGCACCCCCGGTTCAGGCACTCTCCTCCGAGGTCCTTCTTCTCCACGAGCAGAGCTTTCTTTCCGAGCTGACCCGCCCGGATCGCCGCCATGTAGCCCCCGGGGCCGCCGCCGATGACCAGGACTTCGGACTTTCGCGCGTAGGTGCCGGCCACGATCCCTCCTGTCATCCGGGGTGCGGTCGGTCCCCGGACCCTCCGGGAGCATAGACGTCTTCGGTCAGCGACGCCGGGCTCGGGGGTCGGGTCGCTTCCGCGGTTTCCACCGCGGCGCGAACCTCGTCTTGGGCTTTCGCCTCGATCTGGGCGATCGACTCCGTGGTCAGCAGGTCGTGTTCACGCATCCACTGTTCCAGGCGGGCAACGGGGTCGTGCGCCGTGGCGCGGGCGGCCCAATCCGCGGGCTGGTACCGGCTCGGGTCGTCCGAGCTCGAATGCGCGGTCATTCGGTACGTCACGAACTCGAGGAGGGTCGGGCCCCGCCCGTCGCGGGCGTCCTGGAGGGCGCGACCGAGCTCAGTGTAGACGGCGACGAAGTCGGTGCCGTCGACCCGGCGCCCGGGTAGCCCATACTCCGCGGCCTTCGCCGCGAAGGACGGCGCCGCGGTCTGCCGAGTCACCGGGGCCGAGATCGCCCACTGGTTGTTCGCACAGCAGAAGACCACCGGCAGCGAGAACACGCCGCCAAAGTTGAGGCCGGCGTGGAAATCGTTGGAGCTCGTGGCCCCGTCGCCAAAGAATGCAACGGACACTCCCGGCGCGCGTTGGGCGCGCAGCGCGTACGCGAGACCGACGGCTTGGCTGATCTGGGTCCCGATCACCGAGGACATCGAGACGTAATGGACCTCGCGCGCCGTCGGATGGCACGGCATGTTGCGTCCGCGGCCCGGATCTTCGTCGTCCGCGAAGAGATGGTGAGCGTAATCGACCAAGGAGTGACCACGGACGAGCGCGGCCAGCTGCTCTCGGAGCCCAGGAAAGATCCAGTCCTCCGGACGAGTGACCAGACCCGCTGCCACATTCACCGCCTCCTGTCCGGTGGCGGCGCCGTAGAAGCCGACCCGTCCCTGCCGTTGGAGGCCCTGCATCCGGCCATCGAGCGCACGGCCGAGCCGCATCCAACGATAGGCGGAGAGCAGCGTCTCCTCCCATCGCGGACCGAGGAGCGACGGGAGCGCCCCGTCCGTGTAGGGTAGAGGCTCGACGGGCCGGTCCTCGCTCATCGCATTTCGGCGAACAGCTGGTGCGGGTCCTCGAGGTACGCCTTCACGGTGGCCAGGAACTGGGCGCCCTCGATGCCGTCGAGGACGCGGTGGTCGAGCGTGACAGAGAGGTTCATGATGTCGGCCGGACCGAGGGTCCCGTCGCTCCGATAGACGGGGCGCCGGGTGATCTTGTGCACCCCGAGAATGCCGACCTCGGGGTAGTTCAGAATCGGTGTGGCGAGCAGACCTCCGAGGGCTCCGAGGCTCGTGATCGTGAAGGTGCTCCCGGTCAGCTCCGCGCGGGTCAGCTTGCCCTGGCGACCCTTCTCTGCGAGGTCCTGAACCTCTCGCGCGATCTCGTTGAGACTCTTCTGGTCGGCGTGGTGGATCACGGGAACCAGGAGTCCATCCGGGGCGGCGGTCGCGACGCCGATGTTGTAGGCCGATCGAACGACGAGCTCGTTGCGCTCGTCGTCCATCGTCGCGTTCATGCGGGGATGGGCCCTCAGTCCCGCGATCACTCCCTTGACGATGAACGGGAGATAGCTCAACCGCGTCCCCTGCTTCTCGACGTGTTTTGCCATCTTTTCCCGAAGTTGGACCAGCTCGGAGACATCGACCTCCTCGACGTAGGTGAACGGCGCGGCGCGGTGGGTCGACTCCGCCATGTGCTCGGCGATCACCCGACGGATCCCGCGGATCGGGATCCGCTCTCGGACATCGTCCCCGGCCGGAGGGGGTGGCGGCGGAGCGGAGCCAGGTTCCTTAGCTTCCTTCGATGCGGGCGGAGAAGCCGGTGGAGCACCAAGGTCCGCCTCGGTGATCCGGCCCCCGGGGCCTGAGCCTTGCACCTTCGTGAGGTCAATCCCTCGCTCCGCCGCGATTCGGCGAACGAACGGAGAGGCTGCGAGCGCTGCCGATGAGGCGGCCGCCGGCGTGCCTCCAGCCCCCGGGGTCGATCCCGCCCGGCTCGGAGGCGTGGCCGGGGGGACCGAGACGGGTGTCGCCTTGGACGGCGCGGATGTTTTCGCCGGCGTGGCCGGGGGCGCGGACGAGGGTCCTCCCTCCCCTACATCGATGGTGACGAGAAGGCCGCCGACCTTCACCTTGTCCCCAACCGCGGCGTGCAGCTTCGCGATCCGCCCGCGCCTCGGTGAGGGAATCTCTACGTTCGCCTTGTCGGTGAGCACGCTGACGAGGGGTGCGTCCTCCTGGATGGTGTCGCCCTCCTTGACGAACCACTGGACAACCTCGCCCTCCGCGACTCCTTCGCCGATGTCGGGTAGGCGGAACTCGTACGCCATATCGGACCCCTAGGACGCGCGCACGGCCGTGCGGGCCGTGCTCGCGATGTTCTCCGCGTTCGGCAGATAGAGATTCTCGAGGGCGTAGGGGAAGGGTGTGTCGTATCCGGTGACCCGGGCGATGGGGGCCTTCAGCGAGTAGAATGCCTTCTCGGCGAGGATGGCCGCGATCTCTCCGCCGAATCCGCAGAATCGAGCCGCCTCATGCACGACCACCGCGCGTCCCGTTTTCTCGACGGAGGCGATGATCGCCGCTTCGTCCAGAGGGACCAGAGTGCGCGGGTCGATCACTTCGGCCGAGATTCCCTCTTGGGCGAGGGTCTCGGCCGCCTCGACCGTCGGGGGAATCATCGCGCCGTACGCGAAGAGTGACACGTCGGTCCCTTCGCGCACCAAACGCGCCTTTCCAAACGGCACCCGGTGATCCCCGTCGGGCACTTCGCCCGTCACGGCCCGGTAGATGCGCTTGGGCTCGAGGAACATCACCGGGTCTTCGTCGTGGATCGCAGTCAGCAGCAATCCCTTCGCGTCCGCCGGAGTCGAGGGGATCACGACTTTCAAGCCCGCGGTGTGGCAGAAGTACGCCTCGGTGCTCTGCGAATGATAGAGGCCCCCCTTGATCCCGCCGCCGTACGGCGCACGAATGACGACGTGGCACGGGAACTGCCCGCCCGACCGGTACCGGAACTTCGCGAGCTCGCTCACGATCTGGTCGAAGGCGGGATAGATGAAATCGAGGAACTGGATCTCGGCGACGGGCTTGAGCCCGTAGAGGGCCATGCCGATCGACGCGCCGATGATCCCCGTCTCGGAAAGTGGCGTGTCGATCACTCGGCTCTCGCCGAACTCTTTGAACAGACCCTCCGTCGCGCGGAAAACGCCCCCGTTCACGCCGACGTCCTCGCCTAAGACGAGCACATCCGGGTCTGCGCGCATCGCTTCCGCAAGCCCTCGGTTGATCGCCTGGACGAGCGTCAGTTCGGTCATGCTTTCGAGGCTCCATCGGCGCGGTGGGCATCGAACTCCCGCCGCTCTTCCTCGAGCCGCGGCGTCGGCGTGGCGAACACGTCATCGAACATCGAATGGGGTTCCATCGGTGGGATCTTCTCGCACTCCTCGATGGCCGCCGACACCTGCGCTCGAGCCTCGTCCCAGATCTTCTGGTCCGCCGCCGCGTCGAGGGAGTTGTCAGCGATGAGCTCCTCTCGGAACTTCATGATCGGGTCCTTCGCCTTCCACACCGCGAGCTCGGCATCGGAGCGATATCGCTTCGGGTCGTCCGAGGTCGAGTGGGGGCCCATGCGGTACACTTGAGCCTCGATGAGCGTGGGGCCGTCCCCTCGGACCGCGCGTTGCCGCGCCTCCGCAACCGCCGCGTAAACCGCTCGAAGGTCGGTGCCGTCCACGACGACGCCCGAGAAACCGTATGCCTCGGCCTTCTCGGCGAGCGTCTTGCTGTGGGTCTGTTTCTCTCGCGGGAGGGAGATCGCCCACTGGTTGTTCTGGCAGAAGAAGACGGTCGGGGTCCGGAACACCCCGGCGAAGTTCATTCCCGCGTGGAAATCATTCGAGCTCGTGGCGCCGTCCCCGAAGAACGGGACCGTGACGATCGTGTGCTTGCGGCGCTGCGCCGCCATCGCCGCCCCCACGGCCTGAGTGATCTGCGTGCCGATCGGGCTCGACGCCGTCACGAAATGCTGGTTGACAAACCCGAAGTGGTTCGGCATCTGGCGCCCCTTCGTCAGGTCCGCCGAGTTGCCGATCAGTTGATTGACGATCGCCTTGAGCGGTGTGCCACGAGTGAGCGCGACCGCGAGTTCGCGGTACGCGGGGAACACCCAGTCGAACGGAGTGAGGGCGAGAGCACAGCCGACCTGTGCCGCCTCCTGGCCGAGGGCCGGAGCATAGAACCCGATCCGCCCCTGCCGCTGCAAGGTGAGGCACCGCTCGTCGGTTGCCCGGGCCAGCACCATCAATTGGTACGCGGCGAGCGATTGCGCAGCCGGGAACTCGAGCGTGGGAACGGTCGAATTCGCCAGCGTAGGCGAGGTTGCCGAGACCACAGACGCCACCGAGGCGGCGACCCGGGGTTCCAATATAAGACTACGGCCACCGATCCATAGCATCGGTAACCGGAGAGGGCTGGTCGGTTGCCGGGCCGCTACTTGTACTGGGTGAAAGGCTGCTGGGATATCTCCTGCCGGGCTCCTCCCGCGATAGAATTCGACCCTGCGGTCGAGCATGTTTGAACGTGTCAGATTGTCCGAGAGCGTTTCGCGACCTCACCGTCAGTCAGTTAGGGATTAGTATCGGTGGCGGGGTGGCGCCCGACCGACCTACATGACGAGCGTACCGGCGATAGAGACCCACGGGCTCACCCGGGTATTCCAGAGCCGGAAAGGGTTCCTCTTCCGAGAGGTGACCCGAACCGAGGCACTGAAGGGTGTCGACCTCACGGTCCCCCAGGGCTCGATCTTCGGGCTCCTCGGCCCGAACGGGGCCGGAAAGACGACCTTCGTGAAGATCCTCTCGACCCTGCTCCTTCCGACGGACGGAACGGCGCTCGTCCTGGGGCACGATGTCTCCAAGGAAGCCGGGTGGCTGCGCCCGCGTATCGGGCTCGTCCTCGGGGGAGAGCGGGGCCTCTACAACCGCATCGATGCGCGCGACAACCTACGGTATTTTGCGGACCTCTACGGGATCCCGTACCACGAACGGGAGGAGCGGATCCGCGCGGTCCTCGAACGCGTGGGCCTCACCGAGGCGGCCGGCCGACGCGTCGAAGAGTACTCGCGCGGGATGAAACAGAAGCTGCACGTCGCCCGGGGGATCCTTCACCGGCCGCAGATCCTCTTTCTCGACGAGCCGACGATCGGGCTCGACCCGAAGAGCGCACGAGAGACCCGGAAGCTCGTTCGCTCGCTGATCGTCGACGGCGTGTCGATCTTCCTGACTACCCACTACATGTTCGAGGCGGAGGAGCTGTGCCCAGAGCTCGCGGTGATGTCGAAGGGCCGCATCGTCGCGCGCGACACGGTCGCCGGGCTGCGGCACCTGGTGGGCGGGGACCGCACGATCGAGGCGGAGGCGTACGGATTTGATGACGCGGAGGTAGAGACCCTTCGGCGCCTTCCGGGGGTCTCGAAGCTCGTGAGCGAAGAGTACGGTCCTCGTACGCGTCTCACGTTGCGGCTCAGTACTCTCGAGACCACTCCGGACGACCTCCGAACCGTACTGCCTGCGCACTCGGAACTGACCGTTCGGGAACGCCGGACCTCGCTCGAAGACGTCTACCTCGACCTCGTCGAGGAGGAGGCACGGTAGATGGCGAACGGAGTAGCTACGGTCTCCCGCACTCGCGCGACCCGCGCCTCGCTGCGGCTCTCCGTGCTCATGTTCATGGCCGACCCGCAGTGGCTGATCCCGTCGATGATCGCTCCGGTGGTCTTCGGGCTGGTCGCCTTCGAACTGTTCCGGGGCGCCGGCCCGTACTACCTCACGTACGCGATCCTCGGCGCGGGCATGATGAGCATGTGGGGCCAGACGCTCTACGGCAGCGGCTGGGCGATCGGCCAAGACCGGGAGTTCGGCACCCTCGAACCGACCATCGGTGCTCCGACCCCGTACCTGTACGTCGTCTTGGGCCGGGTGATCTGGAACGTGATCTCCGGGCTCATCGGGGGCGCGATCGTCTACGTGGTGGTGGTCGTGGCGGCGGGGCGCCCGCCGGCCGTCGCGGACCCGGTGGGTTTCGTCGTCCTGTTCATCTTCGTGATGCTGACCCTCGCGAGCGTCGGGGTGGTGTTCACGGCCGCCTGGGTCTACACGCGGTACGCCGGCTTCGTCCAGAACGTTGGGGAGTTCGCCTTC
This sequence comes from Thermoplasmata archaeon, assembly GCA_049585415.1. Classification (GTDB taxonomy): domain Archaea; phylum Thermoplasmatota; class Thermoplasmata; order Lutacidiplasmatales; family UBA184; genus Lutacidiplasma. The sequence continues at coordinate 11,165 of JBAUZT010000023.1, read as the reverse complement.
TACGTCGGCACCGGATGCATGTTCCCGGTAGTCATCCTCCCGTTCTGGACGAACCCGATCGCGCTGATCTTCCCGCCGACGTGGGCGCTGGATGCCCTGCGCTACTTGTCGATCCCGGGGTACGTGGGATTCGGCTGGGGCTTCTGGGTCGATATTGCGGGCGCGGTAGCCACCACCCTCATTTACCTCGGGATCGCGGGGACGATTTTCCACCGGGTCGAGGTCCATGTGCTGAGCTCGGGGGACCTCAGCTATTACTGACGGCAAGGGCGAACAAACGATGCTCGCGTCTACGCCGCCGGCCGTCAACCGGATCTCCTTCTGGAGAACGTTCTGGACCAACGCCCTCATCGCGCCCCGGACGACCCTCGGGTTCATGCGGGTCGACTTCGTGCTGGGTACGACGTTCATCATTCCGCTGACCCAGATGGCGTTCTTCGTCCTCGTCGTCGAGGTCAGCGGCGGCGGGGCCGCCGAGATCGCCTTCACCGCGCTCGGGAACGCGGTTTCGACCGTGACGTACTCGAGCATCTTCTCGGTCTGCCAGACGACCGACAGCGAGAAGCAACAGGGGACAATGGAGCACCTGCTCGTCACTCCGGCCAACCGCCTCGCCATGTTCTACGGCCGCGGACTGATCCCCATCCTCCTCTCGCTCGCGAGCGTGACCGTCGGGATCTTCTACGCCGTCACGCTCTTCGGCGTTCACATCGCCGCCGCTTCCTACCCCTCGCTCGCCGTATCGGTGACGCTCACGGCGTTCGCGATGGTCGGGTTCGGATTGCTACTCGGGGGCGTCGCGCTCTACCTGCGCACCTCGATCATCCTCGGGAACATCTTCCTCTTCATCGGGCTCCTGCTGTCGGGGGTCAACTTTCCCGCGTCCCAGTTGCCCCTCGCCCTCCAGTGGATCGGCTACGGGTTTCCCCTGACCTGGGGCCTCGCCGCCGTCCGGGCGTCCGTCGCCGGCGACCGCACCGGCACCCTGGCGATCTACTGGCCGGGGTTTACAAGATAGGATCGTTGGACCTCTCGTTCTCTGACGGAGATTTGCGGTCCGGGGTGTATTCCCTACAGCCTCGGTGACTTCCCCGGCTCAGGCGTAGACCTCGAGGTGGAGCTCCTTGTGCAGGGTCTCCTGCACCGGGCTCATGGGTCGAAGGCGCCGCTCGACCTTCCCTCCCGGGTAGAGTTGCACCACCTGGAACCACCGCTGCAGGGCGTGGGCCAGTTCGTCGATCGTCACCGGATGGCCGGTGCGATGGAGTTGCCGCTGGAGGATCGTCATCAGCTGGAGCGCCAGGAAACAGATCAACTGGTGTCCCTTGATCTTCGAATCCGTCCAGTGATACTGCGGCGTGTCGGAGAGATAGGAGGTGTCCTTGAGCCGACGGAACTCCTCCTCGATGATCGCCTTCGACCGATACGCCCGCACGATCTCCTCGTCGCTCCAGTCGTGCCGGTCCGTGTAGATCAGCGTCCGCCCGAACCCCAGGGAACGCCGACGGACCGCCGTCTCGTCCCGGGCCCACTGGACCTCGAAGGGACCTCGACCCTTCCGGGTGACCGTCCAGTGGAAGAGTGGCTCGGCCCGGCCCAACAGCTTCCGGACCCGACTCCGACATGTGGCCAGGGTCCGTCGCCCTCGAGACCGTCCCTTTGCCTGATCCTCCGCGAGCGCCGTGGCCCAACCCCGTAGCCGCTCCTCCGCGGTCACCAGGATGTCTTCCAAGGTCGCACGGAGGTGCTCCTCCAGCTGGCGGTTGAACGTCATCACGAGGGTGACCTCGCGCCCGTAGGCCCTCCGCTTCTCCCGATAGGTCACCGTCGCCGTCTTTCCCTCCCCGTAGCACGGTCGGAACTTCGAGAGGGGGAGCTTCAGCAGATCCCGATTCAAGCTCGGGCGCAGCGAGCCCACGTAGTGGAACCCGGCCCTCTCGACCAGGTCGAGGCCGCTCTTGCTGTTGTTCCCCTTGTCGAAGACCAGCGTCACGTCCTCGGGGTGCTTCCCCAACGCCTCGACCCAGCGTCGGATGCGCGGCACCTCTTCCCGGAAGAGCGGATACTCGCTCTGGTTCCCGGGAAAGGTCCGGTGCAGCAGGGGAACTCCATGGTCTCGGCTGGCGAGCAGCGCCACCCCGATGAGCCGCAGGTCGGTTCGATGATCCTTGGCGGGCCCGCGCTCGGGAATCTCGTTCCCCCGGTCGTCATGAGCCTGGATATGGGTCGAGAAGTTGGTGGGGTCGTAGTAGAGGAAGTTGAGGTCGAGGCCGAACCGTTCGACGGCCCGTTGGGAGATGGCGAACTGGATCTCCTCGAGGAGCCCATCGTCGAGTCGGTCGAGATGGTTCCAGTAGTCCTGGCTGGAGAGCCCTTCCTTCTTGCTCAGCAACCGAGGGAGGATGGTCTCGTCGAACCACGGGCGGATCTGCAGCTTGCTGCAGGGGGCGAGGCACCGATTGAGCACGGCGATGAGAAAGTGTTCGCCCACGGAGTACCCCTGGTCCCGCTTCGGGAGGAGTCGGTCGATCGTCTCGACCAGTCCGAGTTCGCGGGCCACGGCCAGGAGAGGAGCTGGGCCGAAGTCGGTCACATCCACTTCGAGGGGGCCACCACCGGCCTCGGCCCTATCCAGGAGTTCGCGGATGCGTTGGGGCGTGCCGAGGTACTTCTGCCAGACGATACGGGGGCGGCCGTCCACCCGTCCGGACTCGACGAGATACCAGTAGCGCTGACGGCGGACCTGGCGGCGGACGAGGGACACCACAAGCGACGACAGATACTACGCTGATATATCACTATCGGCTAACAGGCACCAATGACAGATAATACACAAGCAACAAACCGGAAATCCTCGAGAGGAAGGAGGTCGAAGGACGCCGAGGACGGCTCACGTCAGGGACAAGCTATCTTGTAAACCCCGGTACTGGGGAGCGGTCGCACTCTCGGCCGCCGTCTCCTACGCGCTCGCGATCGGTCTTTGGAAGTTCTTCGAGCGCCGGGCGCTCGCCACCGGAAGCATCGCCAAGTTCTGACCCTCGAGGTACCCGCTCGTCGCACGAGCCGATTCGTTCGGGGCTACCCCGCCGCGACGGTGAATCGCCGGCGTACGTGGCGCGGCGTCTCGACCTCGTCGGCGATCGCGACCGCGTAATCCTCCGCGGAGATCCGGCTCTCTCCCTTCGCGTCCACGAGGAGCTGCTCCCCGCCCGCACGATAGTGGCCCGTCCGCTCGCCCGGCGCGATCATCGCCGCCGGGGAAACGACCGTCCACTCGAGGTCCGGCTCTTCCCGGAAGATCGCGAGGGCATCGCGGTGGGCGGCGGCCACCGGCTTCCACGCCTCCGGGAAGTTCGGGGTGTCCGCAAGCTGGAGGCCCGGAGAAACCTCGAGACTTCCGGCCCCTCCAACGACGACGAGGCGCATCACGCCGGACTTGCGCAGTCCCTCGAGCAGACCGCGAGCCGCCCCGAGCACGACCGTGGGGTCTTGCCCGGGTCCGGGACCGATCGCCGAGACGACGACGTCGGCGCCCTTGACCGCCTTCGACACGCTGGTCGGGTCAGTGACGTCCGCGAGTACCCAGACCGATCTGGTCCGTTTCGAAGGAGCGACGGAGCCGGTCCGGACGACGGCCTTTACCGTGTGTCCTCTCCGCAGTAGCTCGTCGGTGATCCGGGAGCCGAGGGTGCCTCCCGAACCGAACACTACGACCTTCACGGGAGCCCACGAGGGTAGGAGGAGAGCACCGGTATTTGAAGCCGAACCGGAAGGCCGCTTCCGGAACGAACCCCGAGCGTCGGGGTTTCGCAGAGGTGGTGGGGGTCGGTCTCGATGGTATTATCAGGGGGTACCGGGCAGGTTCTACTGATGATGACCCGGAACGTCACCGAACCCGCGCTCAAGGACCGGATCGAAGCGGTCCTCGACCAGACCCCCGAGCGGCCGTGGTGCGTCCATCGGCTCTACGAGGAGCTCGTGGCCTCGGGCTCTTCGAACTCTCGCGACGTCCTGCTCGAAGTTACCCGCAAGGCGGCCGAGGCGCTCGTGAGCGAGGGCCGCGCGCGACGGGAGTTCGTCTCCGCGTTCGCGATCGGCGTGCAGTGTGAGGATTCCCTCTACTGGTCTTCGGAATCCGAGAAACGAAATCTCTCGGAGTTCGGCCCGGACTACGAATCCCCCACGGTGCTGCGCCGCCTCGCCTCCCACTTCCAGTGCCACGGGCTCTAAGGCCGGGGGCGGCTCGGGGTTCCAGCGGCCAAGCGGCGAGAGCGCTGCTCGGCGACCGCGCGAGTTCGAACGAGGGCTCGCGCAAAGCCCTCCGGGGACCCCACGGACCACCATTCGCCCATTCGCGGAGTGAGGATCAGGCAGGCGACGCGGCCACCGTGGGAGAGCATCGTCCGGATCCCGTCGGTGAGTTCGAGTTCCTTCGGCCGCTCGGTCCGGCGGACCTCGTCGAGCGCGCTGAAGATCTTCGGATCAAATGCGTAGACCGCGGTCGCCGCCCAGTGGCTCTTCGGACGCTCGGGCTTCTCGACCATGCCGGTGACGTCCAGGCGTCGGAACCCTTGGACCGACGCGCCGGGCCGCCCTTCGACCACTCCGTACCGCCGAGGGTCGGCCACCTGGCGCACGAGGAGGACGGCGTCGAGGCCGTCCCGCTCGAGCAGGGCCTCCATCGCATGCATCAGCCGTCCCCGGTGAGGCTCGAGGAGGAACGCGTCCCCCGCGTGCACGAGAAACCGCTGTCCCCCCACCGATTCCTTTGCGCGATAGACGGCGTCTCCGAAGCCGGCGGGCCGAGGTTGGACCGCGAAGCTGACGCGCAATCGACCGAGGGTGTCGTAGAACTGCCGGGTCTCGGTGAGCCGCTCTCCATGACTCTTGTGCCGGCGGAGGAACTTCGGATCGACGGAGAAGTAGTTGCGGACCGCCTCCGCGTCGCGAGGCTGGTGGACGATCGTCAGATGGAAGGCGCCGGCCGCAACGAGCGTCTCCACGACCAGATGCGCGACGGGTTTGAGCACCGGTTGGCCGCTCTCCCCGACATCGTAGAGCGGAAGGAACTCTTTCCGGAGCCCCCGGCTCCACGGGAGCATGCGAGTACCCTCGCCCGCGAGGGTGACGACCGCTTCCATCGCGGACCTACGCCAGGTGACCTTCCGGGGCGGGCTCGTGAGGGCCGGAGGGCGGGGCGGGGGGCGGGCTCGCGGTCTCTCGTGCTGCGATCGCCGGCCGGCTATCCACCGAACGCCACTGCACAGTCGGCACCACGACGTGCCGCTTGGCCTCGAGGCGGCGCTTGTAGTGAATCAAGTCGGTGAAGATCTCGCGCATCACGTCTTCCAGGTGCCGAGTTCGCTGGTAACCGAGGGCCGGCAGGTGCTCGTGAATCGGGTTATAGTAATGTTGTTCCGCCTCGACGCGCGGGTCGGCGGGGTGCTCGATTACCGGGGAAAGCCCGAACTCCCTGGCGACGCGTGCGGTCATCTCGGCCAGCTCGTTGACGGAGTAAGCGGCATCGAACTGATTGAAGACGCGATACTCCCCTGGCTTGGGCGGATTCTCCACGGCGAGACGGAGGGATTGCATGGAGTCCTCGAGCGCGAGGAATCCGCGCTTCTGCTCTCCTTTCCCGTAGGGGGTTATCGGGAGCCCTAAGACGGCCTGGGCGATGAAGCGATTGAGTGCGGTTCCCCATATCTCATCGAAATCGAACCGTGTAAGGAGCCGAGGGTCGGTAATCTCGGGCGTCCGGACCCCATAGATGACGCCCTGCATCACGTCCGTGGCACGAATCCGGAAGATGTCGGAGGCGAGCATGACGTCCCCGGAATCGAACACTTTGCTCCAATGATACCACGACCCGGCCCTGCGGGGAAACGGAAGGTAGTCCTTCCGCCCGTGGAACTCCACCTCGAAGAAGCCCTCCGGGATGTCGGTGTTCGGGGTGCCGTACTCCCCCATGGTTCCCATTTTCACGATGTGAGCGTCGGGACAGGCGTCCTTGACCGCATAGAGCAGGTGAAGTGTCCCGGTGAGGTTCTCGACTTGCGTCGCCACCGCGTGATGGACGTCAATCATCGAGTAAGGCGCGCTGCGTTGCTCGGCTAGATGGACGATCGAATCCGGCTTTTCTCGGGCGAGCACGTCGTGGACGAACTGGTAGTTGCAAAGATCGCCCTTGTAGAAGCCGAGCTCCTTTCCCATGATCTCGCGCACCGCCCGTTGGCGGTTTGCGAACGAAGGTATCGGCGTCGCCGACCACGAGCCGACCTCTTTGACTCGCTTTCGGGTGACGAAGTTGTCGACGCCCACGACCTGGTGTCCTCGGGACAAAAGGTGCAGGGCCAACGGCCATCCGGAGTACCCATCCACGCCAGTAATCAGTACTTTCATGGTCAGCGGGCGAGTAGTATGGGCCTGTCCTGATTAAAAGGAGGACGGCCTCCAGCGCCGATATAGAGACCCTCCTCGAGGTTTCGTCAAAGTACGCTGATCAGCCGGCGATTGGATCCATTCCTCTCCGCACTTTGACATGACTTATCTACGCGGACTGGTTGGGCCCGCCGATGCCGTATAACCACGGCGGGGACCGATAGATGATTCCGAGAATTCTGACGGTAGCGGGAGCGATCGCCCTGGCCGCCATCATGTTGGGCTCTGCCGCTGCGACCGCGAGCTCACCGTTGAGCACGGTGGCGGTATCCGGTGGAGGCGCCCCAGCGCTATCTACCTCTCCGCTCAGCTCCTCGTTAAGCGCGTCCCCGTCGGCAGAATCTCAGAGGGCTATGGGAACAAACGCGGGACTTGCCGCGACCGTTTCTTCCGACGAGAAGTCCTTCCAACTGAACGGTCGAAGCCCGTCATCGATCCATCCTCCGAATCTCCATCAGGCCCCCTCGCTGAAATCTACGGGGGGACACGTCACCCCGCTCTACAGCATTGCGCCGGCTCCAATGGGTGTCGGGTACTACGGCCTCAACAACACCACGGGAGCGATTCAGAACACGACCGTGAATACCACCAGCCTCGCGGGCACGTACTCGACGGCGGACCCGCTCGGGACCCAAACCGAGGAGTTCGACGTGTCGACGGGCTCCAGCTTCAACGACATCCAGCCGTCCACCGATTCTTACGGCGCGCAGTTGAACGCGGTTTTGACCAACGTCACGATCTTCGGGAAGACCTCCTTCTACAATCCGAGCGACCCGGACGCGCCTCAGGGGTGCCCCGGGTATGCCGGGAATCCCACGACGGGCCCCGCGCCGTGCCCGAACGAGTTCTGGATGCAAAACTACATTGAGTACGTTCCGGCCACCGGCGCCATGCAGATCGGGGATGAAATCTGGAACTTCTCGAACCCGACCTCCAGCTGGGGCGAGCCGTTCTCCAACTCCACGGTAGACGAAAACTCGCTCGTCGGATTCGGATCGATTGCCTACGGCCTATACTTCCTCACGAACACCCCGAGCGAGTACGGACCGACAATCCACATTGGGTATCCGTTCACCTTGGTCCTCTACCTCAACATCACCCGGGGGCCCTGCCACACGGACTCTATCCCGGGAACCGGCGTCCCCAGCTGCACCGTGGACGGCAGCACGGTGAGCACCACCGAACCCGTCAACGAGATCTTCTTCAATTACAGCGTCTGGAAGACCCCGAGCCAGCCCTGCCCGTCGGGCGACGTCTGCCGGGGGCAGCACGTCTGTCCCGCCGTCGAACCCTACCCCGGTATCGTCTGCGGCGAATACGATGACATCTTCTTTAACTCGGTCAACCCGGCGACCCCGCACAGGGGTGTGCCCGAGCACGGACCGCACGGTCAGATCGGCTCGGCGGCGATCGAAGCGAACGGGAGTGCGTACGACCCCGTCGGACTCACGAACGATTTCGAGTTCGACTACGGGATCGGTTCGGACGACGGCGACACGAATGGGGTCGCCTACGCGGATGGAACTGTTGGGGTCGATTACTGCCCGCAAGCCCACACCCTCCCGAACGGCGCTTGCGCGCGGTATAGCGACACCCCGGCGGCGAGCGACTTTGGCGGCGAGACCGGCGAGACGAGCATCGGAGAGGTCGGTTACTGGTCGCCGCAGTCCACGCCGACCGGCGCCGGGCTGCTCACCGGCCCGGGGGCTCCGCTCGCCCATCTCGACACTGGTCCGGCGCTCCTCCTGGGCCTCTGGAACATGTCCGGTTCGGCGTACCCGGGAGGGTCGGGCGGCGCGCCGCTGAGTTACCTACGTATCTCACCCGCGAACGCGTGGCTGGGCGTCGCTGCGGGAGCGGGAGTGAGGGACCAGGCGAACTTCCAGGTCGCTCCGACGTTCGGATGGTACTCGTACTGGAGTGGCTCGGGAGGCAGCCGTACACCGACCGAACTCGGCGCGAAGCTCTACCTCCCTATCGGAGTCTACACGATCGAGGTTCTCCTGAGCGGATACGCTCCCGTCCTGCGAACCGTGGCCCTGACGAGTGCCGGAGCTTCCCCCCACATCGCCCTCGCGCCGGACCCGAGCACCGGAGTCTACACTCCCCTGTGGGCGTTCAGCGATTCCGACCTAGCGAACATTTCCGTGAACGGCCACAGCTTCGGCGTCGGCAGCGTCGGGAACCCGTATCGAATCGAGAGCGCCCCGCCGGCCGTGGGGGCTCCGTTCGGAGCGAAGGGGTCGGTCTCCTGGTTGTTTTCCAACCTGAACGACTATCTCTTCCCGGTCTGGTATGGCGAGTTCATCAACTCGACGACATCGTACGCGCAGTCGAACCCCGCGCCGACGTTCTTCATCCAGTACCCCACCTGGCAGCAGCCGTCGCTAAACTTTTTCGGGATGCCGCACACCGACCAGTTCCAATTCTACTTCGACCACGTTCAGAACTTCACGCTCGCCGATGCCTCAAAGATCTACTCGTGGTCGTTCGTTTTGGCGGTCCCGATTACCAGCGTCGTGTTCTACGATTGCCAGAACATCCTGGTGGCCGGCAACACGTTCGACGTTTCCGACCTGGGTCTCGAGCTCACGCACGCAGGGAAGGGCATGCCGATCGGCGCCAATCTCGGCGACACACGGAACGTGGTCTGGGGCAACACGTTCGTTCCGGACCCCCAACCCGGCTACGCGGGACTGGCGACTCCATCGGTGTCAGTAACGGTTGGAGAGAGCTTCGATCGAATTTACAATAACGCGTTCGACGCCTACAGTGCGACCCTCAATGCTACGGCGTCGTCGCCGGGTCAATTCTCGAACTGGTGGAACGCAACCTGCGTGAGCGGCTACAGCCCCCTTTCGGGAAAGAGCTATCCGGGCGTGCCGGTCTGCGAGCCGCTCAGCTATTCCGAGACGGTCAACGGCTTCACGCTGACCGGCAGTATCATCGGATCTCAGTACCAGGGCGGGAACTACTGGGCGTCGTACGGGGACATCGCGAACCCGTACGGGAACCTCCCGTACAACGCCCACCGAGACAAGCTTTCCGGGCCCCCAGGGATCGGGAGCACGGTTCCGTCATTCGCGGGAGACTACGCGCCCCTCATCACCAATACCGTCTACGAACATACCTTCACCGAAACGGGGCTCCCCGCGTCCGCAAGTCCCAGCACATTCTCCGTCGAGATCCTCACCAAGTCGGGCCACACGGTCCTGTGGTACAACTCGAGCGCGACCGCGCTCGGAGGCGGCTGCCGTGAGACCGTCAATTGTGTCCGGTTCTACCTCCCGGATGGGGTCTATCGGTTTCGCGTCTCCACCGACATGCTGGACAACCACTCCTATCTTCCCCATCCCGCGTCCGGCAAGTTTACCGTAGAGGGAAATCTGCTCGGCACTACCGCGATCTATTTTGTTCGGGGTCACGCGGGGCCCGCACTCCGGCAGAGTGCCTAGCGCGGAACTGCCAAACTCGCCCAGTTTCACCCCTGGTCTAGCAGGATGAAGTGGTGGCAGGAAACGCACCAGGGGCTGAGGAGGTGTGGCGGGGATCGTCGAGCCACCGCCAGCACGGACCCTGCGACTCGACAGCCCGCGCAAGCGCACGCCGGCCTGTTCTTAGTCACATCATCGAACGGTCGATCGCAATTCTCGCACATGCGGCGACGTACTGAAGGGCTCGTGATGTACCTTCCGACTGAGCCCGAGGCGGGGAGGACCCACGAGCGAAGCGAGCGGGGAGTGGACGTGAAAGCGCCTCTATCCACCCATCTCCCATTCCGGGGGATGTGAATCCGGGCCTGGGCAGCCGAGCGGGTCCCTGCGCTCCGAGCGCTCCGGGGAGTATGGCTGCCCCAACGTCGGGTCCATCTGTGCCACCGGCCCAACGGACCAGGACGCACGTACAGGAGGGTGTCGAGACCCGGCCCGGATTCGCGAACACAAAATGGAGGAGAACAACGTGCCGATCGAGCAAGAAGCTTCGCCGGTGCCGAACTATCTACGACCGTGTGTGGGTCTGGACGTCCACAAAGGGTCCATCACAGCGACTCAGATGGGACCCGGGGGGAAGGTCTCCAAGACCTGGACTCTACCGACCACGCGGACCGAGATTCACGAACTCGCCAAAATCATCCCTGCAACCGTTCCCGTGGTGCTCGAGGCGAGTACCGCAGGAAAGGCCGTGGCGATGGTCCTCAGCGAGGTCGGATGCGAGCTCCACATGGCGGCGCCCAACAAGATCCCCAAGCCCGCAGTCAAGACGGACGAGAGGGACAGCGTCCGTCTGGCTCATCTGTACCAGAGTGGCTCGATGCCCGAATGCTACGTACCTCCCCCCGAGATCGAGCACCTCCGGTTGCTCACTCGCAACCGAAAGGACCTGGCCCACAAGGTCACCCTGGTCAAGAACCAGGTCCGCGCCCTGGTGACCCGAAACCTGCTCGACTCCGAGATGAAGGGAGTCAGCAACTGGTTTGGCGTCGCCGGTCTCCGTAAGTGGGTCCGTCTCCCCCTCCACCCGGAAGACCGGTCCCACCTGGCGCGGTATCTCGAACAGCTCGAACTCTTGGCCCAACAGGAGGAGTCCATGCAGGTGGTGTCCCGTACCCCTGTAGATTTGTACAACCACGTGGGTTGGACCTGCCCGGGTGGCTGAGGGGGGTTTGGGGGGAAACCGAACCCCCAAGAGGACGAACGACATCCGCCCGACTCGGGGTGGGTGGA
>JBAUZT010000022.1:0-33225 GCA_049585415.1 Thermoplasmata archaeon | reverse complement strand
CGTCTCGCGCTCGCGCGACGCTGCCTACTCCTCCGTGCCGGGCCGGCCGAGCTCGAGCGGGTGCTCGAACTTGCCGGGCGGTCGGGGGCGACCGCGTCCGTCCGTCGGCTCGGACGACCGTCGTCCGGAGGCGCGGACCTCGTCGTGCTCGAGGCGGGGCGAGCGTACAAGTCGGGCGGGGGTCGGATCGACCTCGTGGAGCCCGAGCGTCAGTTCTGGCTCGGAGCGGGTCGGGACGGGGCCGACCGGCTCTTCGAGGAGGTCGCGTCGGTCGACCGCCGGGCCGCGTCCGCCCGGCGAATGCCCGAGCTTCCGTTCCAGCGACCGGTGAGCCTCGCGCCCCGCCTCGCTCGCGCGGCCGCGAACCTCGCGCGCGTTCGGGCCGGGGACCGGGTGGTCGACCCGTTCGTGGGAACGGGAGCACTGATCGCCGAGGCCGGACTCCTCGGCGCTCGACTCTTCGGGATCGACCAGGACGCCGAGATGGTCCGGGGCGCGCTGCGCAACCTCGCGTTCCTCGGCGTCGGGGCGGAGGAGCTCGTGGTCGGTGACGCCGCCACCGTGGAGTTCGTAGATCGCGAGGGGGCGTTCGATGCCGTGCTGACCGACCCCCCGTACGGGCGCGCCTCCAGCACGGGGGGAGCGACGAGCGCGGAAGTGATGGAGCGGGTGCTGCCCCGATGGGCCGACCGAGTCCGGCCCGGGGGCCGTCTCGTCGTGATCGTCCCCGCTCCGGTCTCCCCCCCGGGCTCGGATTGGCACGCGGTCGTTCGCGTTCCGGTGCGCGTGCACCGAAGTCTGACCCGCGAGTTTCGGGTCTACGAGCGCGGGTAGCCTACGTCCAGCCCGCGGTCCACGTCGTGGTATCGGTCCCGCCCGTCGAAGAGGAGCAGAACTCGTCCGCGATCAGCTGGAAGCCCCCGCCCGTCGCGGCCCCGGTGTTCGAGAAGGTGATCACGAGGTCCGCCGAGTCGCTCCCCGACCCGGTGGCGTTGACCGTCAGGAAATCGGCCGCCGGGAGGCTCACGTTGTTCCCGTTGACGGAATACGACCGGCCGTCGGGGAGGTGGTAGACCCAGGTCGAGTTGGCGACCCACGCGGCGAACGCCGCCCCGGTGAGGCTCTTCGTGCTATTTCCGCTCGGCACGGTGACGTTGGAGACCGAGCTCGTGAACACGAAGCCGTGGGGGACGGGGTCCTGGTTGACGACTTGGACCGTGAAGTTCGCGGCGATCGCCTGCCCCCCGGTCGGGGTCAGGTAGGAGACCGGTTGGTTGTTGAGGTCCATGTTCCCCGGCGGAGTGGCGAGCGGCGTCAACACGAAACCCGTCACGAGCACCGCCGCGACGCACGCGCCGACGACATAGCGTTTCACGTCGAGGGGCGTGGAGTCGTTGAGCGGCGGAGGGTGCCGAACGCCGAGGAACAGGAGAAGGATCCCGAAGATGATCCAGCCGGTGTAGAACAACAGTCCGATGCCGAACAAGAGGAGGACGACGGCGTAGCTGAGGTAGCGGGTTCGGTCCCCGAGGAGGGCGCGGAAGACGTGTCCGCCGTCCAGCTGGCTCGCCGGCAGCAAGTTGATCGCGGTGACCAGGATACCGACCCACCCCGCGAGCGCGAGCGGGGAGATACTCACCATCGCGAGCGGGACGAACTTCGACAGCACGAAGAGGAACAACGGCTGTCCCACGAGGAGGTTCCCGTAACTGACCCCAAGGACCGAGGGGCCGCAGTAGGAGAGCGGCACCATGGGGGCGTGGAGGTTCAGGTAGGCGCCCGCGAGCACGATGGGGATCGACGCCGCGAATCCCGCGAGGGGTCCGGCCGCGCCGATGTCGAAGAGTGCCTTCTTGTCCGGGAACGGCTCCCGGATGCTGATGAACGCGCCGAACGTCCCGAAGAGGAACGGCGGCGGGACGGGGAGGAAGTACGGCAGGGACGCCTCGACGTGGTGGCGGCGCGCGACGAGGTAGTGGGCGAGCTCGTGGAGACCGAGGATGGTCATCACCGGCGCGGCGAAGTAGAGCGCCCCCCACGCGAAGTCGCCCCACTGGAGCGTGTTTCCGCCGACGTAGGCGAGCCAGATCAGCGAACCCGCGAACGACGTGGTCGCGATCGTCCCCAGCATCAGGAGGATGTTGATCCACAATCGAGGGGGTCCCGCCTTGGGACGTCGAACGATCTCGATGAACTCCTCCCCCGATTGCCGGCGGAGGACCGGGATGTATTGGAGCGGCCAGAGCTCGCGTCGGAGGGCGTCGAACTTGCCCTCCAGGGTCGCGGGGTCGACGTGCACCGCGAGCAGGACCGACTGGGGCCCCATGCGCGTCTCGTAGACGGGGAAAAATGAGCTCACGATCGCGCGGACGCGGTCGAGCTCGGTCGAGCTCCCCGCAGAGGGCAGCGGACCCGGGGGCCTCGAGGCCATGCGTCAGTCCCCGTCCGAGCCGGACTGCACCGCTTTGCGGAGCCGCTTCGCTCGTTCCTTGGCCCCGTACCCCGTGGCCTGCTCGAGGAAACGGTTGTAGCGCGCGATCGTTTCGGCGGCCACGCCCTCCGGGACCTTCGGGTTCATCGTGAGGTCGATGACGAGTTCGCGCTTGTCGCCACGTACCGAGAGTCGCTCGATCGCGCCCCACGTCGCCGTGACCGATTCCCCGTTCGTCTCCACGGACTCGAAGTGGGTCCGGGCGATCTCGGCGAGCGCGAGCGGTTCGAGGTTCTTCCGATGGCTCGGGCGCACCGGGTACTTCTGCACGGTCGCGCGTCGAAATCGATGCGCGATAAAAGGGCTCTCCAACCGCCCCGCGACTCGGATACGGTCGGTGGGCTCACACCGTCTCGATCTCGATCCGGACGCGGTACCCGCGCAACCGGCGAGAGATCTCGTCGGAGAGGTCGAGGATCTGCTCGCGGTTCGCGGCCCCTTGCCAGTCGTAGACGAAGTCGTAGTTCCCGTGGGTGGGCTGGAACCCGAACGACCGCAGTCGGTCCGCGACCTCGGACGGCCGCGCACCCTCGCTGTCGAACGTCACGCGAAGGTACGTCTCCATCGCGGGGTCTACCTTCGGTGCAGGCTAAAACGCTTCGCTGCGGAGGACGGGGAAAGGAGGCGTCGAAGGGCGCGAGAGAACGCTACCGCCGGAGTGCGCGGTACCGCGGGAGCGACGAGCCGAATCGCCCCGCCGCGGACGACCACATTCCGGGTCCCGTCGGTCATGCGCGTGACGACGATCCCCAGCTCTCCTCTCCGAGCCGCCGTTAGTTCCGCGGTGCGGCGCCGCGCCGCGCTCGAGGATCCCGACGGGAACGGCACCCGGACCACGAGGGCGCGCGGGAATGCGGCGCGCACCCCGGCGACCGCGAGCGCCCCGTCGTCCGGGTCCTCGACCGCGAGGGCCACGCGGATCGGACTTCGCCGGCGTCCCCATCGGTCGATCTCCCGGGACCGGATCCGCCGCGAGCTGATCGGCCGAAGGTCGTCCGCGACCACGAGCGGAACGGACAACAGCGGCACGGACCGCCGTCCCCGCCGTCGCCGTTCCGCGTTCACCGCGCGCCCCCCGGCCAACGTCTCGGCGGAAACAACCAGCGCGTCGACGCCGTCCTCCACGGACCGTCCGAAGAGGTCGTCCAACGGGACCAGGGTCCACCGGGACTTCGAGTAGCGAGAGGTCAGCCAACGGTCGAGCGCGCGCCGGCGGGACGCGTACGATCGGATCCGTGCCCCGCCGGGTTTCGGATGGCGCGCGAGGAAGGCGTCCGTCGTCACTCCGATCGCGACCGAGCGGCCGCTCCGGAACGCAGTAGCGAGGAGCGCTTCGTGACCGAGGTGGAGCCGGTCGAACGTACCGCCGAGCACCACGTGCTCGAATCTCGGCACCGCTCTGTCCCACTAGATGCGCACGAGGAGCAGGATCAGCAGCAGCGCGATGACCCCGTACATGAGGTAAGTGTACATCCGGCGGGTCTGCGCCGCCTGCTCTCTCTTCGCGCGGCAGGCCTTGCTGCACGTCTCCTCGCCGGGCGGGCAGACCTTGCCGCAGACCTTGCAGTGACGATGGTCGTCGGGCACGAGCGAGAAGAAGGTCGGCCGGAGCCTTATCGTTGACCGGGCGCGCCGAACCTAGGTGGTCCGACGGGCGCGACGTCGCTCGGTGGTCTCGGCCTCGGACGGCTCGGGTCGCGGGTCGAGCGGGTTCACCGGGTCGTCTCGCCGTACTTCGTCGAACGGGGCGAAGGTCGGTCGCGCGCGCACCGGCGGCACGCGGGGGTCCGGAAGCGGGGACGACGCGGCGGCGCGGGTCACCCGACGCAGCGAGCGCGCGGCCGCGTCCTCGGGGCTCGCGAGATCGTCGTCGCCCGCCTCCGCCATCTGTCGGACGAAATTGAGCCAGATCCGGCCCTGGTGGGCGATCGCGCCCTCCATCCGGTCGCGGAGCTCGGTGGTCTGTTCGAGCATCTCCCCCTCGATCCGGCGCAGTTCGCGGGAGAACTCCCGGCGGAACTCTTTCATCCGGGCCTCGGTCTCCTCGGACGCACCGCCGTGTTTGTTCATCTCCTCGACCTTGAGCCAGGTGTCCCGGACCAGGGGGACCATCCGGTCGGCCATCACCTGGAGGCGGCGGTCGAGCTCTTCGAGGTCGCGGCGGACGCTCTGCTCGACCTGCGCGATCGCGCTCTCGCGCGCCTTGAGCTGGGTCTCGACCTGGGTGAGGCGCGCGATCGAACCGCCGTGCTCGGTCCGCAGGTGCGTGGCGCTTTCCGCGATACGTTGGTCGATTGTCTTCGAATCCGGAAGGTGCAACCCCTGGATCGTGCGGAGCGTCCGGGCCTCGACGGCGCGGTCGAACTCCGCGGAATCGACAGTGTGCGCCAGGCCCTGGTCGACCTCGGTCTTCAGGCGCGCGAGCAGTTCCACGTACTTTTCGCGCTCGCGTTCCTGGTCCTCTCGCATCCGCTGGTCGAAGTACGACTGGAGGCGGACCTGGACGCCCGCCAGCGCCTGGGTCTGTCCCTCGGCGAGGATGTTGACGCGCGCCTGGTTCGCGAGCTCGAGGCGGCGCTCCGCCTGAGCGATCTGCTCCTCGGCGCTCTTCAGGAGGGCGTCCCGCTGCTCCTTGAGCCCGAGCCCGACCCGGCTCGCGACGTCGTTCGCGCGACCGTCGACGAGCAGGCCGAGACGCTGCTCGAGCTCCCGGACCTCCTTCGCGCGGCGCTGGTCGAGGTCGGCGAGCCGCTCCTTCAGGATCTCGTTGACGCGGCCCTCGATCTGCTCGCGCAACGACGATCCCTGCTCCTTCGCCTCCCGGAGCTCGAGGTCCATCTGCGCGATCAACCCCACTCGGAGCTCCTCCTCGGACTTGGTCGCGCGCAGGCGGAGCTCGTCGACCGTCTCCGCGATCTCCGCGCGGAGCTGAGCGGTGACCGCGTCGTTTGAGGCCTTGATCGCGAGGCGAGACTTTTCGAAGAGGTCAGCGAGCTTCGGGTCGACCGCCTCGCGCTGATGGCGGGCGACCTCGTCGTAGACCGCGTTCGGAGGGACCACGGGGCGGGCCTCGACCGCCGCGAGCCGGGACGTGAGTTCGGTCTCGACGGCCGCCAGCGCCCGCGTCTGGGTGTCGTTCAGCTCGCGGAGGCGCCGTTCCACGTTCGCGGTGGCTCGCGTCTCCGAGTCGAGCGACGCCGCAGCGAGCCGGGTCTCGAGCGCCTTCGGGTCGGGAGGCGGGGGAATAAGGGCGGCGATCTCCCGGATCCGCTGGTCCACGTACGAATGCACGCGCGCCTCGGAGTCGGCCGAGACCACGGAGGGGCCCACGGGGATGCCGGCGATCGGCGCCGGCGCGGGCACTCCGGCGTCCGGGGCGGGGAGGGGCGCCGGGGGGGTCGCGCCCGTCGGTAAGCTGGAGGGATCGTCACTGACGGAGACCGGTACCGCGATCGGCCCGGGAGGCGGAACGTGGACCTCGGGGGGACGCTGCAGCCAGGGAGGGACCTGGCTCGCGCCGGCGGCGACCACGGGGCCGTTCGCCTCCGCGACGGCCGGTAAAGGATTCGCGGCCGGCACGCTCGCGCCGTCCGACGCGGGATGCGCCTGGAGATACTGGTTGGCCCGCTTCGCTGCCTCGCCCGTCATCGGGATCGAGCGGCCGCGGGGGCGCGCCAAGAGCAGCGCCGCGCTCTCCATCCCCGTACCGATCCGCCACATCTCCTTCCGTCGGTCCTTGCCGCCCTGGTGGTCGGCGTCCTCCATGTGGGCGCGCAGGCGGGTCGCCTCGACGAGGTCGACCCGGCGGCTGACCTCGCGGATCTTCTCGTCGGCGTGGTCGCGCACGTACTGTAGCACGAGGGGGAGCGGGTCCTTGCCTCGGGTCGTCGGCGGCTTCGTCAGGTCTCGGAGCGACACCGGGGCGGCCTCCCAGCTCTGGATCCGTTTCGCGTGTCGGTCCCCCTGGGCCTCGCGTTCGGGGACGCGCATCACGGCGAGGGCGAGCGGGATCGATTCGGCGAACTCGTGAAGATTGACCTTCCCCTCCGGGAGGAAGTAGGGAAAGATGAGGAACGCTCCGAGGGCGATGAGCGACGTGGGGAGCATGCGCACGAGCTCGGTCATCGCGTCGATCGAGCTCTCCCAGTGCTCGGCGGCAACGATGACCACGGGCTCCGTGGTGCCCCGATGGAACAGGAACCCCTCGCCGACCGCCTGGTAGACGGACGCGTCCGGCTCGTCGCGGCGCTGGTCGCCTCCGGGCCGTCCGCCCATGGACGCCCACGCCTGGAGGACCGCTCCGCCAAAATCGCCGCTCGCGACGAGCTGGGGCGTATCGAGGACGAGCGTCTTCATCCCGAGCCGGGGCCGGTCCTCGGTCGAGAGGAACATCCGGCCGACGCACGTGTACCGTCCGTTGCCCGCGGGGTAGAGGAAGATGTTCGGATAGTACGAGAGGGTCTGCGCGGGGTCCGGGTCCCAGTAGTCGTGGGTGTCCGCGACATTGACCGTGAGGTTGCCCACCAGGCGGATCGTTTCGAGCGTCTCGCGGCGTCCGGGGAACTCCTCGGGGATGGTCGTGTACCCCGGGCTCTCGGCCTCGTTGTCGACCTGACGGCACCAGACGACGGCGACGGGCGTGAACCCGCCGGACGGTCGCATCTCGAGTGCGGCCATCAGCCCCCTTTCGTCGCGCGGCGATCGAGGATCCGTTCGCAGGCGCGGGCGAGCGGGAGGGTCGTGTTGACCATCACCGGGACGCCCATCGTCTGGGCCCCGACGCTCGGGGCCTCCTGCCCCGTCTCTCCAATGAAGAGCGGATGGCCCTCGCCCGTCGAGACGGCGCTCGAGACGAGGAAGACGTCATCCTTGATCGAGATCCCCTGGCCCTCCTGGGCGACGAGGATCGTCCCCATGCCGGCCCCGTCCCGCCGCAGGAGGAAGTCGACCGGGTCGAAGGCGCTGCGGAACGTGCGGTCGCGCACGGATTGCTCGACCTCCCCGTAGAACTCCTTGAGCTTGTCCGCTTTCGAGATCGCGATGACGAGCGGGATGTTGTGGCTCTTCGTGTAGCGGAAGACCCCGCGGGCGAGGTTCACCTGCTGGGCCTGGTCGCGCAGCGACGGAAGGGCCGGGGAGAGCAGCAGGATGATCGCGTCGGCGCCGTGGACGAACCGTCCGAGCAGCGTGAGGCCATGCCGCCAGAGGTCGCGCCGGTCGGCGCGCCAGGAATCGAAATGGGGAATGACCCGGCAGTTCTTCTCGGTGACGTCGTCGTCCGCCGACTCGACCCAGAGCCGGTCGTAAGTGAAGTAGTCGGCGATGATCCCGCCCGCCTCGTCGATCGTGTTGAGCTCGAGCGGCTTCGAGCCCTCCCCCCCGGGGGCGCCGTAGCGGAACCGGAGCTTCATCTCGACGAACTGGTTGAACTTGGTCGGCAGCGGATACTTCGTGAGCACCCCCTGCTCGTCCCGGCCCGCGGAGAGCTCGACCCACAGCTTGCGCCGGTCCTCCATGGGGCGGTTGACGTAGTAGCGCGTGGTCGTCTCGAGGCTCCCTTCGGGGTCCGTCGGGTCGGTCGTCTCGTACGTCGTCTCCTCGAGCGCAACGTCGTTCTCGAGGTCCCCGTAGAGCGGCATCTGGCCGCCGTCCGCGCGGGAAGGGATGTAGAGGATCGGGAGGTTCAACCCGAAATGGCCCGAGAGGAACCGGAAGTACGTCGTCTTCCCGGACGCCGGGATGCCGATCACCGCGATCCGCGCAGAATCGACCGACGACTTCGACTCCCGCTTCGTTCCGGGGGCCCGTCGCGTCTTCGTGGTGACCTTGACCGCCGGCATACGCGTTCCGTTACCTCATCTCCGCGAGGCAGATCTCGATGAAATCGAGCGCCCCCTCGACGGCCGGTCCGTTCGCGGACAGGTCGAGGCGAGCGTCCTGCAGCATACCGAAGACTTGTTCGACGGCTTCCTCGTGCTTCGCGGCGGCGTCCTGGACGTCCCCGGTCGCCGCGATCCTCGTGAGCTGGTAGGTGCCGCGGAGCTCCATCAACTTCGCGAACAGGCCCATCAGCCGGTCGCGCGTCGAGTGGTCCGCGCCTCCGAGCCGGTGCTCGGTGTCGTCGATGAACCGGACGAGGGTTTCGGTCTCCTTGTCGTTCTGCATCCGCGCTTGGAGGAGCGCTAGTCGGCGAAGAATCTTCGGTTGGACTGCCGGTGGGAGCTTCTCGGCTTCGGCCCACGCCTGGAGGAGCGCCCGGGCCGCTTCGACGATGGCACGGTTGGAGTACTGGATCCGCGCTTCCCAATACAGGCGGGTAACGGGGGGCAGGACCGCGGACGCCTTGGCGAGCAGGGCGAGCGCGACGTCCGACTGGCCGCTCATGTACGCCTCGACGACCTCGCCGAGCGGCCCGTACCGTTCCTTGAGGTAGGCCGGAGTGGTGCCGCCCGTCGTCTTCACCACGTCGACCTCGATGTCCGGCACTTCCGAGTAGCTTGCCGCGGAACCGTTGGCCGGCGGCTGCTGCGCGGAGTGGATTCGGGAGACGGTCGCGTGCTGCTGGGGCTCTTTCAGCGCCTTCGCGGCGTTCGCCGCGTGACGCGCGAGCTCCTCCGGGTGGAGTTCCTCGATCGGGCGGTCGTCCTCGTAGCCGACGTCGAGGAAGGCGTTGACCATCTGGGCGAACAGCTGCGAGCCGGTGGTGACCTCCAGGAAGCTGAACATCGCCGGGAGCCCCGATTGGGTGGCGCGTCGCTCCATCTGGGAAATCAGGTAGTTCATGCGGGCCGCGTCCACGCCCTTGTCCTTCTCGTCCCCGCTCCCGATCCCAATGACTCGGAGCGAGAGGTGGGAGCCGGCGGGTAGCACATACGGAACGAGGTCGATCCGCCCCGGGGCGAGCCGGGGGCCCGAGGGGAGCTGCACGTCGAACCGCGTCGAGGCGTTGTCCCATCCGTCGGTGACGAGGACGAGGTTCCCCTGGACCCCGAGCGTGCCCATCCGGAGGAGGTCCGCCCCCACCGCGAGCGCGTCCCAGATCGCCGAACGGCCGCTCGGAGTGAGCAGCGAGATCAGGTTCTCGATGTAGGGGAGGTTCTCCCGGTGGATGTCGGTGAGCGGAACGGCGACGCGCACCGTCTCGGTGAACGTCACGAGGCCGAACAAGGCGCCCGACGCGGTCGCATCCTGGAGGATCCGGAACACCGCGGTCCGCGCGACCTCGATCTTCTGTCGCTCGGGCTGCCCCGCGGTGTCCGGGAGCGGCGCGAGCATGCTCTTCGAGAGGTCGAGGAGAAGGACGTTCCGCTCGCGGGTAGGGAGATTGACTTGAGAGGTCCCGGAATCCACGGCCATGTTGGTGGAGAAGAGGTGCTACGGCGCGGTGTGCCATCGGCCGGGTCAGGCCGACGGTACCCTCCGATCGATCCTGACGAAGCCCACGACCTATGTTTACCTCGGGCAGGGTATTTGTTGCTTCCGACGGTCTCGCGAATGCGCGTCCACCGATAGTGGCGGCCCGGGCAACGGTTATAAACCGCACCCGGGTCCGAGCGACCCTCATGGGCAATATCCGGCAGACGTACATCAAGCGCGTCGCGATCGAGCTGATCCGGCACTACCCGGACGACTTCACCGGCGATTTTGCCCACAACAAGCAGAAGGTGCTCGAGTTGACCGACCTTGGGGTGACGGTCGACGGACACATGCAGGTCCATTACAAGAAGCTCGCGAACCGGATCGCGGGCTACGCCGTTCGCTACGTGAAACGGAAGCGCGGCACCTAGGCCGCCCTCACTCGAAGATCTGGAGCCCTTCCTGTAGGTGGGAGATCTCGACCGCGGTCGTCGGTCGGCCGATCAACAGACCTCGGGAGTTCGCGACCACGCAGGCGCCGACGATCGGGACACCGAAGTTCGCGGTCGATCGATGCACCGGAACGCCCAGCACTTCCTCGACGACGGCCGCTTCGCGCTCGGTCGCCTTCGGATGCACGACCACCCCGCGATTGGTCGCGAGGCCCGCCATGCCGACCGTTCCGAGCCCAGCGATCGTCCCCCGCCGGACCGGCACGCCGAGCGCCTCGCCGATCGCTTGGAGGGCCACGTCGGAGAGTTCGGGATGGACGAGCGCCCCGTGGTCGTTCGCGAGCACGTTGTTCCCCATCGCGTTCTGGCGCTGACGAACGACGGTGACGGTTCCGAACCCCTCGAGCGCCCGGCGCTCTCTCGGGTCGAGGTCGTCCCCGACGACGACGCCGTGCGAGTTCAGCGCGACGAGCGCCCCGACGACCTCGCTATCCGCGACGTTCGTGCGGACGACCCGGACGCCGAGCGTGCGCTCGACCTCGCGTTCGACCGGCGCGTGCGCCGACGGAGGGACGAGCGCCGCGGATTCGCTCACCCGAAGGTACACTCCGAGGTAGGGGCTTCCCCCATAGAGAATCCGACCGACCGGCACGCAAGCAGTCTCCCGGGCGAGTCTAGTCGGCCGTAAGCAGGTCGACCTCGATCAGGCCGTCCTCGAATCGGATCGCCTTCACCCGGACGTACGACGGGATGTGCTGCACTCCGCGTTCCCAGATGTGTTCGTTGAGTCGCGGGTCGATCCAGACGTCCTCGGAGCGTCCCTTCATGTGCCGCACGACGAATCGGCGGACCGTCTCGAGCGCGTGACCCGCCCGACGGCGCCGGCTCGGCTGATGCATGCTGGCCCGCAGGGGAATGACGTACTCCCGCTCGAGCTCCTCGCCGCGGCGCTCGGGGGTCTTCTTCGTCTTGGGGGCCATTCGGAACTCCTGAACGACCGCCTACTTGTGGAGATGTCCGCGCTTCCAGCTGTGGCGCTTCGGATGGCGGGTCACGTTCCGGTTCGTGCGCTGCATGACCCAGGCTGGGACGCGACGGTTTCCCTTCACGACGCGGAACAGGCGGATCTTGCGCGCGAGACTCTTCCTCCGGTTCGCCATGGTTCGTTACCTCACCGCCGCGTGATCGTGATCTCTCGCCGGTCCGGCATGATCCGTTCGAGCAACGCGCGCAACGTGGCGTCGTCGACCTGGCGTTGCAGCCGACCGCTCGCGGCCAGTTGGAGTAGCTGCTGCTCGACCGACGCGGCGATGTCGGGCTTTGCGAGGCGGATCCGGCCGAGCCGCTCGCGAGCTTCCGGGGTCAGGATCCGGCGGAGGGCGTCGGTGCGTTCCTGCTCGCGGCGTTGCATCTCGGCATCTTGCGCGGCGTACGCCTGCGGGTTGGCCGCCTCGGCGATTTGCTGCTGCTGGAGCTGCTGGAGCCGGCGGCGGCGCAGCTCGTTGAGTTCGGCGTCCTCCCCCTGCGCCACGGAGCACCTCGTCTTCTCCTACGTCAGGGGCATCACAGGTACTTGGCGAGTTCGGGTCGCTCCGCCGCGAGGGTCTTCAAGACGTCCCGCGAAACGGAGTCGAGCAACTTCGCGCCTTCCGGGCTGACCCGGCGGCCCTTGGCCTTGTACGGCTGGAGGAGGCCCGATTTCTCGAGCTGGTGAACGATCTCTCGAAGGACCGAACGGGAGCCGCTGCGGGCGTGGTACGGGGCGCTTCCCCGGTCCTTCTTTCCGCCGTATTCGGCGCTCAGGCGTTGGATCCCGACGTATCCCTGGAGGTAGACCTTCCGGAGGACCGAGGCACTTCGCAGGTACCACCAGTCGGTTTGGGTCGGCGCACGCTCCTTGTGGACGCCGGTCTTGACGAACATCGCCCACTCGGGAGGCGTGACGGCATTCCGGGTCCGAAGTTCGGAGGCGAGCTTCGGGAGGAACACCGACGGCGGAACATCGTTCGGGTGGGTCATGGAGCGGCGCGCCCACTCGGCTGGCCTATTTAAATGCGACTCGAGCGCGGTCCGAGGGAGCCGGGGCGAGGGGCGCCGGCGGAGCCTCGCCCGGGGAGTCGAACGGGTCGAGTATCCGTCCCGTTCCGCGCGAAGGGCTTTGTCTTAACTATGGGTCTCGTCGTGGCAGAGGCGAGGGAAATGCGCTCGCCTCTTTCGAGGGAACGATGAACACGTCCGCCATTCTCCTCAGCGGGGGTGCATCGACCCGCTTCGGCGGATATCCGAAGGCGCTCGTGTCGGCGGGGGAGCGGTCGGTGATCCGCCGCATGGCGGAGCTGAGCCTCGAGAACGGCTTCGATCCGGTGTTCGTCGTGGTCGGGCCCCATCATCACGCCATCTCCGAAGAGCTCCGCAACGTCGAGGTTCAGATCGTGAACTCCGAGCAATGGTTTGAAGGCCGTACCGCCTCGGTCCAGGCCGGTCTCCGCGCGGTTCCCGAGGGCGCCGATGTGCTCCTCTGGCCCGTCGACCATCCGTTCGTCGCGGGCCGAACGATCGGGCTCCTCGAGGCCGCCCGCGGCTCGGACGAGCTGGGGCTCTGGTTTGTCCCCACGTACCACGGTCAGGGGGGCCACCCCGTGCTCTGGAAGGATCGGGTGCGCTCGGAGGTGCTGGAGCTCCGGCCGGACGCGCCGATCCGCGCCCTCATGCCGGAGCTCGGCCCTCAGGTACGCCGGGTCGCCGTCGACGACCCCGGCATCCTCGAGAGCATCGACTCGCCCGAAGAGTACCGGAACTCGTTCGACGCGTGGCTCGCTCGTCGGGAGGACTGATGGACCGTCGGCTCGTGCGCGAGGCCCTGCGCCTGATGGAGGCGCACGAGTCGTTCGTTCGGGCGACCGTGGTCCGTACCTCGGGGTCAGTGCCGGGGAAGCTCGGCGCGTCGATGGTGATCCGCACGGACGGATCGTTCGTCGGGACCGTCGGCGGGGCCGCGCTCGAAGAGCAGGTCAAGGAGCTCGCCCGCCGTGCGTTCGCGGACCGGATCGGCGACCTCCATCATTTTGACCTCCAGGCGTGGAAGGAGGGAGGGCTCCCGAGCCTCTGCGGAGGCTCGGTCGACATCGCGCTCGAGTACGTGCCGGCGCGGCCGAACCTCCTGCTCTGGGGTGGCGGCCACGTAGCCCACGCCTTGGCGTCCATCCTGCCGACGCTCGAGTACGACTACAGCGTCGCGGACGACCGCCCCGACTGGGTCAGCGCGGACCGATTCCCGAGCGCCGAGCGTCGGGAAGTCGTCGCACCGGAGCAACTCTGGACGGTGTTCGAGCCGGCGACGTTCACCCATCTCTACCTCCTGGGGTACGACGCCAAGAAGGACCTCGAGGTACTGCATCGCGCGATCTCGCAATTCCCGAACACGATCGGGCTGATCGCGAGCGCGGCGAAGCGCGAACACATGTTCGCCGCGCTGCGCGAGCGGGGAGTGCCGCGCGAGGCGATTGCGCGCGTCCGGTCGCCGGTCGGCCTCGAGATCGGCGCGCAGTCCCCGTCGGAGATCGCGGTCAGCATCGTCGCCGAGCTCGTTCAGGGGATGCATCCCGTCACCTCTGCGGCCTCGTCGCGGCGGGCGCTCGCGTCCGAACCGGAGGAGGATGTCGCCTCCCGACCCGCTTAGGCTTCGCCTGAACGGCCACCCGATCGAGACGCCCTGCGAGTCGTCCCGGATCCTCCTCGACCTCCTCCGGGAGGACCTCGAGCTCACGGGAACGAAGCGAGGGTGCGACCTCGGCACGTGCGGGTGCTGCACCGTCCTCCTCGACGGTCGTCCCACGCTGAGTTGTCTCACGCTCGCGCGTCTCGCGGAGGGACGCGAGGTCACGACGATCGAGGGGCTCTCCCCGCCGCAAGGGCTCTCGCCGCTCCAGCAGGCGTTCGTCGAGCGGGGCGCCACGCAGTGCGGATTCTGCACGCCCGGTTTCGTGGTCACCGCGACCGCGCTCCTCCGCGACCATCCTCATCCGACCCACGAGGAGATCGTGCGGGCGATCTCGGGGAACCTCTGCCGGTGCACCGGATACACGAAGATCGTCGAGGCGATCGAGTCGGTCGGCCGGGAGGGACGCTGATGGCGTCGAGCGCCCCGCCCCCCTATCGGCTCCTCGGTGGGCGAATCCCGTACGTGGAGGGTCCCCTCAAGGTCACCGGCCGGGCGGAGTACACCGACGATATCCGACGCCCGGGGATGCTGGTCGGTCGACTGCTCCGCAGCCCGTGGCCCCACGCCCGGCTCACGTCGATCGATACGAGCCTCGCGCGCGCGCTGCCCGGGGTCTTCGCGGTGATCACGGGGGAGAAGTACCCCACCCCGTTCGGCGTCCTTCCGATCACGCACGACGAGACCGCGATCGCGGTCGGGAAGGCGCGCTACAACGGCGACATCATCGCGGCGGTCGCGGCACAGGACGAGATCACCGCGGAAGCGGCGCTGGCGCTGATCCATTGCGAGGTCGAACCCCTCCCCGAATACTCGGACCCGCGCGGCGGGACCCGCAAGGTCGCGGAGCCGATCCACGCTCGAGGGCTCAACGGGTCGAACATCCAGAAGGAGGTCGTCCAGCACTTCGGGGACGTCGACGCCGCGTTCGCCCACGCCGCCGAAACGGCGCGGGTGCGAGCGACGTTCGCGGGCGTGACCCACGCCTTCACGGAGCCGATGGCGACGATCGCGGAAGCGACCCCGGACGGCCGGGTCACGGTCTGGAGCGCGACCCAGGTGCCGCATTACCTCCACCGGTCGCTCTCGGAAGTGCTCGGGATCCCGATGCATCGCATCCGCGTCATCAAGCCCGAGGTCGGTGGGGGATTCGGCGGGAAGTCCGACCCGCTCCCGCACGAGATCGTCTGCGCAGCGCTCGCAATCGAGACGGGGAGGCCCGTGAAGATCCTCTTCGACCGGGAGGACGTCTTCTACACCAATCACGGCCGGCATCCGACGCAGAACGACGTGCGGATTGCGACCGACGCGGACGGCCAGATCCTCGCCTACGACATCGACGCGTTGATCGACGGGGGAGCGTGGAGCTCGTTCGGTACCGTCACGACGTACTACAATGGCGTCCTCTCCATGGGCCCGTACCGGGTCCCGAACTTCCGCTATCACGGCCGTCGAGTGTACACGAATCGCCCGCCGTCCGGTGCGATGCGCGCCCACGGGGGCACGAACATCCGGTACTCGGTGGAAGTCGCGCTCGACATGCTCGCGGAGCAGCTCCACCGCGACCCGTTCGACCTTCGCGCGCAGAACGCCCTTCCGCCGAACTCGAAAACCGTCAACGACTTCCTCATCACGTCGACGTCGTTCCGGAAGTGCCTCGCGGCGGCTCGCGAGAAGAGCGGTTGGGACGCGAAGTTCCGTAAGCTGCCCTACGGCAAGGGAGTCGGCCTCGGCTGCGGGTTCTACATCTCGGGCTCGAACAGCCCGATCCATTTCACCCCGAAGATGCCGCAATCGACCGTGCACCTCAAGGTCGACATGGATGGCGGGATCGCCGTCCATTCGATGCAGGCGGACATCGGCCAAGGGTCGAACACCCTGCTCGCGGCGATCGTCGCCGAGGTGCTCGGGGTCGACCTCGAGCGCGTCCACGTCCAGCGGGTCGACTCGGACGTGAGCCCGATCGACATCGGGTCGTACTCGAGCCGCGTGACGTTCATGATGGGCAATGCGGCGCGGGCCGCCGCCGAGCAGCTCCGGACCGCGATCGTGGCCGGCGCGGCCGAGATCCTCGAGCGTCCCGCCGAGGCCCTCGAGGTCGCCTACGAGCGCATCCAGCTCCGGGACGACCCGAGTGT
Organism: Thermoplasmata archaeon; assembly: GCA_049585415.1. Taxonomy (GTDB): domain Archaea; phylum Thermoplasmatota; class Thermoplasmata; order Lutacidiplasmatales; family UBA184; genus Lutacidiplasma. Next base: position 17,070 of record JBAUZT010000022.1, on the reverse strand, counting down.
CGGCGTCTCGTTCATGGACGCGCTCCATCGCGCGATCGAGCGGGTCGGAGCCCTCACGGCGAGCGGCTCCTACGACACCACGCCGAAAGGAGGGACGTTCAAGGGCGCCCGAGCCGGCACCGCCCCCGCCTACTCGTTCGCCGCGTACGTGGCGAGCGTCGATGTCGATGTCGAGACCGGCGAGTACCGGGTGGAGAAGATCTGGGCCGCGTTCGACTGCGGACGGGCGCTCAACCGCCTCGCGGTCGAGGGCCAGATCGAAGGGTCCATCCACATGGGGCTCGGCCAGGTGCTCGGCGAATCGATGAACTACCGGGGGGCGCGCCTCTTCAACCCGTCCCTGCTCGAGTACAAGATCCCGACCCCGGAACAGATGCCGGAGGTGGAGATCCTCCTCGTCGGCGACGACGACCCCGAGGGCCCGTTCGGGGCGAAGGAGGCCGGCGAGGGGCCGCTCATCGCGACGCTCCCCGCCATCGGCAACGCGCTCTACGACGCGATCGGCGTTCGGTTCACCGAGCTGCCGATCACTCCAGATCGCGTCCTGCGGGGAATCGACCAGCGGAAGGCGGACGGCCGGCCCTGGAAGGGGGCGTAGACCGATGCACCTCGACCCGTTCGAGCTGCACCGACCCGCGTCCGTCGAGGAGACGCTGCACCTGGCGGGGGAGCTCGCCGGGAAGTTCGACTACCTCGCGGGGGGCACCGACCTCCTGCCGAACTACAAGATGCACATCAACCTGCGGCCCCACCTCATCGCGCTCGACCACGTCGCCGAGCTCGGGGGGCACTCGGTCGGCCGCATCGGGGCGATGGAGCGCCTCGCCGACCTCGAGGGCGACCCCGCGTTCCTCGGCGAGTACCCCGCGCTCGCGGACGCGCTGCGGGAGGTCGCGACGCCGCTCGTTCGCGCGAGCGGGACCGTCGGAGGGAACCTCCTCGTGGAGACGCGGTGCTTCTTCTTCAACCAGAGCTACTTCTGGCGGGCGAGCCTCGGATTCTGCCTGAAGGCCGACGGCGACCGCTGCCACGTCGTTCCGCAGAAGGAGCGCTGCTATGCGACGTTCTCCGGAGACCTCGCTCCCGCGCTCCTGGCGCTCGACGCCGAGGTCGAGGTCGCCGGGCCCGGCGGACGCCGTCGGATGCCGCTCGCGGAGCTGTACGATGCGGAGGGCGACGGGATCCGACGCACGCACCTCGCCCCGGGCGATCTCCTGGTGGCGGTGCACCTCCCCGAGAGCGCGCGCGGGCTTCGCGGGCGCTACAAGAAGCTCCGCGTGCGCCCGTCCTACGATTTCCCCGAGGTCGGGGTCGCGGTCGCGGGGCGGTGGACGGACGACGGTCGCGTCGAGCAGCTTCGCCTCGCGGTCGGCGGGGCGGAGTCGTACCCCCGACGTTTCGACGAGCTCACCGACCCGCTCGCGGGGAGCTCCCTGAGCGACGAGCGCGTCCGGGCCCTCGGCGAGGCGGTCGCGCAGAAGGTGCGACCGGTCCACAACACGTTCCTCCTGCCGGACTACCGGCGGCGGATGGTGTCGGTCTACGTCCGGCGCGCGATCGCCGAGGCGCGCGAGGGAAGCGCCGGATGACGGACGACGGCATCGCGTTCGCGCTCCTCCCGCTCGACCGCCTGCGCGCCCACGAGCGGGTCGACCCGGAGAAGGTGCGGCATCTCGTCCGGGAGCTGCGCCGCACCGGCATCTTCGTCCACCCGATCTGGGTCTCGCGAGGGACGGACGTGATCCTCAATGGCCACCACCGCGTCGCTGCGCTCCGCCACCTCGGCGCGCTCCGGGTTCCCGCCTACGTCGTCGACTACGATAGCGACCTCGTGAGACTGGAACGATGGACCCCGGGACCGCCGATCTCGAAGGCCGAGGTCGTTCGCCGGGCGCGGGCCTCCGAGCTGTTCCCGGTGCAGACCACCCGCCACCGGTTCTCCGCGGAACTGCCCCCCCGCCCGACGCCGATCGCGGAGCTGCTCGAGCCCGCGATCGACCCGACGCCGGTGGCTCAGCGACGGCGTTCCGGTGCGACCCGCGGCTCGCGCTCTCGCTCGTCGCCACCGGGATAGGGCAGCGGCAACGACCCGTCCCCGAACCGGCGAACGGTCGCGGCGAGGAGCGCGACCTCCACCGGGTGGAGCCGCTGCCGCAGCGATTCGGGAGTATCCCCCGGCAGGACCGGGGCCCGCTCCTGGGAGATCGGCGGCCCCGCGTCGAGCGCGTCGGTGATGAGGTGGACCGTCACGCCGCTCTCCCGGTCCCCGGCGGCGAGGACCGCCTCGTGGACGTGCCGACCGTACATGCCGTGGCCGCCGTAGCGCGGGAGCAGCGAGGGGTGCGTGTTGATCGCCCGTCCGCGCCACTGCGCGACCCAGTTCGAGGGCAGGATCGGGAGGAAGCCGGCGAGCACGACGAGCTCGACCCCGTGGGCGGAGAGCGTCTCCGAGAGCCGCTCGGACCAGACCTCCGGTGCGACGCCCTTCACGGGAACGACCGCGGTGGGGAGGCCTCGCGCCCGGGCGCGTTCGAGGACGGGAGCCGCGGGGCGGTCCGAGACGACCACCGCGATACGGACGGACCCCGCGTCGTTCGCGATCGCGTCCGCGAGGCCCTCGAACGTCGTCCCTTCGCCCGACGCCAGCACTCCGACCTTCAACGGGCGGGGCATCGGCCGAACGAACGGCGTCGTCTAGAAGAGGGTGGCGGAGGTGAAACGGAACGACTTCGTGAGGAGCGCGGGGCACGTGGCGCTGAACGCCCCCCGTTCGTCCGAGTTGTGGATCCGCCGCTCGCGTCCGACGAGCTCGGTGCCGCGCAGGGTCCGGAGCACGCTTTCGGTGAACCGGAGGTTGCGGGCCGGGCCGACGACCTCGCCGCGTTCGATCCGGTACGTGCCGTCGCGCGTCATCCCCGTGATGATCCCGCGCCCGGGGTCGACGATCCGCACGTAGTGGAACCGCGTCACGAGGAGCCCCCGGCGGGTGGAGCGGATCAGCTCCTCCTCGCTCGCCTTTCCCGGAGCGAGGATGAGGTGGGCCGGGATCGGGCCCCAGTCTCCGGCGGGAGATTCCGGCGGGAAGGCGTGACCCGAGAGCGAGCGGCCGAGACGGCCCGAGGTCACGACGTCGGTCACCCCGCGTCGCGCGATGCCGTGGTCGATCAGCGGGGTCGCGCGGGTCGCCACTCCCTCGTAGTCGATCGCCGCGGGGAGCGTCTCTCGGGAGCGCGCGTCGTCGACGAGATGCACCGACTCCGGTGCGATGCGCCGGTCGCGCTGCCGTCGCAGGCAGCTCCATCCCTCGACCTCGCCGTTCCCGCCGAAGCCGAGCAGGCTGAGAAACTCGATGATGTGGGCGACGGCGGAGCTGCGGAGGACGACGCGGTACGCGCCGGGCGCGACCGCCTCGGGCGCGGTCGTCGCGACCCGCTCGGCGGCTTCCCGGCCGATCTTCTCGGGGGCCAGTCGGGCCACATCCCAGTGGGCGCCCTCCGACCACCCCGAGACCGGCGGGTCCCGCTCGGGTCGGTCGACGAGGACGCTCGCCTGCGCCACGGAGGTCGTCGTCGACCGGTCGAGGCCCTTCGAGTTGACCACGCGGCGCACCTCCGTGCCGACGTTGACGACGCCCGCGACTCGGCTGCCCGGCGCTCGCGCCTCGGCCGCGGCGAGGATCCGCTCCGCGATCCGCGTCACCTCTTCCGGTGAGAGTCGCGCGGTGCGGCGGGAGAACGCGACCGGCCGCGGTCGGGGCGCGGAATCGGTCGGGAACCCGGGGAACTTGCGTTCGACGGGAGCGATGTGCGCCATGGCCCGCGCTTCCCGAGCGACCGCGGCGATCCCTCCCGGGGTCGTATCCACGGTCGTGGCCGTTCCGAGCCGCTGACCGTCCGCCACGCGGAACGAGACGCCGGTCGTACGTTCCGAGTGGGGTTGGTGGATCCGGCTGTTCGCGAACCGGATCGTCGTCCAGGAGGATTCGATCAGCCGCACGTCGGCCGTCGTTCCCGACGGAAGGTCGCGCACCGCGGCCACGACCGGTTCGCTGCGGGGCGGGCGACGCGCGGCCATCCCTACGCCCCCCGAACCGCGACCCGCTGGAATCGGGCGACGGGCGCGCCGTGGCTCACCCGCGCGACCTGGCCCGGTTGGCCCTTTCCGCAATTCGGGACTCCCCAGAGCTGCCACGTCGACGCGTTGCCCACCGCGTCCATCGACTTCCAGAACTCCGGCGTCATCCCCGCGTAGATCGGGTTCCGCACGAGCTCGCCGAGCTCGCCGTGCCGGATGCGACGCCCTACCTCGGTTCCGAACTGAAAGTTGAGCCGCTTATCGTCTATCGACCAGGAACGGTTCGTCTCCATGTAGACGCCGTCTTCGATGTCCTCGAGGAGCTCCTCCATCGAGAGCTCGCCGGGAAGGAGGTCGACGTTCGTCATCCGCACGAGGGGCGCCCGGTCGGGGCCATCGGCGCGCGCGGTCCCCCCCGAGCGCCTCAGTCCGAGGTGCGCCGCCGATTCGCGCGACGAGAGCACTCCGACGAGCGTCCCCGAGCGGATGATCGGGACCCGCTGCGCGGGGACCCCTTCGTCGTCCCACCCAAAAGTACCAAGCCCGCCCGGTTCGGTCGCGTCCGCGACGACCTGCATCAGGTCGCTCCCGTACTCGAGGCGGCCGATGCCGTCCGGTGTGACCCAGCTCGTTCCGGCGTACGCGGCTTCGCTGCCGTAGATCCGGTCGAGCTCGGTCGCGTGCCCCACGCTCTCGTGGACCTGGAGCGCGAGCTGCGAGGAACCGAGGACGAGCGTGGTCGTTCCGCTAGGGCAGGAGGGTGCGTCGAGCAGCTGGACCGCCTCCCGGCCGACCGTCTCGGCCCGTTCGTCGAGCGCGAGACCCCGGACGAACTCAAAACCGGTCTGCCGGTAGGCGCCACCGAAGGAGTTCGGCGCGCTCCGACGCTGGACGGTCGAGCCGCGCACGGCGGTCGCGTTGACCCCGCCGCCCACGTGCACGATCCGCGAGCGGAACGACGCCCCGTCCGAGGAGTGGAACCATTTCGCCTCGTCCCACGCCTGGAACGACGCGATCCCACTCTTCACTTCGGGACCGACGTGAAGTCGCTTCTCGGCGTCGAGCAGGAGCGCGATGACCTCCTCGCGCGACACCTCGAACGGGTCCTCGCGGACCGGGGTGATGTACTGTCCGTCCGTCGGGCCGACCTCGTCGGTCACTCGGAGGGGCGCTTTCGCCGATCGACTTGCGGCCCGCGCGAGTCGGACGGCGAGGCGAGCGGTGGTCCGCGCGTTCGCGAGGGAGAGCTCCGAGGTGCCGGCGAATCCCCAGGCGCGCCGCGTTCGCACGCGGACGCCGATCCCAGAAGCGAGGGCCGAAGTGAGCGCGCTCGCGGCTCCATCGCGGACCGCGAGCTGGAGGTACCGCTTCGGGGCGACGACCCGCACGTCCGCGTAGACGATGTCTGCGGTGTCGGCAGCGCGGAGTGCCGCCGCCGCGAGTTCCTCGACCAACCGGACGTCCCGAGGGGGGTACTCCCGCGCGGATGATAAACTCCGCTCGGGCCGCTTACAGCATGACGCGCAGGTTGAGCTTCTCGGTGAGCTCCTTGTAGCGGTTGCGGATCGTGACCTCGGTCACGCCGGCGACCTCGGCGACCTCACGCTGCGTCCGACGCTCCCCGCACTGCACACTCGCGATGTAGATCGCGGCGGCCGCGACGCCCGTCGGGCCGCGCCCGCTCGTGAGCTCGCGCTCGGTCGCTTCCTTCAGGATCTCGTTCGCCCGGGTCTGGATCTCGCCCTTCAACTTGAGCTCCGAGCAGAACCGCTGGATGTAGTCCTGCGGCCGCGTCGGCATGAGCTTGAGGTGGAGCTCGCGCGTCATGAACCGGTAGGTGCGGCCGATCTCCTTGCGACCGATCCGGGACTTGGAGGCGATCTCGTCCAACGTGCGCGGCACGTTGCACTGGCGGCAGCTCCCGTAGAGCGACGCGGCGACGACCCCTTCGATCGACCGTCCGCGGATCAGGTTGCGGTTGACGGCCTTTCGGTAGATCATCGCGGCGGTCTCACGGACGTTCCGGGGGAGCGCCATCCCCGAGGCGATCCGGTCGAGCTCCGCGAGCGCGAACGCGAGATTCCGTTCCGTCGCGTTGGAGACGCGGATGCGGCGCTGCCATTTGCGGAGCCGGTAGAGCTGGGCGCGATTCCGTGTCGGGATCGATTTCCCGTACGGGTCGCGGTTCTTCCACCCGATCTCGGTCGAGAGTCCTTTGTCGTGGATCGTGAGCGTGGTCGGGGCGCCGGTCCGCGCGCGCTTCTCGCCCTGCTCGGCGTCGAACGCGCGCCAGTCGGGGCCCTGGTCGATCATCGACTCCTCGAGCACGAGACCGCACTCGTCGCAGACGAGCTCGCCGCGCTCGTAATCGCGCGTGAGGTGCGTCGACCCGCAGCTCGTGCACCGCGTCGCGACCGCCATGTCCTCGGCGCGCGGAACGGCCTTTTCCACCGGGGGCGCAACGTCCTTATCGACCATGCGCCCGAGCGACCTCACTCCCGCACGAGCGTCGCGTCGAGGAGCGCGAGCCCCTCGGTCGGCGTCGGAGGCCGCCGTGGGCGAACGCTGAGATACGGACGCGCGACCGGTCCGAAGACGCGGACGACCCGTCCGTGGAGCACGCCGCGCGAATCCGTCAGATTCGTCCCCTCGGGAACGACCTCCGGTCCGAACGATCGCACCGTGAGATGCCCTGAGGGGGTGACCGCCTTCACCGTGCCGACCTCGTGCGCTGCAAGTCGACCCCCGACGCGCGACAAGTGGTATAAACGACTTGCGATAGGTATTTTAGGATTACGGGCGGGGCCGGGAGCCGCGGGCCCGAGCGCGCGCCGCCGGTGAGTTCGGGTCGGACTCGGCATCGGTGGGGGGCGGGATGTCGGGGGGGATATACGGGTTGTAGGGTGCGAAGGCGACCGGGGGCCGGCGGTCTTCCGCCATCTCGTCGTCGTCCGGTTCGTCGTCCCCGGGCAGCACGGTGTGCGGCGCCGGGTCGAGCGGGTCGAACGTCTCCGGTCCCTCGGCGGCGACCGGCGTGAGGTCGGGCTGGAGCGTCGAGGGCGCCTCGGTGTCCGACGCGAGCTTTCGCTCCCGGGTGATCCGGTCGACCTCGAGCCAGAGCGCATCGATCTCCTCCTCGGGGGTGCCGAACCGGCGCTCTTCGCTGAGCGCCGCGCGGACCTGTGCCATCAATCGCGCCGCGCTCTGCGCGTCGCGGGCCTTGCCCTTGATCCGTTGGAGCCGACGGGCCAGGTTCCGTGCCTCGAGCAGGATCTCCTCCTCTTCCCGGGGGTTGGAGGAGGGGATCGCGGGAGCGCGCGGGATACGGGAGACGGCCCGGCGCGTCTCGACGAGACGCTGGGCCGAGAGCGCGAGGTTCTGGTCCTGGATCGCCTGGAGCAGCAGCGTGAACGTGCGCGCCCCCTCGCGGACCTCTTCGCCGCGGTTCCGCGCGCGCCGGATCGACTCCCCGAGATTCTGCGCCTCCTGGACACAGAACTTCGGGATCGTGTCGTTGAGGACGGCGAGCGCGAGGGAGGCGCTCGCGGCGGCCTTCTCCATCGACCCCGAGCTCAACGGGTCGGTCTGCAGACGCATGCGGGGATTACCGACCCGCGCGTCGAGATGCTGGAGGTCGACGCCGAGGGTGGCCGCGATCGCCCGCAATTCGTCCGCTCGCCGGAGCAACTCGCGGATCCACGTCCAATCCTGCGAGACCTTGGCGAGAAGGTTCTCGCCGCCTTTGACGACCTGGACGGCCTTCTCGACCGCGTTGGACCGGATCGCCAGGTCGAACGCTTCCCGGATCGACGCGTTCGGGAACGGCAGGCCTTCGAGTTCGAGCGAATGGCCCTGGGTCGCGAGACGGTCGAGCCGGGCACGGAGCTCGGGAATGGTCGGCGTCGCGAGCCTCGGCATGGACTACGTTCCTCCCGGCTCGGCCGAGAGCATCCGCATGAGACGCGCGAGCGCCTGATCGGCGCCGCGCAGCTCGCGGTTCCGCAACAGGTCGGTCACTTCGCGGATCTGCGATGCGGCTTCTCGCGCGAGCTCGCTGTCCGGGGGCAGCGTGCGCACGCGGCCGGCGAGGCTCCGCGCCTTCTTCAACAGCCGTTCGAGCGTTTCGGCCTCCGTCTCGACGGCGGGAGGCTTGACGGTCACGTCGGGCCCCGAACCGACGGCGACCTCGTGGAGCTCGCGAGATTGCTCCAGTCGCTCGATCTCGCGCCGGAGCTCTCGCACGCTCTGCACGGCGTCGCTGAGCCGTCCCTTCTTCAGGTGACGCGACGCCTCGCTGTGGAGGCGCCGGGCCGCCGCGCTCGGCGGGTGCTCCTCGGGGTAGCGAGCCAGGACCGTCTCGTGACGGTCGAGCTCCTCTTCGAGGGAGGTCGGGATCGCTTCGTGGAGCAGCATCAGGGTCTGTGCGGCGGCTTGCGCGACCTCGTCGAGCGCGTCCTCGGTGATGTCGGGTCCGCGCAACTGGTCGCGGATCTCCGAGACCTCGCCCGCGATCTCACCGAGCGGTACCCCGAGGTCGCTCGCCTCCTTGCGGAGCGTGTCGATCTGACGGAGGAGTCCCTGCAGGCCCCGCCAATCGGATTCGAATTGGCTGACGCGTCGCTCGGTCTCGACCAGGAGCCCGGCCGCGACCTCGCGCTGTCCGCCCTCGATCGCGTCCGTGAGTCGTCGGAGGTCCCCCCCGAGCGCGAACCGGACGCCGGTCTCGCGAAGGGCGGTCTCGCGCGTCTGGATCGACCCGAGGCGGCTGCGCAACAGTTCGTCCGTCTGGCGGTCGAGACTGTGCTGCGCCCGCCGGAGCACGTCGAGCGCCTCGTTCACACGCCCTTCCGCCTCGTCGAGCGCCGCCTGACACATGTCGCTCGTGACGTCGGGAGCGCCGCGACCGAGCTCGCGAACGTAATCGAGCTTTCCCCGAATGTCTCGGCTGATCGAGGCGCACAATTCCGTCTCGGCGGACGGGGCCTCGGGGACGGCGGCGTTCGGGTGGACCTCGGCCATCGCCACCGAGCCGAGCTCCGCGTCGGTCGCGCCGTTCGGCCCGAGCGAGCGCAGTCCCTCGATGGCGAGCGCCGTCGGGAACCCGCAGACGGAGCAGTGACCGACCGTGGACGGTATCGGCTGCTCGCAGATAGGACAACTGGTAGGCACGGAGCCTCGAGTACTACCCCTAGAGACGAAGCTCCCGACCTTAACCCCTTGCCCGGGGAATCGGGCACGGGAGCGGGCGACGGGCTCGCCCTAACCGCCCGAGAAGGTGGGAAGCACGGTCAAGCGCACCGAGCGCTCGATCGGCGTATCCAGGGGGATCGACACGTCGTCCAAGAGGACCGCGCTTCCCTCGGCCGGCACCCCGGTCGCGCGGAGCGCGGCGCGGACGAGGCTTCCCGGGGCGACGTGCAGTCGGTGACGTTCGACCGAGCCTCCGCGCGTGACCTCGAGCACGACCTCTACCGAGCGAGCGGAGGCGCTGAGGGGGAGATTGCCCGGCGCCCGGGGTTGCCTCCGGGCGCCCTTTGAACTCCCGCGATGCATACGCACCACCAGATCTCGAATCTGGCGCCTTGGCCGAGCTAGGCTACCTCAGCACCGACTACCTCGGAGCGCCGCCCGTATAAGGCCGTTTTCCGGGCACACGCACCCGGCGATCTCGCCGAAACCGACCGAACCTTCCTCGACCTCGCCCGACGCCTCTCGACCTCTCCCTCTCCTCAGGTCCCCACCGAGGAGGACGTAACCCCTTCCCGGCCCCGGGCTCTCCCCCCGGGGCCGGATTCTTTTGACACTCGGAACCTCCGAGGCCTCTGCCCGATCTGCGGCTGCGTTCACGTCCCGTCGGGGGCGTGTCCGTGACCCCGGCGGCGGAGGGTCTGGGACACGCCCCGACCTCTGAAAACGCGCCGGCGGTGCCTTTCCGAACCGCTCCGGACGCCGAAAACGAGTCGGATGCGGCTTCATCCGAGAATTGGCCGGCCGGTTGGACTTGGGCACTTCCGGGCAAAGGGACGACTTGCGGACGGTCCAAGAACCGGCCCCTCAGGTATCGCAAGTGTCCGGGCGGTCACGTCGTCCCGTACGTGGATTCGTGCGACGCGCGGGATTGTCCTACTTGCTGGCGCGAGGGGTGGATGCGTCGGGAAGCGGGAGCGATCGCGACCGTCCTCGCCGAGGAAAGCCGGGCTCGACGGACAGCCGGCCGGCGGTATGGAATCGTTCACGTCAGCGTGAACCCTCCCGAGGCTTTGTGGGACCTTCCCGATTCGCGCGACGGGTTCCGGCGGCTCCGGTCACTCGCATACCGAATCGCAAAGCGGGCCGGCCTGGAAGGGGGCGCGTGGGTCTTTCATCGGGAGCGGTGCGCCGACAAGGACGACCCGATTACCACCGACGGCCCCCACTTTCATTGTCTCGGTTTCGGATGGATTGACGCGGGCCAGTTCGCTCGGACCGGATGGGTCGTCCGCAATCATGGGCTCCGCCGAACCCGCCGCTCTGTAGTCGGCACTGCTCAGTACGTCCTCTCACACTCGCACCGCGCCGAGGGTATCTTGCCGGAGGGCAAGTCAGCGGGGTTGACCCTCACGGTCACATGGACCGGAAGGCTCCTTGGGACCGATGAGATCCCGGAAAATGGCCCGTACTGTCCCCTGTGCGAACTGAGTTTTCCGAAATCTGAGTGGTGGGACGCCGAGTGGATCGGGCAGGGCCCCCCGCCGAGAGTCCCGGTTACGTTCGATACGGATTCTTGGCGAGCGTACAAGCTCGACCGAACGTGTCGCTGGTCCGTCTCTGTCGTCCAAGAAGGCCGAAGCCCCTAAACCGGCCGGCCCGCCGCCGGTAGAAGGCGGGCCGCGAGCCATCTCGCGCGCGAAGCGCGCGTCCCTCGCGCCGCTCTCAGCGGCGCGACTCGGCGGCGCCCTACTCGACGTTCATCAAGTATCAGGGTCGCCTTCCGGTCGTCGTGGCCGAGTGTGAGATTCATCGGCAGGCCCACGCGTACGTTGAGGGCACGGCGAGCGAGCCGTTCCTTAGTCGGGTTGTCGGGGGCGATCTGAAGGACCTCTCGAATTGCCCGTACTCTCAACCCATGCCGCAGGGTTGCCCGTTTTGCGCTGCCGCGTTTGGGATGGCCCGTGCGTTTACTCGGGGAGAACCCGAACGAGTGGACCGATTTCGAGGTCAGGCGTTGAGCTTTCCTCGTGCCTGCCGGCACGAGTGAGATTCAACTCTTCCGCCGAGAGGCGTCGAAGCGAATCGCCCCTTCCCGGCAGTTGTCGCAAATGAGCCCGAGGTTGACGTGGACCTGTACTCCGTTTCGCATTGGTCGCATGAAGATCGCAGTGCCGTCTTCGGTGAAGTTCTTTCGGCAGATTAGGCACGGCCGGATTCGGTCGTGCTGAATCTTCATGAGCGTGGCCATCAGGTTCCCACTTTCCTTTTCGACTTCGGCCTGTAGTTTGCTCAGCCAGTCCACGGTCTGTTTCCCTGACTTCTCCTGCCCTTCCTTCGTCTGGGCCTTATGTCCTTTCGGCATGTTTCCCTCTGAATTAGGGAAAGTAGGGAAGCTTATTAGGTTCACCTGACCAAGTCCGGTCATGGCCGAGTCCCCGCCCTCCGAGCCCCCCTCCGACGAAGAGAAAGAGATCGCCTCCCTCATCGCGTCCGCCGACCCCGCTCTCCTCCGAGAGCAGGAGCGTCAGTCGGTGGTCGAGGAGTCGACCGGGTCGCTCACGGCTGAGTCGCTGAACGCCTCTACCGAGGCGGCGCACACCGCGATCGTCGATGGTGCTCGCGCTCAGCGAAACAAGTTCCGGCTGGAGTACCGAAACCGCGTCCGAGAGGAAGAGGTCGCGGTGAAGGCGGGGTCTCCGGTCTCGGGCTACCCCTCGCGTGTGATTCTCGGGCAACTCATGGAGTCAGCCCGGCGGGTCTCTTCCGCCGAGCGTGCGCGAGCCAGGTTCCGTGCGTTTGCCCGGACCGTTGACAACATCGACGCGTTGAAGCTGGCGTTCGACTCGACCCCGGTTGCCCCTCCCCTCCCGAAACTCAAGGCGTTCGAGTCGTACGTCGCCGCCCGTGTCGAAGCCGGCATGGCGACCAAGGGCCAGCTTCGAGAGATTCGGCAGCAGATCGCGGACCTCGAATAGGGCCTCACCGGGGGGGCGCGTCCATGTCCGATTCTCCGAAGCGTCGCGCGGTGAAGGGCCTGCTCTACAAGCAGTACGGCCGGCCCGCGACTTCGGGCGAGGTGACGGCCTACCTCCACTCTCACCGAGACCCACGGACAGACACGCGCGAGGGGGCCCCCGCTGAAGGAACGGGGGCGCGAACGGCGGTAGAAAATCGAGGAACGGGGGCCCCCTCGCGGGCGGGGAACGGGGGCGTTGAGGTGGTCTCTCCCAAGGTGGCTTCCGGCCGGTCGGGTACCCCGCCAAAGGAAGCCGTCGCGCACTACCGGCGCGCCGGGTCTGTGTTCTATCACTCGTCGAAGCCGTGTTCGTGCGAACGGGGGGCCGACCATTGACCGACGAGCACCCGCCCGACTTCGTCTCGCCGTCGACCCGCAAATTCTTGAACCGACTTGTGGACGTGGCGGTGCGGACCAAGATTCAGCCTCGCCGGGATCGTGAACATGACGACCCCGAGGACCGGCCCGCCCGGGGAAATCCGTTCTACCGGTCTCGGAGGCCCCGCCCGTGACTAACTCCGAGAAGCTCGCTCCCCGCCCCGACCGGCGGCTCGTCGGCGGGACGTGGACGACAAACGGGAAGAAGCTCCCCGTCCCCATCCTCGTGTACGACTACGAGCTCCGGTGGGTCAACTTCCAGCTGGTGGGCACCGCGAACCAGTACGTAACCATCGGCAGCGGGGCCGCGCCCTGGTTCAAGGTGGTTGTCGGGAACCTGCCCGTCGTTCTCCGGGACTTCAACCCGCTCGCGTCGAACCTTTGCTACACGGACGACGGCAACTCGGGCAATACGTTCGAGGTGATCGGCGCGTGACCGGCCCATCGCTCGCCGATCTCCGCGTCCGGCTCGCGGAGCGCCACCCCTGTCTCTTTCAGCCGTGCCCGGAGTCGTTCATCCTCGCCGACGATTGGGGGTTCGCACTCCACGCGGCCGAGGCCCACGCGAACCGCCTCGTCGAGCTCGCCGTGAAACTTCGCCGGGGTCAGGTCCCCCCATGAACGAATCTCGACGAACAGGGTCGCGTAACCGACCAGGAGTAATCCTTAACGCCGTGCGCGCATATGCGTACTCGGCGGCGGGTTCCTCGGCGGTTACGCGCCGGGGGGCCCGCGATGGCCCCTGACGCTTTCCGGTTCACTTCTCGCGCGGCGTACGCCGCTGAGTTCGGGGACGAACCCGAGTTAGAAGTACCGGGTCGTCGTCCGGACTCTCGGGAGGACATCGTGCCCTCGCGGGTACGGTGGTGGCCTGACAAGACGAAGGAGTACGTCGAGAGGCACAGGGATGAATGGGGAAGGCAACACGCCGCGGGCATTCGCATGGCCCTTCGGCGGTATCAGTACGGGACCGCGAGGAGTGGACGACACACGCTCGGTATCTGGGCGCGGGTCGGGGTGAAACCTGCCCCGGCCCTCGCGTCCGAGGTCACGTCGGCGGACGTGATCGCGGTTCGCGACTCGCCAATCTGGGCGCCGAAAACACGGTCGTTCTACCTACAAGCGCTCCGCGGGTTTCTGCGCGACCAAGGAGAACCTGTCGCCGAACTCCGGCACTTGTGGTCGATAGACGGGACGCCGCTTCATCGGCGGTGGCTGACGAAGGAGCAGCTAACCGCCACTTGGGGTGCGTGCCGAGACGAGTACGATCGTCTCGCCGTGGCCGCGACCGGGTTCAACGGGCTTCGTCGAATCGAGGTACTCCGGCTCCGCGCGTCCGATGTGACGTTGGCGGCCGAACGCCCCGAGGCGCGTATCTGGGGCAAGGGCCCTCACGGCGGAAAGTACCGAACGATCCCGGTCTCGCGGCACTTGTACGCCGCCCTGGTCGCGCTGAATCGGAAGGGCGCCGAGCCGTTCTTTCCGTGGAAGTCGACGGCATTCGACTCCCGGTTGGTCGCCCTCGGTCGGCTCGCGGGGTTGCCCGGGAATCCATCCGGGCACACGCTTCGACGGACGTTCGGACGGCTCGCGTACTACGCCGGTGTCCCGCTGGTTTCCATCTCGGGAATCTACGGGCACGCGGACCCGATGATGACCGCTCACTACATCGGAATCGACCAAGCGGAGCTCGCCGCCGGACTGTCCCGGTTCGAGCTTGCGATGGAGGCGTAGAGCGATGGGTGCCCGAAAAATGGCTGAAAACGGGCCGGGCTCTGACGGTGCGGGTAAGGCTACCTCAGCACCCGGCGCGCGGAGGAGGGTCGCCCCTATTAGATTCCTCCTCAAGAGGAGGGTCGCGACGCGAGCGCGGCCTTGAGTCGAGTGATCGCATCGATGGGGTACGGGTCGACCCGTCGCTGGTCCGCGAGGGAGAGGCTCACGTAGTCGCCCAGCGCGAGCCCATGGAGCACGGCGTCGATCGGGTCTTCGCCCGCGAGTGTAACGGGAATCACGCGGGCGCCCCGATGTCCCAACAGCCGCTCGAGGTACGCGAAGTTCCGGCGGGTCAGTGGGAGCGCTCCTTCCCATTGGAGAAGGACGACCGAACAGCGTCGCGCCGCGGCCCGCGGCATCGCGTCCCACCCCACGATCGCGTTGTGCAGCAATTCGGGCACCTCGTCGAACGCGGCGAGCTGCTTGGCGTTCTCCTCGATCTGGGTCTTCCACCGTCGCGCGACCCCTCCGAATCGGCTCTCGGCATAGATACTGGGGAATCCGGTGCCGATCCGACGACCGATCGACGCGGCGGCAGCCGGCATCCGTGGGATCGTCGCTTCGAGGCGCCCGGTCGCGCGCTGCATTCGGCCCTCGTTGGACTCGGGGAACCAGGGGTCCAGAAGACCAAGGATCCCTCCCAGGACCTGACCGGCGGCGCACCGCGGAGGAATTCCGGGCGGTAGCGCCAGGAGGGGAACCCCGTCCCGCTCGGCGCGGTCCGCCAGGGTCCCACCGGAAGCGACGACGATCCGACTCGCTCCGGAGCGACTCGCGTGGTCGTAGGCGCGCAGCGTCTCGGCGGTCTCGCCGGAGTAACTGATGAACAGCACTCGGCTGCGACGCTCCACCGCACGGGGAAGGTCCGGCGACCGTACTGGGACGAGCGCGATCTGGGTCTCGGCCTCCACGATCCCCCTCGCGAGATCGACCGGGATGGCGGACCCGCCCATCCCGACCGCGAAGATCGTCGTCGCGCGCTCGGCTGCCGGGGGCGCGAGCTCGAGTCCCGCTCGAAATCCCTCGCGAACCTGAGCGGGGAGCGCGGCCGCGAGCGCTCGAAGCCGGAGCGAACCCGAGGCCGAGGAGTCCCCGCGCGGCACGGGCGCGCGGGGCGCTCGACCGAAGATAGCCCTTGCGGCGCGGCACCGAGAGGAACACCGCCGGCCTTCCCGAAACTACTTGAAGCGGGATTCGCCTCGTACCCTCGCGGCGACCCTCTTCGAGCGGCGCGCCGTGGGGGGATTCACCGCGTCCGCACGAGGCCCGGCGGCCATGGAGCCCGAGGCCCGCATCTCCACCGGTAACGCCGGACTGGACGAGATGCTCGAAGGGGGGGTCATTCCGCGGCGCCCGTACTTGATCGTGGGACCGGCGGGCACCGGCAAGACGACGCTCGCGTTGCAATTCTTGTGCGAAGGGGTCCGACGCGGAGAGCGAGGGCTCCTCGTGACCATCGAGGAACCGCCGAACGAGGCGCGGCTCAATCATCGCGGGCTCGGCCCCGAATTCGACCGGGTCGAGGTGTTCGACGCGATCCCGGACGTGATGCGGTACGAGCGCGTCCCGTTCAAGGACATCTCGGCGGTCCGCTCGTCGATGCCGTTCAGCCAGGTTCCGTTCGTCATCCGGCGGACGCCCGAACTCACCGGTGTCGAGGTCACGATCACCGCGCTCGAACAGATGCTGCGGTCCGAGGTGACGCGACGGGGATTCTCCCGGGTCGTGATCGACTCGTTGACCGCCCTCCAGTACTTTTGCATGAAAGGATTCAATGAGGTCGCGGGCGCGCAGACGTTCCTGCGGTTCCTTTCGGACCTTCAGGTCACGACGTTCATCACGGTCGAGTCCCCGCTCGAGGACGTCGACACGACCGAGCGGGTGCTCGCTCGCGGTGAGATCCGGCTCTTCCGATGGGAGCTCGATAACGCGAGCGTGCGAGCGATCGGCGTGGAGAAGTTCCGCGGCAGCTCCCACGATGTGCGCCTGCACCCGTACCGGATCGGACCGAAGGGGCTCGACATCAACCTCACGGTCACGATCTCGCGCGACACCCGGCAGATCATCGAGCCCGTTCCCCTCGTGACCCTGAAGGTCCCCGAGCCGGCCGGGTCGTTCGGCGGTTCTCCGCTCGACCCCTTGATGGAGGAGGTCCGGGATCTCGCCGCGATCGGCGCCGACGTCGGACCGGTGCGCACCGAGATCGAAGCGGCGCTCGCCGCGGTCGCCCTCAAGGACGAGGCCCGAGCCCCCGCGCACATCGCGCGGGCGTCCGCACTCGCGATGGACCTCTCGGGCGCGTATCGGACCACTCCTCCGCCGGACTCCGCGCATCGTACTCCCGCCGTCTCCGAGGCCTTGATGCGGGTGGTCGCACGATCCGCCGAGGCTCGGAGCGGCGTCGCCCCGACGCAGTTGCCGCCGTTCCCCGAGCTCGAGCGTCAGCTGCAGCGCGTCCTGGCCGAACTCACGCCGGCCCCGCCCACCCCACTGGCCGCGGCGGTCCCCGTAAGTCCCCCTCCCGCCACTCCGATGGTCCCGCCGACGCCGGCGCCACCGACCGGCCGGAAGGGAGTTCCCCGTGCAGTCACCCCGGTCCAAGCGACCGCTCCCCCGGTCGCCGCGCCTCCCGCCCC
>JBAUZT010000021.1:0-41397 GCA_049585415.1 Thermoplasmata archaeon | reverse complement strand
CGCCGGCGTCGACCGCTCCCGCCGAAGCTCCGGCGAAGAAGCCGGGGAAGGCCCGCGCGCGCGCTCCCAAGAAGACGGGAGCGGGCCCGGCCCCCGGCACCGAATAGCGCTCCGTCCAGCGTGCGCCTCCACGGAAATCGGTAAACACGGTGGGGAGCCCTGGGCTCTTCGATGGCCGATCCGGGTCCGTGGGTCTCCGCGACCGACCTCGCGGACTACGCCTTCTGCCCGCGGGCGCACTACTACCACGACCATCCGCCCCCCGGCGGACCGACCCGCGCCTCCCAGCAACGGGCCGCGTCGGGAACGCGATACCACGGTCGCGTCCTCGGCGCCGAACGCCGGCGCGAGGATCACTCGGGAGCGTACTGGGCCGCGCTCGCGGTCGGGAGCTTGCTCGTCGTGGGAGGGATCGCATGGCTGTTCCTCCGCTGAACGAGCTCCTCGTCCTCCTCGCGGTCGTTGCGGTCGGACTCCTGGTCGCGGGGCTGGCGCTGCGCGCGCTCTTCGCCCGCAGTCGCGATCTACGGCTCGGCTCGCTCGAGGCGATCGACGCCGGCGCGTCCGTGCTCCTTCGCTCCCGCCGGTACCGACTCTCGGGTCGGCCCGACGTGCTGCGTCGGCGGCCCGATGGCCGACTCGTACCCGTCGAGCTGAAGAGCCGTCGCTCCCCGCCCCGCGGCCCTCCTCCGTCCCACATCGCGCAGGTGCGGACGTACTGTCTGCTCGTCGAGGAATCGACCGGGCTCGCGCCGCCGTTCGGCGTGCTCCGCTACTCGGACGGCGCCGAGTACCACGTGCCGTGGAACCGCGAGGCGCGGGCGGAGATCCTCGCGCTCCGCGCCGAGCTCGACCGTCCGTACGATGGTCGCGCCACCCCGTCACGGGCGAAGTGCGCCGGCTGCCCCTGGCGCGCCGTGTGCGACGCACGGGCCGTCTAGCGCTTGTGGCACCAGTAGACGTCCGTCCGGTAGGGCAGGACGATCTGGTGGCGACCGCGCGTGTCGGGGTCGGTGCGCAACAGATCCCGCACTTCCGTGGCCACCCGGCGCCGTTGCGCCGCCGGCAGGATGGCGATCATGCTGACCGACAGCGCGCGTTCCACGAACAGCTCGGGCGAGCCGGTCTGGTAGTGGCGGAACGCGCGGTGGTGGATCCGGGAGAACCCGATCCCCCGCTCCTGGAACAGCGGAGAGAGCCTCACGCGCTGGTAGCTCGGGCCCGTGCGCTCGCGCCAGACCGGGGTCCGACCGCGATACACCTCGAGGATCTCGCTGAAGCGACGGGACCAGCCGACCGAGTCGTCCCGCGTATTCCAGACGAGTCCGAGCCCACCGCCCGGGCGCAGCACCCGACGGATCTCCGCGAGCGCGGGGCGGGGGCGGAACCAGTGGAACGCCTGGGCCGAGACGACGGCGTCGGCGAATCCGTCGGGGAGCGGGATCGCTTCTGCCGTCCCGTCGAGGACTGGGACGTCCGGAACGGTCCGCCGGAACACCGTCCGCATCCCGCGGGTCGGCTCGACCGCGATGCGCGCGGCGCCGAGCCGCGCGAGGCTTCGCGTGAACTTTCCGGTACCGCTCCCGAGTTCCACGACCGTCCGTAGAGGTCCGAGGGGGAGGACCCGTCCGAGGTGGCGGATCGCGGCGACCGGGTAGTCGGGACGCGCGCGCTCGTACGTCGCCGCGGCCCGGTCGAACCCCCGGACGACCGGGTGCGTGCGCGAGCGACCGGTCGACACCCGGAACCCCGTTCTCCCCGAGCGCCCGTTCGTTTTACCGTCTCGGCCCCCGCGAAAGGCTTACCCTCCCGAGGGGTTCGGAGGCCGATGGCGGAAGGCAGCCAAGAGAGGACCCTCGTCCTCGTCAAACCGGATGGCGTGAAGCGCGGCCTCGTCGGCGAGATCGTCGGCCGGCTCGAACGCAAGGGGCTCAAGATCGTCGCGGTGAAGTCGCTCCACGTGACGCCCGAGCACGCCCAGCGCCACTACGCCGAGCACCAGGGGAAGCCGTTCTACCCCTCCCTGATCCAGCACATCACGTCGGGTCCGGTCGTGGTCGTGGCGTTCGAGGGACGCTCCGCGATCGCGGTCGTTCGGCTCCTCACCGGCGCGACGAACCCGCAGACCGCCGACCCGGGGACCGTGCGCGGCGACCTCGCGCTCGGGATCACGGCCAACCTCGTCCACGCCTCCGACTCTCCGGAGTCGGCGGCCCGCGAGCTCGCGCTCTACTTCACCCCCGAGGATTTCCTGAGCTATTCCCGGACCGGCGAGGAGTTCTTGTAGGGCATGGGCTCCTCGCTCGCTGACGCGGTGCGCGCGCTCGCGGCGGGGAGGCTGGTCGTCTATCCGACCGACACGCTCCTCGGGATCGCCGCCCGAGCGACCGACCCCGACGCGGTCGACCGTCTCGCCGAGGCGAAGGGGCGTCCCGGCGACCTGCCGGTCGCTCTGGCGCTCAGCTCGGTCGAGGAGGTCGAACCGCTCGCGACCTTCTCCCCGGCGGCGCGTCGGTTCGCCCGCCGGCATCTTCCCGGACCGTACACGCTGCTCCTCCCCAGCTCCCCGCTCGCCCGCCGTTCGCTCGCGCCTGCGCTCATCGGCCCCTCGGGGACGGTCGGCTTCCGCGTCCCCGACCACCCGCTCGCGCGGGAGCTCGCACGGCGGGCGGGTCCGATCACCTCCACCTCGGCCAACCGACACGGTGCCGCGCCGGCCCGTTCGGTCGCCGCGGCGCGCCGGACGTTCGGGGACGCCGTCGCGGTCTATCTTCCCGCAATGCCCCGTCCCTCGGGTCGAGCGTCGACCGTGGTCGACCTCACGCACGCGAGCCCCCGCCTCGTCCGCCGGAGGTGATCCGCTGGCGCAGTATCCCGACGACCTTCCGCGGTGGCGCGAGGCGGCGCGCATCGCGTCCAGGGCGCGCGACCTCGGGCTCCGCCTCACCGTTCCGGGCGCGCTCCGACGGGAGGTCGCGGACGCGGTCGAGTCGTACATCCGGGGCGAGGGCGCCCTTCCCGCGTTCCCCGTCAACCTCTCGCGGAACATGGAAGCGGCCCACTACACGCCGAGCCCCGACGACACGGTGCGGTTCGAGGCCGGGGACCTCGTCAAGGTCGACGTCGGCGCCCATCTGGACGGCGCGATCGCCGACACCGCCGATACGGTCGAGGTCGGCGGGGGCCATCGCTACGACAATCTCGTGCGGGCCGCGCGCGAGGGGGTGCGCGCGGGGATCGCGCGCGTCCGCCCCGGGGTCGCCGTGGACGAGCTGAGCCGGGCGATCGCGGAGGCGATCTGGGCGCGGGGGCTGAAGCCGATCGTCGACCTGACCGGCCACTCGATCGAACGATACCTCCTCCACGCGGGCAAGTCGATCCCGAACGTGCCGGGGCATAGCGACGCGACGCTCGTCGAAGGGGAGATCATCGCGATCGAGCCGTTCGCGACGAACGGCGTCGGGTCGATCGAGAACGGCCCGTTCGGCAACATCCTTCGGTTCCGGCGGGACCCCGGCGGGGCGGACCCGGTCCTCGCGAAGCTCTACGACCGCTTTCGGACGCTCCCGTTCGCGACGCGCTGGGCCGCGACGCCCGAGGAACGCGAGGCGCTCCAGCGCGCGCGACGCACGCTGCAGTCGTACCCGGTCTTCGTCGAGCGCGGTCGCGGTTGGGTCGCGCAGGCGGAGCACACCGTCCTGGTCGGGCCGGACGGTGCGGACGTGCTCTCGGCACCGACCCCTGGCGCCTAGGGGTTACGCTCGCGGGTTCGCGAACTCCGCGCGCGCGATCGCCGCGCCGCGGACGGTCGATTCGAGCTTGCGCGTCGCCACGTCGAGCGATCGCGTCCGGAGGCCGCAGTCGGGGTTGACCCAGATCCGGGCCGGGTCGCCGAGGTACTTCACCGCGCGCCGGATCCGGTCCGCGACGAGCTCGGGCGGCTCGACCGCGTCCCGGTGGACGTCCACGACGCCCAGCCCGACCTCGCGCGTGTCGCCGTACTCGGCGAGGGCCTTCAGGACCGCGTAACCGTCCCGCCCGTCCCGGTCCCGGTTCGCGAACTCCCACGCCCACTGGCGACAGCGCTTCGCCTCGAGGAGGGCCGGCAGGAGGTCGCGGTACTCCGAGTAGCAGATGTGCATCGAGAACTCCGCGTCGATCCCCTCGGTCGCGGCGTTGAACCCCTCGACGACGAGGTCGGCCTCGTCCGGGTGCGTCCCCGCGGCGGGCTCATCGATCTGGACGACGCGGCAGCCGTGCTCGACGAGCGCGGCGAGGGTCGGGCGGATCACCCGCTTCGCGAGGTCGACGACGAACTCGCGCTGCGCCGATCGCCGGGCCTTCGGCCCCTTCCATCCGGGCTGGCGCGCGAGGTAATGCTCGTTGTACGACCAGTCGGCGAGCGTGTACGGCCCGGTGATCGGCAGCTTCGGCTCGGCGTGCGCGTGCCGCCGGACGAAGTCGAACTCGTCGAGGTGGTACGGCCGTTCGAGCCGCACCTCGTCGGTCACCGCGGCCTTGAGGTAGTACTTGTTGTCGAAGGAGCGGACGTGCCCCTGGAACTGGAAGCCGCGCATCTGGCGGATCGGATACTCGTACATCTCGATCCGGCGCGCCTCGCCGTCGTAGACGCGCTCGAGCCCGGTCGTCTCGAACAGTCGGAGGGCGAACAGGGCGCCCAGGTCCCGCACCGCCTCGGGTCCGACCTCCCGCGAGCGACCCTCGAGCAGCGCGTCGGCGGCGGCGGCCCCGTCCGCGAAATGGGTCCGCTCGTTCGCGCCGCGGAACTCGGCGCGGGCGCGCTCATCGAGCGGTTCCCCGTGCTGGCCGAGGATCTGCCAGCGGGGCTTCATCAGGCTCCCGATCTCCTGCGCCGGGAACAGCTCCCGCGTCACGGCCGACTCGCCTCCTCGCGCGCGAGCGCTTGACGCGCGGCCGGGAGCACGTGGAGCTTTCGCGTCGCGGGTTCCCACGGCAGGAGGTCGAGCGGCCCGCCGGGGCCGAGCCAGAGCGCCGAGGGGTGACGCCGCGACTGGAGCCCGTGGACGATCCGCACGACCTCGCTCGCATCCTCGACGAGCGTGGTGCGCGGGTCGACGACCCCGAGCCCGAGACCTCTATGCTCGCTCGACGGAGGGATCGACTCCCAGTCCGTCTCGGCGAGGTCGACCCCCACCGCCGAGACCGGGAGCCGGTCGAGGAGCGGGAACGTCGGATTCGCGTCCGCGCCGTACGTCCAGACGATCGTGCTCGCCCCGCCCGCGGCGCTCTGGATCGACCGGTACGCCGTGACGACCGCCTCGGCGATCGAGCGCTCCGGCGGCCGGTCGACGAGCAACGGCTCGGAGAACTGGAACGTCGAGCAGCCGAGCGCCGCGAGCTCGCGCGTCTCCTCTCCGAGGAGCCGGCCGAGCCGGTGGACAAGCGCCTCCTCGGTCTCCCCCGAACGGTTGTCGAGGAGGCCCGAGAAGGTGTACGGACCGGGGAGGATCACTCCGGAGTGCGCGGGATCGACCCGCACCGGCTTCGGGAGCCGCGTCGCGATCGCGCCGGCAACGCGCACGGGCGGGGAGTGGAGGATCGGCTGGCGGTAGAAGGTGTTCGTCTCGAACCAGCGCGTGAGCGGGCCGACCGTGAACCCTTCCCACGTCTCCGCGAACGGCCGGAAGAGGTCGGCCCATCGGAGGTAACCGCCGGTGACCGTGTCGAACCCGAGTCGACGCTCGAGCGCGACGACCTCGGACTCCGTGCGGCCGTAGAGCTCCTCGACGGCCTCGGAGGTGGCGCGGCCGCGGTCGAGGTCTCGGGTCGCGGCGACGAGCGCCTCGGAGCGGGGGAATGGGCCGGTCAGCCCGGTGCGGACGATCATCGGCGGCGCGACTCCTCGACTCCTTTAACGCTGACGCGGCACGAGACGAGCAACGCCGTTGCGTCGGGGGTAATCGCCCCCGGTCAGCCGTCGAGGTTCGTGCGAACGATCTCGTCGAAGTTCGCCGGCTTCGGCGGCCAGCCCTCGGTCATGTAGGCGAGGAACGCCTCGCGCGTCGGCTGGCGGAGCGCGTCGTTCGTCGCCCGTTCGAAACCGAGCGAGGAGACGTACCGCTCCGCGAGGGCGTGGTGCGAGCCGTAGTGCGCGGGATACACCTCGGTGGAGTCCGGCAGTCGGAGGAGTTTGTCCGTGAGGCTCTCCCAGAGGAGGTCGGGAGAGCCGTCGCCGAGGTCGGTCCGCCCGCACGAGCCCAGAAGGAGCGTGTCGCCGGTGAAGATCGTGTCGCGCACCTGGAGGGTCAGGTGGTCGCGCGTATGGCCCGGAGTCTCGAGGACCTTCAGCTCCTCGCGGCCGAAGGGGATCGCCTCTCCCTCCGTGAGCCGCCGGTGCGGGTACTGCGCCGGCGAGCGGTGGCTCACGTAGATCGGCGCGTCCGTCGCCGAATGCAGCGCGGCGTGACCGGCGAGGTGGTCGGCGTGGGTGTGGGTCTCGACGATCGCGACCACGCGCCACGCGTCATCCCGAAGGAACTCGAGGTACCCCGTGATGTCCCGGCCGGGGTCGATCATCACCCCGACCTTCTCGTCCGGGTCGCCGACGAAGTAGGCGAGACATCCGGACTCGGGCCGCGGGATCTGGCGCAGCAGGACGTCCACGCCCCGGCGGTCGAGGTCGTATCGGGGGATCCGGGGGTCGGCGATCCGCGAGTACTCGTCGAGCCCTCCCTCGAGCGCCGCGGAGAACGGAAAGCCGTGCTCCTGGAGGAACCCGACCGCTTCTCTCGCCTGGAACCCGACGTGGTCGTACGCCACGACGGGCCGGTCCCGGGGGAGCGTGTTCAGCGCCCCCGAGAGCGCGTGCAACGGAACGTGATGGTCTCCCGGTATCCGGGCGACCCTTCGCTCGGCCTCCGAACGTACGTCCAGGACGTACGGCGGTGCCGGGCTCTCGATCATCTCGTAGAGCGCCCGGGGGGCGATGAGCGGCACCGCGCCCACGCGGGGCGGTCGGAAGAACGGGTGCGGAAGCACGCTCGAGTCGACGGCCATCGATCTGGCATGGCTTGGAGGGTCGCTCCACTATTAATCGCGCGGGCTCGGCGCGGTTTTGGGCCGTCGGTGCTCGTCACGGTCCGGGTGCGTCAATCGCCGAACCCCTCGAACGTCTCCGGCAAAGTGTTAATACGCGAGGGTCCGGTGAACGCGCTCGGCATGGCGGAGAGCACGCCCGCGCCGGTCGACACGGGTCGCGAGAGCCGTCGCAAGAGTCGCCCGCGGCGCTCCGCCGCCGCGCGCAGCGAAGGGAAGACCGCGGCGCTCGGGAAGCGCTCGCTCGCCCTGTCGCGGTTCTACCAGGGCAAGGTCGAGACGGTGCCGAAGGTGCCGGTCCGGTCGCTGAACGACTTCGCCCTCTGGTACACTCCCGGCGTCGCCGAGGTGTCGCGGGCGATCGCGGCCGACCCCGACCTCTCGTTCGACCTCACCGGCCGCTGGAACACGATCGCGATCGTGACGGACGGCTCGCGGGTGCTCGGTCTCGGGGACATCGGACCCCGCGCCGCGCTCCCCGTGATGGAAGGGAAGGCGCTGCTCTTCAAATGGCTCGGCGGAGTCGACGCGATCCCGCTCCCGATCGTCGCGAAGACGCCCGAGGCGTTCATCGCGACGGTGGAGAGCATCGCCCCGGCGTTCGGCGGCATCAACTTGGAGGATATCGCGTCGCCGAAGTGCTTCGGGATCCTCGAGGAACTCCAGAAACGTCTCCCGATCCCCGTCTGGCACGACGACCAGCTCGGCACCGCCGCCTCGACGATCGCGGGGCTCCTCAACGCGCTCGAACTGACCGGGCGGAACGTGAAGGCGATCCGGACGGTGCTGCTCGGCGCCGGCGCCGCGAACCTCGTCACCGCCCGGCTCCTCCTCACGCTCGGCCACGACCCCCACACGCTCTCGGTCGTCGACCAGCGCGGGATCCTGCACGCCGAGCGCCACGACGTGGACGAGCTGATGCTGAGGAACCCGTGGAAGTACCGCCTCGCGCTCAAGACCAACGGCGGCGACCGGACCGGCGAACTCGCGGACGCCCTCGTGGGGGCCGACGTACTGCTGGCCGCGTCGACGCCCGTCCCGAACACGATCCGGCCCGAGCACATCCGTGCGATGGCCCCGGGGCCGATCGTCTTCGCCCTCGCGAACCCCGTTCCGGAGATCTGGCCGGAGGTGGCGAGCAGCGCCGGTGCGGCGATCGTCGCCACGGGGCGCAGCGACTTCCCGAACCAGGTCAACAACTCCCTGATCTTCCCGGCGGTGTTCCGCGGCGTGCTCGACGCGCGCTCGAAATCGATCCCGGACGACATCGTCCTCGCGGCGGCGCGCGAACTCGCCGCGCACGCGCGCGACAAGGGACTCTCCACGACGCACCTCCTCCCCACGATGGAGGAGACCGAGGTGTTCCCGCACGTCGCCGCGGCGGTGGGCGACGCGTCGGTCCGTCTCGGCATCGCCCGCCGGCCGCTCTCTCACGACGAATTCCTCGAGCGAGCGCGGGCGCAGATGGGCCGCTCAGCGCGGCTCGTCCGGGCCCTGTCGCGAGCGCACCTCACGGCGAAGATGCCGAGCGCGAAGGCGCTCGACGAACGGAAGGAACGATGAACGCAACCACCGAAAGCGGTCCGAGGGGACACGACGAGTCGCCGACCATCCCGATCCACCTGCGTCCGGCCCGGCCCGCGGACGTTCCGGCGCTCGTCCCGCTCCTCCTCCGTCTGAAACGCCTCAACGAGGAGTTCGACCCGCTCCTCAAGGTCCGGGACGACGCGGAGGCCCAGGCGAACGAGATCCTCCGCGCCCAACTGACCGACCCGAAGGCGGTCATCCTCGCGGCGGAAGGGGTCGGCGCCGACAAGGACAAGGTCGTCGGGTTCGTCCGCGCCCTCGTCCGCGAGCGACCGTTCTATACTCCGGAGTGGGAGGGCGTCATCCTCGACATCTATCTGCTGCCGCTGTACCGCCGCCGGGGCGTGGGGGAGTACCTCCTCCGCGAGACCTCGGCCGCCCTGAAGGCGAAGGGCGCGGGGGTCGTCACCGCGGAATTCCCCGCGCAGAACGAGATCGCGAGCCGCTTCTACGCGAAGCGCGGATTCCGGCCGATCCAGCTGTTGCACTCGCGCCAGCTGTAGCGGCGCGGCCTCCGGGGCCCCGGTCCGGCCGCGAACGTTAAGCGACCGCGGCGCCGTCGGACGCCGATGCCGAAGTCATCGCCCGCGCCTTCCGCCGCGACCCCGAAGTTCCTGCGCCGCGGCAAGGTCAAAGAGGTCTACGAGGTCTCTCCGACGGAACTCGAGTTCCGGTTCACGAACGACATCTCGGTCTTCGATAAGCACATCCCGAGCGAGATCCCGTACAAGGGCGAGACGCTCGCCCGGACCGCCGCGCACTGGTTCGAGCTCTGCCGTCGGCTCAAGGTGCCGCACCACTACCTCGGCCTCTCCGGACCGACCTCGATGCGCGTGCGGCGAGTCCAGGTCGTCCCCCAGCCGAAGACCCTCGGTCCGCACCCGAAAGGGTACCTCGTCCCCCTCGAGCTGATCGTGCGCTACTACCTCGCGGGCTCGATGTGGGACCGCGTGAAGGCCGGCAAGGTCACCGCGAAGGAGCTCGGGTTCGCCTCCGGCCACAACCTCGAGTACGGGGTCGCGCTCCCCGAACCCCACTTCGAGGTGACGACGAAGCTCGAACCGGTCGACCGCCTCCTCACGACCGCGGAGGCGCTCAAGCTCTCCTGCCTCGACCCTCCACAGCTCAACGCGATCCGCGAGACGATCCTCAAGGTCGACGCGGCGATGGACCGGGAGATCGAACCGCGCGGCCTCATCCACGTCGACGGAAAGAAGGAGTTCGGGGTCGACGACGAGGG
Organism: Thermoplasmata archaeon; assembly: GCA_049585415.1. Taxonomy (GTDB): domain Archaea; phylum Thermoplasmatota; class Thermoplasmata; order Lutacidiplasmatales; family UBA184; genus Lutacidiplasma. Next base: position 31,493 of record JBAUZT010000021.1, on the reverse strand, counting down.
GGTCCTGATGGTCGTCGACACGTTCAGCACCGCCGACGAGGACCGGTTCTGGGACAAGGACGCCTACGCGCGGGGCCGGCAGGTCGACTTCTCGAAGGAGTTCGTCCGCCAGCACTACCGGACGACGGGGTACTACGACCGGCTGCTCCAGGCGCGCGAGGCGCACGCGGCCGAGCCGCCGATCCCGCCCCTCCCCCCGCTCCTGGTCGACGAGGTGAGCCGCCTCTATACTACCGTGTACCAACGCCTCACGGGCGAGCCGTTCGCGGTCGCGAGCGCGGCGAAATAGGCCCCTCGGGCCCACCGTTCACCGTTTCGGGACCCCTCTCCCGCACGCTTATCTTCCCGGGTCCCGGTCGTCGATCGTGCCGACGAAGACCGCGCCCCGTACTTCCGCTACCCCCGAGAGCCCCCCCGAGCCGAAGCCCGAGGTCGCGCTCGAGGACCTCCCCGGCGTCGGGTCGACGACCGCCGACCGGCTCCGGGAAGCCGGCTACACGGACCTGATGGAGCTCGCGGTCGCCTCCCCCGGCGACGTCGCCGAGGCGGCGGAGATCGGCACCGCGATCGCGCAGAAGATCATCGGCGAGGCGCGCCGCCGCGCGGACGTCGGACAGTTCGAGAGCGGGACGACCCTCCTCGAGCGTCGCAAGAAGCTCGGCCGCGTCACGACGAACTCGAAGGCGCTCGACGAGCTCCTCGGCGGCGGCGTCGAGACCCAGGCGATCACCGAGTTCTCGGGGGAGTTCGGGACCGGGAAGACGCAGCTCGCGCACCAGATCGCGGTCGACATCCAGCTCCCGCCCGACCAGGGCGGGCTCTCCTCGGAGGTCGTCTACATCGATACCGAGAGCACGTTCCGCCCCGAGCGGATCGTCGACATGGCGAAGGGGGTCGGGCTCGACCCCGCGGAGGCGCTCGGCCGCATCCACGTCGCCCGCGCCTACAACTCCAACCATCAGATGCTCCTCGTGCAGAAGGCGCAGGAGCTCGCCCGCGAGAAGCCGATCCGGCTCCTCGTCGTCGATTCGTTGACCGCGCACTTCCGCGCCGAGTATCTCGGACGCGCCGAGCTCGCCCCGCGCCAGCAGCTGCTCAACAAGCACCTCCACGAGCTCCTGCGGTTCGCCGACGCCTACAACGCCGCGATCGTCGTCACGAACCAAGTGTCGGTGCGACCGGACGTCCTGTTCGGCGACCCGACCCGCCCGATCGGCGGGAACATCGTCGCCCACGCGGCGACGTACCGCGTCTATTTGCGGAAGTCGAAGCCTCCGCGCCGCATTGCGCGCCTCATCGATTCGCCGAACCTCCCCGAAGGGGAGGCGGTCTTCTCGCTCACGACCGAGGGGATCCGCGAGTAGGCCGGCCCCGCCCGCCCGGCGCGCGGCGGAGCGCGGTCGCCTTCACGTAGACGTACACGGAGGTGCCCGGCGCGAGACCGAGCTGGCGGATCGGCTCGGGCGTTACCGCCGCGCGCACTCGCACCGGGCCGACCCGCACGACGAGGGTTCGCCCGAGCCGCCCGGCGGGTCGGATCGACTCGACCGTCCCCCGGAGCACGTTCCGCGCGCTGGTCGCGAACCGCTCGCGCGCGACGAGGACCGCCTCCGGGTCGAGGAGGAGCGCGACCCGCTCTCCCTCGTCGGCGTCGAACGCCACCCGAAGGCGGAGACGGGGCCCGAGCTCGATCGCCGGAGTCGGCACGTGTCGGTAGACCCCCGCGAGGCGGTTCGGTGCGGAGAGCCCGGCGCTCGCGCGCGCGGCGACGAGCTCCACAGAGTTGAACCCGCCGCGGGCGACCCGGTGGCCGAGGTCGGTGAGCCGCGTTCCCCCGTGGCCCGACCCGCCCCGCTCGCTCGTGACGACGGGACCACCGACCGCGTCCCGGAGCCGCTGGAGACGGTAGACCGCCCGGTCCCGGGAGATCCCCACGTGCGCGCTCGCCGCGACGACCGAGCGACTCTGGTCGAGCGAACGCAGGAGCGAAAGGTCCTGATCGCTGACGACGTTCGCACGGCGCGTCATCCGGCCCCCGCGGTCGCGAGCGCCACGTCGCCGAGAGGATGAAGGGTTGTCGCGTCCACGACGAACGGGAGCGTCGTGCCCACGGACGGGAGTGGGGAGGGCCAGGGATGAGCGAGCCGCACGGCGACCGAGAGCCCGCCGACATCGAGAGTCGCCGCGAGGCCCTCGGGCGTCGGCCGGACAGAGCGGACCGCCCCGCCCCACGCCGGCGCCCCGCCCGGGGGGGGCCCGGCGACGAGGGGCCGGCCGAACGCCACCCCCTCCTCGCCCGCGCGCTCGAGGAGCCAGGCGATGAACGGGGTGGCCTGCCGGGCCTCGAGCTCGGGGCGGTCGAAGACGTTCTCGAGCCCGACGAACCGCGCGCTGAAGCCGTCGAACGGGTGGTCGAGGAGCGCCCCCGCGTCGCCCTGCCAGGCGACGCGCCCGCGCCGCAGGACCAGGAACCGGTCGGCGAGAGAGAACGCGAGCCCGGGGTCGTGGGTGACGACGAGGACCGGCACGCGGTCGGTCTCCCGCAGCTCCTGGAGCACCTGCCCGAGCTCGTACCGTGCCTCGACGTCGAGCGCCTGCCACGGCTCGTCCCAGACGATCAGCTCGGGCTCCGCGGCGAGGGCGCGCGCGATCGCGACGCGCTGGAGCTCCCCACCGCTCAAGCGCGCCGGGTACCGGTGCTGGAGCGGGGTCAAGTGGAACCGCTCGAGGAGCTCCTGGGTCCGGGCGCGCGCGTCCCGGCGCCCGCGGACCTCAAGGGGGAACCGGACGTTCCGCTCGACCGTCCGGTGGGCGAAGAGGCCGAGCCCCTGCGGGACGTACCCGAGACCCCGCTCCTCCGGCATCCAGTCGGTGATGTCGACCCCGTCGCGGACGATCCGCCCGCTCCGGGCCGGGAGGAACCCGGCGAGGGTTCTCAGGAGCGTCGTCTTGCCCGCGCCCGAGCTCCCGAGGGCCGCGACCGCGCGCCCGGGGCCGAGCTCGAGGTCGACGGGCCCGAGGTGGAACCCGTCGAGCTGCGACTCGACCCCTTCGACCTTCCACGTCGTCATGGACCGAGATCCCCCCGGCGCCAAGGGACCCAGCCCGAGCGCTCGCCGATCCGAACGGCGAGGAAGAGCGCGAACGCGATGATCAGGAAGAGCGAGCTCACCGCGGCGGCGTCCGCGAGGTCGCCGCCCTGGAAGAGGCTCCAGATGTACACCGAGATCGTCGAGGTGACGGGGCCGTTGTACGGGCCGCCCGGCAGGATCGAGTAGGCGAGGATCAGGATGCCGCCGATCTCGCTCACCGCCCGCGCCCAGGTGAGGAGCAGGCCGGCGACGATCCCGCGGAGCGCGAGCGGCATCGTCACCATCAGGAACACCGCCGCGGGGCCGGCGCCGAGCGAGCGCGACGCCTCGAGGACCCGTTCGTCCACCGCTCGGAACGAAAGGTCGCTCGCGAGGACCGTGTACGGTGCGCTGACGAACACCATCACGAGGATCACGCCCCAGATCGTGTCGTAGACCGGGATCCCGAGGTAGGTCACGACGCGATAGAGCGGGGCGCCCGGCACGACGAGGAGGAGGAAGAGACCCAGCCCAACCAGCAGGTGGGGTACGGCGACCGGGAGCGCTACGACCGACTCGACCACGGAGCGGCCGGGGAACCGGCGGCGCGCGAGGAGGTAGCCGAGCGGGATCGCGAAGATCACCGCGGCGAGCACGGAGATCCCCGATGCGAACAGCGTCACCCAGATCGCCGACCGCACCCCGCCGTTGTTCGCCGCGTCGAGGATCCGCGAGAACGGCGCGTAGGTGAACAGTGCCACGAGCGGGACGACGAAGAGGAGGATCAGCGATGCCGAGAGCACGAGCTGGAGCGCGAACCAGTACGGGCCGGTGCGCCAGCGGCGTCGCGGAGGGATCGCGGCAGCGGGCGTCCGGTCCCCGTCGTTCATCCTAAGATCGTCGCCGCCCACACCGGGAGCGGCACGAGGTCCGGTTGCAGGATGGGCGGTGCGGCGCTCGGGTCATCCGACCACCCGGGGAATATGGGAACGAACGCCCCGCCCTGCGCGATGATCGCCGCCCCCGCGGGAGAGAGGAGCAGGTGGATGAACGCGGCGCCGAGCGCCGGGTTCTGGGCGTTGGAGGGGACGGTGACCGCGAAGAGGACCGGGGCAGGGTACACCTTCGCTAACGCGCCGCTCGAGCCGATGACCGAGGTCGAGAGCTTGGCGTAGTCAGCGAGCGCGGTCGAGTTATTCGCGGTGAGGCCCACGATGGGGTTGAAGGCGAAGTACGGCAGGTGGTTCAGGATCGCGAACGCCCGGTAGGTGATGACGGCCGTCACGACGTTCGAAGAGAGGTCGAGCGCCGCGCCGGACTCGTGTTCCAGGATCGCCATCGACGGGATCGGCACCGCGAGTGCGCCCGGCGCGCCGGTGTAGTACTGACCGTAGACGGCGGAGACGTCGCCGCCGTCGTAGATCATCCCTTGCAGCATCATGTCGAAGATCTCGTTGTAGCCGTTCGGGTCGGTCGACGCGTTCCAGACGCCCATCGGCTTGCCATTGCCCGTGATCGCGCTGGCCAGCTCGGTCGGCCAGTTGGTGTTGTTGATGCCGGCGAACGCCGAGTCCACCACGGAGTTCGTGGGGCTCCAGACCAGCGCCTCCTGGGTGCTCCCCCAGACCGCTTCGAAACTCGCGAACTTCGGCTCGAGGAGCGTGGGGATCAACCGGTAGTCCGCGACCGCCGCAACGTCGGCGGTCGCCGTAAGGCCGGTGATCGCGGTCGTGATGTCGAGCGACCCCTCGTACAGCTGGGCCGAGGTCGGCGACGAAATGCCCGGAGTCTGGTTCACGAGCTCGCTCGCGAGCTCGGGGAACACCGTGTTGAGCGTCCCGGCGCCGAGGATCGAGAGCGTGTTGTTCGCGGCCGCGCTCGAGCTGGACGCCGAGCCGCGGTACTCGTATCCGGCGAAGAACCCGGCCCCTCCCACGGCGGCGGCCACGACGATGATCGCGACGATCCAAACAGTCGTCGAAGTTCCCATCGGAGGGGGCGCCGGTTTTGTCGAACTGTCGGTAGAGGTCGTCGAGCTCGCCACCGATGTAGGTAATTCCCACATCGCTTAAGCCTTGTGAAGCGCCGGTTATCTGTCATAGCTCCCGACGGCGCCCCGGCGGAAAGTAGAGTCGGTACGCCGGGCCGATCACCGAGCGGAGGGGGACCGGCCCGAATCGCCGGCTGTCGCGGGCGTGCTCCGTCGCGTCCCCGCGGACGTCGATCGTGCCGGCCCCGGAATCGACGCTCGCGACCCGCTTCACGAGCCAGCGCTCGGGCGCCTCGGGGTCCACCAGCACGACGATTTCGCCCGCCCGGGGCAAGCGGTCGCGGTACGCCCGAAGGTCGACCAGGAGCCGGTCGCCGGGCTCGAGGGTCGGGCGCATGCTCTCGTCGCGCACGACGACCCGCCGGCTACGCCAGCGACGGAACCGGGACGGGGGAACGTCGGACGCGGGCGACTCGGCGGCGCGAGGCGGTTCCGGCATCCTTATCCGACCCCCGGGGCTCGCGGGGCCATGCCCGCGAACCGCGCCTCGCTCGGAATGATGGAACACCTCAGGGACATCGTGCATCCGCCCCGACCGGTCTATGCCCACTGCGACATCCCGTGCGGTATTTATGACCCCTACGAGGCCCAGATCTCGGCGCTCACCGTCCTCCGGATGGACCAGCTGATCGGGGAGCTCGCGATGCCGGCGATGGACGCCAAGCCCGAGGAGCGCGCCGCGTACGCTTCCAAGCTCGCGCGCTACACCGCGGTGAAGGAATCGCACGCGGAGCGGGTGAAGAGCGAGGTGCGTGTCATCTGGGGTGACTACTTCACCCCCGACCATGCGAAGCAGTACCCGCAGGTCCACGAGCTCTCGTGGAAGATCATGAAGGCGGCGTCGAAGGCGCGCCAGGGCACGGGCGTCGCGGACGCGCAGGACCTCCTGAAGCTCGTCCAGGAGTTCAGCGAGCTGTTCTGGCAGACGAAGGGCGCGAAGACCCGGCGCATTCCCTCTCTCCAAAAGCCGGGCGGCGAGCTCGTCGTGCAGGTACCGGCGTAGGGCGGCATCGGTTGGCGCACCCGCATCCGACCCCCCGCGCGGGGGCGTGGCCGTGACAAATCCCCTCGCGCTCAACGGCCGTTCGCTGACCCTGGAGGAGTTCCTCGAGGTCGTCCGGGGCCACCGCGAGGTGTCGATCGCGCCCGACGCGCGAGCGGCCGCCCTCGCGAGCCGGCACGCCGTGGACCGGGTGGTCGCGTCGCACCGACCCGTGTATGGCGTCACCACCGGTTTCGGGGGCCTCTCGCACCAGACGATCCCCCCGGCCCAGCTCCGGGAACTGCAACGGTCCCTCGTGCGGAGCCACGCGAGCGGGACGGGACCGGCGCTGCCCCGGGACGTCGTTCGGGGACTCCTACTGCTCCGTCTGAACTCGCTCGCCCGTGGCCGCTCGGGGGTGCGCCCGGAACTCCTCGACCGGCTCGTCGACTTCCTGAACCACGGCCTCATCCCGTGGATCCCCGAACAGGGGTCGGTCGGTGCCTCCGGGGACCTCGCCCCCCTCGCCCACCTCGCGCTCGCCCTCACCGGCGAGGGGGCGTTCGTCGCGGCCCGCTCGGGGGCGGCGGAGGATGCCCGCGTCGTGCTCGAGCGCGAGGGGATCGCGCCGCTCGAGCTCGCGGAGAAGGAAGGGGTCGCGCTCCTCAACGGGACGGCACTGATGGCGTCGTACCTCGCACTCGCGGTCGCGGACCTCGAGAGCCTGCTCGATGCCGCGTCGATCGCGATCGCGCTCTCGTTCGACGCCCTCGAGGGCGACCCCGAATCGCTCGACGATCGGCTCGGCGAGGTGCGGAACCTTCCCGAGCAGCGCGAGGCGGCGCGCGCGATCCGTCAACTGTTGGACGGCACCGGCCTCGCCGTGCGCCGCACCCAGTGGCTCGGACAGGACCCCTACACGCTGCGCTGCGCCCCGCAGGTACTCGCCTCGGTCCGCCTCGCGCTCGGCTTCGCCGAAGGGATCGTCGCGCGCGAGATGAACGCGGTGACCGACAACCCCGTGATCTTCGACGACGAGTTCGTGAACGGCGGCAACTTCCACGGCCAACCGCTCGCCCTCGCGCTCGATACGCTCGCGCTGGCGGTGCAGTACCTCGCCGCGTTCTCCGAACGCCGGATCGCGCGGATCCTCCATCCGGCGCTCAACCGGGGCCTGCCGGCGTTCCTCGCCCCCGCCCCGGGGGTGAGCTCGGGGTTCATGATCCCCCAGTACCTCGCCGCCGCGCTCGTCAACGAGAACTCGACCCTCGTCCATCCCGCCAGTGCGGCGAGCCTCCCCACCTCGGCCGACCAGGAGGACTTCGTGAGCATGGGCCCCTGGGCCGGCGTCAAGCTGCGCCGCATCCTCGCGAACACGCGCAAGGTCGTCGCGGTGGAGTGGATCGTCGCGGGCCAGGCGCTCGAGCTGCGCCGCCCGAAGGCCGGAGGACGGGGCAGCGAGGCGGCGCTTCGGGCGCTTCGGGCCCGCGTCACGCCGTGGCTGGTCGACCGAAGCCCCGCTCCGGATATCGAGCGGGTCGCGGCGGCGATCGAGGACGGGAAGCTCGTGCGCGAGGTTCGCGCCGAAGTGCCGTTCTAGGACGAGGGTGCCGGAGGGGCGCCGGGCCCGGCGGCCGGAGTCGAGAATCGTACGGTCTGGCCGCACGCCGGGCACGTGTACTCGCTCACCCCGCGGTGGCGCATCGCGGTGCGACATTTCGGGCACGGGATCGGCTGGGCGGTCACCCACGCCGCGAACATCTCTTGCGAGCGACGATCGGGAGTCGAGGACGGCGGGTTTCCCGTGGACCGAGCGGCTGGCGGGGGCGCCGGGGCGGGCGGGGACGCCGTCGGGGGGTCGCTTCGACCGTTGACGGTGGCGGTGCGCACCGAGGAGAGACGGCCGCATTGCGGACAGACCGCGAGCGATCCCGAGCCGGTCGTTTGGAGCGCGACATGACAGCTCGGACACAGGGTCTTGAGCCCCACCGGGGTCAGCACCGGTGCCGGGGCGAGCGGGGGCCGGATCGCCGCCGACCGCGACGTCTCGGGAACGGCGGGGCCCGCCGTCGCCACGGGGGCGAGCGGTGTTCGGGCCCAGCGGACCATGCGCCGGCCGGGGTCGTAGGCGAGCGGAGTTCCCGGGCGGCCGAGCTCGTGCGCGAGGAGACGTTCGGCCTTGCGTTCGCGCCAGGAGAGCGCGGCCGCGAGGCCGGGCACGCTGGTCGTCCCCAACGTCTGGACGGTGGACCGGAGTCGTTCGAGATCCTGCTCGGAGGGACCGAAAAGGGCGGCCATCACGGCGAAGCGCGACCCGGTCGCAAAAGAACCTATCGCCCGAGTGGAGGCGAGGAGAGGGAAGGCACCGGCGGGGCGGCTCCAGGTCTCTTGGACGGTGCCACCAAGAGCCGCTTCCACCGATGCCCGAGGCCAACTATGGCTAGACCTCGACCGACTATATAGCTATCCGACCCCCCGGAACATGGTGGATGGGACCTATCCTAGCGTTCCGGGCCCTATTCTCCTCGAGAAAGGGACCCGAGTCCGAGCCGCTCGAGGACCTTTTCCGTCGCCTGGGGGAGCGGGAGCTTCCGAAGCTGGGCGGGCGTCACCCAGCGCCGACCGCGCCCGGACCGCAGGACGGTGCGGTTGGGGATCGCGCCCTCGAAGACGTGGAGCTCGACCGTGAAGTGGCTGTACCCGTGATGGACCACGCCCCGGTAGCGGAGGGCCCCCACGCGGACGCCGGTCTCCTCGGCGAGTTCCCGCCGCGCGGCGTCCTCGGGGCGCTCGCCGGTCTCGATCTTGCCGCCCGGGAACTCCCAGAGTCCTCCGAGCAGTCCGGACGGGGCCCTTCGCTGCACGAACCAGCGGTTGGCTCGGCGGAGGGCGACCACGGCGCCGCGGACGTGCGGTCGCGGCTTCGCGGGAGCGCGACGCGGGAGGCGTCCCGGGTCGTCCGTCTCCTGGAACGCTCGGCAGTATCGAGCGACCGGGCAATCCCCGCACCGGGGCCGCCGGGGTCGACAGACCGTCTCGCCGAGCTCCATCACCGCCTCGTTGAATTCGGCCGAAGAACCCCTTGGCATCACGGCGAAGAGGGTCGCTTCGAGTCGGTCGCGGGTGGCGGCCGACCGCACATCGCCTTCTTCGCGAGTCCAGCGGGCCACGACGCGCAGCCCGTTCGCTTCGAGGGCGATGACCGGGGCGCCATGGGCCAAGGCGGCGATCGCCCGCGCGATGTACGGTCCGACCCCCGGCAGCTCCTCGAGCTCCGCCGGGTCTTCGGGGAGGGTGCCGCCGTGGTCGGCGACCACTGCGCGCGCCGCGGCGTGCAGGTGTCGCGCCCGCGCGTAGTACCCCGCACCCTGCCAGCGTTTCAGCACGTCGGGGAGCGGGGCGGCCGCGAGCGCCTGGACGGTCGGGAACGCGCGGAGGAACCGCTCGTAGTACGGGACCGCCTGCTCGACCCGGGTCTGCTGGAGGAGCACTTCGGCGACCCACACGTGGTAGGGGTCGCGGTCCCGACGCCACGGGAGGGGCCGTCGATGCGCGCGAAACCATCGAAGGAGCGCTCGGGCGAGCGCGGGAGAGAGGTCCCGCCGACGAGCAGAGCGGCGACGCGGCGTCGACCCCACGCCGCGGCGAAGATGGAACCGCATGTTTAAAGGGCCGGGAGAGTTCGAAAAATTCCGGAGAAGCCCGTGTCGGACCCGACGGAAATGATTCGCGTCAACGACGAAACCTTCGAGGTCGAGGTGATCCGGTCCCCGCTACCGGTCGTGGTCGATTTCTACGCTGACTGGTGCGCCCCGTGCCGGGAGATCGAGCCGGTCCTCCAGGACCTCTCGGGACGCCTCGCCGGCCGGGTCAAGTTCACCAAGGTGAACGTCGACGAGGCCGCGTGGGTGACGCGGTCGTACGGGATCCACTCGATCCCGACGTACCTGTTCGTGCGGCGAGGGCAGGAGCGCGGCCGCGAGGTCGGGCCGGTCGATCCGGTCCAGTTCCGCTCGATCCTGAAGCGCCTCTTCCCCTGACGGGCGGAACGGCGTCCCTAGTGGCGGAAGACCCGCCAGCCGGTGAAGTACATCGAGATCCCGTACCGCTCCGCGGTCGCGATCACTTCGGGGTCCCGCAGGCTACCGCCGGGTTGGATGATCGCCGTCACTCCGGCGCGGCCGGCGACCTCGACCCCGTCCGCGAACGGGAAGAACGCGTCCGAGGCGAGCACGGCGCCGCGCGACCGGTCTCCCGCGACCCCGCACGCGAGCTCCACGGCCTTCACCCGCGTCGGCTGGCCGGACCCGATCCCGACCGTCTTCGACCCCTGGGCGAGGACGATCGCGTTCGACTTCGCGTGCCGCACGACCCGCCAGGCGAAATCGAGCGCGCACGCCGCCTCGGGGGTCGCCGTCTTTCCGGTCACGAGCTTGAAGTCGGCCGGGACGAGCTCCCGGTGGTCCTCCTCCTGGAGGAGGAGCCGGCCGAAGGCGCTCTTCGCCTCCCACGCCGGGGTCGAGAGGGAGGGCGGTTCGGTCTCCACGACCTTGACCTTCGGCCGGCGGCCGAGGGCCTCGAGCGCGCCGGCCGCGAAGGTCGGGGCGGCGAGGAGGTCGACGAACACTCCCTTCAGCGCTTCCGGGTCGTCCGTCGCGATCGGCCGGTTCACCGCGACCGCACACCCGTAGCGCGCGACGGGGTCGGTCGCGATCGCCCGCTCGAGGGCCTCGCGGATCGTCGCGCCCGAGGCGACCCCGCACGGGGTCGCGTGCTTGACGATCGCGGCGGTCGGCGTCGGGAACTCTGCGACGATCGCGAGCGCCGTATCGACGTCGAGGAGATTGGTGTAGGAGAGGGCGTCGCCCTTGAGGACCCGGAACGGTCGCGGGGCGAACCCCATTCCGGCCGGGTCGACCTGACGGTACAGCGCGGCGCGCTGGTGAGGGTTCTCCCCGTACCGGAGCTGGAGCGCTTCCCGCTGAAAGGCGACCGTCTCGGGGAACGCCTCCGAAGGGGCCGGCGCGGGTCCGAGCGCCCGGGCGATCGCGGCATCGTAGGCCGCAGTCCGCCGGAACGCCGCGTCCGCCAAGCGCTGTCGGGTCTCCGCGTTCGTGCGACCGCCGTTCGCCCGCAGCTCCTCGAGGACCGCCGGATAGTCCGCCGGGGCGGTGAGGACCGTCACCCACGCGTGGTTCTTCGCCGCTGCGCGGGCGAGGGTGACCCCGCCGATGTCGATGTACTCCTCGCGGTCGGTCGCGTCCGGGTGCTCGGCCAAGTGGCGCTCGAACGGGTAGAGGTTCACGGCCACGAGGTCGAACGGGCGGAGGCCCCGCTCGTGCATCTCGCGTCGACCGGCGTCGGTCCGGGGGGCGAGGATCCCACCCAAGAGCGCCGGGTGCAGCGTCTTGATGCGGCCGCCGAACCAGTCGGCGATCCCCGTGAGCTCCTCGGCCGCGCCGACGGGAACTCCCGCTTCGGTCAAGGACCGGCGCGTCCCTTGGGTCGCCCACAGCTCGACCCGGAGCTCCGCGAGACCGCGCGCGAACTCGGCGAGCCCGGTCTTATCGTCCACAGAGAAGAGCGCGCGCTCGACCCGCGGTGAGGTCCCGACTTCGGACGCCACTCTCCTTACCCCCAACGGGGAGGAAGGGCGAAAGATAAGGGTCGCGGCCGGAGCTCTCTCGGACGGACGACGCCACAGCGTCCCCCCGCCGCGTCCTCCAAAGGACTAAATACGCCGCCCGAGGGTATTTTACTTCCTTATCGAGGAAAAAAGTGAACCGGCGTCGACGTCATCAGCGGAAGTGGCGGCTGCGGGGCCGCAAGGGCCAGGTCGCGGCGGTCGCCACGATCCTCGGGCTCCTCATCGTGGTCGTGTACATCGCGAACTACCTCACCGCGACCCTCCCCGGTCAGATGAGCGTCAACGACCTCAATCACGTGATCCTCGTGGAGAACCAGCTCGGACATCTCCAGGCGTTGCTCCATAGCGCCTCGACGGACGGCGCGGTCGGGGCTGAGCTCACCCAACCGATCACCCTCGGCTCGGCCGGACAGCCGCCGTTCGCGGACGCCGACTCCGGCACGATCGGTCCCGCGCTGAACGGCTCCTACTTCCAGCTCAACACCACCCTCCAGGGTCCGCTGACGTACACGCCTCCCACCGGAGGTATCGCCAACACGGGCAACCATCCGGCGGGCTGCACGATCATCGCCACCGGCGTCGACTGCACGGCCGCGTCGAACCTGGTCTACAACTTCAGCGCCACCACAGGCCCGACCACCTACCTCTTCACAATCACGGCCTCGGGAACCTACCTCGTGAACGTGACCGATTCCGGGAGCACCCTCATCCCGGCGTCGATCACCTGGATGAACAGCGGCACGGGCGCGGTAAGCCACCTGTTGGTCATCGGGAACAACGACACGATCACGGTCTCGAGCTCCGCCGCCAGCACCGAGGTGATCGAGATCGTCGGCAACTACGATACGGTGGACGTCTCGAACACGAACACGCTCGGGCTCACCGTCTACGCCGTCGGGATCCACAACGAGGTCGACGTCACCTCCTCGAACAACGGGATGACGCTCGTCGCCACCTTCTTCGGGTCGACCGATAGCGTGGTCCTCGGCACGATCGGCGGGACGACCCAGAAGTTCCACGTGTACTTCAACGGCTTCCAGCCGTGGGCGCCGACCGAGTACTGCCCCGTGGACAACCTCGCCGCGACCTCGGATACGGTCACCGGGGGCACGTCGGGCACCTACTCCGTGACCTACAACGACACCGCGGCGGCGTCGATCGCGCCTCCCGCGCCGTGGGGAGGGACCTCGATTACCCCATCGATCCTCTGTCCGTTCTACGCCCACAGTGTGATCCCGTTCAACCTCGCGCAAGGGAGCGCCGGCTTTGACGTCCACTTCGCGAACACCTACATCCCGCCCGGGGACGCGGCGTTCGACCAGGGCGCGGTCATCTACGCCCAGGCCGGCGGCATCCCGGCCTTCATCGACCCCCCGTCGATCTCGGCGACCACTGGGACGGGGGGCGCGGTCACCTCGGTGTTCTTCTGGGTCCCGGTGTTCGTCGGAGTGCTGTCCACCGACGCTGGTCTCTCTACCGCGATGGTCGCGACGCGCCTGCTCTCGGTCAACACGATCTCCCTCACCCCACAGAGCTCGCTCGGAATCGATAACTCGACCAACATCGTCGTGACGATCCACACGTCGTTCGCGCAGGCGTGGACGAACTTCTTCAACACGACGACGCCGTTCCAGAACGACTGGAGCTGCGCCCCGGCCGGTAGCGCCCCGTGCACCGGCACGTACGCCTCGGGTGGCCCGTTCGGGACGGTCGTGCTGACGATCCCGACCGGGACCCTGCTCGATTCGCTCGAGATCCAGCTCGCGACGTTCAACGTCTCACTCGTCTAGCCGAGCGAGCACCGAGGCGCGCGGGCGAACCGTTCACCGCCCGAGGGGGGCGGTCGGTCGGCGGAGCCAGACCTTCGCGCCGCGGAGCGTTCCCCACGTTCGGCGCGTTCCGAGGCGGAGCCGGCTCCCGCGCTCCTCGAGCTCGGTCGTCCACGCGACGCGGAGCGCCGCGGCGATGTGCTGGTCGACCTCGACGATCGCGCGGTAGCCGTCCGTGCGGACGAGACGGAAGCGGCCCGCGACCGCCGAGCGGTCGAGCAGGTGCCGGAGCGTGGTCTCCCACCAGCGGGCGGGAGGGGGAAACGGTTCGCCCGCCACCTCGAGGCCGAGGTAGCGAGGTCGAGCGCGGAGGGGGCGCTTACCGGACGAGGTCGATGACTTCCTCGGACTCACCGGACGCGTAGCCTCCCTTCTGTCCGAGGAGGCTCGTCGCGCGTACGCCCGTGATGATGAGGAGCACCTTGATGGTGTTCTCCATGTCGGGAGAGTTCTCGACCGAGCAGCCCCAGATGATGCGGGCGCGCTTCGAGATCTTGCCGCCGACCAGGGCCGCGGCCTTCTCCGCCTCGCTGACCGTCATGGTCGGGCCGCCGATGACGCGGACAAGCGCTCCCGTCGCGTCCTTGAGCTCGACCGAGCCCAGGAGCGGCGAGGTGAGCGCCTCGGTCACGGCTTCCGTGACGCGGTCGGTGGCACTCTCGCTCTCTCCGAGACCGATGAGCGCGACGCCCCCGTCCTTCATGACCGTCAGGATGTCGGCGTAGTCCAAGTTGACGAGGCCGGGCTTCGTGACGATCTCGGTGATCCCCTTGATCCCCGTCATCAGGACCGCATCGGCGAGCTTGAACGCCGAGTCGAGCGGCATCCGGGGGACGAGCTCGAGGAGTTTGTCGTTCTGGATGACGATCGTCGTGTCGCAGACTCGGCGCAGGCGCTCGAGGCCATCGCGAGCCTGCTCCATGCGCGCGGCGCCCTCGCCGGCGAACGGGAGGGTGACGACGCCCATCGTGAGCGCGCCGGCTTCCTTCGCGAGCCGGGCCACGAGGTGCGCGGAACCCGTGCCGGTCCCGCCGCCCATCCCGGCCGTGATGAAGACGATGTGTGCGCCGTTCAGGAACGCGCGAAGCTCCTCCTCGTTCTCGCGGGCGGCCTCTTCCCCGATCTCGGGGCGGGCGCCGGCGCCGAGGCCCTTCGTGGCGCGTCGGCCGATCAGGATCTTCCGGGGGGAATGGATGGTGAGCAGGTGCTTCGCGTCCGTGTTGATCGCGCACATCTCCGCGCCCTGAATGCCCTCTTCGACGCAGCGGTTGATCGTGTTCGAGCCGCCGCCTCCGCATCCGACGATCCGGATGTTGACCCTGAGGGTCTCCGCCAACTTCGCGAGCTCGGCGTCGTCGGCGCTCCCGTAGTTCGGCGCGGTCGGCTTCTTTTCCTCGACCAGGTTCTGGTTCTCCTGGTGTTTCGCGATCGCTTCCTGGATGATGGATTTCATCGGTATTTCTCCCATCCCGTTTGTCAGACGAGCGTCATACGCTCTGGAGGGGAGAGTTCGGAAGTTGCTACATAAACATTTGCGTTCACTGGCTCCGAGATGTACCCGGGACCTCCACTGACGCGAGAACCCCGGAGCGAAACGGCCCATCCTCCGGTGTTGCGTCGGTCATTGCGGGACCTCGGCCGGCGACCCGAACTCCGGGCCGTTCCCGGCCTCGTCGCCGGGTCGGCGTAGGCGAGTTTCGCGCGAGCGGTCCACCGGGCGCGCGTTTTCGCGACGCGGGTTTATCCCCGATCACCGTTTCGGCCGACCGTGGAATCGTATTTTCGCTCGGTCGAGACGGAGGTCGACCGCGCGTACCTAGTCGCGGAGCAGGCTCGGAAGGAGGGGCTCGACCCGGAGCTCGTCCCGGAGATCCCGCGGGCGAAGGACATGGCCTCTCGCGTCGAGAAGCTTCTGGCCCACCTCGGCATCGAGGGGATCTCGACCGAGATTCGCGAGCTCGCGGCACGCATGCCCCGCGAGGAGGTCGCCGTCGCCATCGCCCGGCGACTGGCGAACGACGCGAGCGGCGGAAAGTCGGTCGCGGGCCGCCTCGATGCCGCGCTGCGCGTCGGGCTCGCCATCCTCACCGAGGGGATCCTCGTCGCTCCCCTCGAGGGCCTCGCGGAGGTCCACGTCCGTCCCGGCCCGGACGGCGCTGCGTACATCGAACTGTACTACGCGGGGCCGATCCGGGCCGCGGGGGGCACGGCGCAAGCGCTGAGCGTCCTGCTGGCGGACATCGTCCGTCGCGACCTCGGCCTCGCGGCGTACCACGCCGACGCGGCGGAGATCGGGCGGTTCCAAGAGGAGATCCCGCTCTACAAGCACTACCAGCACCTCCAGTACACTCCCACCGCGGAGGAGATCGCGCTCGTCGTTCGGAACACGCCGGTCGCGATCTCCGGCGAGTCGACCGAGGGCGACGCCGAGGTCAGCGCCTTCCGCAACCTCCCTCGGGTGCCCACGAACGGACTTCGCGGCGGGGCGTGCCTCGTGATCGCGGAAGGGCTCTGCCAGAAAGCGGCGAAGCTCCGCAAGATCGCCGACAAGCTCGGCCTCGAGGGGTGGGCGTTCCTCGATGAGCTCGGTCACCACGCCGAGGAGGACGACGATAACCGCATTCCGAAGTATCTGCAAGACGCGGTCGGCGGGCGGCCCGTGCTCGCGCACCCGAACCGC
This sequence comes from Thermoplasmata archaeon, assembly GCA_049585415.1. Taxonomy (GTDB): domain Archaea; phylum Thermoplasmatota; class Thermoplasmata; order Lutacidiplasmatales; family UBA184; genus Lutacidiplasma. The sequence continues at coordinate 15,234 of JBAUZT010000021.1, read as the reverse complement.
CCCGGCGGCTTCCGGCTCGTCTACGGTCGCGCACGAACGACCGGGCTCGCGGGCTGCGCCGTGAACCCCGCGACGATGGTCGTCCTTCAGGAGTTCGTCGCGATCGGCACTCAGGTGAAGCTCGAGTATCCGGGAAAGGCGACCGCGATGGGGGTCTGCGACACGATCGACGGTCCGATCGTCGAGCTCGTCGACGGGACCGTGACCGCGGTGCACGACGTCGCTCGCGCGAAAGTCGTGCAGGGCCAGATCCGTCGCATCGTCGACCTGGGCGAGCTCCTCGTGTCGTTCGGGGAGTTCCTCGAGAACAACCGCGAGCTCGTACCGGGGGCCTACAGCCTTGACTGGCACGCGGAGGAGCTCCGCAACGCGGGCGTGGACGAGGCCCTCGGAATGGAGGTCGACACGTACGACGAGGCGGCCCGGCTCGCCGCCGACCGTCACGTGCCGCTGCACTCTCGCTGGTCGCTCTTCTGGAGCGACCTCACCCCGGCGGAGATCCGCGCGCTCGCGGAGTTCGTGGAACGGGCCGGGCGATGGCAAGAGGGCGCGCTCGAATTGCCGGACGATCCGTTGTGGCGCGACCCCCTCGCTCGGCTCGGCTACCTCTCCGCGCCCAACGGCGGCGAGACCCGCCGGGGCGAACCGGACCCGAGCGCGGCCCTCGTCGGGGGTCTTGGTCTCGCACGGGACGGCGCGGTCCTCGTTCGTCGCACCTCGCTCGACCCCGTCGACGTCGACCCGCTCGACTACGTGAACCGACTCTCCGGGATCTGCATCCGCGCGCGCGCCCCCTCCCGGGTCGGGGCGCGGGTCGGCCGTCCCGAGAAGGCGTACCAGCGGGTGATGCAACCGAACGTGCACGGGCTCTTCCCCGTGGGCGCGGCGGGCGGCCACACCCGGTCCGTCACGGAGGCGGCTCGACGCACGGTGCGGGAAGGCACCCCGGTCGACCTCGGGGTCCGGCACTGCCCCGGTTGCGGCCACACGACCGTCTGGGCTCGATGCTCGTGCGGGACCCATACCGAGCCCACCGACCGCGTCGAGACCGAGTCGTTGCCCGTGGCCCGGATCTGGAACGACGCGCTCGCCCGCCTCCATCTCGGGAAGGTGCCGATGGTGAAGGGCGTGAAGGGCCTCTCCTCGCCGGGGAAGTGCCCCGAGCCGATCGAGAAGGGGATCCTCCGGGCGTCGCACGGGATCTCGGTCTACCAGGACGGCACGGCCCGGTTCGACCTCACCGACCTCCCGCTCACCCATTTCCGACCGCGCGAGATCGGCACCGACGTCGCCCGTCTCCGGGAGCTCGGCTACTCGACCGACTGGAGCGGAGCGGAACTCACGGACGTCGACCAGTTGGTCGAACTGCTCCCCCAGGACATCCTGGTCGCCCGAACGTGCGGGGAGTACCTCGTCCGTCTCGCCCAGTTCGTCGATGACGAGCTCGTCCGCGTCTACAACCTCGAGCCGTTCTACCGGGCCGACCGGCCGATCGACCTCGTCGGCCACATCGTCGTCGCGTTGGCCCCGCACACTTCGGGCGGCGTCGCCGCCCGAATCCTCGGGTTCACCGAGGCGGAGGCGTGCTTCGCCCACCCGCTCCTCCACGCGGCGAAGCGCCGGAACTGCGACGGGGACGAGGACTCGGTCACGCTCCTCCTCGATGCGCTCGTCAACTTCTCGCGCGCCTATCTGCCCGACAGCCGCGGCGCGCTCATGGACAAGCCGCTCGTCCTCACGACCCGGCTCGACCCGACGGAGGTCGACAAGGAGGCGCACAACCTCGACGTCGGGAGCCGCTACCCGCTCGCACTGTACCGCGCGGCCGCGGAGCGGCGTTCGCCGAAGGAGGTCGAATCGCTCATCGACACGGTCGGCCACCGCCTCGGAAGCGAGCGCGCCCTCCACGGCTACGGGTTCACCCACGACACGGCCGACGTGGCCGCGGGGCCCGTCCGCTCCGCCTACCGCCTCCAGCGCGGCATGCGCGACACGGTGGAGCGTTCGATCGTCCTCACGTCCCAGATCCGCGCGGTGGACGTCGCGGAAGCGATCACGCTCGTCCTCAATGGCCACTTCCTCCGCGACGTGATGGGGAACCTGAAGAGCTACGCGACCCAGCAGTTCCGCTGCAAGAGCTGCGGGACCGCCTACCGGCGGCCTCCACTGAATCGCCACTGCACTGCTCCCCGGCCCGGCGGGCGGTGCGACGGCGAGCTCGGCTCGACGGTGTTCGAGGCGTCGGTGCGCAAGTACCTCCCGCTCTCCCAGCGGCTCGCGGAGACCGAGGGGATCACGCCGTATGTCCGTCAGCGGATCCAGCTGCTCGCGGACGCGGTGGCGACGCTCTTCCCCGCGGCGACCCAGCAGACGACGCTCGACAAGTTCCCCTCCCCGTCCGCGCCCGCGGCGACCCCGTGAGACCGCGCGGAACGACCAAATAGCCCGCCCTCGTGGAGAGCGCCGCGGGCTTGTGGGGTAGTCTGGACTATCCTGTCGGCCTTCGAAGCCGACGACCTGGGTTCGAAATCGCGGTCTCCCGCGACGAAACTCCCAGCAAGCCCGTTCCGACGCACCGCTACCGGAAGTACCCCGGGGACTGCGACGGTTCCGCGCGCTTCTCCTCTTCGGGCTTCGCGACCTCGAGGATGTCGATCGCGAGGAGCGCGGGGATCGGAACGAGGCGGATCCGGCCCGCCTCCTCTCCGTCGCCCCCGTCGAGCTCGATCGCGAGGATGTTGTCGCCGCCGATCGAGACGAGTCCGCGGAACGTGCCGGTCGAGACGATGGCGGTATCGTCCGGTCCCGCGGAGCGGACCCGCACGCGTGAGCCCAGCGTGAAGGTGATCGGGGGGCGCTTCCCCGGCGGGGCGGTGTCGCTCAACGGCCGGATCCTCGGCTGGCGCCCGCGACGCGGGCGGTCGCGGCGAATTTCGGCGGGGGCGCGCTGCCGGCCTTCTCCACGAGTTCCTGCAAGTGATTCACCGTCTCCCGGTATCGTCGGAGGGCGTTCTGGGCGTTCGCCTCGGTGAAATCCCAGGCGCGCGCGAGGTTCCCGTAGCGGAGACGGTACCCTTTGCGCCCCTTGCCGTCGGCGACCCCTCCCACGTCTTCCAACAGGTCGAGCGACTTGAGCTTGTTGATATGACGGTAGACGGTCGGCTTGCTCGTCTTCAGGACCGCGGTGAGCTCCTCGACGTACCACGCGCGGCCCGGGTCCTTGAGAAGGCAATCCCGCACGAGGCGGTAGGCGAGGCTCTGGGAGATCGGGCCCTCGGAGCCGCGACCGTCCTCGCCTTCCGGCAGATAACCGACCAGTCGGAGGAATTCCCGGAGCACCTCCTCGAGGTCATCGATCGGGGTGAGCGGAGTGCTGTAACGCAACGAAAGTTCGAATGGCATGCCGTCACAGTGCCAAAACCGCCCCAAGAGATAAAACGCGAGGTCACCGCGAGCCCATCATGAGGCGAGAGATGATATGCCCCGGAGGCGCGAGGGTTTCGGACCGTGACGCCCTTCGTCCTCCATGCGCCGGCCTCTGTTGACGAGGCGATCGCGGCGCTGCGGCCGAAAGACGGAGGCCCCGTCGCGGTGATCGCGGGCGGAACCGACCTGCTCCTCGACATCGAGGACGGCCGGACGACCCCGACCCGGCTCATCTCGTTGCGCCGTCTGCCGTGGCGGACCCTCGACTGGGTCGACGGGGCGCTCTCGGTCGGGAGCACGTTGCCGCTCCGATCGCTCGAGGAGGATCCGGAATTGCGGCATTGCCTTCCCGGGTTGTGGGAGGCGGTCCACGCGGTCGGCTCGGTGGCGCTTCGCCACCGCGCGACCCTCGGGGGCAACCTCGGTCGCTCGGCGCCGGCCTCCGACCTGGTCCCGATGCTGCTCGCCCTCGACGCGGAAGTGGACCTCGTCGGTCCCCACGGGCATCGGCGCGTAAGCCTCGACCAGTTCGTGCTCGCATCGCGCCGGACGGCGCTCGAGCCCGGTGAGCTGATCCGGGCGGTACGCATTCCCGAATCCCGACCGTCGGCGTACCTCTGGCAGCGGGTGCGTCCGGCGAACGACATCTCGCAGATCGCGGTCGCGGTGGCGTATTCGCGCTCCGCCCGGCGATGGAGCATCGCCGCGGGGGGCATGCCACCTCGCCCGCGGCTCTTGACGGACGTCGCGCGGCTCCTCGGGGACGGCGACCCGTCCGACGCCCTCCTGCGCGAGGTCAGCGCGAAGGCGAGCCATGAGGTGGCGCTCACCTCCGACCAGCGCGCGTCCGAGGAGTACCGGCGACGTCTCGTCGGCACGCTCCTCGCCCGTGGAGTCCGTTCGGTCGTGGAGCGGAGGGGGTGGACGACGTGACAACCTCCCCGGTCGAGCTCACCGTGAACGGTCGCGCGTCGAAGGTCGAGGGCGTCCCCGACGGCGAGCGGCTCCTCGACACCGTCCGGTGGCGGCTCGGCCTCAAGGGCACCAAGGAAGGGTGCCGCACCGGGGATTGCGGAGCGTGCACTGTCCTCGTCGACGGAAAGAGCACGCTCTCCTGCCTTACCTTGACGCGGGAGGTCGACGGGACGTCGGTCACCACGATCGAGGGAGGTTCGACCGACCCGGAAGTGAAGCGCGTGGCGTCCGCCTTCGCCGCCGCCGGCGCGCTCCAGTGCGGGTACTGCACGCCGGGGTTCGTGATGGCGCTCGCCGGCCTACTGAAGGAGCGCGGTCGTTCGGCGTCGGTCGAGGAGCTGCTCGACGGCTTGCAAGGGAATCTCTGTCGGTGCACCGGGTACACTTCGATCGTTCGCGCGGTCGCGAACGCGCGGGAGAAGGAATCGTGACCCACGCGATCCGGCCCGACCTCGCCGTCAAGCTCTCGGGGGAGGCGGTCTACGGCACCGACCTCGAACGGCCCGGTATGCTTTGGGCCGCGCTCGTCCCCGCGCCGGTCGCCCGAGGGCGCATCCGCTCGCTCGACCTCGGCCCCGCCCGCTCGCTACCGGGGGTGGTCGCGGTCGGGCCGACGGACCTGGCCCATCTCCTGCCCGCGGGGAAGGGGGACCCGGACCATCCGATCTTCCCGTCGACCGAGATCGCGTACCGGAACCAGCCCCTCGCGGCGGTCGCCGCGCCGACATTCCGGGAAGCTCGTCGGGCGGCCGCCGCGGTAGCCGTCGAGGTCGAACCGCTCCCCGCGCTGGTCGACCTCGAGGAAGAGTTCCCCGAGTGGCCGGACGCGCGCACAGCCACGCGGTCGCACCACGTCCTCTCTCACGTTCACGCGCGACACGGGGACGTGGCGGCGGCGTTCCGTTCGGCCGACCGGGTCGTCGAGGAGACGTACCGCACGGCGAGCGTCCACCAGGTCGCGATGGAACCGCACGCGTGCCTGGCTACCGTCACGGGAGAACGCTGGACCGTCCAGACATCGACCCAGAGCCCGTTCGGCGTCCGCGACGACCTCTCCTCGATGCTCGGGGTCCCCGAGGCATCGGTCGTGGTGGAGGGGACGTGGGTCGGGGGCGGCTTCGGAGGCAAGGGGGCGTCGTTCCTCGAGCCGTACGCGCTCCTCCTCGCCCGGGCCTCGGGCCGGCCCGTCCGCCTCGCGCTGGGGTACCGACAGGAGTTCGAGATGGGCCGCACGACCCTCCCCGCGGTGATCCGATTCGCCACGGCGGTGAAAGACTCGCGGATCACCGGCCGTCGGGTGCGACTGCTCTTGGACGCGGGTTCCTCGCTGCCGGGTCGTGACTTCGCCACCGGGTATTCGATCGGGTTTCTCCTCGGTCCGTACCGAACCCCCGCGTTCGAGATGGAAGGGTACGGGATCCGGACCAACAAACCCCCGTTCGGGCCCCACCGCGCGCCGTTCGCCCCGCAGTGCGCGTTCGCCCTCGAGTCGCACCTCGAGGAAGTGGCGAGGGCGTGCGGGCTCGACCCGGTCGCGTTCCGCGCGGACCACCTGTGGCAGGAGGGCGATACGACCGCGATGGGCCAGCGCGTGGGACCGTTCGGACTTCCCTCCGCGCTCGCGGCGGCGCGGACGGTCGCGGCGCAGTGGCGGAGCGAGATCGCTCCCGGCCACGGCGTCGGAATCGGGTTGGGATTCTGGTCGACGAACACCGGGGCCGGAGGGGAGGTCCGCCTCATGCTCACTCCGAAGGAACTCCGGGTCCTCCAGGGCGAGCGCGAGATCGGGAGCGGCAGCGTGCTCCGCGGGCTCGCCGCCGTCGCCGAACGCGCCCTCGGGTTGCCGGCGGATCGCGTGCATATCGATTACGGTGACACCTCGACCGCGCCGTTCGACTCGGGGGTGTACGGCAGCCGGACCGTCGGGGCCCTCGGTCGCGCGATTCTCGAAGCGGTCGCGAGCCTGCAAAAGACCCTCGCCGAACGGATGGGGGTGCCGGGTCCGGTCGAGCTGACCGTGGAAGGGAACGAACTGGTCGCGAGCGCCGGGAACGCGCGCCGACCCGTGCGAGAACTCCTTTCCACGACGGAGGGCACGAGCGGGATCGTCGCGACCGGCCGACACTTCGCGAAACCGCAAGCGATCGACGAATCGCGGGTCGTCGAAGGGTCGTTCTACCCGTTCACGGACTTCACGGGCGCCGCCCACGTGGCCCAGGTCTCCGTCGACCGGGACACCGGCGCGGTCCGGGTCGAGCGGTACGCCGCGTTCCACGACGCGGGGACGGTCATCGACCCGGCCACCGCGCGCGCCCAGATCGAGGGCGGGGTCGCGATGGGTCTCGGGACCGCGCTCACCGAGGAGGCACTCTGGTCGGCGGACGGCCGTCTCGAGAACCCGCACCTGCTCGACTACCGGATCCCCACGCTCGGCGAGGTACCCCCGATCGACGTGGGGTTCATCGAGGGGTTCCCCGGCGCGGGTCCGTTCGGTGCGAAGGGATTGGGCGAACCCCCGATCATCCCGGTGCCGGCGACGATCGCCTCCGCGGTCCGGGACGCCTCGGGAGCCCACGTGACCGAGCTCCCGCTCTCCGCCGAACGCGTGGCGCGAGCGCTTAAGCTCCTCTGACGGTGCCCGGGGGGATGGCGATCGCCCCCGCCGAGATCCATCGGCTGCTCGAGAAGTACCCCGAGCTGCCGCGGGTCGGCACGGTCGGCTCGCACTCGGCGATCGACATCGCGGACGGGGCGGTCTCGGAAGGGCTCTCGAGCGTCGTGCTCACGCAAAGTGGGCGCGAGGCGACGTACGCGCAGTACTTCCGGACCCTGCGGGATCCCCACGGCGCCCGTCGCCGCGGCTGCGTGGACGAGGTCTGGACGTACCCGAAGTTCGCCGACATCGCCTCGGAAGCGTCCCAGGAACGACTGCGTTCCGGAGGCGTGCTGCTGGTCCCGAACCGCGCGTTCAGCTCGTACCTCCCGCTCTCCGCGATCGAGTCCGAGTTCCGGGTGCCGATCGTCGGTTCGCGCACGATGCTCCGGATCGAGGAGCGCACCGAGCGCGAGAACTACTACACGCTCCTCTCGTCGGCGGGGATCCCCTCGCCGAGGGCGATCCCGACCCCGGAAGAGATCGACCGGCTCTCGATCGTAAAGCTCCCCCACGCGCGACGGCGGCTCGAACGGGGGTTCTTCACGGCGGCGAACGCGCAGGAGTACGACCGCAAGAGCGCGATCCTGCTCGGGAACGGCACGATCAGCGCGGACGACCTCTCGCGCGCCCGCATCGAGGAGTACGTCCTCGGGCCGGTCTTCAACTTCAACTTTTTCTTCTCCCCGCTCGTGCCCCGGGCGGAGGGGCTCGAATTGCTCGGGGTCGACGAACGGCGGGAAAGCAACCTCGACGGGATGGTGCGCCTGCCCGCGGCGCAGCAGCTCGAGCTTCCCGAGGCGGACCGGATCCCCGAGTACACCGTCGTCGGTCACGGGACGCTCACGGTGCGCGAATCCGTGCTCGAGGAGGTGTTCCGCCTCGGCGAGAAGTTCGTGGACGCCACCCGCGCGCGCTACCCGCCGGGGATCCTCGGACCGTTCTGCCTGCAGACGTGCCTCGACCGGGACGGACGGCCCACGGTGTTCGACGTCGCAGCGCGGATCGGGGGAGGAACCAATATCCACCTCAGTGTGGGCCACCCGTACGGGAACGCCCTCTACCGCGGTCCGATGAGCACCGGGCGGCGCATCGCGCGCGAGATCCGCCTCGCCGCGTCGGAAGGTCGTCTCCAGGAGATCGTCACATGAGCACGCCCGTCGCCGCCGCGGCGCCGCCGGCCCCGCCGCTCCGGCGCACGGCGCTCATCGAGTTCCATCGACGCCACGGCGCGCACCTCGTGCCGTTCGCCGGCTGGGAGATGCCGCTCTATTACTCGAGCATCCTCGCCGAGCACCGCGCGGTCCGGACGGGCGTCGGACTGTTCGACGTCTCCCACATGGGCCTCCTCACGGTCGAGGGTGCGCGCGCGGCCGCGCTCCTCTCGCGCCGCACGACCGCGAACGTCGAGAAGGAAGTCCCCTCCGAGGTCCGGTACACCTTCCTTCTCGAGGCGACCGGCGGCATCGTCGACGACCTATTGATCAGCCGGATCGACGACGGCACCGAGCTCGTCCGCTCGTTCTTCACGGTGCCGAACGCGGGACGCGCGGACGAGGTCGAGCAGATCTTGCGCCAGCACCGGACCCCCGACGTCACAATCACGCGGTTCAACCCCGGCCTCTCGCTGCTCGCCGTCCAAGGCCCCGGTTCGCGGAAGCTGCTCGAGGGCCAGTTCGGCTGGGACCTCGGTGAGCTCGCCTTCTACCACGTCCGGCGCTTCCCGAGCGACGGGAGCGCGAACGAGCGCACGGGGCACGTCGGCGTGTCGATCCCGGGCGACCTCGAGCGGTCGATCGTCGTGAGCCGGACCGGGTACACCGGCGAGCTCGGCTACGAGCTGCTGGTCCGTGCCGAGGCGGCGGACGCGCTCGCGGAGCGGCTCGTCGCGGCCGGCGCCCTCCCCGTGGGGCTCGGCGCGCGGGACACCCTCCGGCTCGAGAAGGGCTACCTGCTCTCGGGCCAGGAGTTCCACCGGGACCACTCGCCGATCCAGGCCGGCCAGAACCGGTTCGTCGCCTTCGACCATCCGTTCGTCGGGCGACCGCCGCTCGAGAAGGAGGTCGCCGAAGGGCCTCCGGTCAAGCTCGCCGGGCTCGAGCTCACGGTCGAGGGAGCGATCCCGCGCCACGGGACACCGGTCAAGGTCGACGGAAAGCTGCTCACCCAGGTGACGAGCGGCGGACTCTCGCCGGACCTCGGGCACGGGATCGCGCTCGCCTACCTGCCGCCGGCGCTCGCCCAGCCCGGGGCCACGGTCTCGCTCGAGATCCGCGGCCGGGACGTCCCGGCGCAGGTCGTCCCGCTACCGTTCGTCAAGAGCCCGCGGACGCGAGCGTAAATAGTCGGTTCGACCCATACGAACCCACCACATGGCGGCCGAGGCCGGGAACGGCCGTCCGTTCGTCGGACGGGTTGAGGCCGTGGAGGCCCTGCATCGCCGGTTCGAGGACGCTCGCGCCGGCCACGGCGGGGTGACGTTCCTAGTCGGGGAAACCGGCGTCGGGAAATCGATCCTCGTCGACGACCTCGTCCGCGACATCCGCGGGCGCGGGATGCGCGTCCTCGAGGGCCGCGCCCCGGCGCTCGACGCCCCCCCGCCGTTCGCGCTGATCCGCTCCGCGCTCGAGAGCGGGCGGTCGTTCGTCGACGAGGGGGGCCCGGCGGTCCCGGGAGCGCCGGGGCCCGAAGGGTTCCTCATCGGGTTCGCGCCCCGGATGGACGACAGCTCCTTCTCCTCCCCGGTCCGGATCGAGGAGCGTCTCTTGGACGCGCTCGGCGAGGCCGACGATCGCGGCGATGCGATCCGGGACCCGCTGTGGACGGGGATCGCCGAGCAGTTCCTCGCGTTCACCCGACGGGGCCCGACCGTCCTCGTGCTCGAGGACCTTCACCGGGCGGACGACCCGTCGCTCGAGGCGATCGAGCAGCTCGCCCGCCAGCTGCAGAACCGGCCGCTCTGGATCCTCGCGACCGTGCGACCGTACGGGACGCTCGCCGAGCCGCGACGGGCGCGGCTCGAGGGGCTCGAGGCGGCAGTCCACGCCGGTCGCATCGTCCTACGGGCCCTCACGTCGAGCGAAGCCGCGGAGTTCCTGCGCGGCGTCCAGCCCGGCCGGGTCTTCTCGGCGGAGGAGGTGGCGCGCCGGCACTCGGAGACCGGCGGCAACCCGCTCCTGCTCGAACAGTTCGAGCGCCGCGCGCTCGGAAAACGGGACGCACCGCCCGGCGCGCCTCCCGTCCCCATCTCGCGGTCGGGCGTGGTCGCGCTCCCCCACCTCGACGACGAGGAGCAGCGGGTCCTGGCGGTCGCCGCGGTCCTCGGTTCCGAGTTCCCGTTCGCGCTCCTACTGCGCGCGAGCGGCGAGGAGGAGGAGCGCCTCGCCGAGGAGATCGACCGGCTCGTCGGCCGCGGCTTATTGTATGAACGGCCGGGAGAGCTGCTCGCGTTCCCGGACGACCGGGTCCGTACCGAGGTGTACGACCACCTCACCGAGAGCCGCCGGCGGCTCCTCCACCGCCGCGCGGCGGAGGCGCTCGAGGCCGGCGGCAGCGCGGACCTCACGACGATCTATGCGCTCGCGCGGCACTTCTACCTCGGCAAGGTCGACGAGAAATCGATCCATTACAACCGGGAGGCCGCCGAGGTCGCCGTCCGGTCGTTCTCTCCCGCCGTCGCGCGCGAGCACCTCGAACGCGCGCTCGAGAGCCACCGGCGCCTGCGACCGGACGACTGGGACGGCGAGACCGAGATCGTGATCGAGCTCGCCCGGCAGATCGACCACCAGGGGGAGCTCAAGCAGGCGGAGACGCTCCTTCGCGAGCACCGTGCTCGGCGCGGACTCCGTAAGCGCCTCTCGCCGCACGTGCTCGCGCTGCTCGACCTCTACCTCGCACGGATCCTCACCGACCAGGGCGAGTGGCGGGAGGCGGAGAAGACGAGCCGGACCGTGCTCGATTCCGTCGACCTCGCCGGCCAGCCGCGCACGCAGATGAACGGGCGCCGCCTGCTCGGCGAGGCGCTCTACTACATGGGCCGGTATGAGGAGGCGCTCCGCGAGCAGGACGAGCTGCTCCGCCTTGCCCAGGAGGCGAAGGACGAGCGGGTCGCCGCCTCCGCGCTCATCTGGCGGGCGAACTCCCTCGCGATGATGGGCCGCCCCGAGAGCTCGTTCCAGCAGGCGCGCGAGGGTGCGGCGACGCTCGAGCGTCTCGGCGACGCGCGAGAGGCGGCCCACGCGCACCTCTTCCTCGGCGTGCTGATCGCGGGGTCGGGAGGACCGAACCCGCGGTACGCGGAGGCGATCGCGGAGTTCCAGGAGGCGATCCGCCTCTCGGAGAAAGGCCACGACGTTCGGCGGCTCGGATGGTCGCTGTTCAACCTTGCCGACATCCTGAGGATGGCGGGGCGGCTCGACGAAGCGGCCGAACGCAACCAGCGCTCGCGCGAGATCCTCGAGCGGATCGGCGACCGCTTCGGGCTCGTGCAATCGCTGATCATCCAGGGGAAGATCGGCCTCGACCGCGGCGAGTACGACCTCGCGGAAGCGGACCTGCTCGACGCCTATCGGCTCGTCCGTGAACTCAAGGCGCCGGCGGACGAGGTCGATGTCGTCCTCCGGCTCGCCCAGCTCTCCTACGCCCGGGGGGACCGTGCGAGCGCGCGGCGGCGGGTCTCCGAGCTCGAACGCCAGCACATCTCGACCCTGCGGCCCGACATCGCGGTGGATTTCGACCGGCTAAAGCGCGCCCTCGATTCGAAGGAGCCCCCCTCCCATGCTCCGTCGGGATAGGCCGCGGGGGGGCGCGGCCGGGTCGGTTCGCGCGCTCGCCCGTCGGGTCCTCGCGGAGGACCGCATCGCGCGCGATCGGACGACCCGCGCCCTCTTCCCGCGGCCCGTTCCGGCGAAGGCGCGCATCATCGCCCAGGCGACCGGCGTGCTCTCGGGGACGGTCGTCGCGCGAGCGATGTTGCGCGCCGCCGGGGTGCGGGTGCTCTCCGCCCGAGCCGATGGGAGCCGCGTGCGACGGGGCGAGGTCGTCCTGGCCCTCCGGGGAGATGCCCGTCGCATCCTCGGGGTCGAGCGGAGCGTCCTCAACGTCCTGATGCACGCGAGCGGCGTCGCGAGCGCGACCGCGAAGGCGGTCGCCGCGACGCGCGGAAGCGCTCCCCGCCTCGAGGTGTGGGGAACCCGCAAGACACTGCCCGGCCTTCGCGACCTCGAGAAGGCCGCGATCGTCCACGGGGGAGGTCGCCCGCATCGGCGCAACCTCTCGGAGTCCCTCCTGATCAAGAACAATCACCTCGCGCTCCTGCCGCTCGCCGAAGCGGTGCGACGGGCCCGGGCCCGGGCGCGACGCGGCGAGGCCGTCGAGGTCGAGGTGCGGTCGGCCGCGGAGGCCCTCCGCGCCGCGCGCGCCGGCGCTCGGAGGATCCTGATCGACAACGCGAGCCCCCCTCGCGCGCGGGCAATCGTCCGCGCGCTCGAGGTCGAGGGCTTGCGCCGCGGACGATGGGTGGAGCTCTCGGGAGGGATCACTCCGGCGACCGTCGGCGCCTACCGCCGCGTCGGGGCGAACGCGGTAAGCCTCGGCGCCCTCACCCACTCGGCGCCCGCCCTTCCGTTCCACCTCGAGCTCGTCCCGGCGCGCTTAAGCCCCCGTCACGACTAGAACCTCGGAGCCGTCAATGTCGCTCGCCAGCGAGGTCACCCGCTTGAAGGAGGAACGGAACGCCGTCCTCCTCGCGCACAACTACCAGCGGCCGGAGGTCCAGGACGTCGCGGACTTCGTCGGCGACTCGCTCTACCTCTCCCGCAAGGCGATGGAGGCGGACCGTCCGGTGATCGTCTTCGCGGGGGTCCGGTTCATGGCCGAAACCGCGAAGATCCTGAACCCGTCGCGGACGGTGCTCCTCCCCGACCTGAAGGCGGGGTGCGCCCTCGCCGATGCGATCACCGCGGAGCAGCTCCGGGACTGGAAGGCCCAGTATCCCGGCGCGGCGGTCGTCGCCTACATCAACACTTCCGCCGACGTGAAGGCGGAGGCCGACTACTGCTGCACGAGCTCGAACGCGGTGAAGGTCGTCGAGGGGATCCCCCGCGACCAGGAGATCTTGTTCCTGCCGGACATGTTCCTCGGCGACTACGTCCGGAAGAAGACCGGGCGACCGATGCATCTGTGGGTCGGCGACTGTCCCGTGCACGCCCGGATGCGTCCGGAGGACATGGCCACGGCCCGCCGAGCGCATCCGGGCGCGCCGATCGTGGCCCATCCCGAGTGCGGCTGCGCATCCCAGGCGCTCCCGTACGTCGACCACGTCCTCTCGACCGACGGGATGGTCCGGTTCGCGGAGGAGACCCGTGAGCCCGAGGTGCTGGTCGCGACCGAGGTCGGCATCCTGCACCGGATGCGCCGGCTCAACCCGACCACGCGGTTCACCCCGCTCGACGCGGGGACCGTCTGTCCGTTCATGAAGGAGATCGACCTGACGGACGTTCGCGACTCGCTGGCGGAGAACCAGTTCGTCATCGACGTTCCCGAAGCGATCGCCACCCGGGCCCGCCGGGCGCTCGAGCGGATGGTCGCTTCGTAGGTCCCGGGTCCCGTTTCGGAACCCCTGTCCCTCCCGTTTATCTCCCCCGAGTCGGGTGCGCCGTTCGTGCCGTCGAAGGAGGTCGAGGAGTGGCTGCTCGAGGAGGAGCAGCCCTCCCTCCGGTACCGGACCCTGACCGAGCTCCTCGGCCGTCCGAAGAACGACCCCGACGTCCGCGCGGCGCGGGCGCAGATCCCGAAGACCGGCTGGGCCGCCGAGATCCTCGCCCGGCGCGACCCCGGCGGCTGGTGGGTTCACGAGAAGAGCCTCTATCGGCCGAAGTACACCTCCACGAACTGGAACCTGCTCGCGCTCTCCGACCTCGGCGCGACGCGCGCGATCCCCGCGGTGCGTGCCTCGTGCGATCTCTGGATGGCCCGGTCCCCGCTGACCGGCGGAGGGGTCGGAGGGCTCTCCGGCCGGAACGGACACCTCTGCTACACGGGCAACATGGCGCGGGCGCTCATCCGACTCGGGTACGGGGATGACCCGCGGGTCCGCCGAGCGCTCGACTGGCTGGTCCGTACGGCGCATCCGAAGGGGGGCTGGTCGTGCTGGTCGTTCAGCGACGGACCCGCGACCGGACGGAACCTCGACTCGTGGGAGGGGCTGAGCGCGTTCGCGGTCTACCCCCGCTCGAAATGGACCCCCGCGATGAAGGGGGTCGTCGAACGCGGCGCCGAGTTCTTTCTCGACCGCGAACTGCACCGACAGGGAGACCGGTACGCTCCGTGGTACCGATTCCACTGGCCGGTGCACTACTACTACGACCTCCTCGTCGGGCTCGACATCCTGACCGCGCTCGGCTACGGGGACGACCCAAGACTCGGCTTCGCGTTGGACTACCTGCGGAAGAAACGGCGCCCCGACGGGCGCTGGAACCTCGACCGGGTCCACCCGGACGTGGGAGGCCCTCCCGCGAAATGGTACCGGGAGCACCCGAAGGACCGCCCGGTCCCGCTCGCGTTCGAGACGCCGGGAAAGCCGAGCAAAATGATCACGCTGACCGCGCTCCACGTCCTCGCGCGGGTCGGCGGCTAGCCTAGAGCCCCGGCAGCACGTGACCCATCCCGTGGACCCACAGGTAGTACGCGCCCCCGAACAGGATCAGCGAGCTGAGGAACACGACCCCGATCGCGAGGAACGACGGCTTCCGCGTGAGGTAGAACGTCGGGCTCAACGGGTTCAGCCGGGTCGAGAGGAGCGAGCCCGCCGAGAACAGGAGCACGAGGGCGAGCAGCACCGTGACGAGGATCGAGAAGCGGCTCAAGTAGAGCCCGAGGACGACGAGCACGACCGCGACCGGTATCGCCGCGTTCGAGCGTCGGTTCTCGAGCTCGACCGGGCGGACGGTGCGGGTGCGGTACGGTCGGGCCACCGACACGGTCGGGGCCTCCTCCGCGGTCCTACAAGAACCCGAGCGGTCCACTCGCACCCGGTCGGGTCGAGACAAGGCCATATGAATGGGGCCGGCGTCGGACCTTGCGGTGAACGACGCTCCTCCTCGCCGTCCGGCCACTGAAGCTCCCCGGGTCGCGGCCCTCGGGTCGCCGACCCCGGCGCCCCGCGCTCCCGAACCGGGCCG
>JBAUZT010000020.1:0-29815 GCA_049585415.1 Thermoplasmata archaeon | reverse complement strand
GTGAGGGGCCTGGTGACGGCGTTAGGTTCCTGAGGAGAGGCTCCCGGGGACCGCGGCCGAGAAATTGAACAAGAGGGCGCACTACCCTCTAGCGATACGCCCACAGTTCGACTTTTCGCACAGTCTCTGTGCTTTTCCTGAAGCGCGCGCAAGCTCTCATACACCCGGGAGATGCCTTTGGGGTTGGTTTCCCTCCCGTGGTTGGATGATACGGATGCCCAAAGATTCGCCGCGCCCTCGACATCCCCGGCGCTGAGGAGTCTAAACTGACGGCGGACCAGCTTCTTGTTCTCCTCGGTACCCATGGAGGTCCGTGAACGCCCGCAAGGGATATGGACTTTGCAACTCCGTCACGCTCCTCGAAGCAGGCGTTTTTTCGGCCCCTGGTCCGCCAGCCCACCCCCTTGTGGAGCGCACGGATCGACCGCTCGGCCCACAGTTCGGGTGATCAGCATAGCCGGGACTCCGCGGAAACATCATTAGCCGGCGCCGGACTGTGCACGGCTACGATAGGCGCCACGTAAACGAACGCGAAACGGGAGTGCGACGGAATGAAGGAATACAAAGTCCTGAGGGAACTCGAGCCGACTCAACCCGCGTGGGCGGGAGAGAGCACTCGCGAGCGCCTCGAAACGAACATCAACGAACTCGCCCGGAGCGGGTGGGTCGTGAGGTCATTCCGGGTGAGCCAGCCGACGGGGGGAACCGGCTTCGGATTCGGATACCGTCCGGCGAACTTTGCGTACTTCGTTCTGCTGGAGCGGGAACGAGCGGACACCGGCCCCCGAAAGTAATCCCCCGCCGCCCGGAACCGTCGTTGCACGTCTCTTCCCAACGTCACTCCGCTCCTCCGATGGTGAAGCCGACCCACGTGCCCCGGTACTTCCCAACGCCGTCTACGACCGCACCGTGAGAACGGCACCGGCCGTTCAGTGGTCGATGGGTTGGCGGGTCCCGCGGCTCACCCGCCCGAGTTCGAAGGGCCGGGCTCTGGCCCATGTTGACCTCAAGCCGCCAGAGAGAATTGAACTCCCGACCTGCTGATTACAAATCAGCCGCTCTACCGACTGAGCTATGGCGGCGCGCGCCGGGGCGGTACGTGTCGGCCCACTGACTTAAACTGTAGGGTGCTCGCGGCCGCAGGTCCTACGCCGCGGGCGACCCGGCTGTTGTCTCGGTCCTGAAGCGTACCGGAGCCTGCCGTTTCTGCGTATCTCGGGGGCTCGAGGGGTGTCCCCCCTTCGTGCGGGGTGGCGGCCCAAACCCGTGCCCCGGGAAGGTTTCATAGGTGCCGTCCTGTCCGGTCCTCTCGACCGATGGCCCGAACCCTCGAATCCGACCGCACGGTCCGCGCCCCGCGCGGTCGCGAGATCTCCTGCCGTGGTTGGGCGCAGGAGGCCGCGCTGCGACTCCTCTGCAACAACCTCGACCCCGAGGTCGCCCGCGACCCGAGGCACTTGATCGTCTACGGCGGCCGCGGAAAGGCCGCGCGGGATTGGGAGAGCTTCGACGCGATCGTCGATTCTCTCCGAACGCTAGGAAGCGACGAGACCTTGCTCGTCCAGTCGGGCAAGCCGGTCGGCATCTTCCCGACACATCCGGACGCGCCGCGGGTGCTGATCGCGAATGCGCTACTCGTGCCGCACTGGGCGACGGACGAGGTCTTCTGGGACCTCGAGGAGCGCGGCCTCACCATGTACGGCCAGATGACCGCCGGCAGTTGGGTCTTCATCGGAAGTCAGGGAGTCCTTCAGGGCACGTACGAGACGCTCGCCGCGCTCGCACGGCTGGAGTTTCACGCGGAGGATCTCCAGGGTCGATGGATGCTGACCTCGGGCCTCGGCGAGATGGGAGGGGCGCAGCCTCTCGCGGTAACGCTGCTCGGGGGGGTGGCGTTGGTGGTCGACGTCGACCCGAGGGCGATCGATCGCCGCCGGACCCTCGGCTATCTCGACACCGCGGCGAAGGACCTCGACGACGCTCTCCGACAGGTCGAGGAGGCGGTCGCGGCCCGTCGCCCGCTCTCAGTCGGACTGCTCGCGAACGCGGCGGACGTCTATCCAGAGATCGTCCGGCGGGGCGTGCGACCGGATGTCGTCAGTGACCAGACCGCAGCCCACGATCTGCGCGCGGGGTATATCCCTCGGGGGTACAATGTCGATCAAGCGGCGGTCGCTCGAGCGGCCGACCTCGCCGGATACCTCGAGATGGTGAAGGCGTCGATCGCCGTGGAAGCGGAGGCGATCCTGGAGCTCCAGCGCCGGGGCTCGCGGACGTTCGATTACGGGAACAATTTCCGGACCCAGGCGCGAGATGCGGGGGTTCGGAACGCGTTCGACATTCCCGGTTACGTGCCCCGCTACATCCGTCCCCTCTTCGCGGTCGGCAGTGGACCGTTCCGCTGGCTCGCCCTCAGCGGAGAGGCGGAGGATATCCGCGCGATCGACCGAATGATCCTGCGCGAGTACGCGGACCACGCCCACCTCTGCCGCTGGATCAAGCTCGCCGGGGAAAAGGTGCACTTCCAGGGGCTGCCCGCGCGGATCTGCTACATGGGATACGGCGAGCGAGAGCGGTTCGGCCACCTCGTGAACGACATGGTCCGGGAAGGCACGGTCACCGCCCCCGTCGCGATCGGGCGCGACCACCACGACACCGGCGCCGTCGCGAGCCCGTACCGCGAGACCGAGGCGATGCGCGACGGCTCCGACGCGATCGCGGACTGGCCGGTGCTGAATGCCCTCCTCAACGTCGCGAGCGGGGCGAGCTGGGTGTCGGTCCATCACGGCGGGGGCACCGGGATCGGTAACTCGATCCACGCGGGACTCGTGATCGTCGCGGACGGGACCCCGGACGCCGACCGGCGCATCGGGCGCGTGCTCCACAATGACCCCGGGATCGGCGTCGCGCGCCACGCGGACGCGGGGTACCCCGAATCGGTCCAGTTGGCGCGCTCCGCCCGATTTCGAATCCCGGGCCTCGAGTAGTCGGGCGGCGACGGTCTAGCACACCGTCTAAGCTTCCGAGAGGAGGATTGCACCGCCGTTTATCTCGGGGTTTCGGACCTCCACCCCCTTGACGGAGAAACATCCGTCAGGAGAAACGCAGAGAATGGCGAAATTGGGCGGAACGAAGGGATGGCTCGTCCTCACGGGCGTGGCGGTGTTGATGACCCTCGCGGTCGTCCCCGCGCTCGCGGGAGCGGCCAGCGCCTCCCCGGCCCCCCTGACGGCGGCGAATTCGCCGTCGAATCAGTGGGCCTACGGTGGCGTCGGATGGTCGAACGGATCGGTGACGAATGGTGTCGGTGAGATGACCTGGAACGCGTCGTTCGGGTGGACGGTGATCTTTACCGAGACCAACACGAGCGCTCACACGGTGGAGATCGAGGAACAGCGAACGGTCGGCATCGAGCTGACCGCGACGTACTCGGGCCCCAACCTAGCGGCGACGTACTCGTACTCCGGGCACGAACACGACAGCGCGTTCGTGAACCTGACGAACGACTCGACGGTCTACGTGAACGGCGCACCGGTGCCGGCACTCGGGATCGACAACGACTCGACCTCGATCGCGGGCACGATCGCGGAAGCAATCTCGGTGACGCACAACGGCACCACGAAGTCGGCGAGTCTCAACGTCGTGGGCTCGGCGCACACCTCGGCGCAGTTCACCCCGGCGCTCGGGCTGATCCCGCTGAACTTGACGGGCGTCACGGAGTGGAACTCCACCTCGTACGTCAACCCGTCCGGCAGCTGGAACATCACCTGGACCTGGGCGAACAACGGCTTTAACGGACGGATGGGCTCCGGAACCCAGTACTCGAACGGGACGGTCAACACGCCGGGCACCGTGAACCTCACGGGCTACGACGTGACGAAGACCTACTTCGTGCCGGTGTTCGCGGACCACGTGCCCCGCCACGCGATTTTCCTGGTGATCCAGGGCCCGCTGGGCTGCTATGACGCGTTCGTCTTCGTGCCCCACGCCTTCGACCTGTTCGGCGGCGGGGTCCACGGATACAGCGCGGACCAGATCGGCAGCGCTTCGATCTCGTCCCAGACGCTCTTCGTGAGCGAGGGGAGCTTCGGCCCCCAGGTCACGGCGGGCGCGACGAGCTTCGGAGCGGGCACCGCCTCGATCAATGCCCTCGGGGAGCCCTCGACCGGCGCACAGCCGGCCATGGGCGCCTCCCCCGGCACGACCGTGACGGGAGCCCCGATGAGCGTGGCGCAGGCGCAGGCGCTGAACGACCGGCTGAACAGCGGCGGTTCGAGCGGCGCGACGAGCGACCCGATGTTTGGTGTCGGTACGATCGTGGTCGTCGCGGCCATCGCGGTCGCGGTGATCGTGGCCACGGTCGCCCTCGTTCAGTGGCGAGCCAATGAGCGGCGCCGGTCGAACCAGAGCCCGGTCCAGCCCTTCGGAACCTCCGGGTCGAGCAGCGCTCCCCCCGCTGCCGGCACGGGACCCGCGGGTGCGACGGGACCCAGCGCGAGCGCCCCCAGCGCTCCCGAGGAGCCCCAGAACCAGCGCTAGGTCGACCGCGCCGGGTGGGCCCCGCGAGGGACCCACCTTCAACCCCTTCCGGCTCTTTCTTATCGTTCGGAGCTCCGGCACGCCGACGCGAGTGCGGCGGACGGGTTCTGGGCCGCCTCGAGCACCTCGCGGTCGGCGATGTACTTCACCCGTCGAGCCGCTTCGGCGAGTTCGACCCACTCGGCCCGGTCGAACAGCGGCTCGAGGTGGGGTTCGCGTTCGCGAGTGTGCCCGAGGAAATAGACTACGGTCTTGTGGACGTTGAGCGCCCGCCGAGGGTGGTAGAACCGGTACGAGACCTCGCGGAGCTCGCCTTCGAGCTCGACGTGCTCGAACCCCGTCTCCTCGCGGACCTCCCGCAACGCGGCGGTGACGAGCGACTCCCCCGGGTCCACGTGGCCCTTCGGGAGGCACCAGCGGTCCTCGTCCGCCTGATGCAGGAGGAACACGCTCGCGCCGGGCTCGCCGAAGATGACAACGCCCGCGGCGAGCTCGGGGACGATCGGTGCGTCGGGCCGATACGGCTCGGTGGTGCGGGGCATGGCCCCTCCGATTCGGTCCTGCCCTAAGAAAGCTCCTCGCAACGCGCGGCGGGGCGGACCGGTCGATTGCCCGGTCGAACGTTAAAGAGCCGGGGATGCTCCGCCGGTAGCGATGCTCGACCCCGGCGAGGAGTACCACGACCTCGTGTCGCTGGTCCGGGGGAAGGCGAAGAAGAACGGCGACCGGCCCGCGCTGAAATTTCCCGGAAGGACCCTCTCCTATCGCGACCTGGACTTCGAGAGCGACCGGGTCGCGAATGGCCTCGCCCGCGCAGGGGTCTCGCCCGGGGACCGCGTGGCCGCCCTCCTGTTCAACACTCCGGAATTCCCGATCCTCTGGTTCGCGCTGGCGAAACGTCGGGCGACCCTCGTGCCGCTGAACACGGCGCTCAAGGGCGAGATCCTTCGCTACGAGCTCGCGGATTCCTCACCGGCGGGCATTGTCCTCGACCGCCGCCTGTGGGGCGCCTACGCACCGGAGCGGGAGAGCCTCCGACTTCCCCGAGAGTGGGTCGCCGATCCTGGCCACGACGCCGAACCCTTTCCTTCAGCCGCATCCCATTTCGGCGAACTGTCTTCGACCGATCCGGCCCCGGCCGTTCCGCCCCCGTTGCCGAGCGACCCGGCCGCCGTCCTGTATACCAGCGGAACGACCGGACCCCCGAAGGGAGCGATCGTTCCTCACGAGAAATGTCTCACCACCTCCCGAGAGATCGGGGCGCGGAGTCGCCTCTCGCCGGACTCGGTGCTGTTCACCGCGCTCCCGCTCTTTCATTGCAACGCCCAGGAGATGACCACGCTCACCGCGCTGTTGTACGACCTCACCGCGGCGTACGACGAGCGGTTCCACGCCACGACGTACTGGGAGACCGCGGCGCAAATGGGCGCGACCCACGTCTCCCTCCTGATCTCGATGATCAACGTCCTGTTCAAGCAACCGGCGAAGCCGACCGACCGCACCCACTCGGTCCGGACGGCGTTGACGGCCGGAACGACGAAGGAGGTGTGGCCCGAGTTCGAACGTCGCTTCGGCCTCACGATCGTCGAGCTATACGGGATGACCGAGTGCGGCTGCACGACCCTGATGAACCCCCCGGGAGCGATCCGCGTCGGTTCCGTCGGCACTCCGCTCGGGTTCGTCGAGGCGGAGGTGGTGGACGACGACGATCGTCCCGTGCCGCCCGGGACGCGCGGCGAGCTCGTCGTGCGGCCCCGGGCCCCCTTCACGATGTTCTCCGGATACCTCGGGAAACCGGAGAAGACCGTGGAGTCGTGGCGGAACCTCTGGTTCCACACCGGCGATTACGTCACCCGGGACGTCGACGGCTACTACTACTTCGTCGACCGGAAGAAGGACGTGATCCGCCGGCGCGGGGAAAACCTCGCACCGTACGACGTCGAGAGCGTCCTCAACCGCCATCCCGCCGTGTTCGAGTCCGTCGTGGTCGGGGTGCCGTCTCCGCTCGGGGAGGAGGACGTGAAGGCGTTCGTGCAGCTGAAACCGGACGCGCGAGTGGACGCCAAGGAGTTGTTCGAGTTCTGCGCGGAGCGCCTACCGTTCTTCATGGTGCCTCAGCGGATCGAGTTCCTGGACGAGATCCCGAAGACCGCGAACCAAAAGTCCCAGCGCTACGTCCTGCGGGAGCGACGAGGGGGAACGGAGTACGACCGGGAGCAGCTCGGCATCCACCTCCGTCGGCCGTAGCCGAGCGACCGGGCCGGCCCGACGGCTGGTCCTGCTCGACACCAATGCGCTGTTCCTTCCGATCCGGACCGGCTTTCCGCTCGAAGCCGAGGTCGCGCGGCTCGTTCCCGGCGCCCGCATCGTGATCGCTTCCTCCGGGATCCGTGAGCTCGAACGGCTCGACCGGCGCTCGACCCCGGGCGCTGCCGGGGCGAAGTTACTCGCCGAGAAGTTTGCGAGCGTTCCCGCGAGCGCGGACGGCGACGCCGGCGTGATCGAAGCCGCGATGCGCGAACGCGCGATCGTGATGACTGCAGACCGCGCGCTCCAGGAACGCCTCCGAGCGCTCGGCCTCTCCGTGCTCGCCCCCCGGGACCGTCATCGCCTCGAGCTGCGACCCTCGCGCCGTCCACGGCAGGATCGAACCGTCGGGTCTCCGCGAACGACCTCCGCCCAGCCACTGCGCCGATTGCACCGCGGCAATGGTTAAGAAGCGAACCGGGCTCGTACGAGGAAGCCGATCCGAGGAGCCGACGATGCGCGACGACGACAAGATGATGGACCTCCCGGCCGAGTTCGGCAGCGGCGTCGTCGGAGTCTGCGACATCTGCGGCACTCGCCAGGCCGTGATCATACTGCAGAAGGAACGCTTCAAGCTCTGCGTCATCGACTTCCTGAACAAGACGTGGATCAAGTCCGAGAAGAGCCCGGGCGCCCCGGCGCCGCTCTACAAGAGCGACCGGGTGTGGTTCGAGACCGAGGCGACCCGGAGCGGCAAGGCTCCGGCGATCGTCCTTTCCCCCACCAAGCCGGTGCGGCATCCGGTCGTGCTCGTCACTCCCGATGTTTATGGGATCACCACGACGCTCCTCGACGCGTCCATACGACTCGCCCGGGAAGGATTCGAGGTGATGATCCCGGACGTCGCCAAGACCGATGCGGTCGGCGCGGGGCACCACGTCGCGCTGGGAGCCGGCGTCCGGATCCGTGGGGGAGTCTCGATGGGGTCGAAGAAGGTCATCGGCCTCCTGCACCTGTACACCGACGCCCTCGCCGCGTTGCGCGCGCGGGAGATGGTGGATCCCACCAAGACGGCGCTCTTTGGCGCCTCGTATGGCGCGAGCCTCGCGCTCGTGCTCGCCGCGCAGGACACCAAGGTCGCCGCACTCGTCCTCGCGTACCCCTACCCGGTTTCACCACCGGACCTTTCGAAGCTCGTGACGGCGCCGATCCTGTTCATCGGTGGGTCCCGCGACCGACCCGCCCAGAACGCGAAAGCGCAACTCGTGGCCGCGGGCCGAGCCCCGACGGCGACGCTGGAGCTCTTCGAGCCGTCCGGAGTGCGTCACGGCTTCCTCGCGCGCGACCTCTCGGCCTACGACCTTCCACAAGCCGAGGCGGCATGGACCCGAGTGCTCGCCTTTGTGAAGCAACGACTCTTGCCGGCGCCGCCCAAGCCGCCGACGATCCCGGGGGTAAAGCCGTCGGGACCGACCGCGGCATCCCCTGCCACACCGAAGGCGCCCGCAGCCCCCGCGACGTCGACTCCGGTCGCACCCCGCCCCGCCTCCCCACCGCCCGCGGCGGCGAACCCCACGCCGACCCCGGCGTCGAGTTGATCACGCCGAAACGGGCACGTTCGAGGCGGTCTCGACGAGTTCCTTCGCCGCGCGGGTGAAACGCATCAGCTTCGCGAGGTTTCCCCGAACCCGGAACGTACCGTCGAGGATCGCCTTCACCGGGTCGATCTCGTGGCGCATCAACCGCTGCCAGTTCTCGGGCGTCCCTTCATAGACGAACTCCGAGGGGACCGCTCGCGCGTCCGCATGGAACACGGCGGCCCGACATTCCCCGTTCGCGAGGTCGAGGTGGACCCCCGGCGCCGGAGCTTCGGAGTCTCTCGTGCGGACCAAGAGGAGGATGTCGCCGACCCACGCCTTCGCCGCTTCGTGATAGGCGACGTTCTCGTTCAGCGCCTTCTGGTACGCAGCGGCCCATTCGGCCGAAGGGAACGGCATGAGCGGGCGAGGGTCAGCGCCGATTAAAAGAGGGGCCCGAGCGCGTCACTGGCCCGAGTAGTCGTAGAACCCTTGGCCGGTCTTCCGTCCGAGATGACCGGAGTCGACGAGCCGGCGCAAAAGGACGGACGGTCGGTACTTCGGGTCGCCGAACTCCCGATAGAGCGACTCGGCGACCTCGAGCGAAACGTCGAGGCCGACGAGGTCCGCGAGCTCGAACGGGCCCATCGGCATTCCCGCACCGGCCTTCATCGCCGCATCGATGTCCCGCGACGACGCGAGCCCCGACTCGAGCGCGAAACAGGCCTCGGCGAGCACCGGCGCGAGGAGCCGGTTGACCACGAACGCGGGGGATTCCTTGACCCGGATCGGCACGAGGGGGTAGCGGTGGTTCTTCAGCCCTTGGAGAAAGTCGATCGTGTCGGTCACGACATCGTCTCGCGTGTCGACGCCTCCGGCGACCTCGACCAACGGGAGGGTGTACGGCGGGTTGAAGAAGTGGATCACGAGCGTCTCGCGGACGTGCTTCAACCCTCGGGCGAGGCGGGTGATCGACAGGGACGAGGTGTTGGAGCCGATGACGGCGTACTCGGGAACGACCGCGTCCAGCGCCGCGAGCACCGGTCGCTTGACCTCATAGGTCTCGAAGACCGCCTCGACGACAAGGTCCACGTCCGAGAACGACCCATAGTCGGTCGTGCCGTGCACTCGAGCAACGACCTCTTCGCCACGTGCCCGGGTGAACTTCGGCGCGAGTTTCTTCTCGACCTGGGCTCGCTGCGATTCGCTGAGCTCCCCGGTGAGCTCGGCGATCCGAGCGAGCTCCTTGGGAGCGCGTTGCTCCTGGAACCGCACGAGCTCGTCGACGATCCCCCGGACCTTGGCGAGCCCCTTGTCGACCATCGACTGATCGACGTCCTTGAGGACGACCTCGATCCCATTGAACGCGAGCACCTCGGCGATCGCCGACCCCATCGTCCCCGCGCCGACCACCCCGGCTTTCGCCACGCGCATGAGCCCACCGCGCGAGGGAGCGCGGACGCGCTACTTAATGGCGAACCTCACCCGCCGGAGAGCGGGCCGCCCGGGCCCCGCCCGCGGCGACCGAGGTCGGTCATGATCTGGTCGTACTGCTCGCGGGTGATCTCCCCGCGCGCGTAACGCTGGCGGGCCGCCATCACCGCCGGATCGCGCACCATCCCCCGCTGCCGGTAACGGTAGTAACCCCGCGGTCCCCGGCTGCTCCAGAACGCCATCCGAATCAGGAAGAACGAGACCCACAGGAGGAGGAAGAGGAGGAGAAAGCCCCCCCAGAATCCCACGTACGGTCGAGGCCCGGCGCCCACTCCGAACGCCCCGGTCCACAGGAGCACCGCGATGGTCACGAGGATCGCCATCATCGCGACGCCGACCAAAAACAGGATCCAAAACCGCGCCGGACGACCCTCGCGCGGGGGACCGCCATTATCGCCCGGTCCGTACACTTCGAACTCCGAGGGGAGTAGTCCGGGAAGAAGTATCTGAAACCTTGTCTGCGGAGGTGGTCGATCCGTGAGACACGCGTCGATCCGTTCGCGGTGCTGGGCTCCGAGCGAAGACTTAAGGAGCCGACCGGGCTCGTCAACCTCGCGCGGGGATAGCCCAGCCCGGTAAGGCGCAGGATTGCTAATCCTGTGGTGATTTCACCTCGGGGGTTCAAAGGGGCTCCGGGACCCTCCGGAGCCCGGAACTTCCCCCTCCCCGCGTTCGCTAAGGCTCAGCTCTTGGGCTCGGAGCGGGCCCGGTAGACCTCACCCTCGCGCCGCACCGTCACGACGGTTCCTCGGGTCGGCAGCGGGCCCTCGACGATCGCGAGCAGGCGAACGGTCTCCGGCATCTCGACCAGTGCGAGCCGGTGGGGCGAGTGCCAGCCCTCGGCCGGGGCCGAGAGTTCCGTGGCCGCGAGCACGGTGCCGAGCGGCGGAGCGCCGTACGAACGAATGTCCGTCGACCCGCACTTCGGACACGCCCCATCCGTGGGAAGGAACCGCGCCCGGCACATCTCGCACCGACTCAGCTCCAAGGTCTCGGGAGGCGCGTTCACGTCTCCTCCCGTCCGAGGATCGTGACGAAGTTGTGCGACGCGATGCCACTCACCGCCTGAGCGAGGCCGGTCTTGGGCCGCCGCGCGATCGCATGGGCTCCCGCTTCCTCGCGGAGCTGGAGCGCTACTTCGGCGATCTCGGCCAAGCCCGAGGCCGCGACGGGGTGGCCTCGACCGACGACGCCACCGCTCGGATTCACCGGGATTCGGCCATCGGGGCGCGCTTCTCCTCTTGCGAGGCACTCCGGGGCCTTGCCGACGTCGCAGAATCCGAGGTCTTCCATGTGAATGAACAAGAACGGCGAGAACGCGTCGTGGACCTCGGCGACGTCCATCTCCTTGGGCGTCCGCTTCGCGTTCTCGTACGCCCGCGTTGCCGCGATGCGAGTCGCGCCGAATGTCGTCAAGTCGTCCCGATCCACGATCCGGAGCGCCTCGAATCCCTGGCCGAGACCGAGCACGGTCGCCGGTCCGGTGCCCTTCTCCAGGACGAGCGCGGTGGCCCCGTCGGACATCGCGGAGCAGTGCAAGAGTCGGAGCGGGCTCGCGACCATCCGGCTCTTCGCGACTTCCTCGAGTGGCACCGCCTTCTGGAACTGCGCGAACGGGTTGTGCACGGCCATGGCGCGGGCGTGTACGGTTGCGAGGTCCAGCACGTCGGCATCCAGCGCATGACGCTCGAGGTACCGCTGCGCCACGAGCGCTGCGAGGGCGGGCATCGTGGCCCCCGCGGCGACTTCCGAGTAATGGAGGGATGCGGCCAGGTCGCGAGTGTTCTCCGCGGTCGTACGGTCGGTCATCTTCTCCACCGCGACCACGAGCGCCCGTTCGAATCGGCCGGACTCGAGCGCCATGACCGCAGCGTGGAACCCCATGCCGCCGGTTCCACTCGCCGAATCGACCCGGAGTCCCGACGCGGATTCGACGCCCAGCCGCGTCGCGAGGCGGGGTAGGAGCGCCTCGGGACCATGGAGGCCGTGCGACAGCATCGAGCCAGCGACGAGGAGGTCGATCGGCCGGCGGCCCACGCCCTCGAGGGCCCCCGCCGCGGCCTCGGCCGCGAGGTCGATGAGTCCCTCCGGGCGTTTGCCGTACCGTCCCATCCCGACCGACGCGACGTGCACGCTCATGCCGCGGCCACCGTCGGACGTTCCAGGAGATACCGGACTTTGACGAGGAATTGCGAGAGGGGCATCCCCTCCTGCCACCGAAGGATACCGTGTCCCTCCCGGGTGGTGTTCACCGGGGGAAGCCGTCGGCAGATCGCGCGAAGGACGCCCCACTCGGGAACCGGACTCGCGAGAAAGACCCGCCAAGGCTCCTCTGAACGACGACCGAGTCGCCGATACGCGTAGAGGACAGTGAGTCCGACCCGCCCGACGGCCGCGCGGTGCGCGGCCAGTTGCGCGTCAGCTCGGCCACTGGCGGCGGTGAACCGGATCACGTCGTCGGACGACGCCTTCACCTCGAGGGGAAACGCGAACTCTCGGCGCAATGCGACGAGATCGAACCCCAGCGAGCCCGCTCCGCGGATCACCAGGAACGGTTCGGTGGTGAGCTGTTCGAACGACGCGCGCTCCTCCGGGGGAAGCGAGCGAGCGTACGACCGGACCGCGATCGGATCGCCCTGCAAGAGAGCGCGAAGCTCTCGTTCGTACGACGACGACCCTCGCCCGACCACAGCCCACGACGGTCGAGGACGACTTAATATAAGCCGGTCGAGCGGTAGACCGCCGTGGCCGCCGCCGCGTCGCTGGAGATCGTGGCGGCCGACGTCCCCGTGGCTCGCGTCCTCGCCAGCGTCGTCGCCGATTCCGACCGCCGACGAACGATTCGCGGCGTCGCCTCCCAGACCGCGCGGTTCCGATACTCGGAGCTTCGAACGCGCCTGCTCCGCGAACGGGTCTTCGAGGACACCGGTCGCCTGCTCACTCGCCTCAAGCGTCGCGGGCTGCTGATCGAGGTACCCGAGGGACGCGGAGACAAGGTCTACCAGGTCCCGTACCCCGAGGAGCTTCGGCAGCTCCTCCTCGATGAGGTGGCGCGCTCGGAGGTTGTCGAGCCCTCCGCGCTTCAACCGGTCCCGGACGAATCCGCCGAGATCCGGTCGATGGACTCGGAGTTCCTTGACCAGCTCCGCGAGGTGCTGCGCAGTCGACTCGAGGAGACGATCGAGTTCGGACGGACGTTCAACGTGGAGCAGCTGGCGAACTACCTGCGCGGTCTCTTCGGAGAGGCGCTCTACTTCGACTCCCTGATCTCGCTCCTCCAGCAGTACGCCCTCGCGGACGCGCCGCTCCTCGCCCCGACAGGCCGCACGACGGGGGCGACCGGTTTCCACCTCGCGCTCTTCGGCCCTCCCGGGACCGGCAAGACGTTCTCGATCGACGACCTCGTGCGCGGGAACCCGCGCACCGGAGTGCCCCCGCACGGTCTCGCGGGGCGCAACCGATATTGCGGCGGGATCACGCCGGTCCAGTTCCTTCGCGTCGGGGCGTCGTACACCGGTCGCACGTTCAACTTCATCGTTCCCGAGTTCAATGACTGGTTCAAGTATCGCGGGATGGTCGAGCCGCTCAAGCTCGTCATGGAGCAACGGGAAGTGAAGTGGGAAACGACGTTCGGGACAGTCGGGCCGTACACCTTCCGTTCGTTCTTCTCGGTCAACTACAACGTACGGACCGCCGGAGCCCAAGACTACTGGGCGACGATCGGCGACCCGAACTTCGCCGCGCTCGAGGACCGGATGCTGCTGCGCTTCCACCCGATGACCCGCGACCGGTTCCGGGCGGTCGAGGCGAGCGCTGAACGGCTCGAGCTCGGGGAGATGGAATTCGCGCTCGCGGGCAAGATCCGCGACCACCTGACCCTCGTCCACGCCATCGAGACGGGTCATCCCTTGGTCGCGGCGAAATTCCGGGCCCGCCCCGTTCGCCTCGAGCGTGCGCTCTACGACCAACTCCGGGCGGTCTCCGAGAAGTCGCTCAAGACCACCACGTTCCCGAAGTTCTCCCCCCGCCTCAAATCTCGAGCGGTGCGCCTTGCTGCTGCCGCTTCGCTGCTGACCTATTTCGCGGAACCCGGCACAACACCGATACAGATCGGCCCGGTCGAGACGGAGTTCGCCCGTCGGTTCTACGAGGAGGAGATCCGTGCCCGAGAGGGACGCCACGGACGCGCCGCGAGCTGAGGCGCGCATCGCGCCGAAGTACCGTCGCCCGGCCGACGAGGACGTCCGTCGTGTCGCCCGACGGCTGGTCCGCGGGGCGAAGGCCACGTTCACATCGCAAGCGCAGTTCCGCTCCTCCTTGCTGGCCTCGCTCCGTCGCGACGAGCCCCTTGCTACGATCGGGGGCCGCCGGCTCCGTCGCTTGCTGCTCGACGTGCCCGGGGTGAAAGTGACGGTTCACTACTCGGAGCGCGACCACGGAACGCCGCTGACGGCGTGCCCCGTCTGCGGCTCCGAGTTGAAGCCGATCCGGAACCGGACGCTTTCTGGAGACTCCGTCGTTCTGGGCCAACGGTGCGTGCGATGCGACTACTGGACCCACCGAACGCGCCGAGTTCCGGTTCGATACATCATCACGAGCGCGGGAATCGACGGGCGTCGACTCCACTGAGAAACTAGGTTTCCTGCCAGGGCTGGTCGGCGTCGACTTCCGGAGTCTTCTCGGGAGGCACATACGCGGAGGGTGGGGAGGAGGGCGGCCGGCTCTTCCGCTGGGTGGCCGCGAACAAGATCACGGTCGCTGCTGCTGCTCCGACGAGGAGGCCGAGAATGACTCCCTCGTAGAAGTTCGTTCCGAACACGGAGGAGCTCGATGCTGCGGTGACGGTCAGATGGTACGTCGCGTTCCACTCGGCCCCCGCCCCGTCCTCGATGAACAAGGTGACGGCATAGGTTCCGGCCGAGCCGTAGGAGTGGGTGGCCTCCACCCCGTAACCGTAGGAACCATCGCCGAATCCCCAGACGATGGTGAAGGGATGGGTTCCGCCAGAGACGGCAGTGGCGAATTCCACCGAAGTCCCGGTGGTCACGGTCGAGCCCGAAGGCAGCGCGAGGCTCGTCGGACCTAGCGAGACAGCGAGTGTCGCGGAGAGTGCCGGGTTCACGGTGACGGAAGTAAAGTTGGCCACCTCCATTCCGGCACCATCCGTGTAGTGCACCGTGGCGAAGTAGACCCCGGGTGAGGCGTACGTGTGATCTACGGTCGTTCCGTTCCCCGTGCCCCCGTCTCCAAACGTCCAGGATGCAGTTCCCGGAGTCACTCCACCGGCGACCACCGCGGAGAAGGAGATCGGGATATTGACGTCTGTCGCGCTCGATGGCGACGTCGTGACCGTGACCGCCGGCAGCTCCTCCACCGTTA
Source organism: Thermoplasmata archaeon (assembly GCA_049585415.1). Taxonomy (GTDB): domain Archaea; phylum Thermoplasmatota; class Thermoplasmata; order Lutacidiplasmatales; family UBA184; genus Lutacidiplasma. The sequence goes on along the minus strand of JBAUZT010000020.1, from coordinate 14,579 downwards.
TCGATGACGTCGCGCTGGAAATGCCACCACCGGCGTCGGTGGCTACCACGGTGATCAGGTAGACTCCGACCGCAGAGTAAGTGTGCGTGACGGACGAACCCCAGGCCGTGGTAGTGTCGCCGAACGCCCACGTAAAGTTGTACGGGCTTGTTCCTCCGAGTACCGAGGCGCTCGCACTGAGGGATTGGCCGAGATCGATCTCCTCCGTCGAACCCGATTCGAGCTGAATGCTGACGTGTACCGCCGGGGAAACCGAAAGGACCGTCGTTGCGACCGTGTTGAACCCGAGAGAGTCTTCGACAGTCACATTGATCGTATAGACGGCCGCGGACTCGGGCGTGCAGCTGAGAGAAGTGGTGTCGACGCTCGAACAGCTCGCGGGCAGGCCGGCGAAGGAGATTTGGGAGGACCCCGCACCGCCATTGAACCCGAGCAGTAGCGTCGTTGGGGCACCGACATCTACAGGGTTTGGCGTCGCAGAGAAGAACGTGATCCGCGGTGGGTTCGCGATGATGCTGATCGTACCGGAGATGAAGTTCGTGACCCAGATCTCGGATGAACCCGGCGCGGTGCTCCCGGGGATCTGAACGGGCTGCAGGTCGATTGGGAGTTGGCCCACGGGGATCGACGTGAAAGATCCTTCGCTCGCGGCGACGGAAGAACCGTCGATCACGGTCACGTTTCCCGGCCAGGCGAGACCTAGGGAACTGTTCGAAGTGACATAGAGGAACTCGCGCGACGGATCGTAGACAATCTCCCAGGCGACGTAGTGGGGAGCGATCGGAATAGGACCGGCCGCGATCGTCCGGTTGTTAGGATTGACGATCCAGACCGACTGCCCCAGAGCGTAGATCTTGTGGTCAGCCGAATCGTAGGCCACGGACAGCAGTCCGGGAATCCCACCTATGGGGGAACCGACCGGGACTCCAGTGGTACCGTTCACTTCTACCAGTGTCGGGACCGCGGGGTTCGAACGGTTCACTATGAACAGACCGTTCGAGGAGTTGTCCAGTGCCACCCCTCGGAGATTCTCCGTTCCCGCGGCGACGTGCGTGGCTAGTTGGAGAGTAAGGCTCGGAATGTTGAGGGCGTACAAGCCGGTGAGTTTGTTCAGGTCCCAGAGCAAATTGCTTTCCGGATCGATTACGAGCTGCGTGTTGTTCCCGGCCAGATCCGGCATCGTGTTGGAGACGAGAATCGCCCCGGTGCTTGCGTTTAGCGCCATCACGCCGCCAGTATACCCTACGTAGATCGTGCTTGTGAGGGCGTCATCTACGAGGGACGTCGGGATGCCCTGTACCGCGATGGGCGAACGCACAGTCGTAAACGTTGACGCGTTCAGGACTGAAATGGCGTGGCTTCCCCAATCCGCAACGAAGACGTTGCCGGATTCAGGATCGTAGGCGACACTCGCTGCCTCTGCCCCGAGGTCGGGAGACAGTTGCTGCGCCTCGAATGAACTTAGATTAACGGTTGTAATCGTTCGATTCACATTGCTCCATGAATAGAGAAGTCCATTGTCGCCATCCAGAGTTAGGCGAGACGGAATGTCATGCACCGGCAGCGGACTGGTGGGGTAAACAAGTCCAGTAGTCGGAATGATCGTTAGATGAGGTTCAGTTCCATTCGATGCGATGAATTCTGTCCCGGTGGAATTGGAGACCACGGATGTTACGTTGTATCCAACGTTCGCGGTACCCGACAACGGCTGAGGGCTCGCAGCATGGTAGATTGGCATCATAGTCAAGGCAGGTTCCCCGACGGCCAAGAGATTCGCGGAGGGTGAGTAAGCGAGCGACGTTGCCGGCTCGGTTAGAAAGATGTGGGGTGTTTGTACAGTGTTGAGTGTTGTGTTTACTGCTGTGACGTTGTAGGCGCCGAGGTAGGGTCCGTCATTCGCGACAAACAGAAAGTGATTCTCCGTATCATCTGCGAACGCGACGGGATCTGTGCCGACCGATTGGATGGTTGTCTGTTTGAGTCCGGTCGATCCATTCAGCACGCTAATGTTTCCGGAGGCCGCGTTGGCAACGAACAGGTTCTGCGCCACCGGGTCGTAAGTGATAGCCCGAGGATCGTAGCCGACCAGCACGGGTTTCCCGACGACCCCAGTCGTCGGGTTGTAAGTCACAACGGTTCCAGGCGCTGACGAGGGCGCTTGGGTCGCGTAGAGGAGCTTGTCGATCGGGTCGTACGCGATAGAAGTTGTGTTCGCGAGAGCCTTCACCATCTGCGTCTCGTTCGTGGCCGGATTGAAGTCGAGCGCAGGGGCGGTCGTTGGAGTGGGAACGTGGGACAACGGTATCGGCCACTCCGGGATCCAAAGCTGGTCCGTGACGGGATCGACCACGGCTCCACCGCTCGCGTCCCATTGCCAGACGAGACTCGGGAAATTGCCCGGCATGGTCCCATTGTAATTCACGAACGCCGTGTCGACCACCGAACCGGCAGAGCTTCCCGATAGCAGGAGGGTATGCTGTGCAGTCGGCGACACTGAATTCGTGATTGCGGAGGGGACGAACGTCGCAGGGCTCTCGGGCAACGTCGCCGATCTCTCCGGTAGGCCGTGATTCGAGGACACGACGATCGCGAGGACCGAGATCGAAACGAGCGCGGCCACCGCGACGGCGGACCACGCGAGCGATGTGCAGTGGCGCGGGTTCGAACCCCCCAACGGCGTCAACGGAATTTCCAGCGAATTCGGTCCTCTTAAACCCACCAAGTCGAGTGGGCGCTGACGGTGGCACAGGCCCCGCTAGGTGACGGTCCGGATGACCCGACCCGCGTGGGCGTCGATGAGGACCGTCGTCTTCTGGCCCTTGTGGTCGAGCTGGAAGTAGTAGATCGGCACGTGGAGGAGCTCGCCGTCCGACACGTCCGCCTGGGTGTGGATCTGGGAGACCATGCTGTGCTTCTTGTGGGCCACCTCGCTCTGGAGCTGGGAGACGTATGCCTGGGCGGAATGCTTCGCCGCGTCCTCCCCGAGGTCCCCGTTGAGGATCGTCGTCCCATCGGGGATCGTCTTCTTGTCGAAGAAGGTCCGGTCCTGGAGGGCGAACTCGTAGTCCTTCGGCTGGTAGGCGGTCATCGCCTTGACGGCGACGACGGGGTACTCATACTGCCCCGAGATCGTCTCCGAGCGCGTCGGATTGACGACAGGGCCCGCCATGATCGGCATCACCATGAACCCGCCGCGGCGTCCGCCGCTCAGCATGCTGCCGAGAAGCGCCGACGCGGCGATCGTCCCGGCCGTGGCCCCGATCGCGGTCCCGGCGGCTTGGTACTGATACGTGGTCGACGCGGACACCGGCATCACCCAGAACGGAACGAACGTGAGATGGGCTTCCGCGATCTTCGACTCCTCGAAGTCCTTCCGGTGGAAGAACCCCTGGTCGAGGTACTCCTGGACCGCCTTCAGGGCGCCGTTCTGGTCCGTGATCTTGAGGGTCAGCATCGTGTGCTTGTTGATCTCCTTCCAACCATCGCCGCCGAGCGTGACCGAGGCCCCGCAGTAATCGCACGAGATCACCATCTCCCCGAACGCGGGATGGATCGGGGCGCCGCACGACGGGCATTTCAATGCCTGCACTCCGGCCGCCCCCAGGACCGGTCCGCTGCTCGCGGGCTTCGACGCGGCCGGGGCCGCGGCGGCCGCGCCGCCACCCGCCGGGGTGCCGCACTTGAAACAGAACTGCGCTCCGTCGGGGAGCGCAGTGCCGCACTTCACGCAGTACTGCGTCATGCCCCTCGCCTCGACGCTGGCTCCACGTCTCCACCTACGACAGCGGTGCGCCGCACTCGGGGCAGAACTTTCCGGTCGTGATCACGGACTTCCCGCACTTCGGGCACGTTCGCGCGGCGGGCGGCGCGGTCGATGCGCCGCAGTTGGGACAGAACTTCACTCCGGCAGCCACCGGCTGACCGCACTTCGGGCAGGGCGTCGTCGGTGCGGCCGCAGCCGCCGGAGGCGCCATCGGAGCACCGCAATTCGGGCAGAACTTGGTCCCCGGCGGTACCTGGGCACTGCACTTGGGGCAGACCTGCATCGGTCCTTGCTGGTACGCCTGTTGCATGCCCCCGACCATGCCGTATCCCATGCCGAGACCGGCCCCGAGTCCCACGCCCGCTCCCGCCATCGCACCGGCGCCGCCCGACGGGTTCGCCGCGGCGGTCGTCAGGGCTTGACCGGCCTGGTACTGCATGTAGTTGACTCCCAGGACGCCCATCTTGGAGCGTGTGTCGACGGCCGCCTGGACGTCCGGGGGTAGGTTGATCGACAGTCCCTGGATCTGCTGGACGTCGATGCCGAACGGTCCGAAGTGCTGCGGGACGGCGCCGAGAACGGCCTGCTCGATCGTCGTCAGCTGGGTCGCGAGGTCCGTGACCCGCATGCCCTGGTCCTTCAGCTTTCCGAGGGTGTTGTAGACGAGCAGGACCATCTGGTCTCGCAGTCGCGCTTCGACATCCGGCGTGGTGACCGCGCCGAACGTCCCGACGAACTGATTGATGAAATTGTCCGGACTGCCGACCTTCCAACGGTAGTCGCCGAAGACGCGGAGCTGGACGAGCCCGAAATCCGGATCGCGGAAGACGTACGGCTCGGTGCTTCCGAACTTGCCGTCGAAGATGCGCCGTTGCAGGTAGTAGACCTCGGCCTCCTGCCGGACCCCAGAGAGCGCCTGGACGAGGTTGCCGAGGAGCCGCGCGTTCAGGGTCGAGAGGGAGTACCGGTTGGGTTGGTCGAGGTAGGCCAGGGCCTTTCCGTCGCGGTAGAAGACCGCGGTCTCGTCCTGCCGGACGACGACGTTGTCCCCCCACTTGATGTTGCGCGGTACGCGCCACATCACGTTCGGGCCCTTGTACACGTCCTCCCAGTTGATCGTCGTCGCGCCGATCAGGCTCCCGCCGGTCGCCGGGATCGGGTTGTTGGTGACCATCGATGCTTGTCCTCCCTACGCCTACGAGACGCGAATCCCCTCGATCGCCTGAATGCGCGCCTTGAACGCCTGGTCGAGCTGGTTGACCTGGCCCCGAGCGGTCGCGATGACCCCGCCGGCCTGGGCCGGGGACGGACCTGTCGCCACGCCCGGCAGGCTCGAGATCGTCTGCGAGAGCTGGTCGCCCGCCTGGGCGAAACCGAAATCGTACTCGTAGAGGCGGTCGAGCTGCTGGGGATTGATGCGCACCGAAGGGGAGAACCCGGTGTACCCTTGCTCCGCATTCCGGATCTCTCCCTCGAGCCGCCAGAGGTCCGCGATCAGGGGAGCCAGGTCAGTCAGGGCGGTGAACTGGTTCGCCTGCACGAGCGCCTGTCGCGTGTTCTCGACGGTCGCGCGGGCGTTCTTGACCTTGTCCGCGACCTGGACCCGCAGGAGCTCGTCCGCGGCGCGGATGTCCTCGCCCTCGCGGTACGCCCGATACCCTGGGACGAGCAACTGCAGGCGCTTCAGCAGTCCGCGGTCGTCATCGACCTTTTGCCGGAGGTCAACGGGAGGAGCGCTCGCCGGGGCGGGGGTCGTCGACGGGTTCGAAGTCGGGGGGGGAGGCGGAGGGGGAGGCGGCGGTGGAGGAGCCATGGAGGCCGGGCTTGCGGCGGCCGGTCCCGGGATCGTGGCTCCACACTGATTGCAGAACCTCGAGCCGGGAGAGAGGGTGGCGCCGCAACTGGGGCACGTCATCATCGGCGAGGCTGCAGCCGCCATGCTACGGGCTCCGAGGGGGAGGCGAGTTGCTCGAGGGGGGTGCGGGGGCGGTCGTCGGGACGCTCGGAGAGTTCGCCGCAGCGTAGGAGAACGCGGACGGGGCCGGTCGCTCCCGCCACTGCTCGCGGGGCGCGTTTCGAGAGGCGGTCATCTGGAGCGCCCGCTGCCGCCAGGCCATCCCCCCGACCGCGATGGCCAGGGTGAGGACGACGAGCAGCAGTCCGACGAACTGCCAAACCCTGAGGGAGACCCCGTAGGAGGGGGCGAGTCCGATGGTGAGGAACAGCACGGCGAATCCCATTCCGAAGAACCCCCAGGCCAGGGAGCGCTGGTACGTCGGTTCCCGGGAGCCGGACTCGGCGAGGTAGCTTCCGAGGGAAAGGCCCAGTGCGAAGATCCCGATCCAGAGCAGCCCGTTGAAGTGCTGGCTCCCGGGGAAGATGTAGTAGAGGATGTAGAATAGGAGCGCCGCGATCACGAGGAAGAGTACGGTGAGAACGAGTCCGCTCCAGCGAGGGAGCGACGGCGGAGTCGAACGGGTCGGGGTCGTCATGAGAAGGCTCGCGAGAAAAAGCCGTGCCCAGTATAAGAGGGTGAGCTGGGCCGTGGGAGGGATTGTCAGAGCCGAGGCTCGTCGTCCCCTTTCTCGCGTCGGGGCTTCACGACGGGAGCCGTCGGAGGGGCGGGCGGTTCGGGCACTTTAGACGCGGGAGCGGTTCCCGTCGCGGCCGGGGGGCTCGACGTCCGAGCCGGGGTCGGGTTTTGCCCGTCCTTCTTCCCCGAGGCGGTCCCACCGGCGGGCGAGGGCGCCCCTCCCCTCCGATCATCCTTCTTCGAGGGGGAACCGCCGCCCGACTTCGCGCCGGTGCCCTTCGAACGTTGGAAGACCCCGCGGAGGCCCCCACTCGAGGCGGTCGTGGTCCGGCCGCTCGTCGACTGCATCGCGACCCCGGTGGCGGCCCGGGTGTTGTCGGTCGAGATGGGCTGATTGCACTTCGGGCACTTCGGGAACGTGCCGATGCAGTGCTGACAGAGCGGTGCACCACAGGAGTGAACCGCAGAAGCGATCCCTCCGCAGCCGACACAGCGAGGAGCGCTCGGCGTCGCCGAAGTGGAGGGCGACGTCGCGACGACCACGGATGGGGAGAACCCTCCCGGGGCCGCCGGCGAGGCGCCCGGGGACACCGAGGGCCGGGTCTCGGGTGCGAAGTACTCGTCGCCCGCGGCCGGCATCGTGGGGGCCTCCTCCGCCGTGCCGCTGGAGGCGAACTCGGGCGAATAGGCGCCGAGGTCGAGCGAGGGGAGTGGGGCGTGAACCGCCGAGCCGGCCTGTTCGACGACCTTGATGAGGCGTGCCTTGTAGAGCCCGACCTTCAGGTTCCGTACGAGCTGGAAGAGCGTGCGTTGTTCCGGTGGCAGGAGGAGCGCCCTCCGGGCGAGCTCTTCCACGTCGGGCGTGAGGTGGAGGTTCTCCGGCCGGAGGTCGGCCTCGAGGACGGCTTTGAGGTATCCGAAAAGCCGCTGGATCTGCTCGAGGGTGTACCCCGACGGGGAAAGGACGGCGACGTCCGCCATGGTGAACCCGCGGCGTTCGATGCCGGGGGGTCGCCGCTCGAGGGCCTGGGTCACGAGGTGATACGACGCGTTCTCGAGGTCGTGGACCTCGGAGGCCTCGATGCGGTCCAGCTTCAGGTCGGGCGGGCGGCTGATCGCCGCGAGTACGGGTTCGAGGAACTCGTAGGGGACGTGGAGGGTGACGAAGAGGTCGTTCTTCGCGACCGTGCGGTTGAGCTTCGCTTCGAGCAGGAGCGCTTCCCGTCCGAACCGCTGGATCTCGACATCGCGCGTCTTCTGGGCGGCGAGCTTCTTGCCGTCCTTCGCCGGACCGAAATCGGATTCGAGCGCGAGCGCGCGGTCAAAGCTCGCCTGGGCATCGACGGGCCGGCCGGTCGCGAGGAGCGCGAGCCCCCGGCTCGTCCACGCCTGCTTGTTCCCGGGGTCGGCCTCCGAGGCCCGCTCGTAGAACGAGAGCGCTTCGTTCGGGTGGTTGAGACGTTCCGCGACGAATCCGGCGCGGAGCAGTACCTCGACGGCGGCCGGCGTGAGTGTGAGCGCGTGGGCGAAGGCGTTCGCGGCCTCCGGCCACGTCTGCCGAGCGACCCCCAACTCTCCCCAACGGACCCAAAGGGCGACGCTCTTCGGCAGGACCTCGACCCCCTTCTTGAGCGCGTCCGCCGCTTGGTCTAGGTGTCCGAGGCCGCTCTCCGCCTCGGCGAGCAGGAGGAAGAGCGACTCTTGCGGCGGGACCTGCGGGATCCCCTGCCGAAGGAGCTCGAGGGCATCCGCGTGGCGACCCTCGTCGAGGAGCGAACGTGCGGTGCCGGCGATCGCGAGCGGGGAGCGGGGTTCCCGCTGACGAACCTCTTCGTAGACCGCGCGGGCTTCGGCCGGGCGCTCGAGAGCGCTCAACACCTCGGCACGGAGGAGGAGGGCGGCGACGTTGGCGGGAGCGCCGGCGGGGGCCGCTTTCAGTCCTTCGTCGAGCACCTCGAGCGCGAGGTCGGGGCGGCCCGAGCTCAGGCGGAGCCGAGCGCGGCGGATCGCGATCTCGACTCGGTAGACGGGGTCGATCTCCGCGGCGCGCTCGTAGGAGCGGTTCGCTTCCTCGGCCATCCCGAGGCCCGCGGCAAGGTCGCCGCGCTCGAGGTGAAGGGTCGCGTCCTGCGCCTCCGGTCCGTGCGTCGCGAGGAGCTTGGTGAGGCAGTCGAGCGCCTCCTTCTTCTCCCCAGAGTCCCGATGCAGTCGGTACTTCTCGAGGAGCGCGGGACCGTTCTCGGGCTCGAGCAGCAGGATCGCGGTCAACGAGTACAGGAGTTCCGAGGGTCGGCCGAGCGCCCGCCAGGCGTCCCCCCGCGCCTTCCATGCGGCGATCTCGTTCGGGTCTTCCTTGAGCAGCTGGTCGGCGAGGGAAACGACCTCGGGGTACTTGCCCGCGAGGAGGAGGGTCTCGGCGAGGGCGAGCCGACCGTGCCGGTTGGGCGGGTCGACCTCGAGTCCTCGCCGATAGTACGTGATCGCGTCGGCGTAGGCGCCCTGGGCCCGCAGCGCCTCGGCCACTTCGAAGTACGCGTGGGGATCGCCCGGGGTCCCCTGGACCGCTTCCTGGAGAACTTTCAGGGCCTCGGGTCGACGGCCCGCGTTGAGGAGGAGTTGCCCCTTCTTCCGCAGGAACATCGGGTTGTTCGGTTCCCGCTGGAGCAGGAGCTCGACCAACTGGAGCGCGCGCGCTTCCTGGTTGGTGTGCGCGAGCACCTCGACGGCCCCCCAGAAGAGGTCGGGGTCCTCGAGGCCGCCGGCGATCGCTCGGGCGTACGTCTCCGTCGCCTCCGAGTAGCGGCCAGCCTCTCGCAACGCGTGACCGAGTTCCTTCAGCACGTCGTTCCGCGCGTGGTTCCCCTCCCGCTCGAGGAACGCGCTGTACGCCGAGATCGCTCGGTCGTGGTCGCCAACGATCCGGGACGCGCGCGCGATCCCGAGCTCGCTCACCGGAGCGGCTTCGGGGTCGGTGGACGCCCGCTCGTAGGCGACGAGCGCGGTCCGGGCGGCCTGGTCGCGTTCCGACGACCCCTCGGGGCGGTCGTACGCCATCATGAGATAGAGGTTGCCGCGCTCGATCGCGACGTCGGTCCGGGTCGGGTCAAGACGGAAGAGGTCGTCCAGCACGGGCGCGAGCTGCATCGGGTCGTTCGAGCGGGCGAGGACCTCCTTCTTCTCGAGGAGGTACGGCAGCTCTCCGGGATGCGCCGCAAGGAGTGCGTCGTACGCTCGGAGCGCGCCGACGCTGTCGCCTTCGTTGGACAGGGTGCGCGCGAGCTCGACCTGGGCTCCCACGTCCGTCGGTTCCTCGGCGAGGATCGCCTGGGCGAACTCCTTGACCGCGTCCGCGTTGCCGGCCTCGCGCGCGACCTCCATCGCCTTGCGGAGGTCCGCGACCGCGTGGGGGTTCGCGCGACGTAGCGCGCGGTACCCTTCGATCGCCTGGTCGACGTGGCCGTCCGCGAGCTCGAGCTCCGCGATCCCGCGAAGCGCCTCGAGATGATCCGGTTGCGCTTCGAGGAGCGCGTGACACGCACCGAGCGCGACGTCGATCCGGTCGAGCCGGACGCCCAGGTCCCGCAGCTCCACCAGGTTCTGGAGATTCCTCGGGTCGACCTCCTGGAGGCGCTTTCGGGCGGCGACCGCGAGGTCGGGCGCATCGCCCTCGACCGCCCGGGCGATCTCGTCGAGCGCGGCCGCGTCCTGCGCCGCGGACGATTCGACGATCCCCTTCGCCATCGGCACGGCCTCGGAGGTCCGTTCGAGTCGGAAGAGGGCGCGAACATGGAGGACGGCCGCGCGGGGGTCGTTCGGAGCGACTTCGTGGACCCGCTCGAGGGCGTCCAGCGCCTCGGGAAGGCGACCGAGCGCGGCGAAAAGGTCTGCTCGGGCGAGCAGCAGTTCGGGGTCGTCCGGGGTCTCCTTGAGGAGTTCTTCGCACGCCGCGAGCGCGGGCAGCTCCCCGCCGTGGGCGCGGGCCAGCTCGAGCTTCATCCGTAAGGCGCGGGGGTGGTGCGGCGCGAGTTTGAGCGCCTTATCGACGTACTGCATCGACGTCGCGTCGAGCTGCTGGGCCCGGAGGTACGCCTCGAGCGCCTCGTCGTTCTGGCCCAGCAATTTGAGCGCGTCGCCGCGCGTCGCCCAGAGCCCCTTGTCGTGGGGATTTCCCTCGATCGCCCGGTCGGTGAGCACGACGACCTCGGGGAGGTCCTCGTTCTGGGCGAGGAGGATCAGCGCCTTGTGGTGAAGGAGCGACGTTCCCCCGGGAGCGAGCTCAAGACCGAGGTCGATCGCGCGGCGGGCGAGCGCCGGCTGGGACGCGCGATAGAACGCCATCGCCGTTTCGTCGAGCCACGGGGCGACCTCGGTTCCCGCGTCGGTGAGCTCCTTCGAATGGGACTCGACCATCGCGAGGAACGCCTTGAGGGCGCTCGTGTACTGGTCACGGTCGGTGCCGCCCTCCGCCTCGACCGCGCCTCGATAGCTCCGACGCACGTCCTCGATCACGTCGGCGGTCGTCGGGGGCGCGGGAGAAACTGCACCAGCCATCTTCCCACGTGCCACCCTCTTCGAGGTCTAAACATTCTTCCTCAACGGGTAATGCTTTTCGTCTCGCGCACGGGACGCACCGTCTCACCGCTTATCCCCCGGAGCGGCTCGGGAGGTTCGTGCCCGCTTCGAGGCGCGCCCCCCCCGCCCGCAAGGCGATCTTCGACCCGGTCCACGGCCCGATCGCTCTCGACCCGGTCGCGCTGTCGTTGATCGGGACTCCGGAGTTCCAGCGGCTGTGGGGGATCCGCCAGACGGGGTTCGCCCACCTCGTCTTTCCCGGCGCCAACCACACCCGGCTCGAGCATTCGCTCGGGACCTACTGGGTCGCGTCGCGGTTCGCGGAGCATCTCGGACTGAACCCGGAGGAGGCGCAGCCGCTCACCACCGGTGCGCTGCTCCACGACCTCGGCCACGGGCCGTTCTCGCACTCCCTCGACGTGCCGATGCAGGAGGTCCTGGGTCACGGTCACGAAGTGATCTCGCGGGAGCGGATCGTCGGCGGAGACACCGACGATCGACCGGCGGGGCAGGTACCGGCCGTGCTCCGGAAGTTCGGTCTCGTCCCCGAGGAGGTCGCCGAGCTTGTCGACCCCCGGCGCGGCGACCGGCCGTCGTGGCTCGGCTCGATCCTTCACGGGGCGATCGACGCCGACCGCATCGACTACCTCCAGCGCGACGCGCACTACACGGGCGTCGCCCACGGCGCGATCGACGCCGTCCGATTGCTCGACACCCTGAGGGTCCTCGGCGGACACGTCGTCTTCGCCGAGAAGGGGCGGAGCGCCGTGGAGGGATTCCTCGTCGGTCGGGCGCTGATGTACTCGAGTGTCTACTTCCACAAGACGGTCCGAGCGGCCGAGATGATGGCGCAGGGCGCGGTCGAACGCGCGCCAGGGTACCCCGAGGCAGCGCGGGAACTGTTCGGCTGGACCGATGGGGAGCTCCTGGCCCGTCTGCGCGACGTCGACGGGGCCAGCGGAGAGCTGGTCCGGGGCCTGCTCGAGCGACGGCTCTACAAGCGAGCCCACGGCTGGCGCGAGCTCGACGGCGCGACGCACACGCGCTGGCGTCGACTGGTCCGCCGGCCGCGTGCCCGGCGAGCGCTCGAGGACGAGATCGCCGCGCGGCTCCACAGTCCGCCGGGCTCCGTCCTCATCGACCTCGCGGGCGTCGAGGTGCGCGGCGACCCGGCGGACGACTGGTCCGACCTCGGCGTCATCGCCGGTCGGAGGGTGACGTACCCGTTCCGCGGGGCAAGCCCGTGGCACGCCCTCGTGAACCGGCCACCGGCCGACTGGCCGGTGAGCATCTACGTCATTCCCCGCTTGCGAGCTCCCGCCGCCCGGTTGTTGGAGCGGGACCCGAGCTTCTTGCCCTGAGACCGGGCCGGGGTCGGGGAGCTACCGGCCGCCGACCGCGCGAGGATCCGCGTCCATAGCGCCGGCGCGACCGGCATCACCGAGAGGCGGGAGATCCGCAGCAATAGGAAATCCGCGAACGCGGGGTCCGCCCGCAACTCCGAAAGCGTCACCGGCCGCGCGAGCGGCCGCACCGGACGGACCTCGACCGACCACGAGCCTCGGTCGTCGGCCGCGTCGGGGTGCGGTGCTGAGGCGACGCGCGCGATCCCCACGGCAGCCCGCTCGTCGCCCGAGTGGTAGAGGAGCATCCGATCGCCCGGGCGCATCTTGCGGAGGTAGAGGAGCGCGGCGGCGTTGTGGATCCCGCTCCACTCGGTCCGGCCGTCTCGCTCGAGGTCGGCGTAGGAGTAGACTCCGGGCTCGGACTTCGCGAGCCAGTAGGCCATGGCTCCGCGACGGCCCGGGACTCGTAACGGTATCGGCCCGCCGTCCTAGCCGAGGACGATCCCTTGCGACGTGATCGCGAACGGGCGACGCTCGGGGTCGTGGGCGGCGCCGCGCATGCGGACGATCTTGATCTGGCGCACCGAACGGTCCCCGATCCACTTCCGCGTGAGCAGGATCTCCCCGCGGGTGAGTACCTCCTCGGGGGTGAGCACGGCGGGGTTGCCCGGCGTCGCGGTGATCAGCGCGGTGACGTTCTGCTCCGAGAGGAATCGGAGGAGCGACTGGACCTCGGTCCGCTCGGCCTGGGGATCCTGGGACGACTTCACGGCGAAGCGGCGCACGGAGGTGATCGAGTCGATGACGACCCGACGGAACGGGACGTCGGCCATCTGCTGGCGCAGCTTGAGGTAGATCGACTGGATCGAGATGTCCTCGATCTCGGCGGGTTTCTTGTCGTAAGCAGCGAGGTCCCGCATCGATTTCAGGTCGGTCATCGTCCGGATCTCCTGGACCGCCGCCTGGCGCTTGATCGCGCGAGTGCCGGGGTTCGCGTCCAGCGTCTTGACCGCCGAAAGGTCCCAACCGAACGACTGCACGTTCTCCATGATCTCCGACGGAGGCTCGTCCACCGCGACGAGGAGAACGTCCTCCCCGAGCCGGAGTCCCTCGAGCAGGAACGTGAGCGCGAGGAGCGTCTTGCCGCTCCCGGTCGCCCCCGTCACGAGGTACGGCCGCCCGGAGATCAGCCCGCCGCCGAGCATCCGGTCGAGGCCCCGGACCCCGGTCGGGACCCGGTTCGAAATCGTCGGGGAAACAGGGATCGTCATTCCGTCGGCTTCTCGGGTCGCTCCTCCTCTGGAGGAGGTGTCGCGTCCCTTTGACCTAACGCTCCGGTGGGGATCGTCCCCTCGGTCGCGGAGATCACGGACGGCGCCTTGCGCTTTCGAACCGTGCGGCGGCGGCCCTTCGTTGAGGGGGTGGGTTCACTGGGGACCTCGGGTGGCCCGGTAGTGGGCAACGTGGGGGGCTCACCGGCCCCTACCGTAGCCCCCGACGGGGGAGCGGGCGCCGGGGCCGCGATGCTCGGCTCGACTTTTCGGGGGACCTTGGGCGCGCGCTTCGACTTACGCCTCGAGGGCGTCGCGGTGACCTCCGCCGGCGGAGGGCTCGCTGCGACCGGTTGGGTGATCTCCCGCGCGGCAGCGGCCGCCGGCGGTGGTGTCACCTCGGCCCGAGGGGGTCGTGCCGCCGCCGGTTGTGGGGGCCGAGAGGGCGGAGGCGTCGCTGCGGAGGCCATCCTCGGTAGCGGTGGAGGCACGGGTCGCGAGGGAGTGCCGCGGGCGGGTTTTTCGGACATATCACGAATTCCGGGTGAGGACGTTGCGACGCGTTTGGTGCTCTCGGCCGCCGCCGCCGACGAGCCGCCGGTGCGTCCGAAAGGGGTCGGAAGCGCGGGCGGCTCGGGCGGAGACGGGCGACGCGGTGTGGGCGCCGTCACCGGTGCTGGAGGCGGCGCGGTAGAACTTTCCGGGAGCACGGCCACCGGCGACGCTGGCGAGGGTCGAATCGAGCTATCCGGAATTTCCGGAGGGGAAGTCGGCGCTTCTACCGTCGCTGGTTCGGGCGCCGGAGCGGAGGGAGCGCCCGGGGACGAAGGCACGGCAGCCGCATCGACGGTGATCGAGGGGACCGTCTCGACGAGTTCTGTCGCGAGGCCCGCGGGCTGAATCGGAGTTGGAGCGAGTTCCGCGGGCGGCGGCGGTGAGGGTTCCGCCGCGAGGACGCTTTCGGCCGTGCTGATCAGGGGAGTGGTCTCGAGAGGGACCTCCTGCACTGCTGGCGCGGCCTCCGGCGGCGGAGGTGGGACCGGGGCCTCGGGCGACGGAGGGGCTGGGACCTCGGGCGGCGGAGGGGGTGGGAC
>JBAUZT010000019.1:0-118403 GCA_049585415.1 Thermoplasmata archaeon | reverse complement strand
GGGCTTCGTAACGGGCCAACTTGGGTATGGCGGAAAGCTCGTACACCTCTCCGTCCACCCGCGCCCGGGCGAACCCCTGGCCGGCCAACTCCTCGAACAGGCTCTCGTACTCGCCTTTCCTACCCCTCACCACCGGCGCCAGCACCTGGAAACGGGTGCCCTCCGGCAACAACAGCACGCGGTCGACGATCTGCTGAGGGGTCTGCCGGGACACCACACTGCCGTCCTGGGGGCAGTGTGGGATGCCCACCCGGGCATAGAGAAGCCGCAGATAGTCATAGATTTCGGTGATCGTGCCCACTGTGCTGCGCGGGTTGCGGGAGGCCGACTTCGGGTCGATCGAGATGGCCGGCGACAACCCCTCGATGAAGTCAACGTCGGGCTTGTCCATCTGGCCGAGGAACTGGCGGGCGTACGACGAGAGACTCTCGATGTACCGTCGCTGGCCCTCCGCGAAGAGGGTGTCGAACGCGAGCGAGGACTTGCCGGACCCGCTGACGCCGGTGATGACGATGAACTTCCCTCGGGGGAGGTCGAGCGAGATGTTCTTCAGGTTGTGCTGGCGCGCCCCGCGGATGCGGATCGCGTCGGACGGTTCGGCCATGGTTCGTTCCCTGCCTACGCCGGGAGGAGCGTGCCGACCGTCTCGACCAGTCGGTCGACGACGTGCGCCTGGATCTTCCGACCGAGCTCGGCCGACGCGGGCCGGGTGTCGCCCATCACGCTCTCGGGCCACTCGGCCTCGGTCGCCGGTCCGGGGAGGAACGGACTGCGGCGGTATTCGACCGACGGGCGGTCGGGGCCGACCGTCTCGGGAGCGACCGCCATCACGCGCGAGGTTTCCAGGAGACCGGCGTGCCCGTCGGTCGCCGGCGACTCCTTGCCGCGGAGCTCGTAGACGAAATCGTAGTCGGAGAGGACCACGACGCGCGTCGCATGGTGCGTTCGCATCGTCTCGTCCGCCGCCTCCCGGAGCGCGGCCATGTGCCCGCGCTCCGCATGACCCGACAGCACGAGGATCCGTCGGACCCCCATGCGCCCGAGTTCCGAGAGCACCCCGGCCACGTGGGTCTCGAGTTGCGCGAGCGAGAGGGAAACCGTCCCGGGGAACCGACGCGCGCCCGGCGCCGAGCCGTACGGTATCGTCGGAGCGATCAACGCGTCGACGCGGTTCGCGAGCTCGAGAGCGGTCGCCTCGGCCTGGAGCTGATCGGCGCCGAGGGGAAGGTGCGGGCCGTGCGCCTCGAGCGCGCCGACCGGGACGATCACGAGGGGGTTCGACGCGAGCCGGCGCTCGAACGTGCGGGAATCGAGGTCGAGCAGACGCCGGGAAGCAGTCACGGGGGTATCGACGAGCGCTCGGTATTTAACGCGGGCCCGGAGGTCGAGAAACGCCCGACCCCGGTCGGCTCAGGGGCCGACCTCTTAGACTTACGACGCGTCCGTTCCGGTTTACGACCCGCGCTACGGCGGGGTCGGGGCCGTGCCCGCCGCCGGGGTCGCCTCGGCGGGGGCGGTCGCTTTCGCGGGCCGGCGTCGAGCCGACGGCCCCGAGCGCTTGGGTGCGCTCGCGCGCCGCTTCGCCCGCGCCCGCGGCTTCTTCCCTTCCGCCTTCTCCTGGGCGGCCGCCTCCCGGGCGGCCTTCTTCTCGGCCCGGGCGGCGGCTTCCTGCGCCCGGGTCGGACACGCCGGGTTAATGCAGAGGGTCCACGGAGGACGACCGGCCTCGATCGCGGTGACGACCGGCGCGCCGCACGTCGGACACGGAGGTTGGTCCTTGTCGAGCTTCCCCCGTTGGGGCAAGGGGTACGTGACCCGGCAGGTCGGGTAGCCGGTGCAGCCGACGAACCGCTTTCCGAGGAAGGAGTACCGGATCTCGAGCGGACTCTTGCAGCTCGGGCAGGTACCGATGCGGAACGCCTTCTGGTGTTCCGGACATTCGGGGTTCACACAGTAGAGGTCGGGTCGCTGGCCGCGGAACGTGATCTTGAGCCGCGGCACCTTGCACGTCCCGCACAGGAACTCGGGGGCGGGCTCGATGAACCCGGCGGCCGGGAGCGCGTAGGTGGTCGTGCACGACGCGGGGTTGTTGACGCACTGGATCCAGCGGGAGCCGCGCGGGCTCCGGGCGAGGAGGAGCGCGCCTCCGCACTTCGGGCAGGGACCGACGAAGTGCTGGCGGTCGAGCGCGCCGGTCAAGGTCTCGCGAACCCCCTCCGAGTTCGCGGCGAGGAGTGCGTGCGCCTCCCGCAGCATCTCCCGGGATTCCTCGAGCACGTCCGCCTTGTCCTTCTTCGATTCCGCGACGAGCTCCATGTCCTCCTCGAGCCGGTGGGTCATCTCGGGTCGAGTGATCACGGGCGCGTGGGCTCGCAGAGCTTCCGTGACCGCGATGCCGGTCGTGGTCGGCTCGAGCTGACGCGGGTTCACGTAGTGGCGGTCGAACAGTTTCTGCAGGACGTCGTGGCGGGTGCTCTTCGTACCGAGGCCGAGACGTTCCATCTCCTGGATGAGGGAGCCCTGGGTGTACCGGCGCGGGGGTTTCGTGTGGTCCTCAAGCAGCTCGACCTTCGTGATCGGCACCGTCTCCCCGGCGGTGAGCACGGGCATCGGAGACTGTTCCGGTTGCGAGTACGGATAGACGCGATACCAGCCGGGGTCGGTGAGGCGTTGCCCCTTCCCCTCGAACGGTTCGCCCCGGATCTCGACCGCCGCCGTCCGCGCGATCCCGATCGCGTCGGGGGCGAGCGTGGCGAGGAACCGGCGAACGACGAGCTCGTAGACCTTCGCGTGGTCGGGCCGCAGCTTCTTAGGGTCCACCGCGCCGGTGGGATAGATCGGCGGGTGATCCGTCGTCTCCGTTCGGCCCCGCGTGGGCCGGAAGCTCGGCTGGGCGAGGACGAACTCGGCCGCCTCCGCGAACGGCCCGTCCTTGAACTTCTCGACGAGCGTGCGCAACCCGAGCCCGCGAGGATAGACGGTGTTGTCCGTCCGCGGGTAGCTGATCAGTCCCTGGGTGTAGAGGTCCTCGGCGATCCGCATCACGTACGACGCCCCGAGTCCCTGCCGCGTGGCCTCCGAAACGAAGAGCGTCGTGGAGAACGGCACGGGAGGGCGCCGTCGGGTCTCTTCCTCCTTGAACTCGCGAACGAGGCCCTCCGTCGCTCCGTCTGCCCGACGGAAGACGGCTTCGGCCTCCGATTTCTGCTCCCAGATGCCGTGCGTATGGCGGAGGCGGAACGACTCCCCGCCCTTCTCCCCATCGGCGGCGATCTCCCAGAAGGGGGTCGGAACGAACTCCTTGATCGCCTGGTCGCGTTCGACGAGGAGCGCGAGGGTCGGCGTCTGCACGCGCCCCACCGAGAGGAATCCCTGTCCGCGCTGCTGCGCGGTGAGCGAAAGGTAACGGGTCAGCAGCGCGCCCCAGACGAGGTCGATCTCCTGGCGCGCGGAAGCGGCCTCGGCGAGCGCGGTGTCCAGCGTCTGGAGGTTCGAAAAGCTGCGCTCGATCTCGTCGCGGGTCAGCGCGCTGTACCGCGCGCGCGCGACCTTGATCTTCGGGTGGACCCGCTGGAGGAGCTCGAGGCACTCCTGGCCGATGAGCTCGCCCTCCCGGTCGAAGTCGGTCGCGATGATGACGCGGTCGTACCCTCGAACGATCGACTGGAGCGCCGTCACGATGCCGGTCTCCGTTACGCGCTTGAGCGGCGGGGTCTCGAGCAGCTGAGGAAGACCCGCGAGCGTCCACTCCTTCAGCTCGGGCGGGTAGTCGAGCTCGACGATGTGACCCCGGAGTCCGACGACCGCGTACGGGCCCTCGGGCCGGTCGAACTGGAAGATGTTCGTCCCTTCGATCCGGGACCGTTTCATCCGCCCGTCGGAGAGCACGACCGCGATCCGGAGCGCGGTGTTGAACTTCTCGGCGACGACGAGGGTGCGCTGCTGGGCCACGACCCGAAGAGGTCGGGGCGCCTAGATAAGGCTCCCCCGTTCTCCCCGAGAGAATCGGTCGCTGAACGTGGGCGCGCGCGTTCGACCGGCACGTTCTGGGCCGAAACGGGAAGAGGCCCCTCGCGATGCCGCGCCATGGTCGCGCTCGAGAACCCTCCGGAGAACCCGTGTTTCGGCTGCGGCCCCCACCACGCCCGGGGCCTGCGGCTGCAGTTCGAGAAGGCCGTCGCGGTGGATGGGACTCCCGAGCTGCGGAGCTTCTTCACTCCCAAACCGGACGAGATCGGATGGCCCGGGTTGTTTCACACGGGCCTGCATTTCACCGTGCTCTACGAGATCTCGTACTGGACGGCGCTCACCCTCGGAGGCCGCCTGATGGTGAGCACCGGACCCGGGACGTACGAGCATCGGCGGCTTCCCCGCGTCGGGCGCCCCCACGTCGCTCGCGCCCGCCTCGGCCCCGCGCTCGAGACGACCCGTACGGTCCATGCCGTGACCGAGACCGAGGACGGTCGGCCGTGCGGGACGCTGGATACCGCGTGGCGGGTCATCGAGCGAGCGGAGGTCGACCGGGCCGGCTTGCGGCTGCCCGACTATCTCCGCGCGGAACTGCCCACGTGAGCCCGCCGGATTCGAACCGGTTTCGAGCGCGCGCGCAGCGAGGCCTATAATACCCGGTAGATACCCCACGAACCCCGGTGCCGCGGTAACTCAGTTTGGGAGAGTGCAAGACTGAAGATCTTGAAGCCGCCGGTTCAAGCCCGGCCCGCGGCATCCCCCGGAGCCTCGTCCTCCCCGGGCGAGGAATAGTCGTCCGCACGCTTCCGCTACCGTCGAGGGACGAACCAGACGTCGGTCGCGAGGTACTTCGGGTTCGGGTCGAAGACGGCTTCCACCGGCATCCCGATGTAGAACTCCGACTCCACGGCGTCCTTCACGCGGGCGAGCAGCAAACTGCCGACCCCATCAAACTCCACCATCGCGAGGTTGTACGGCGTCTCCTTGAGAAACGCCTCGCTGCCAAAGCGGCACGTCGTCCAGGAATGGACTCGGCCGACCGTCGGGAGGTCGATCCATTCGGTCGGGGCTCCGCAGACCATGCAGTGGCCCCGCGGGGTCGCGTAGACGAACCGGCATTTCGGGCGGCGACAACGGGAACCTCGGAGGCGGCCCTCGGCGAGCCCGAGGAAGAACGCCGAGTCCTCGGCGTAGCTGTGGATGTAGTTGACCGAGTATGGATACCGGATGATCAGGCTCTCCACACCGTCGGCATCTCGGAAGATCGCGGACCCGCTGCGGTCGAGCTCGGTCTGCACCTCGCGGAAGTGCCCGTAGACCGGTGGACGAGGCCTCACGCGAACCCCCGCTCGAGGATCGAGACCGTCACGGCCGAGCCGGTGCCCGCGTGGCTGTGGATGGCGCCCCGGCGCGCGTTCGGGATCTGGAGGGTCGAGTCCCCGAAGTGCTTCGCGATCGTTCCCTGGAGCTGCCAGAACGCAAACACTGCCTGCATGAGGCCGGTCGCTCCCACGGGGTGGCCGCAGGCGATGAGCCCTCCGGAGGGATTGACCGGGATCGCTCCCGCGCGCGCGGTCGGGAATCCGTAGTCGATCCCCTTCAGGAAGGGGTCTCCTCTCTCCACGAACCCGTACCCCTCACCGTATCGGCAGAGCCCCAGGTCTTCGTACGTCTGGATCTCGCTTGACGCGTACGCGTCGTGGAGCTCAATGAAGTCGAGCTCCTTGTTCGGGTTCGTGATCCCCGCCATCTTGTACGCCTCGAGGCCCGCGGCGCGTCCGGCGCGGAACGAATGGACCCCGGGATACTGGAGGTCTTCGTAGTGGCTCGCCTTCTCGTGCGGCATCAACGGAACCTTGCCGAACGGCCGGTCGGCTAACCGCATCGTATCGGTGCCGGTGCCGACCCCGATCACGCGCACCGGCTTGTCGGTGAACTCCTTCGCGCGGGCCTCGTCGCACAGGACCACGACCGCGGCTCCGTCGCTCATGGTGCAGATCTGCTCGCGCGTGAGCGGGTAGCTGATCATCTCGGAGTTGAGGACATCGTCGACCGTGAGCCGCTTCGGGTACTGGGCGTACGGGTTGTGGAGCGCGTTCCGATGGTTCTTGACCGAGACGAGGCTCATGATGCGCGAGCCCTCCGCGATCGCGAGCCGCTGCGCCTCCCGCTCGTCCTTGACCGACGCGAACTTCCCCCGCCGGAGGTACTCGTAGATGTGCCGCACCACCATCAGCGCGTAGTATCCCGTGTAGAAGCCGCCGAGCGGGAAGTCAAAGTTCGTGTCCGACGCGAGGGCGATGAACTCGTTCCCCTTCCACGTCGCAACGCGACTCATCGTCTCGAAACCCGCGCCGAGGCAGACATCCATCCGGCCGCTCGCGATCGCCTCGTACGCCGCCTGGAAGCACTCGCCGCCCGTCGCCCCGCCCCACTCGAGGCGGATCGAGCCCTTGGGGTTCATCCCGAGATAGTCCTGGACCATGCTCGCCGCCTTCAGTTGGCGGGCGAAGTGGTCGGAAAAGTACGATATCCGGGTCCCGTCGATGCGGTCGACGGTGAGGTTCGGGATCCCTTTCAGTGCGTAATCGTAGGCGCGCTTGACCATCAGACGGAAGTCCATCGCCGGATGGGCCTTCGCGAACTTCGTCACGCCGCCCGTGACCATGAAGACCTTGCGGGCCTTCGTGGACGGGGTCACCGTCGACTTCGATCGCGGGGCGGTGGGCGGCGCGGAGCGTGACCTCGTCTTTCCCTTCGAACGGGCGGGCAAGTAGTTTCCCTCGGCCGGGCCAATCGAGTCCGGTTCTTAGCCTCCTCGGCGGGCAACACTTTAGGCGGCCGCAGGGCTCGGGAGCACCGATGCCCCCGCGTCCGACCAAGAGGGACCTGGTTTCGATCCTCGACGTCGCACACGACCTCGACGCGCTCCTCACGCGCGCTGCGCAGCTCAAACAGGCCCGGCGCCGCGGCACGCTCTCGCCGACCCTGCGCGGGAAGAATCTCGGGATGATCTTCGAGAAACCTTCCACACGCACGCGCACGTCTTTCGAGGTCGCGATCAACGACCTCGGTGGCCACGCCATCGTCCTCTCTACGAAGGACCTCCAGCTCGGAAGGGGCGAGACGATCGCCGATACGGCGCGGGTCCTCTCGCGATATTGTGACGGCCTCGCCTACCGCGCGTACCGGCACGCGGACATGCTCGAGCTCGCCCGGTGGGCCTCGATCCCGGTGATCAATGCGCTCGACGATCTCGAGCACCCGTGCCAGGTCGTCGCGGACCTCCTCACGATGCGGGAGCGCTGGAACGGTCGCTTCTCCGGTCGGCGTCTCGGGTGGGTCGGCGACGGGAACAACGTCCTCCACTCGCTGCTGCTCGGGGCCGCCGCCGTCGGGCTCGACCTCGCGGTCGCCACCCCCGCGGGCTATCGTCCGCAGGCCGAGATCGTGCGTCGCGCCGACCAGTTGGCTCGGCGCTCCGGAGCGAAGATCTCGTTCACGACGGAACCTTCCGAGTCGGCGCGGGGAGCGGACGCGCTCTACACCGATGTCTGGGTCTCGATGGGCGAAGAGGCGGAACAGGCGGCCCGGGAGGCAGCGTTCCAGGGTTTCCAGATCAACGCGAAGCTCCTTTCCCTCGCGAAGCCCGACGCGTTCGTCCTTCACGACCTTCCCGCGCACCGGGGACTCGAGATCACGAATGAGGTCCTCGACGGCCCGCAATCGGCGGCGTGGGACCAAGCGGAGAACCGTCTCCACGCGCAGAAGGCAATCCTCGAGCTACTGCTCGCCCCGCGCGCTCCCCGCGCCTCGCGCGCTCGCCGCGCGTAAGCTCCGACCCGCGGGTCAACCGGGGACTGCCGGGTCCGCCCGCAGCCGCACCTTGAGCAATCGTTCGACCCGTCGGACGAGGTCGTCCGGTGGATGAATGCCGCCGCTTTCCAACTTCAGAACGACGGACTTCTTCTCGTTCAGCTTCTTGCCGAGGTCCTCCGGTGTCCAATGCAGCGCTTCGCGGGCCACGCGGATCCGTTTCGTCCAGTCGGGGGCGAGCTCCATCTCGCCGATGTCCGTGTAGAGGTCGCGTTCCTGCAAGGCCCGCCCACGCCCGCCGGCCCGCGACGCTCCGCCCGCGTAGGCGGTACGGGGAGCTCCCTCGGCGACGGTCCCGGTCGCCACGGGAGGCGGGTCGATCGCTTTCCCGAATCGGGCACAATCGGTGCACAAGTTCAGGACCGAGCCCTCGATCCGGACCCGGCTCGTCATTTCCACATCCTTACCGCACATCTCGCACAGCATCGGTTTCCTCCTCCTTCTTCTCGAACATCAATCGAGCCCGTCGACGGGCCGTTCGACCGACCCGCCCGTCTGCGAACCCTGGTCGCTCCTCGTCCCTTTCGTCGTCCTGCGAGCGACGAAGGCCCGGCTCTTCTCGATGGTGCGCGGCGAACGATCGGTCACGCAGGTGGCCCCGAAGAATCGCGGAGGTCGAGCGACCGCCCCGCCCGCTAAATGCGTTTCGATGCGGTCCCCGTCGACCCCATCCGTTGGGACGGGACGTGAGGGAGCGTTTCATGGACTTCCCGTCGAGGTCATCTCCCGTCGGAGGCTCGGGTCGCCCGGAGTCCGGTGCATGCCCGCCAAGAAGAAGGCGTCGAAGGTTGCGAGGTCCGCGAAGAGACTACCGAAGGCCGAATTCGTCAGCGTCGCGATCGTGGTATCGGATCGACGGCGTTCGCTCCGATGGTACACCCAGAATCTCGGGCTCGACGCGATCCAGGAGTTCGATCACTGGGTGACCGTCGGCCGCAAGGGAAAGCCCGGCGTCCTTCACCTGTGCCAGACGTCCGAGTACGATACCACGATCCCGCTGGAGAAGGGGAACACGGGGATCCAGCTCCACCTCCCCGGCGATTTCCAAACGGCGTGCCGGGCGCTCGCCGCCAACGGGGTCAAATTCACGAATCCCCCAAAGAAGGAAGAGTGGGGATGGTGGGCGACCGTGGAGGACCCCGACGGGAACGAGATCTCGATCACTCCGGCCGAGTGAGCCGGAACATCGGATTCCTACCCGACCGACCCGCGTGGCCGTCGGTACGCCGTTTCTCTCGGCGGAGCGTAACAATGCCTATATAGGGGCACCTTTTGGGCGCGCCCGGAGCCCACGCAATGGCACAGAAGCCCCACCTGAACATCGTCTTCATCGGTCACGTCGACCACGGCAAGTCGACGACCGTCGGTCGACTGCTGCTCGACACCGGCGTCATCCGTCAGGAAGAGATCGACAAGTTCCGCGCCGAGGCCGAAGCGAAGGGGAAGGCGACGTTCGAGTTCGCCTGGGTGATGGATGACCTCAAGGAGGAACGCGAGCGCGGCGTCACGATCGACATCGCGCACCGGCGGTTTGACACCCAGAAGTATTACTTCACGATCATCGACGCGCCCGGCCACCGCGACTTCGTCAAGAACATGATCACGGGGACGAGCCAGGCCGATGCGGCGGTGCTCGTCGTCTCGGCGGCGGAAGGGGTCCAGGAACAGACCCGGGAGCACATCTTCCTCGCGCGTACCCTCGGCGTCAACCAGCTGATCTGCGCGATCAACAAGATGGACCGGCAGGAGGTCGCCTACTCCCAACAGAAGTTCGACGCGCTCCAGGAGGAGCTGACGAAGCTTCTCAAGAACGTCGGTTACAAGGTCGCAGACCAGGTCGTCTTCGTCCCGATCTCGGCGTTCAAGGACGACAACATCAACAAGGCGAGCCCCAACATGCCCTGGTTCAAAGGTCCGAACCTCCTCCAGGCGCTCGACAGCCTAAAGGTCCCCGAGAAGGCGACGGGCAAGCCGCTGCGCCTTCCGGTGCAGGACGTCTACACGATCACGGGGATCGGCACGGTGCCCGTCGGGCGCGTCGAGACCGGCACCCTCAAGGTCGGGGACAAGATCATCTTCCTCCCGAGCGGAAAGTCCGGTGAAGTGAAGTCGATCGAGATGCACCACGAGTCGGTCACGGAAGCCGTGCCGGGCGACAACGTGGGTTTCAACGTCCGCGGCATCGACAAGAACGACATCCGTCGCGGGGACGTCGCCGGGCCGGTCTCGAACCCCCCGACGGTCGTCGAGAGCTTCACCGCGAACATTCAGGTGCTGAACCACCCGAGCGTGCTCACGGTCGGCTACACGCCGGTCTTTCACGCCCACACCGCGCAGGTCGCGTGCGAGTTCACCCAGATCCTGAAGCGGCTCGACCCGAAGACGGGCCAGGTCGCCGAAGAGAACCCGCAGACGCTCAAGACCGGGGACGCCGCGGTCGTGGTCATCACGCCGAAGCGCCCGCTCGTGATCGAGAAGTACAAGGAGTTCCCCCAGCTCGGTCGGTTCGCCGTCCGGGATATGGGGCAGACCGTCGCGGCCGGCGTGGTCGTCGACGTCAAGAAGCGCGCGGCGTAGGACGCGACCCGATCGCTCGAGTTCCGGGGAGGGGCGATCGATGCAGAAGGCCCGTATCTCCCTGAGCGGAACGGACTCCCGTAAGGTCGACACGATCTGCAAGCAGATCCGCGAGATCGGTCAGAAGACCGGCGTCTTCATCGCGGGGCCCATCCCGCTCCCGACGAAGAAGCTCCGGGTGCCGGTCCGCAAGGGCCCGGACGGTGGAGGGACGAGCACGATCGACCACTGGGAGCTCCGGATCCACAAGCGACTGATCGACATCGACGCCGACGAGCGCGCGTTGCGCCAGGTGATGCGCATCCAGGTGCCGGACGGCGTTAACATCGAGATCGTCCTCACCGGTTAGGCGCGTGTTCGCCCCCGGCGCGGGCCGACCTCTCGGAGCGGTCGCGGTCGTTCTCCTCCTCGTCGCCGGCCTCGTGGCCGTCGGCGTCGTTCCCGACCGGCTCGCCGCCGTCGCCGCCCTCGTGCTCGCGGCGGGAGTGTGGGGGTTCCTCGCGGCCTTCTTCCGTGACCCCGACCGCATTCCCGGCGAAGGGATCGTTTCGGCGGCGGACGGACGCGTCCGGGCGGTCGAGCGGGAGGGGGACCGCTGGCGGATCTCGGTGTTCATGAACGTCACGAACGTCCACGTCAACCGCCTCCCGTCCGACGCGCGGGTCGATTCCGTCAGTGACGCGGGCAACGGCTTCCGGGCCGCCTATCGGCCCGACGCGGACCGCAACGTACAGCGCTCCTACCACCTCTCGACGGCGCTCGGGGAGGTGGAGGTCGTGCAGATGACGGGGGTCGTCGCCCGTCGGCTCGTCTCGTTCGTCCGGCCCGGCAGCGAAGGCAAGAAGGGCGATCGGTTCGGGATGATCGTGCTCGGCTCGCGGGTCGACGTGCTGCTCCCGGCAGCCCGGGTAACGCCGGCGGTCGCGGTCGGCGACCGGGTGCTCGCCGGCGCGAGCACGATCGCCCGGGAGGCCGTGTGATCGACCGCTGGCGGCTCGGGGCGAACCTCGCGACGCTCGCCAACGCGCTTCTCGGGGTCGGCGCGGTCCTCTACGTCTTCGCGGGCAACCCCCTGTGGGCCATGTTCTTGATCGCGGCCGCGATCGGGTTCGACGGGCTCGACGGGATCCTCTCCCGCCGGAGCACGAAGCCCCCGAACTCGTTCGGGAGGTACGCCGACTCGGTGGCCGACGGGATCACCTTTGGCCTCGCTCCGGCCGTCCTCCTCGCGGTCCATACGGCGAACCAGAACCTCTGGGCCCCGTGGGAGACGCTCGCGCTCGTGGTCGCCGGCGCGTACTTCGCCGCGGCGATCGGGCGGCTCGTCTACTTCACCGCCCGAGGATTCCAGCGGTCGTACTTCCTCGGGGTGCCGACTCCCCAGGCCGCCCTCGCGCTCATCGTCGCGTTGCTGTTCCACTCCACTCCGGCCTTTCAGACGGTCCAGCCGGTCGCGGTGCTCATCGGCGCCACGATCATCGCGGTGCTCATGGTCGTCCCGATCCCGTATCCGAAGATCCGGCGCGGCTCGGTCCTTCGTCTACCGATGGCGGCCACCGGCGCGGCCAGCGCGATCGCCCTCGTCCTCCTGCAGTTCCGGCCGGCGACCGGCTCCTCCCTGTTCCTCCTCGCCCTCGGCGCGTCGTACTCGATGCTCCTCGGAGTGGCGTGCTACTATCTCCTCGGGCCGTTCACGGTCGATCGTCGGCCGGCGGCCGAGGCGGCGCACTAGTCCATGACGCGCGCGACGACGGTCCACCGCGCCCCGCTCTCCCGTCGGGAGGCGTTGCTCTTCGAGGCGGGAGTGAAGTTGGGCGGGGTCTTCCACCAATACCTCGGGATCCCCATCTCCCCCCGTACGGCGCGGGGAGTGGCCCGAATGATCGAATCGGCGGTGGCCCTCCAACCGTACGTGTCGGCGGTCCGGGTGAAGATCGACCCGCGCCGCGGCGGTCCCGTGGGTACCGGTCGCTTCGCGTATCGGTACCTGACGCCGGAGATGATGGAGGTGCGGGTGCGGCTGCGGGACGGGCCCGACGAGGTCGAGGCTCGACTCACCTATCGCTCGGAGATCCGGTACCCCCTGATGCAGGTCACGCGGGTTCGGGGGCCGGAACGGGCCGCGCGACGAGCGTAAGGGGGCCGGCGGTGCGGCGCCTTCGCCCGCGGCTTACGTTCCGCGGGACTCGATCGGGACGTACTCGAGGTCGGTCGCGCCCACGTACTTCGCGGTGGGTCGGATGAGCCGGAGGTCTTGGTACTCCTCGAGGACGTGCGCGGTCCATCCCGCGACACGGCTCGACGCGAAGATCGGCGTGAAGAGATCGGTCGGGACCCCGAGGAGGGAGTAGACCGAACCGGAGTAGAGGTCGACGTTCGGGTAGAGCCCCTTCTCCCGGTGCACGACCTCCTCGACCTTCCGAAGGAGGTCGTAGTACCGCAGGTTCTTCTTCGCCTCCCCAATCTTCCGCGACCACTCTCGGAGAATCGTCGCGCGCGGGTCCTCGACCTTGTAGACGCGATGGCCGAATCCCATGATCCGCTCGTGGCGGGAGAGCTTCTCCTTGATCACCGTCTCGGCGAGCTCGGGAGTCCCGATCTGGTCGAGCAGCTCCATGACCCGCTCGTTGGCGCCGCCGTGGAGCGGTCCCTTCAGCGTTCCCACGGCGCTCGTGACCGAGCTGTAGAGGTCCGAGAGGGTCGACGCGGTCACGCGGGCGGCGAAGGTCGAGGCGTTCAGCTCGTGGTCCGCGTGCAGGATCAGGGCGACGTCGATCACCTTCGTCTCGAGCTCGGTCGGTTCCCGGTCGAGGAGGGCATAGACGAGGTACGCCGCGGGGGAGAGCTCGGGCCGTTCCCGGAGCGCAGGCAACCCCGCGCGTTTGCGGTGGAACGTCCCGATGATCGAGGGCAACGCGGCGGTGAGCCGCTGGGCCCCTCCGATCGAGCTGGACCCGGGCTTCGTCTCGTCGGGCTCGAAGAGCGCGAGCGCGCTGACGGCCGTCCGGAGGACGTCCATCGGGTTGCTCTCGAGCGGCATCGCCTGGATCCGCTCGACCATGGGAGGGGGGAGTGCTCGAAGGGCGCCGAAGCGCGTCCGAAGGTCGGTGAGCTGGGCTACGGTCGGGAGGCGGCCGTACCAGAGGAGGTAGGCGACCTCTTCGAACGTGGAGTGGGCCGCGAGGTCGCGGATGTCGTACCCCTGGTAGATGAGACGACCCTCTCGACCGTCGATGAAGCAGATCCGGGATTCGAGGGCGACGACGTCCTCGAGGCCCCGTTGGACCTTCGGTGGCTCGACCATGGTCTGCCGGCGCGAACGGGCCCGGCTTAATGGGGTTTCGCGGTCGCCGCCGCATCGGTCGGCAAGGCGGGGGCGCTCGATTCGGAGCGAACGGTGCCCTCGGGAGCGATGCGCGAGTGCTTCCGCCGGTGGTAGGCGACCCCCGCGGCGGTCCACAGCGGAACGGAGACGAGCAGGGCTCCCGCGGCGACGAGGAAGACCAGCCGGTAGCTCCCGTAGATCGCCAGCACCCCGGAGAGACCCGCGCCGAGGACCGCCGCGGCGCCGCCGAGCGAGCTATTGACGCCGAGGAGGCCGCCCGCGTCCCGGCCCTGGATCCCTCGGAAGAGAATGAGCGAGCTCGCGGTCGTATAGACCGCGATCGCCCCTCCGAGGACGCCGAAGACGACGAGGTTCGAGACGAACGCCCCGCTGCGAAGGAAGACGACAAAGGTGAAACCGGCGGTCGCGAGGTAGCCGAGGCTGCGGATATACGACGACCAACGGACGAGACCGTCCGGACCGAATCGGTTCGAGAGCGTTCCCGAAAGGGGATAGAGGAGGACCTGGACGATGTTGTTCGAGCAGTTGACGAGGAAGATCGCGGCGACCCCGAGACCGATCGAGTAGAGGTACGGGGTGTAGGAGATGTTGTAGAGGTTCGAAGCGAGGTTGAACAGGAACATCGCGGCCATCACGAGCGGCAGCTCATGGTGCATCTCCTCGCGCGCCCACTTCCGGAACCGGGAGAAGGAGGTCCGGTCGAGCTTCGGCCGCTTCGGGAAGAACGGGATGAAGCTCCGGATCGAGTCCCAGAGGTGCAAGCGCGAAGCGAGGCTCTCCGGGTGACGGGCCACACTCGCGGTCGTGAGCGTACGGTGCGGTTCGCGGAGAAGATACCAGAGGGCGACCGCGCTCACCGCGGAGAACGCGGCGAGCACGTAGAGCAACGAGAGGAGGGCATCGTTGGCGACCGTCCAGAAGTAGCAGACGAGGAGGCCGGCCACCGAACCGATCATGCTCATCTCCTGGAACGAGGCGAAGGCGGTCGCCCGTTCCCTCTCCGAGAACTTCTCGAGAATGAGCAGGTTCGCCGCGCTCGCCCCCGCCGGGGCAAGAAGGCCAATCCCGGTGTAGATCAGGTCGAGGAGCGGAAGGGAGGTCACCTGGGTGAGAGCGAGGTAGAGGACCGCGTAACCGCCGTAGTTCAGCAGGAGAAAGGAGCGTCGCCCGCGAGTCTTGTCGGCGAGATGTCCCCAGACGACGGAGGAAAGGATGACCGCCGCGTTGTACAGCGTCGCCGCGACGGCGACGTCCGCCCAACTCCCGTGGAGGGGGATGAGGATCAGGAGGGGGAGGACGACCCCGAAGCCGGCGGTCGCCGCGTTCAACGGCACGAACGCGAGGAGCCAGGGCCGAGCGACCAGCCGGCTCGGCCAGGTGCGCAGCGAGATTGCCATGGTCCGGTCCGGGCGCACGTGGGGTCTTACTTAAGCGACCTACCGTGGAGTGGAGAGCAGGGCCGGCCGTTTCGCCGCCGGCCGCCTCGATTCGCATCAAATCTCAACGCTTATTAGGGGCGGCCGATGTCGCGCCCTGTCGAGAGGGTGTTTCGAGCTTGGCCATCGGGTTCGTCCTGATCAGCACGGCCCCCGCCAAGGAGCACGAGGTGTACACCGAGTTGCTCCGGGTGAAGGGGATCGTCGAACTCCATCCGCTCTTCGGCGAGTACGACTTGATCGCGAAAGTGGAGGCGGAGGATTTCAACGCCCTGGGCCAGCTGGTCGTCGACAAGATCCGTTCGGTCCCGGGTGTCATCGACACGAAGACCCTCACAGGGATCAAATTCTGAAAGGTGTTCTATGATCGGTCTCGTGGACTCAACGGTGGCGATCGGCGGCTGGCAGTTCCTGACGATCCTCCTGCTCGTCTTCGGGCTGTTCCTGATCCTCGCGGGGATCTTTACTGCGTACTTTGGCAGCGGTAAGAGCCGGACGATCGGGGTCGCGCTCCTCGTCGTCGGTCTCGTGGTCGGCGTCCTCACCGCCTATCTCTACCACGCGGGGACGTTCGGCGGTCAATCCGGCCTGCTCGGGTCGCTGCTCTGGGAGTCGTTCCTCATCATCGTCGCCGCCGTGATCGGCGCGCTCGTCGCGATCGGGATCTTCCTGGTCGCCATCATGAAGTCGTAATCGGCCGCCACCGGCCGAGCCGGCGGGTCGCGTCATGCCCCCGCGCGGTCCCCGACTCATCACCCTCACGAGCGACATCGGCTCCGCGTATGCCGCCCAGATGAAGGCGGTCCTCGCCCGCCGGCGACCCCCCGGGACCGTGGTCGACCTCGCCCACGACCTTCGACCCCACGCGATCGGCGAGGCTGCCTTCCTGTTCCGCGCGATGGCGATCGGATTCCCGGCGGGGACGGTCCACGTCGCGGTCGTCGACCCCGGGGTCGGCGGGCGACGGGCGCCGATCGTGATCCGATGCGCGGACGGCTCGACCCTCGTCGGTCCGGATAATGGGGTGCTGATGCCCCTCGCGGAGGCGCTGGGGCGCCCGAAGGCGTTCCGCCTCGACCTCGACCGTCTCTCCGCTCGCGTGCGAGTCGGGGGCACGTTCGACGGACGCGACGTCTTCGCCCCGACCGCGGGACTGCTCGCCGAGGGCGTAGCCCCGCAGCGGTTGGGAACGCCGCTGCGACCCCATCGGTACTCGGTCCCGGAACCCCATCGTTCCGCGGGCGGCGCTCGCGGCGAGGTCGTTCACGAGGACCGGTTCGGGAATCTGATCACCAACATCCCCACGGAGTGGGTGCCGGCGGGCACCCGGCGCGTGGAGGTCCTCCTGGGCCGGGGGACGACGCGCCGGTTACCGTTCGGCCACAGCTATGAGGAGCTGCACCGGGGCCGCGCGGGCTGTCTCGGGTCGAGCTTCGGGCTCG
Organism: Thermoplasmata archaeon; assembly: GCA_049585415.1. Classification (GTDB taxonomy): domain Archaea; phylum Thermoplasmatota; class Thermoplasmata; order Lutacidiplasmatales; family UBA184; genus Lutacidiplasma. The sequence continues at coordinate 101,757 of JBAUZT010000019.1, read as the reverse complement.
TCGAGATCGCGGTCTCGGAGGGGAACGCTGCCCGACGATTCCTCTCGACCGTGGGGACGCCGGTCGTGGCGCATTGGACGGGGACGCCGCCCCGCTCTCGGACGTCAAACCGTAAGTATCCACGCCCGTAGGATACCCGGGGCCGAGATTCCTCGTCGGTCGGACGATGGCCAAGCGAGATTACTACGAGGTCCTCGGCGTGGCGAAGTCCGCCTCGCCCGACGACATCAAGGCGGCCTATCGCAAACTCGCCCGCCAGTACCATCCCGACGTCGCGAAGGAGGACCCGAAGGCGGCCGAGGCGAAGTTCAAGGAGATCTCCGAGGCGTACGAGGTCCTCGCCGACCCCCAGAAGCGGGGCGACTACGACCAGCGGGGGTTCGACGCCGTCCAGAGGGACTTCGGTCCGGGCGGCTTCACTTGGCAGAACTTCACCCACCAGGGCGACCTCGAGGACCTCCTCGGCTCGAACCCGCTGTTCCAGCAGCTGTTCGGCAGCTTCGCCGGGATGCGGACCGGCCCCGTCGGGCCGTCCCTCCGAGGGGGGGACGTCGAGGTCGGGATTCGCCTGCCCCTCGCGGCGGCGGTCGAAGGCGGCCATCCGACGATCGAAGTGCCCCAGACAGGACCGTGCCCGGACTGCCACGGCACCGGCGCGAAGAACGGCACGGCCATAGAGACCTGCCCCGAGTGCGGGGGGACGGGGCAGATCCGGCGCACCCGGAGTCGAGGATACACCCAGTTCGTTACCGTGGGCCAGTGCCCTCGTTGCCGCGGTACCGGCACGCGGATCATCGAGAAGTGCCCGAAATGCGGGGGTGCGGGTCGACTCCGCTCGACGGAGCGCATCGAGGTCACCGTCCCGCCCGGCATGGAGGACGGCGCGATCCTCCGCGTCCCGGGCCATGGCGGTCCGGGGATCGACGGAGAGCGGAACGGCGACCTGTTCGTTCAGGTCCTCTTCGAAGAGTCCGACCACATCCGCCGCGAGGGGACCGAGGCGTACACCGAGGTCCACGTCCCGCTCGCGACCGCGCTCCTCGGGGGGGAAGTGAAGGTCCGGACGATCGAGGGTCACGCCGAGCTGAAGGTCCCGAGCGGCACGCAACCCGAGACCCAGTTCCGTATGCGGGGCCTCGGCTTTCCCCGGTTCCGCTCGGGCGCTCGAGGGGACCTCGTCGTCACGGTGCACGTCGATATCCCGCGCTCGCTCTCCGGCCACGAGAAGGAACTCGTGCGCGAGGCCCTCGCGTCCGGGGCGGCCGCTTCAGGCAAGCGGGAATCGTTCTTCCGGCGCCACAGCTCGTAGCGATGGCCGACGACGACGACGCCCCGCTCGGCGCGGACCACTATTTCTCGGAGCGGCCGCGCTCGCGCTCCGCCCCCCGCACGCTCCGGTTCCTCTACCGGGGAGAGCTCCTCACGTTCGTCGTCGACCAGGGAGTGTTCTCCGCTCACGGACTCGACCCGGGAACCGCCCTCTTGATCGAGAGCCTCGAGGTCGGCCGTGCGGACCGGGTGCTCGACCTCGGTTGCGGTTGGGGAGCGGTCGGCGTCGCCGCGGCGAAGGCGGCCCCGGAGGGCCACGTCGTCCTGACCGAGGTGAACCGTCGGGCGGCGCGGCTCGCGAAGAAGAACCTGGAACGGAACGGCCTCCTCAACGCGGACGTGCGGGTCGGGACGTTCTTCGCGCCCGTCGATTCCGAGACGTTCGACGTGATCGCGACGAACCCGCCGTACCGCGCCGGGAGGCCCCACGTCCTGCGGATCCTCGCCGAATCGCTCGAACATCTTGCTCCGGCGGGGAGGCTCGTGCTGGTCGGCAAGGGCAGCCAAGGGATCCGGTTCTACCAGGAGTGGCTCGCGGAGCATTGGCCGGGGACGGTGGAGGTGCTCGCGCGCGGCTCGGGATACCGCGTGCTGGAAGCGCGACGCCAGGTCGTCGGCGCCTCGCCGTCGCCCGCGAAACGGCGCGCGGGCCGCCGACCGGCGGTCCCTCCCCGAAGCACTTAATAGGGGGGGTTTTCTCGGCGGCCGCACCCTCAGACCGAGGGTCGAACCGTGGGCCCCGGCTCACGTTCGACCGGGCGGCCGGGGGATTTCCCTCCAAGGGAGTGAGCACCGCGCCGAAGGATTCCAAGGAGATCGAGCCGGAGAAAGCCGCGCCCGCCGCGGACGCCGGGGCGGAGGCCCCGGCCGAGAAATCGACCAAGAAGGAGAAGGGCGGCAAGGGCAAGGACGGCAAGGACGCGAAGGAAGGAAAGGAGGGAAAGAAGCCGAAGGCCGCCGCGCCGGGGAGTTCCGGCAAGGCGGCGAAGTACGTCCCCGACAACCCGAACTTCCGCTACATTGTCCGAGTGTCGAACACCGACCTGGACGGCACGCGTCCCGTCGCGCTCGCGCTGACGGGCGTGCGGGGCGTGGGGCTACGCCTCGCCGAGGTCGCCTGCCGGATCTCGGACGTGAAGGCGAACGAGCGGATCGGGAACCTCCCCGAACCGATGGTCGAGACGATCGAGGCGACGCTCGCGGCGCTCCCGACGAAGGTCCCGGAGTGGATGATCAATCACCGGCACGAGCCGCCCGACGGGATAACGATCCACTACATCGGCCCGGACCTTGATACGCGGCGGCGCGACGACGTCAACCAGATGAAGATGATCCGAAGCTACCGCGGTGTCCGCCACGAGCGCGGGCAGAAGGTCCGCGGTCAGCGCACTCGCTCGAACGGCCGAACGGGCATGGCGGCCGGCGTGCTGAAGAAGGCCGCGAAGGAAGCCGCCGCAGCCGCCGGGAAGGAAGAGGCCGCCGCACCGGCCGCCCCGAAGGCGGCCGCGACGGCCCCGGCGCCCAAGGCCGCCGCTCCGGCCGCGAAGAAGGAGTGAACGATCGATGGGCGACCCCAAATTCCTCCGGCGGACGTACGACACTCCGAAACATCCGTGGGAGGCGACCCGGATGGACGAGGAGCGCGTGCTCCTCGATAAGTACGGCCTCAAGAACAAACGCGAACTCTGGAAGGCCCAGTCGATCCTGCGACGGATCCGCGGCCAGGCCCGCGAGCTGCAGGCGCGCTTGCGGACGGGCGAGCCGCAGGCCCAGAAGGAGACAGAGCTGCTCCTCGCGCGGCTCGGTCATCTCGGCGTACTTTCGGTCGGCACCCCCTCGCTCGATGACGTGCTGGCGCTCACGACCGAGGATATCCTGCGCCGGCGATTCGAGACCGTCGTCTTCGGACACGGGCTCGCCCCGACCCCGTCGAGCGCCCGCAAGTGGATCGTCCAGGGCCACTTCTCCCTCGGCGACCACCGCGTGACGCGCCCGGGGTATCTCGTGCGCCTGGACGAGGAGTCCCGGATCAGCTACGCCGGCACGAGCCCGTTCTCGAGCGACGACCACCCGATGCGGGTCGCTCTACGGGAGCGACTGAGCGCCAAGTCGGCTCCCGTCGAAGCGCCGCCCGTCCTCCCGGAAGGAGGTTCGTGAGCCGTGGCGAAGATCGGGATCGCGCACATCTTCGCGAGCTACAACAACATCCACATCACGGTCACCGACGTGACCGGTGCGGAGACGCTCGCGAAGGCGACCGGCGGGATGGTCGTCAAGGCGGCACGGGACGAGTCGAGCCCGTACGCCGCGATGAAGGCCGCCGACCAGGTCGCCGCCGCGATCAAGGAGAAGGGTTACGATACCCTCCACGTCCGCGTGCGCGCCCCGGGCGGGAACCGCTCTCGCTCCCCGGGACCCGGTGCGCAGGCCGCGATCCGCGCCCTCGCCCGAGCGGGCGTGAAGATCCAGCGGATCGAGGACGTCACCCCGGTCCCCCACGACGGAACGAAGCCGAAGGGCGGCCGCCGCGGCCGGCGGGTGTGAGCCCATGACCGTCACGATCGAATCGCTCAAGCCGCGCTCGACGCTGCTCGAGTTCGAGGGCCCGACCGCATCGCAGATCAATGCGATCCGGCGCACGCTGCTCTCGGACGTGCCGAAGCTCGCGATCGAGGACGTCGAGTTTCACCTCGGCCCGATCCGCGACGAGGTGAGCGGGAAGGACTACGACTCTTCGACCAGCATGTTCGACGAAGCGGTCGCGCTGCGGCTCGGGCTCCTGCCGATCCCGACCGACTTGGGAGAGTTCCGCCGCAAGTCCGAGTGTACGTGCGGCGGCGCGGGCTGCTCGCACTGCCAGGTGATGTTCTCCGTCGATCGGAAGGGCCCCTGCACGGTCTACGCGAAGGACGTCGTCCCGCTCGGGGACGCCTCCCTCGCGATCCTCGAGCCGGACATCCCGATCGTCCGCCTCGGCGCCCGCCAGGCCCTGCTCGCCTACGCGACCGCCGTCGTCGGCTCCGCCCGCGAGCACGCGAAGTGGCAGGTCGCGCACGCCGTCGGGATGTTCCCGCGGCCGCACGTGCGGATCTCGAAGAAGGAGGGATGCTCCGACGCCTGCCTCAAGCGGACCGCGGCGTCCTGTCCGGTGAACATTCTCGAGTTCGAGGGCGGCAAGCTCTCCGTGACCGACGAGACGAAGTGCATCTACTGCGGCGCGTGCGAGGCGACGTGCGAGCACGGGTCGATCAAGATCGAGGCGGACCTCGAGAAGCACTTCCTCCGCTTCGAGACGGACGGGTCGCTCTCGCCCCGCGAGGCGCTGCGCTACTCCTTGAAGGAGCTCAAGCGGCGCTTCGAGGAACTGCGCGAGGCCGTCCAGTCTATCCCGTAGCCGCGGCGCGGCTGCTGGTCCAGTCGTAGCGCAGTAGCGCGGCGACGCGTCCGAGCGCGGCGAGCCGGTGCCCCGCTTCGCCCTCGTCCCGGACGACGAAGATCCTCACGCGCGCCGCGCGCGCTCGGTCGAGCGTGGAAGCGACCCGGGGGTCGACCAGGAGCGACTCCGAGAGGAGGAGCGTCTCGACCGCACCCGCGTCGACCGCCTCCTCGACCTCCGCCGGCCCGAGGGCGGTTCGGCGGCCCCCGGCCATCGCGCGCACGAGGCGTTCGACGACCTCCGCCTCTTCGGCCGCGACGTTGCCCCGCAGCGCCTCGGTCGCCCGCCCCGAGCGGAGCAGCTCGTCGACCCCGACGCGGCCGGATTCGGCGGTCGAGTAGACCTTGAGCTTCTTCTTGAGTTCGGGATCCGCCTCCGCGATCCGCTTCTGGAGCTGCTCTTTCAGGAACCCCGGCCCGACGACGAGGAGCGCGGTCGCCGTCGGGCCCTCTCTCCGCAAGAGTCCGAGCAGCTCTTCGACGTACGCGGCACGGTCCTTCTCTCCCTGCCCCCCCTCGTACTGCTTGCCGGCGATCGTGCGCCGGACGTCGGCGATCGGCTCGATCGAGCGACCCCGCACCCGGACGATCGAGGAGTCGCCCCAGTCGACGGCGGCGATCACGATCGTCGGGTCGTCCGTCCCCTTGAGCCCCTCGTCGAGGATCGTCCGGTCGGCGGCGGAGGGGCTCGGTTTCGTGACGACGACCTCGTCGCCCACATCGAGGTCGAGCGTATGGTGCCGTCCGATATCGAACGGGCCCTCGACGATCGGGCCGGTGATCCGGACGTGCTTCGAAAACCCGTGGAACTCGACCTGCTCCGCGCGGACCGAGAGGAAGACGCGCCGCCGCGACCGCTCCGCCCCGGCGACTTCCTGCGGCGCCTCGGGGTCGCGGCGGGTCGTCGAGGCACCGGCGACCTCCCCGGGGTGCACGAACCGGGCGACCCGCCAGAGGTCGCTCGGGGTCTCGAGACGGAGACGGAACTTTCCGGTCGTCGCGTCGTGATGGAGCAGGCGCACGGAGAACCCCGAGAGGGGAGGGGACGGGGGGCGGCTACAAGCCCGTTTCGCTGGGGTCGGCCCTCGTCGCACCTCCCGCGGAGTTCGGAAGGCTTATCGAGCAGGGCTCGGGTCGGGTCCGCGCGGGGAGGAGGAAGTTCCTGAGCCGCTACACCGAGCTGTTCCGTCGCCCATCCTTCCCCTCGTTCCTGGCGGCGGGAGCGCTCCAGTTCGCTGCTCCGTCGACCGTCCTCGTGGTCTTCATCTTCGAGGTCGTTCTCGCGTACCCCGCGGCGGACCGCACGAGCTACGGAGCGATCGCCCTCACCTTCCTCGGCCTTTCGTCCGCGATCCCGACGTTCATCGCCGCCTTCTTCTCGGGGGCGCTCGCGGACCGCCACGACCGCGGCGCGATGATGCGCATCGTGAACCTCGTCTCGATGCTCGGGGTCACGGCCGCGGTCGCGGACCTCGTCATCGCTCCCGCGAATCACATCGCGTTCCCGGTCTCCTCGGGTTTCTACCTTCCCCTCTGGGTCCTGCTCCTATACCCGTGCTGGGCCACGATCGTCGCGAGCGCGACGCTCTTTCGTCCCGCCTACAATAGCGCGATCCCCCGGCTCGTCGAGACGAAGGACCTCGGACGCGCGAACGGGCTCATCTATGCGACCGCGGCGCTCCTCAGCGCGGGGGGGTCGCTCGCGGTCGGGGGGATCCTGACGTTCTACCCGGCGGCGTTCGCCCTCGCGCTCTCCTTCGTGTTCTTCTTCGCGACCCAGGTCGCCCTCTTGCGGATCGACGCCGACTTCGCGGTGCGGCGCACGAGTCCGATCCGTTCCGTCGCGAAGGAGGCGGTCGAGGGTTTCGCCTACCTCCGGCGTCGCCGGGAGCTGCTGCAGATCACGATCGCGGCACTGGTCGTCAACTTCCTCTCCGCGGTCGCCCTTGTCGAGCTCGGGCTCTACGTCGCGAGCTGGCTCGGGCTCGCGCAGGGGATCTGGTACGGGGCGATGATCACCGCGTCGACCCTCGGGGTGGCGCTCGGTTTCGCGCTCATCTCTCGGTTCCATTTCGAGCCGCATGCCGGACGAGCGATCATCCTGCTCAGCCTCGCGATGGGCGTCGCGCTCCTCGGCCTCGCGCTCGTGCGCTCCGTCTGGTTCGCCCTCCCGATCATCTTCGTCTACGGGATGATGCCGGGAATGATCATGACCGTCTTCCTGTCGACGGTCCAGGCGACGGTCCCGGACGCGATGATGGGCCGCGTCTTCTCCGCGGATGAGGTCGGGAGCTACGCGCTCGTCCCGTTCGGCCAGGCCGCGGGCGGGCTGCTCACCGTGGTGGTGGGGGTCCAAGGGACGTACCTCGCCGCGGGGGGCGGGATCGTCTTCTTCGGGCTGCTGATGGCGACCTCGTTCGGCGCGCTACGTCGGCTTGGATTCCATCCCCGGCCCGACGAGCCCGCCCCGTCGGCGGCGCCGGCCTAGGTCGTTTCGGGCGCGACCGGGATCCGCCCGGTGGAGTACCATCCGTGGCCGGGGCCCACGCTCCGGACGAACCCCGCGCTTTCGTAGAGGTGGATCGCGCGGCGGTTCCCTTCCGTCACGTTGAGCACGATGACGGTCTCTCCCCGCTCCCGGAGCGCGCGGACCGACCGGTTCAGCACGGCCCGACCGAGGCCCTGGCCGCGCGAGGCGAGGTCGACCATCACGTCCGCGATCAGCGGACCGTAGGGGGCGCGTACCACGAGTGCGGCCGCGCGAAGGTGGACGCCCTCGACGATCACCGGAGACGCCCACGCCAGGAACTCCCCCCAGCGTCCCGAGAGGATCTCCCGGACGGCGAGGTCCGCGTCCTTCACCGGGTCGGCGTGCACGAGGAAGAGATACCGATCGAAGGTACCGCGGTACGCGGCCTCGTGGAGCCGGGCGAGCTCCGCAAGGTCGCTCGGGAGGGTCGCGCGAACCGGGGCGGACGGGTCCGCAGCCCCGTTGGGCGTCGGCGTCTCGGGAGGAAGACGCATCTCGGAACGAGCGAATCGCGCGAAGCCGAGCTCCTGCATGACCCGATTCTCTTCGGCTTCCGCCAAGCCCGCGAGGAATCCGGGGGCGAAGACGACCGGACCGGCGACCCCCTGAACCTCCTCAAAGAACGAGCGATAGTCGGCCGGGGTTTGGCGTTCCTCGACCTGGTAGAGGACCTGGACCGTCACGCCGAGCTCCGCGGGCGGCTCCCACAGGGCGATGCCGATCACCCGGCGGTCGTCGACCCGCAGTGCGCCGGCGGCCACCCCGTTCGCCACGTCCCGCTCGACGGCCGAGAGGAACGGCGCGATCTCCGCATCCGGCGTGTTCCGCGAGAGGATCGCCCGCCGGGCCAGCGTGAGCGCGGTTTCCCGGTCGAAAGAAAGCGGGCGCAGCGTCGCCATCGCTCGAATAACAGCCGGCTCGGGGTTCTTCATCCTGCCGCCGCCCTCACCGGCGGGCCGAAACGCGTTTAGAGGGGTGCCGGCTCCCTCCCGCATGCACGGCCGCGTCGCCCCGATCGACCTCCTGCTGCGAGAACGCCACTTGTTGAAGCACCCGTTCTACGTCGCCTGGAGCCGAGGGGAGCTTCCCCTCGAGACGCTGCGGTCCTACGCCGGACAGTACTACCACTTCGAATCGAACTTCCCGCGCTACGTCGCCGCCGCGTACGCTCAGTTGCGGAACCCGGCGGAACGGAGGGTCCTGCTCGACAACCTCACGGACGAGGAGGGCCGGGACCCGACGCACCCGGAGCTGTGGCTGGACTTCGCGGAGGGGATCGGCGTCTCGAGGCGGTCCGCGTCCTCGGCTCGGGCGACGCCTCCGACCCGCGGTCTCCTATCGACCTACGAGCGCCTCACGGCGGCGGGCCCGGCGAGCGCCCTCGCAGCGCTCTACTCGTACGAGTCGATCTTCCCCGAGATCGCCGCGGAGAAGTCGCGCGGCCTGCGAGCGATGTACGGGATCGACGACCCGAAGGCTCACGAGTTCTTCCGGGTCCACACGGGCGCCGACGTCGAACATTCTCGTGCCGAACGCGGGATCCTCAGCGCCGAGCTCCGACGGAGTCCTTCGTCCGCTCCGACCGCGCTGCGCTCCGCGAAGAGCGCCATCGGCGCCTGGTGGTCGTTCCTCGACGGCTTTCCGTGCGCCTAGTCCGGCGTCGATCGCCGCGGGACCTCCCGGCGCGTTCGATTGTGGCGACTATCGACAACGGGGATACCCTCCGCGTCTCGAAAACGGCACGGCGCTCTACGTCGCCGAACACCGTCACTCCGCCGACCATTGCCCCGCCGGAAACCCCCAGATGGCACCGTTCCTCCTGCAGATCCTTTCGGCGCCGAACGCCGAAAAGGCGGGCCTGAAACTGCACGGAGATGCTGTGGCGCGGGGCCAGCACCACCTCTACGTCATCCTCGAGGGCCCGAACGAGGCCGCGGTCCGACAGTACCTGGGACCGTTCGCGCAGGCGGGTTCGCTCGACGTGACCCTGGCCTCTTCGTGCGAAGAGGTCGTGGGGCGCGGCGCCTGTGGAGCGCCGACCCTCCACCCCGGGGCGGCCCGCCCGAGACGGCCCGGTGGCCGTTCGGGACCCCAGTCGGGGGTTGGGGGTGGTTAGCATCGCATCGGAAGACGGTTAACCACCCACGGACATAGACATCGGCAGCATGGGGGCTTCCCTGCCCATCCCTCGGGAGCTCGTCGACTTCCTCAAGCTGCCGGGGCCCCAGTCGATGCTCCTGCGCGGGCCGCCCGGCTCGGGGAAGACGAGCCTTTCGCTCGCGCTGCTCGAATCGTTCGCCGGGGACCGATTCTACGTGACGAACCGGGTGCCGGAGGACGACGTGCTGATGGCGTTCCCGTGGCTCGGCGAGAACAGCCAGCACGGCATCCAGATGCTGGACAACACCGCTTCGGACAACATCACTCAGGCCACGCGAGCCCTCTTGCGAGGCTCGCCCGGGCTCGTGAGCGACCTTGCGGGGGAGACGCGGGAGTTCGCGGAGTTCCTCTGGCTGCCGGAGCCGCTCCAGTTGGCGTGGAGCCGGCTCGAAGCCGACAAGGCCTCCCTGATCGTCATCGATTCCTGGGACGCCCTCGTGGACTCGTACCTCGGTCGTACCGACGGGGCCGGCAGTGGCGAGCTCCCGACCCGGGCGGACATCGAACGATCGCTCTTGCGACGCATGGGCCGCGCCAAGACCCATCTCCTCTTCGTCCTGGAGCGCGACGAGCAGACCCAGCTCGATTACCTAGTCAACGGGGTCGGAGTCACCAGCCGAGAGGTCGTCCACGGCCGACTGGAGCGGTGGCTCACGATCTACAAGCTCCGAGGAGTGCGGATTGAGAACCCACTCTACCCGTTCTCTCTCGAATCGGCGCACTTCGAATGCATCGTGCCGATCGGGCCGTACGGCCACGTTCGCGGGGGACGGTTCAACCCGGAGCCCAACGAGCTCCCCGGCCTGCTCTGGCCCGGGTCGAAGGCGTTCGCCGATAGTTTCGGTCGACTCCCGCTCGGGAAATCCACGCTGATCGAAGTGGAGAACGAGGTCCCCCACAAGATCCCCCACTTGCTCCTCGGTCCGATCATCGCGCAGACGGTCGAGCGGAACGGACGGGTCATCGTCATCCCGGACAGCAGCACCTTGCCCGAGGACATCTGGGAGGCAACCCACGACGGAGTCGATCGGCGCCGGTTCCTCTCGCAGGTCCGCTTCCTCCTTCCTCCCGCGGGGCCGAACGAGGGGAAGTCCGAGTTCGAGGAGACGATCGTCCGGCTGGGCCAGCCCGTGGACGGGGTGGAACCGACCCCGAACAACGACATCGGGATGGAGCGGTTCCTCCACTCCGGCTCGACGCCGGAGGCCCCGGGATTGTTCGTCATCTTCCTTCAGGGATTGATGGCAATCTCCACCTCCGTCGGGATGCCCATCACCCCCGAGCTCGCCCAACGTCTCCCGGGTCAGATCCAGGCCGCGGTCCGGGGCGCCTCGGTCCACGCGATCGCGATCGGGTCTCCTTCGTCGCCCCTCCTCGACCCGCTGCGCTCGACCGCGGCCCTGCGCCTCTACATCCGTCAGGTGCAGGGCCGGATCTTCCTCCACGCGTCCGACCCGTGGACCCCCGCGTTCGTGCTCAGCGAAGGCGGCGAGAGCGCGCCGTATTCTCTTCTGCGGGTCGTCTAAGACGGTCCGCTCCGGACGGTTTCCGCGCCGAGGACCTCGGCGGAATCGGGAATCGTCATTGACGAACCTATAAGGCCACGAGGTTTGTGTACTCCCGGTAGCGCGGGGTGGGCCTGGGGCCCTGCGCCCTCAAGAATGCCAGGACTCCGGTACCTGATCGTCGACGACTCTCCGACCGTGCGGCTGACGATCCGGCAGGCGCTTCACCAGGAGAAGGTTCCGTCGGACGACATCGCGGAAGCGGGCAGCGCCGCAGACGCGATCGCCCGGTTCGACGAGCATCGCCCCGATGTGGTCTTCCTGGACGTCACGCTCTCCGAAGGACCGCCCGGCAGTCCGGTCTTTGACCTCTTGAACCCCCGCTCCGCCGCGCCGAAGAGCGGCAACGACGTGGCCCGGTACATGCGCTCGAAGTATCCCGGAGTGACGATCGTGGTCTGCACGGGCAACCCGGCGGACGACCCCCGAGTCCGCGAGATGGTGAAGGGCGGAGCGTTCCAGCTCTTGCAAAAGCCAGTCCACCTCGCGCAGATCCGACAGGTGCTCCTGCAGGTCCGAGACGAGCGTGAGGGGCAGTCCACTGCGGCGAACCCCTAGGCCCGAGCGAAGGGGTACCGCCTCACCGCCGAGGGTACCGCTCCCGTAATACCGCGGACAGCACGGCGAACTCGCGGGCGACCTGTAGGATCAGCGCTCGCGTCTCGGGGATGTTCCCCGTCTCCGCCTGGTATTCGAGGGTCGCACACCGCGCCGAAAGCGCCAGTGCGCCCACTTGAGCGCACCCCGACTTCAGCGTGTGGGCGATCCGACTGACGCGCGCGGTGTCGGAATCGTCCACCGCCGATTGTAGGCTCCCCACCAGCCGGCGACTTTCGCCGAGGAAGGCGTCGACGAGCGCGGGGAGGAAGGCATGGTCGGTTCCCGCGAGCTCCCGGAGGTTCTCCCAAGTGGCGCGATCCAACGGCTCCGAACCGGTTTCGCGAGAGTGCCCCGTCGCCCCGGGAGGGGTCGGCGCAACTCCGGGAACCAACGTGACCTCGGGGGGCGCCGGGCCGAGGCGGCGTCTTGGGCTCCGTCGTTCTCGAGAGATCTCTCGCAGGAACACGAGCACCCGCGGGATCTCGAGCGCGGGGAAGCGGCGGACGACGTACTCGAGCGCGACGGGCTCGCCGGTGGCATGCTTCACGGCGATCTCCCCGATATCGAGGTGGATCGCTTCCCGGCGGACGGGCCCGCCGGAGCCGCGAGCGCTCGGGCCGAGCGGTTCGCCGACGATCTCCTTGAGCCAGGGCGGAAGCCCCTCCGGGTTCGTGTCGGGCGTCCCCATCAGCTCGGAGAGGGCCTCGTTCACGATCGTTGGCCCCGAGGGGCCGAAAACCCCGACGCCGATCCCGGACTCACTGAGCTCGGATATGGGCCTCGGGTCGAGCGGGCGATCCTCGAGGAGGTCGATCTCGACTTTCCGGAACTGGATCGCGATGCGGATCACCCACGCGAGGTAACCCTTCGGAAAGATCCCCTTCACCAGATAGTCCTGCGCCCCCGCCGAAAGGGCGGAACGGATCATGATGGGATTCGTGGAGCCGGTGAGCATGACCACCGAGACCCTCGGCGCCCGCTCGCGGATCCTCCGGAGTCCCTCCGTGCCCTGACTGTCGGGTAATCCGAAGTCGAGGAGCACTACGTCGATGTCGTCCTGCTGGAGCCGTTCCAAGGCGGCGGCAATTCGGACGACCCGTTCGCAGCGAAAGTTCCCCTCGCTTTCGTGACTCAGGGCGTACTCGACCAGCCGGGCGTCCCCGGGATTGTCGTCCACGACCAGCACGCGGGTGATGGCCGGGTCCATCGGTCCCTTCTCAATCGAGCCCTCGGCGCTACCTCGTCGGCAACTCCACGGTCGCGAACCAGAACGTCTCGATCGACTTGACGACCTCGTGGAACTGCGCGAAGTCGATCGGCTTGCGGACGTAACAGTTCGCGTGGTGGTCGTACGCGCGGGCGATATCCTCCTCGGCCTGCGACGAGGTCATCACGACGATCGGTATCCGGCGCAGATCGGTGTCCGCCTTCACCTCCCGGAGCACCTCCCGTCCGTCCTTCCGGGGCATGTTGAGGTCCAAGAAGATCAGGTTCGGACGTGGGGCATTGGCGTACTTGCCTTGACGGCGGAGATAGGCGAGCGCTTCGACCCCATCCGGGACCCACTGGATCTCGTTGAGCACTTTGCTGTCCCGCATCACCTCGCGGACCAGGCGGGCGTCCGCGGGGTTGTCCTCGACGATGAGAATCTGGACCGGTCGCGACTGCGACTGCTCGGCGAAGGGCATGTTCTTTCGAGAGACCTCCATCCGTAAAATCTTGTGGCCCCGACCGGCTCGGCGGGCCCTAGACCAGCTCCTTGAGCCGGGCCTCGATCATCGTCAGGGCTTCGGCCTTCGTTTGGGAGGCGAGGGGGTCGGCTGCGGGACCGGGAGTTCGAGCGAGCGACCTTCCGTCGACGGGCAGAGTGAAGTTGAACGTCGTGCCCTGCCCGGGGACGCCGGTGCTCTCGACCCAGAGCCTTCCCCCGTGTCGCTCCACGACCTTCTTGCACACGGAGAGCCCGATGCCGGTGCCGGCATACTCCTCGCGGCTGTGGAGCCGCTGGAAGAGGACGAAGATGCGCTCTTGATACTCGGGCAAGATGCCGATGCCGTCGTCGCGCACCGCGACCTGCCAATCGTTCCCGCGCCGCCCGGCGGTGACCCATACGTGGGGAGGTTTGGGTCCGTGGAACTTGATCGCGTTCCCGATCAGGTTCTGCAATAGCTGCCCGAGCTGGACCGGGTCTCCCGTGACCTCGGGCATCGGGCCGTTCACCGTCACCTCCGCCTTCGCGGCGGAGATCGACTCGCGCAGGTTGGCGAGCGCCAGCGTGAGAACCTGGCTCATCGCGACTCGCGAGAACGCCTGACCCCGGGTATCGATCCGGGAGTAGGCGAGCAGTGCGTCGATCAGTTCTCGCATCCGCGTCGCGCCCTCCTGGGCGTAATGGAGGAACTCCCGGGCGTCGTCATCCAGTTGCGCGCCGTAGCGCTGCTCGAGCAGCTGTGTGTAGCTGCCGACCATCCTCAACGGCTCCTGGAGGTCGTGGGAGGCGATGTAGGTGAACTGCTCCAGCTCCCGGTTCGAGCGAGCCAGCTCCGCGGCTCGGCCCGCGAGCGCGTCGACGAGTTTCTCGCGCTCCGCGAAGTCGCGGAGGTAGACCCCCGTCATCTTGTCTCCTGTCATTCCTGACACGACCGCGCTCCGGACGATCACCTGGAGCGGGATCACCGACCCGTCCTTGCGGAGCCCCCGGAACTCACCGGAGACGACCGGGTCCCCCGGGAGGTTCGCCTCGACCATGCGGCTGAGGCTCCCGCGGGAGGAGGCGATGAACAGCTCGGCGAGGGGTCGGCCGACCACCTCCTTCGGTGCGTATCCGAGGAACCGTTCGAGCGAGATGTTCGCATACCGGACGACCTGAGATTCGTCCACGAGGATCAGCACCCCTTGGGGGAGGTCGAGCAATAACCGCGATTGGTCGTCGAACCCCTGGGCCGGGACCGCAACGGGTCGGCGCGCCAGGAACCCCGTGACCAGCAGCGGTACGAGTCGGCGAGCGGGGTCGCTCATGGCGGCCCTCGGAACCCGGAGGTCCGCGCCCATGCGCCCGCTCGGGCTCGCATCATGAGTGCGCCCCCGGCTCTGGCTGCTCGACGAGTTGCTGGTCGAAGCTGGTGACCCCGTACTTCCGGCGAGCCCACGCCGGTGGGTAGAACGCGACGAGGCTCATCGTCCCCGGGATCACGAGCAGTATGGTTCGGGCGATGAGCCAGGGAATCGTGGTGGCCGGCAAGAAGAGGTCGAGAGCGAACCATAGGAGGATACCGCCTCCGACGAGCGCTATCCGGTACCGCTGAGCGGAGTCCCGGGTTCGGAGGCGGAGGGAGAGATACAGGATCGCCCCCAAGACCTCAGGCCCGAGGAGCACGACCAGCAGCACCGCTTCGAGCGGAACGATCCCGGCCACGGAGTACTGCCAAACGGGCTGGGCCGCCTCGAACACGACCGCGTAGGGGTTCTGCGCGAAAAACCAGTAGAGGTAGGCGATGTAGAAGCCGACGTAGAGGAGGCTCACCTCCAAGACGTGGTATCGGCCCGTGTAGACGTACGTCAGGAAACCCACGAGCCCCCAGAGGAAGATGCAATCCACCAGGACGGTGACCAGGTACAGCGTCATCGCGAGGGCGTACGGCAATTCGCCCGTGACCGCGAGCAGGAGCTCGATCCCACCGATCCCGAGCGACGCCCCGAGACCTCCCCACCAGAGGGCGAACTGGAAGGACGCCAGCCGGGCGGGCCGGGATACCTGCCGGTCGGCGATGCGGTATCCGATCAACAGGTACACTACGGCCACCCCGAGTGTCGTCGCGGCGGCCGCGACGGCGGCAGCGGTCTGGCTCGCCGGGATCAGCACACTCATCTCCGCGCGCACCCCCACGCCTGCGGGCGGAGATGCGTCGGTCGACCCCTACGGGGATCGTGATCTTCCGACCGGCTCACCCATCACCTCGCCCGCGCGACGATAAACATGCGCGGCATCGACTTAAGCCACTATCGAGGACAGCGCACCCGTGACAATGCGGGCGGACTCCGCTCTCGCGGTCCGTGCAAGTCGGAAGGCGACGTGGAAGTACACGGCGATGACGACCGCGCTCACCGCGAGCATCGCGATCGCGGCGGGCGTCAGCGAGGACGCAGCGAGCCCGCTCATCGGCGTCGATACCGCCCTGGGTCCCCCCGCTTCGCGGCGGACGCGCCCCGGGGCTGGGTAATGCGATGGAATGGTCGGCCCCCGATTCGGAGGTGGCCTCGGTCCGCGCCCGCCTTAACGTGACGTTCCTCGGGAGCGGTTGACGGGCGCCGCTCAGCGTCCGGCGAAAACGCGCCGGCCGGTTGATTCATATACGAGCGATACGATATGTCAATCGTCAGACAAAGCTAGGGGTGTTGTCTGACGGGCATGGTCGACACTTCGGAGCGGGTGACCGTGCGGATCCCGCAGGAACTTCTCGAGAAGCTGAAGCAGATCCAACAGGCGAAGGAGACGCCCACGATCTCCGACACCATCCGCGACGGGCTCGAGCAGTACATCGAGCTCAACCTTCCTCCACAGAACGTCCGGAAGGTCGTGGTCGAGCTCTCGCGCCAGGACAACAACCGGCTCGAGGAGTTCGTTCGCGAAGGAAATTCGGTGAGCGTCGACGACGCCGTGCGTTCGGCGGTCCGCGAGTACATCCGCGGTCGGCTCGAGCAGGTCTCGCCGGCCAGTCGTTCCCACCGCCGGGAAGGGGAACCGGTCGCTGCCGAGGGCTCCCCTCCGCCCTAGGCGGCGAGGGGAGTCGATGACACTCGAACCCAAGCCGCCCGAGGCGTGGGCCTCCCTCGCGCTCGCGCCGCCATGCGCCGTCGTCGGACTCGGCGGTGCCGGCAGCGAGGCGGTGCAGGACCTCGTCAACCTGGGCATCCCCGGAGTGCGGGCTTTCGCGGTCAACACCGACGCGAAGCACCTGCTCCGGATGGGCGTCGAGGAACGGATCCTCATCGGGGCTCGAGAGCTCCGCGGACGGGGAAGCGGCGGGGACCGCGCGTCCGTCCTCCGAGCGGCCGAGGACGGCAAGGAGGAGATCCTCCGGCGGCTCGCGCCGTTCGACATCGTCTTCCTGCTCGCCGGTCTCGGCGGGGGCACCGGGAGCGCGCTCCTCCCGTTCCTCGCACGCGAGCTCCGCAAGACCGAGACGCTCCCCGTCCCGGTCGTGTTCCTTCCCTTCCAGGTCGAGCTCGACACCAACCAGGGCCGGCGGGAGAACGTCGAGGCGACGATCGCCGAGCTCGAGCAGATGGGAGGCCTCCTGCTCGCGCTCGCCAACGAGAAGCTCCGTCGGTTCGAATCGCTACCGATCCATCGCGTCTTCCACGTCCGGAACGCCTACCTGCATTCCCTCGTCACCAGCCTCGTCGATATGGTGGAGAACCCCTCGCAGCTCAACGTCGACCTCGCGAGCCTGAAGAACCACCTGCGGGAGGCGGGCTTGTCGACCCTCGTCGTCGGCGAGTACCATGTCTCGGAACCGGAGCGCCTCGTCCACCAGGCGCTCTCCGACTCTCTCCTCGACTTCCACCTCTCCGACTCCGCGTCGGCGATCGTCCATCTGGACGGTGGGGCGAACCTCACGCTCCGCACGCTCGACCGGGTCCTCCGGGTGATGCGGCAGCGGTTGGGCGACCCGCAGCGCCTCGTCTTCGGTACCCGGATCCGGCCCGAGCCGCGCGAGGTCGTCCGGCTCACCGCGGTGATCGGCGGCCTGCGTCCGCGCAGCGTGCGGGACGCGCTCCATTCGCCCCCGCCGTCCCCGATCGTAGCGCGCTAGGCCGTCCCGGGAGGCGAGCGCCCGACCTCGCGGAGGTCGAGCGCGTGATGCACGAGGTCCACGACCTGCGACGTCCGGAGCGATCGCGGACCGACCGAGAGCGGGGGAACCCCCGACGCCCGAAGGATAGCGACCTCGGCCTCGGTGGGGTCGTACGGGTCCGAAATGACCGCACCGAAATCCTCGAGCCCGGTCTCGTATTCGGCGAGCGGTGAGCCGGTCTCGGTGAGCCAGACGGTTCCCGGGCGGGCCAAGAACGCCCGGAGCTCGCGCTCGGGGTCGGCGGCCGAGACGCGGAGGCCGGGCGACGATTCGAGCTCCTCCGGATGGAGGACCGACCGGACCAGGGCGTTCTTGAGGAGGGCGGCGGTCGAACGCTCGTCCGGGTTGAGATAGCGTAGGCGCGCGCCGAAGAGCTCGATCTTACGGGCGGCAGGGGGTGGCTCGGCGACGAACAGTACTGTGAGCTCGGTATCCCGGCGGAGGTCGTTCGAAGTGGTGAACGCGGTGGAGACCGCTCGGGCGATCTCGTCCATCCGCCCGGCCCCGCCCGCGAGGTCGTTCAGGGTGAAGCGGCCGTTCGGAGGAACCCGATGGGCGAGGAGGAGGATCCGCCGCATCCCGACGGCGGATTCGCCGGCGCGGTTAACGATTCGGAGGAGGGGCGCCTATTCGTCGTCGCCGCCGCGGCGGCGACCGCGTCCGGGCGGGGACGGCGGCGGGGCGGGGTTCTGGCGGCGCTCGAGCCAGATCTCGTCCCCGAGCTCGTGGTAGACGGCGTGGGCGGGCATTCCGGTGCCGTGCTCGCCGTGCGGGAGATGGAAGGCGCCCGAGCGGGCGGCGTTGGAGGAGTAGATGACCTCCTGCTCCCCCGCCGCGGCCATTGCGGCGCTCTCTTCGCGGGCGAGTTCGAAGATGCGGTCCTTGCGGAACATCCAGTAGTGGATACGCCACTCGCGGCCGTCGTAGAGCGTCGTCTCGTCCCGTTCGGTCTCGAGGATGCCGGTGTCCTCGAGCATGTAGAATGTGTCGCGGTCGTCGGGCTCGAGCACGTTGTCGATGATCCGCTCGTTGAACCCGAAAAAGTTCAGGACGTGCGCGGCGATCGACCGGGCGTCCTCGGGCCGCATCCCTTCGTGGCCCACGGAGCGTCGGATCGCCTTCGCGAGCGAGTCGAAATCGACCGGGCCCGCAAAGTCCGTCAGGACCGCGTCGGTGGGGATGCCGGCGCGGGTGGTCTTGATGTCCGCTTCGGTCCGGAGCGGGACGGGATTCCGGAGGGTGTACCTCTGGTTCGGTGCCTTGGAATCGCTGCCAGGACCTCGCATGTTCGAATCTATCCTTGGTTACCGTATAAATACGTTGGGAAATCCGCTGAACCCGTGACGTAAAGCAGCCCTTCGTCACCGGCGGGGAAAGTCCCACTTTTCTGACGAAAACGAGCGCGGGATCCGGGGCTGCCGAAGTTATACATCGGTGGTGCCCGAGGGCTAAAGCACCACACGTCGGCCACGGCCGACCTTCTGCAGCGCTTCGATCCCCGGGCGCCACTCTTCCTCCTCGATCCGGTTCTCGAGTTCGGCGAGCTGCGAGAACTCGCGGGGGAAGGGGAAGAGCGACTTCGCGAGGTAGACATGGGCAAACGGCCCGCTCGACGGGCCCGTCCAGACCTTGCCGGTCTCGACGACCGAACGGTACTCGTAGTACTCGGGCGCCGGCACGAACCAGATCGTTCGGTCGTCCGTTCCGCGCCCGGCGCGGGGCCCGCGCGAGTAGACCAGGAGGTCGAGGTGGCGGATGGCCGCGGTCGGGAGACTGAAAATGTGCCGGTCTCCCGGTCGGGCCGTCGCCAGGAGTCGTCCGCGGACGGTCTCCACGGCGAGGGCCTCCCGGGCCGGATGGGCCCCGATCACCCGGACGAGGCCCGGACCGCGAGCGAGGAAGCTGATCGCCCGGCTGACCTCCCGGGAGTTCCCCTCTTCGGGGCGGAAGCGGATCAGCTCCGCGACCTCGAGCGGGAGCTGCATCGTGAGCCACGTCGGGTGGACCGCCCGGACGATGACATACTCCATTGGACCGGGGGAGGCGGCGGCCCCGCTATAAGAATTCTGAGATTCCGGGGGCACCGTTCAGCGGCGAGGTGGCAAGGCTTCGATCGCGACCGCGACCTCGCGGAAGTCGCGCGTGCGAAGCACGAGGTCGGCGGCCGCCTCCACGTCGGGAAGGGACGAGTTGAGCGCGACCCCGGCGCCGACCAGCGGAAAGACCGCCGCGTCAGCCCAGCCGTCCCCGACGTGGACGACCTGGGACGCCGAGATGTTGTTCCGTTCCGTGAGCCGGCGGAGCCCCGACGCCTTGTCCGCCCGGACGTACTCGGGCGCCTGGATGATGCCGCCGGTGATCGCCTGGGCCCCGGCACCCTCGAACTCGTCGAAGCCGAATCTCACACAGTACCACTCGCAAACGTACGGCGGATTGTGCGTGAGCAGCGCCACGCGACTGCCCCGGTCGTGAAGCAGCTGGACCCCCTCCGTGATGCGGTCGATCCGGGGGGTCCCCGCCATCGCCTCCTCGACCTCCTTGAGGCTTCGGCCCGCGGCGATTTTCAGCATGTCCTCCAAATGCTCGTCCTCGCCGATCTCGTGCGCCATAAAGCGACGCTGGGTCCGTTCGTACGCCGCGGTGCGGCCCAGGGTGTCCGCGATCGCCTTCCAGCCGTGGATGGTGGTGAGGGTTCCGTCGATATCGACGGTGACCAGTGGCCACCGCGTCTCCGAATAGCGGGGCCGGTTCACGACCGGCTCCCGATGCCCATCAGGATCCCTCCGACCCAGAGCGATAGGATGCCGACGGCGGCCACGGCGAGCGCGAAACCGAGCTTTCCCGGTGCGGTCGGCAAGAGCGCGGAGAGGAGGAAGAGCCCGACGATCGTGAGCAGTAGGCCGAGCCCGATCTTCTGACCGCGAGTAAAGCGAGAGGGCACCCGGGCGGCGGGGCTCGGTGGCGGAGTGCCGGATTCCATGGGACGGAGGGCGCGACGAGACGCGAGGGAGATAACCGTGCCGGGCGACCGGTCACGGCTCCCGGCGGAAGTTCGTCCCCCGCGTACCTACTCGGGGAGCGGGGGCCGCTCCCCACCGGGAGTGGGCGGGAGGTAGACCGTCCCGACCCAGGGTGGCGGTGGGCGCTCGGGTTCCCGGTGACTGCGGTGGTAGGCGGCCTTCATCCGAGTAATGAACGGCCGGGCGGCGACCGGAGCGATGATCGTCGTGATGAGCCCGGCCCCGGCGACGATCGTGAAGATCTCCGGCGTGAAGATCCCCGCGTCCAGCAGGATGACGGCCATCGCGAGTTCGACCGCTCCCCGGCTCGTGACGAGGAACCCGACGCTGAACGCTTCGTCCGTGCTCCACCGGAGGCTGAGCGCCACGCCCGAGCCGACGAGGAACTTCGAGGCGATGGCAAAGACGACCACGGCCGCGAACGCGACCAGGGTGAGGCCGCCACCTAACGTTCGGAAATCGGTGTCAAAGCCCACCAGGGCGAAGAACAGCGGGATGAAGAACCCCCACGTGACCGCCTCGAAGACGAGGCTCATCGAACGATGCGCCTTCGCCCCCGTGACTTCGGGGGTGATCAGCATGCCGGCGTAGAACGCCCCAATGATGAACGTCAGACCGAGATATTGGGAGTACAGCGCGGCCCCGAGCCCGGCCACGATGAGGAGGGCAAATCCCGCCTCTCGCGAGTTCCAGGTCGCCCGGAATCCCTTGACCCAGCGCTTCCACGACGGCCGGGCGGCGAGCCACTGGAGGAGCAGGTAGATCGCGAGGATCGTCGCGAGGAACAGGAAGACCGTCCCGATCGAGATGCCCACCGCAGACCACGCACTGCCTCCACCTCCACCCGGCGCGACTCGGAGGAGGATCGCGAACATCGTCACCGCGCTGAGCTCGTTCACGACCGAGGCGTTGAGGAGCATCGAACCGAACCGGGTCTCGAGGAGGTCGAATTCGCGCAGCATGATGCCGAGCACGGGAAGGGCGGTGATCGAGATCGCGAGCGCGACGAACAGGTCGAGGATCGGGCTCCAGCTCGGGAACAACAGATGGACGAGTGCCGCACCCGTGAGGAACGGGACGAAGAAGATGGCGACGCCGAGCAGGAGCGCGCTCACTCCGGTCGCCCGGAGCTGCTTCGGGCTCACCGAGAGCCCCGCCATCAGGAGGATGAAGAAGGTGGCGAGCGTCTGAAGGCCGGAGAACTGCGAGACGACCGTCGTGTTCGTGAGACCCAGCGACGGGCCGAGCAGAGTTGGGCCGAGAATCACCCCGACGATGAGCTGGCCGACCAGTGCGGCCTGTCCAAGGTGGGTGAACAGCTCTCCGACGATCACCGCGGAGGCAACGAGCAGGAACAGGCCGATGATGAACAGGGTCGTGGTGTTGATCACGCGAGGGCCCCGGAATGACGGTCTCGTCGGGCCCCACGAGAGGAACCCGGGATGCTCTCGGGCGGTTCGGAGGGCACCGTCACTGGCCCCGGCGGGGGAATCCGGGCATAATTATCTTTGCTCAGCGAGGCATCGAGACCCCTCGAATTGCCCCGTTGCGGTAATGGCCCCCGACAGCCTCCGGCCGGCGTGAAGCGCGCTCCCCCGGGACCCCGACGCTCCCGCAGCCCGCCGGCGGACGCCGCCGCCGTGGCGGAGCGGCGGGCCCGGGCGCTCGAGGAACCGCTCGATGTGCGGCTGCGGAGCCCCCATCCCTACCCGGTGCTCGAGGTGCGGAATCCGATCCACGGGACAGGATACCTGGTGATGCTCCCGGAGTTCCCGGCGAGAACGAGTGCGCTGTGCACATGCACCGACTTCGCACGACGGGGCCTCGGCACGTGCAAGCATATCGAGGCGGGGTTTCGGTGGCTTTCGGCGCATCCGGACGCCGCCCCGCTGCGCCCGCCGAGCGACGATCGTTCCCGGACCGCGGGAGTGTGGAAGAAGGTCGACCAGCGGATGACGGCGAGCGCCAAGGAAGCGGGCCCCGCGAGCCGTCGGTGGCGTCGCGCGGGGGCGACCCTCTTCGAGGGACCGTCCGAAAGATAAGGTAAGGAAGAAGGGGTTGCAACCGAGGGAGGAACGTCCCGTCTAGGTCGAGGACATCCCGGGGGCGCCCTTGAGCGCGCGGACTTTGTAGTACTCCGGGTCCACGACGACCTCGCCGTTGACGCCCATCGTTTCGATGGTCTTCAGCATCCCGGCCCCGCCCTGCTTCTTCGCGGCCTGCCAGTCGGGGATCGGTATCGAGAACTTCTTCTCGACCTCCGTCCGGTAGATCGGGCCCGAGTTGTACGAGCAGAACGGGATGACGCGTCCGTCCGGGACCGCGTAGTGGATATCGCAGCGCATCAGGCGCTGGATATCGTAGTCGTACGCGTCCTGGAAGTGCATGTTCCCGATGTAGAGCGTGCGCCACGTGAACTTCGCGAGGGCTTCCTTGTTCCCTTCCGTGAAGATCCCCGCGATCACCTTGACGCAGTTCTTCTCGCTGAGCCCCTCGGGGGCCTTCGCGAAGTCGAAGTACTTCGACACGTCGTGGAGCAGGCGCGCGCCCGCGACCGCCGTCCGGACCCGCGAGAATCGCGCGTCCCGGTACTTCTCGATCATCGTTTCGACGTTCTCGAAGAAGCCGTCGACGTCCATGAACCGGGGCAGCGGGGTGATCTTCTGTCCGTCCTTCGAGATGAAGGCGAACGTGGCACATCCGCATCCGGGATGGGTCGTGAGGGTCATCTTCTCCTCACCGTGGATGATCGAGACGAGCTCCGAGATCGGCGCGACCGACGGCACGGGGAAGAAGTCCGACTTCTCGAACGGCCCCTCCGTGCAGAGGATCCGCACGAGGTCCGACTGGGTGAACCGCATCTGGAAGCGGTCCTTGTCGGGGATACGGGCCGTCAGCGCGACCGGCTGGAAGTTGACGCCGCGCACGACGTCGATGTTGTCGATCGCGAACTTGACCGTCGGCCAGATCTCCTTCTCGTTGAACCCCCCGACCAGCGTCGGAACGAGCACCACCGAGATGGGTTTGTCCGGCTTCCCCGCGGCGAGCTCGGCGGCCGAGGAGTGCGTCTCCCGGGCGGCCTGGATCGCCTTCTGCTTGACCTTCAGGAGCGGAACCCCCCGGACCTTCCGGTAGATCTCGTCGTCCAGTCCGTCAAACTGCAGGTAGAGCGTGTGGAGCCCCGCATCCCGGCATGCCTGGGCAAAGCCGGGTTCATTCGCGACCCGGATACCGTTGGTCGCGACCTGGACCTGCTTGAAACCGAGGTCCCGCGCCATCGACACGGCGTCCAGGAACAGCGGAGAGAGCGTCGGTTCCCCGCCCGAGAACTGAACGGCGACCGTTCCGACCGGCTTCTGCTCCCGGAGCGTCTTCAGCATGAAGTGAATCTGCTCCCGGGTCGGCTCGAAGACGTAGCCCGCGGCGTTCGCGTTCGCGAAACAGACGGGGCACTTCAGGTTGCAACGGTTCGTGAGGTCGATCAGGGCGAGTCCCGTGTGCGACTTGTGGTGGCTGCACATTCCGCAGGTCGTCGGGCAGCCGCGGAACTTGTCGTAGTAGGGGTTCTCGTAGCCGACCCCGTCGTGAGCGTACACCTCCATCCGGAGGTAAAAGTCGACGTCGTTCGAGATGATGTCCCAGAAGTAGCCATGGGTACGGCAGGTCTTTTCCATGATGACCCGTCCGTCCTTCTCCCGAACGATCGCGGGAATGACCTTGATGCATTCGGGGCAGACCGAGGCGGTCTTCCTGGGCAGGCCCCGCGGGGCCTGGAACTCCTTCATGACACGTGCCGGCATTGTCTTTTCTCCACTTCGAGCTCCGCACCTTTCGGTCGGAACTTGGACCGGACCACCCACATGGGGCTACATAATTCATCTGTCGTTAAAGACGCTACAAAAGTAGCAGCCCGTGACGGGGAGTCGCACGGTCTCTCGAGCTACAAGGGGCCGGATATCCCTTCGGGACCCCCCCAGAGGGGGGCCCCCTGCCCTGCGAGGAACCCCTACGGCCCGGGGGCAGCTCCGGGGCCGTCAGCTTATGGCCCACGGGGCCTCCGTCGCCACGTATGGCCCGCAAGCGGCGGAGCTCGCGACCGACCTCCCGATCCCGCGACCAGCGGGGCCGGCCCCCCACTCCGGGCAAGTTCGTGGGGCGGGACGCCTCCCCCGTTCTAGACAAGTACCCCCCTAAGGATCCGGCACTGTCCGTGCGCGGACCTCCCCCGGTTTCCACCGCTCCTCCGAAGCCTTCGACGGCTAGCCCTCCAGCGGAGAAGGTGGCGGGTGCCCCGCTTCCGCTCATCTCGCTCGAGCGACCGTTCGACATGGACGAGTTCTCGAGCCTCCTCGGAGAGACTTCGGTTCGGGTCACGGTGCCGCGCGAGGACCTCGCGGAGGCCCTTCGGCGCGTCAGCGAATTCATGGGGTTCGGGATCTACGTCTACGCCATCTCCGTCCGGCCCTCGCCCGGAGACCTGCTGAAGAGCTTCGTCGTCGAGCTTCAGCGGGTCGACTACGACCCCGAAAAGCGGGCTTGGACCCCCTTCGTCGAGAAGGGGACGTCGGATTCCCCGTTCGGACCTTCGGGGACGCGAACCTGAGGGTCGACTCCGAACCCCCTATGTACGTACACTCCGTCGTGGCCCGAGAGGGTACTCATGACGATTCCGGTGGAGAAGGAACGCTGGGAGGTCGAGCTCCGACAGCTCCGGGAAGAGATCCACGAGATCCGGGCCGAACAACGTGAGCTCGCGAAGGCGGTCGACCAACTCGTCAGAACGTTCACCACGTTGTCCACCCACCTGGGGATCACCGCGGAGCCATACTCCCGCAAGCAGCCGCACGACCGCGACGTGCAGGGTTTCGCCTGAACTCGACCCGCGTCAGCCCACGCCGAGCGGCACGGCTTTGCGGCCGTACCGCCACGCTCCTTCCATGGGATAGAGCCGCCTCAGTCGGGTGGCTACCCGCGAGCCGATCGCGAGCGTCGCGCCGTCCGCGACCTGGAGCGTGAGCCGGACCCCTGGGAGAAGCTCCACGAGGACGACCCCGTACGGGCCGCTCGAGGCGACCTGTTCATCGAACTCCGTCGGCTGGCCTCCCGGTCCGATTGTGGTCGTCGCGACGACTTCCCCCCCGTCGGTGGGGAGGCGGATGACCCCGAGAGCGTCCGTTCGGCCGCACTGACGACATCGACCCCGGATCGGGAAGGTGACGGCTCCGCAGGAACGACACCTTTCCGCCAGGAGCCGCCATCGGCTCGGAAGGTTCTCCACGTACCGCGGCCGCGGAACGTACGCCCCCTGGGATAGCGGCCCCTCGGACGGAAGCTCCGGTCGGGCGGGGAGCGGGGTCGCGGCAGGAGTGCTGGTCTCCAAGGGGATGTCCCAATCCCCGAGCCAGTCCTGGGGTCTCGACGAGCGGAGGCTTCGGCCGAGCCGGAAGAGGGCGGGAGTCGCCCCGGCCCCGTCGTCCGTCGACGGCTCCAATGCCGTGGGGGCGTCGGTGCGATCGGTCTCCCCGACCCAGAGGGCGACCCCGGCATCGGAGCGGACCACGGGGCGAGCCTCCGCCGGGCCCGATCGATCTTGGGCGAGGTCCACGACCGCGATGAGTACGCCTTCCGTTCCCCGTCCGGAGTCGGTGGCGGCCCGGAGCGCCGCCTCCACGCCCGAACGCCCGGTGCGGCAACGTTCGGTGGGCAACGGGGCACCGAGGAACCGCGCAAAGTCGGCGTCGGCGGTGGGAGGCAGGTCGCCGACGAGCAGGAGTCGCGCCGGAAACGGAGGTACCGCGGCCGGGCCCCAGAGGCGTTCGGCCGCGGTCGTGGCCATAGTGAACCCATCCTCGTCCGGCCGGGCGGATCGTACCCCGGCACCGGTCCCGGTCGGCACGTAGGCGGCGGCTCTCGTGATCGCTCGCACGCTCTATCCTACCGAGAAGAGGGTGACCGTCGCGGTGGCGCCCGCGCCCCCGACGTTGTGAGCCAACGCCCGCTCGGGGTGCGCGAGCTGACGCGCGCCGGCCGCGCCGCGCAATTGCAGGAAGATCTCGTACGCCTGGCTCACCCCGGTCGCTCCGATTGGATGCCCCTTCGCCTTGAGCCCTCCATCCGGGTTGACCGGTAGGCGTCCGTCTCGCCGGGTCGCGCCGTCGAGGGTCATCGGTCCGGCCTTCCCGGGCTCGGCGAACCCGAGGTCCTCGATCGCCAGCAGTTCCGCGATCGTGAAGCAGTCATGGACCTCGAGGAACGAGACCTCGTTTCGATGGACCCGGGCGGAGTGGAAGGCCTCGTCGGCCGCCCACCGGGTCGCTCCGAACTTGGTGAGGTCGGCCCGTTCCTGGACGGCCAAGAAGTCGGACCCTGCGCCGACCCCGTCGATGTACACCGGGCTGTCCGTGTACTTCCGGGCGACCTCGGGGTTGGCGACCAATACGGCGGCCGCGCCGTCGCTGACCGGGCAACAGTCGTAGAGGCCGAGCGGGTCGGCGACGCGAGGCGCGTTCCGCACGTCGTCCCGGGTGACCCGCTTCTGGAACTCGGCGTTCGGGTTGAGCGCCCCGTTCTCGTGGTTCTTTACGGCGACCTCGGCGAGCGCGTCCCTAGAGACGTGGTGCTCGGAAAGGTACCGGGAGGCGATCAAGCCGTAGACGCCCGCAAACGTGAGCCCCGCGAGCCGTTCCCATTCGGTGTCGCCCGAGACGCCGAGCCAATAGCGGCGCCGCGCGTTCGGGACATCGGTCATCTTCTCGAGACCGGCGACGAGCACGAGGTCGCGGTCCCCATGCTGCACGGCCCGCACCGCGGCCCGCAGGGCCGAACCCCCCGACGCGCAGGCATTCTCGATCCGAGTCGTGGGCACCCCCGGCATCCCCGCCTCCTCGGCGAGGATCGCCGCCGAGTTCCCGATCTGCCATCCGCCGAATCCGAGGGTCGCGAGGAACGTCTCCCCGACCGCGGCGCGGTCGGCGCCCCGGTCGACGCTCTCGAAGGCGCCGTCGACCGCTTGACGGAGGAGGACCCGTGGCCCCGCCTCGAGTGCACCGAACCGCGTGTGCCCCGCGCCGACGATCGCCGCTCGATGCCCCACCGTGTCCGCCCCGAGAACTGTCTTATCGACCGATTCGTTGAAGCTTCTTAAGGACGGGTAAGCGATTGGCGAACGGAGCCCCGGTGGTCGTCGGCGTCTCGGGTGCGAGCGGCGCGCCGATCGCCGTTCGGGTGCTGGGTGCCCTCAAGGACGCCGGCGTGTCGGTGGCGCTGGTCATCTCCGACGGTGCGACCGCGGTGCTCCGCGAGGAGTGCGGTCTCGAGCCGAAGGCGCTCTCGGACCTGGCCTTACAGACGTACTCCGACCACGACCTCGGTGCGCCGATCGCGAGCGGCTCGAGCCCGACGCGCGGTATGGTCATCGTTCCCTGCTCGGCGAATACCGTCGCCAAGGTCGCGCTCGGCTTCGGCGATACCCTCCTCACTCGAGCCGCCCACGTCCACCTGAAGGAGCGACGCACCCTCGTCATCGTCCCGCGCGAGTCCCCCCTACCGACGACGATGCTCCGGCACCTCACCACCCTCAGCGAGCTCGGGGTCGTGGTGCTGGACGCGGCTCCGCCCTACTATCTCCATCCGAAATCGGTCGATGATCAGACCGCCTACCTCGCCGGCAAGGTGCTCGACCATCTCGGCGTGGCCCATCGACTGTATCGGGGTTGGAAGGTCGGAGCGGAGGGAAGCCCGTGAGCCGTCTCGCCGGCCTCTTCCCGGGTCCGCTCGTCGGAGTCGCGCTCCTTCTCGCGATCCTGATCGTCCTCACGCCGGTCCTCACCTCGAACGGGCAGCCCGTGGCGGGGAGCATCTTCTCGCAGGCCGAGCTGATCGTCGACGCCCTCCCCGGAAACTCGACGATCCACTTCTACGTCCGCGCGCTGAGCTCCACCGCCCGCTACTCGGAGATCCGCCTGGCGCTCGCGACCGATTTCAACTGGACGGGCGGTTTTCCCTCGGGCCGCTTGAACTGGACGGATTGGCAGAACGCCTCCTCGGTCGTGGCGGTCGATGCGTCGACCAATAGGAGCCCCGTCGCGGTGAACGTCACGGCCCTCTACACGGCGAACGGGGCGAGCGCCCTCTACGTCGCACTCATCGCCCTCGAGGTCGGGACGCCCCCGGGGTCGTCGACCGACACCCTCACCGTCGCTTCCGGCACGTCGGGGATCGGCGGCTTTTCCACGCCGGTCTCGAACCTCCCCCTCCCCATCACCCTCGTCGACGTCGGGTCCGGGGGCGGCGGATGAGGGCTTCGCGCTGGGGGATCATCCTCTGGACGGTCCTCATCGTGTTCCTCCTGTTCGTCGAGGTGGCGGAGATCACCCACGTGTTCACCGTGCCGATCCAGTCCGCGATCGGCGACCCCCTCGCCTTCGTCTTCGCGCTCGTGTTCACGACGATCCTCGCGCTCGTCGGGGCGGTCTACATCGGGATCTACATCTCCGCCCGCGTGCTCCGCACCCAGGGGTTCACGCCGTTCGAGGAGGAGATGCTCAAGATGCGGGGAGAGATCCGGGACATCAAGGCGACGGTCGACGGGCTCTCCCGCGCGAACGACGCCCGCGACCCCCCAGCCGAACGCCCCCCCACCGGAGGCCGCGGATGAGGATCCCGGTCCTCGACAACGGCGGTCAGTGGACGCACCGCGAGTGGCGGGTCCTCCGGGACCTGGGCGCGGAGACCCGGATCGTGCCGAACACCACTCCCCTTTCGGAGCTCCACGCCGACGGCGTCGTCCTCTCGGGGGGCGCGCTGAGCCTCGAGGGGACGGACGACCCCCTCGGTCGGGTCGGGGAGTGGATCGACACGGTCGACGTGCCCGTGCTGGCGATCTGCTTGGGGCACGAATACCTCGGGCGACACTTCGGGGGAAAGCTCCTCCGCTCCTCGCCGGAGTTCGGCTCCGTCGACCTCCAGGTCGACCGGCCGGACCACCCGATCTTCGCGGGGCTCCCGCCCCGATTCCGGGTGTGGGCGAACCACAACGACGAGGTCGCGGAGGCGCCTCCCGGCTGGGAGGTCCTCGCGCATTCGGCGGCCTGCAAGGTCGAGGCGATGACCCACCCCTCGAAGCCGATCTGGGGAGTGCAGTTCCACCCCGAGGTCGAACACACGGAAGGCGGGCGCGAGATCTTCCGCCACTTCCTCGATGCGTGCCACCGCTAGCCCCCGAGAGGGGACCCGCGGGAATATGTACGACCCGTCGTTCGCTCGGGCGGAGGTCATCGCATGCCCCGCATTCGGAAAGGGACCGGCGTGCGCGAGCACGACCTCATCGCGCGGGCGAAGGTCCTCCGCGAGTCGGTCGACCCCCTCCTGCCGCGCCGCACCCGCGACTGTCCTCCCGAGAAGTTCGACCGGTTGAAGGCCGAGCTCGAAGAGGCGCGCGAGGCGCGGGACGACGAGAAGCGGCTCGAGCGGATGAGCCGCTGGGGGGACCCGCTCGTTCGGTCGTACGCGGGGCTCCTCAAGTTCTACCTCGACCCCAAGACGCCGTCCGTCGTCTCGTACCCCGTACCCGACGGGGAGGTCTCCTACGCGAGCCTCTCCCGCGCCCCGCGCGAGTCCGAGGTCGCGGTCCAGCAGTCGGACGAGCCGGCCCGATTGCTCCTCGGCTACGTCGAGTGGGCACGTCGCGGCTTCCACTTCTTCGCGACCCACAAAACCCTCTGGTGTACGGGGAGATCCGCGACGCCCCCCGACGAGTTCCGGTCGGAACGCGTCGCGGAACTCCCGTACCGCCTGATCGAGGACCCGGCGAAGCACCTCTTCCTCTGCACGCACCTCAAGGCCGGGGAGCCGCGCCCGTTCCTCGAGGTCGCGTGGCCGGGCGCGGGCACGGCGTTCCGCGTCTGCCGACGGTGCGCGAAGCCCGAGCGGCACCTTCTCTCGAGCGTCTCGGACGGGGCCGCGGTGCCGGACCCGAGCGCCGAGTTCCTCGTCGACGCCCAGTGGAACGTGCGGTGCCTCGGCGGCGACGAGTGCGTGCACGCGCGACTTCCCGAGCTCCCGAAGGCGACGCGGAAGCGCTACGAGCTCGGTCGCCTCTCCGATAGCCAGCTCCTCGACGCGTACTCGGACGAGCTCCGCCCGCGGATCGAGGGGACGTCCCGCCCCACGTTCGTCGCGGGCGGCGTCTGTTACGGCAGCAAGCGGGACGCGTTCCTCGAAGCCCTCGACGGCACGCCGCTCGAGCGCCGCGCGGTGGGCCGGGCGCTCGAGGACGTCCGAGGGTACTTCGAGGTGGACGAGCCGTCGGCGAGCCGCGCGCTCGAGCGGCTGTGGCCCCAGCACGCCGAAGTGATCGTGAGCACGATCGTCCCCGACCCGGAGGACGCCCGCCGGTGGATCGCCGAGGCGCGCGGCGCTCCGGGACGCGTCGCCGAGGTCCTCAAACGGGCCCAGCGGAGCACGGAAGAGGCGCACGTGCTCGAGGAGCTGCCGCGCTACCAACGTCTCGTGCACGAAGCGGCGTGGGTCGACCGCATCGCGCGGGAGTACCGGACCCACGGGAGCGGCGCCGCCGAGCGAGCCCTGGTGCAGTCGCTCCCCCAGGAGGGCAAGGAACGCGGGATCGCTTTCGGTCTACTGATCGCGCTCGGGAGGGGCAACGCGCACGCCTGGCAGTTCTCGAAGACCGAGCAGGAGTTCGGCGGGGCGCTCGCCGACCGGGCCCGTTCGGTCCTCGCGGCCCCCGCGGAGCGCTACCACGCGGCGATGGACGCGCTGCTCCAGGCCGCGGGGGTCGCCGACTGGGGGGAGCGCGAACCCGTCCCCTCACCCTCCGATGAATGACCGGAGGCAGTGTCGCACGCCGGTTAGCGAATGATGCGAGTACGCGGGATAGTCAAAAATACCCCCTCGGTGTGTGTAACTAACGACCAGTGAGCGGGCCTTCGGGAGGCCAAATGCGGCCGGTCATACAGAATGGTCGACACAAGCCCACCGGCGGCGTCCGCGGTCGTAGCGGCGGGTGACGAAGAGACGCGGGTGCTGCTCCGGGGCCTCCTTCGACTGCACCATCTCCGCGTGGATGGCGAGGCGGAAGGGGCGACCCAGTGCCTCGAGCTGATCCGGGAACACCACCCGACCCTTCTCGTCGCGGACGTGAACCTCGCCGAAGGAAGTCCCGGCGCGCTCGTGAGCGAGGCCCGTCGAGCCTCCCCGCAACTCCGGGTGATCCTCGTCGCGCCGGCCTCCCGTCCCCCCAGCATCTCGACCGAGAAGGAGAAAGCGCCGGACGTGGTGCTCCTTCGACCGTTCCGGATCCGGCAGTTCGCCGAGGCGCTCCTCCCCTCGTCGTCGAACGGTTCCAGTACCACGACGAATCCCTAGGCCGACCGTCCGGCCGCATCGTGGCGGTACCGCTCGAGCGCGGCTGCCTCTTCGAAGTGCAGTTCCGCGGCCGGAACGACGACGACGTGCATCGGGGGTCCGAAGTCGAGTTGGGCGAGCGATTCGAGGGGCCCGAACCACGCCGCGGCGTCGTCCCGGCCGACCCGGGCCGCGACCGCGACGGGCGCTCCCCGGGGGATGACGGCGCCCTCGGGGTCGCGCTCGCGGAGCAACGCGAGGGCGCTCGCCCCGGAGAGGAACTTCCCCTCCGCGGGACGGAGGTCGAGCAGGACGAGCGAGTGGAGACCGCGTTCCCGGTTCCCCGCGATCTGTTCGAGCGGCGAGGGCGGAGCGAACCCGGGCTCCGGGAACGGCAGGGAGACCGTGCGACCGAAGCGGTACGGCTGGAGCCCAAGGAATCCGGCCGCGGCCGTGAGGATGCTCGCGTTGGGCAGGTACGTCCATCGGTGGCCGGCCCGCTCGGCGGCCAGACGGAGCGCGACGTGGGTGGTCGCCGCGAACGGGTCCCCGACGACGAGGAGGACCACGTGGGGAGACCGCTCGAGCGCCTCGAGGATCGGCCGCTCGGATTCGAGCTCGGCTCGACTGAGCCGCTGGACCCGGCGGTGGAGCTCGGCGCTGAGCCGTTCCCACGTGCCGTCGAGCGGCGTCGCGGTGTACTCCTCGGCGAACACCTCGTCGGCGGCGCGCAGCGCCTCCCAGGCGCGCGAGGAGAGCCCCCGCTCGTCCGAGAGCCCGAGCCCGACGAACGACAGTTCCGACACGGCGCTTCTCCGCCGCGCTAGCTCCGTAGCGCGAGGACGGGGCACGGCGCCGCACGGAACAGCTCCTCG
Source organism: Thermoplasmata archaeon (assembly GCA_049585415.1). Taxonomy (GTDB): domain Archaea; phylum Thermoplasmatota; class Thermoplasmata; order Lutacidiplasmatales; family UBA184; genus Lutacidiplasma. The sequence goes on along the minus strand of JBAUZT010000019.1, from coordinate 69,021 downwards.
AGAAACGGCCGCGTCAGGAGGGCCCCTCCCGCCTGGTCCCCTTCCTCGCTGACGAGGAGGAGGCCGAACCGCTCGCGCTGCGCGGCCTGGAGAATGACCTGGGGAAGCCGCTGCCGGCGGACGAGGGAGCCGGAGAACATCGAGTGCTTGCGCGTGACGGGAACCCCGCGGGCCGTGTGTTCTTCCCGTTCGATCCCCTCGTCCACGTCTCCCCCGGATCGGGGCTCGAGCGAGAGGGTCGTGACGGACGCCCCGTCGTTGTGGACCGCGATCTCCTCGGCGACCTGCATCGCGCGCGGCGACGGGGACGTCCGGAACGAGGGGAGCAGGACCCGGGGGATCTTTCCGGCGCCGAGCGCGAGCCGGTTCAGGATCAGCACGTCCGCGTGGGCGTGATGGAGGATCCCGCTCGCCGTGTGCCCGACGAACGGATTGCGGCTGCGCTTGTCGCCGCGCAGGCTCATCAGGATCGCGTCGACCCCGTGCGACTCCGCACTATCGAGGATCTCCCCCGGCACGTCGGTCGACGCGCGGACCTCGGGGTCGACGCGGACGTCCAGCGCGGCGGCGGCCTCGTGGGCGGGGACGACCAGGTTCACCGAGTTGCGCCACTCGCGCGCGACCTGGGGGAGGGTCGTGGTCGGGATGATGTGGAGGACCCGGATCTCGCCGTCGGGGTCGAGGAGCATCGCCCCGAACCGGATCATCGGCTCGACCTCGGACGGCTCACGGACCGGGATCAAGATCTGGTGGTACATGCTCACCGTCCGATGTAGGGCAAGAGGTCGATGTCCAGCTGCAGAACGTCGACGTACGGAACGCCGAGGTAGGGGATGGGGGGCTCGGTGATGTGGTCGTTCACGAACCCGGTGAGCCACTCCTGGGTGACGTTCCCGTAGTGGGCGACCCGGGGTACCTGGACGAGCACCGCCTCCGGCGTGAGGTCCGGGTCGATCGAGGACCCCGACTGCGACACGAGCCAGAACGGGAGGGTCGCGTTCACCGTGAAGTTCCCATACTGCGCCATGTAGGCAAGCGTTTCGTTCAGTAATGCGGGGTCGGTCGCACCGTACGGGGTGACCATCCCGTCGGTGGTATTGTAATCGGTCGGGGACGGGCGTTCCCAAAACAGGTAGGGAGCGCTCGTGTTCTGGGCGATCAGCGAGGAGCCGATGATCGTGCCGTTCGGGTCCTTCAGGAGCGAACCGTTCGCGCTCGCGGGTTCGATCACCTGCGCGATCCCCGTCACGAACAGCGGATAGCCGAACGCCGAGACGAGCAAGGTGAGGACGATAAAGAGGGCGGTCGCCCGGAGATGCCCAGCGAGGCTGTGCGCCGGTGGAGGAGGAGGGGCGGCCAGCTTCGAGGGGGTGGAGGGCGGCCCGGCGGACAGGGCAGCGGGAGCGGCCGACCGGGTCGGCGGGGTGGGGGTCGATGGAGCACTCATAGGAACCCCAGCGGGAGGTAATGCGACACCGCTACGCCCATCCCCTGGACCCAGCCGAGGCCGCTGAGCCAGGCGAGCAGCAGATAGATCAGCTTGATCCCGATGAACGCGCTCACGAGCCCACCGAAGCCGTAGTAGACGAGGTTCCGGCGGAGAAGGTCGATCGCCGGACGGGGGTGGAACGGAACTCCTGCGAGGGCGAGCGGGATGAGCAGCGGGATGATCAGCGCGTTGAACAGGAGCGTGGAGAGGACCGCGAGCGAGGGGTTCGTGAGCCCGAGCACGTTCAGGATGCTGACCCCCGGGAGTGCGACCGCACCGGACGCGACGAAGATCGCCGGGATGATCGCGAAGTACTTCGCGACGTCGTTCGTGATCGAGAAGGTCGTGAGGGCTCCTCGGGTGATCAGCAGCTGTTTGCCGATCGAGACGATCTCGATCAGCTTCGTGGGGTCGTTGTCGAGGTCGACCATGTTGCCAGCCTCTTTCGCGGCGCTCGTCCCGTTGTTCATCGCGAGCCCGACATCCGCTCGGGCGAGCGCCGGCGCGTCGTTCGTGCCGTCCCCGCTCATCGCGACAAGACGGCCCTCGGCCTTCTCCTTCTCGATGATCGTGAGTTTCGTCTCGGGTTTCGCTTCCGCGATGAAATCGTCGACGCCGCTCTCCTGAGCGATTGCCGCGGCGGTGAGACGGTTGTCGCCGGTGCACATGACCGTGTGTATCCCCATCAGCTTCAGTTCGTGGATCCGGTCCCTGATCCCCGGCTTCACGACGTCCTTGAGGAAGACGAGCCCGACCGTCCGCTTGTTCACGGAGATCGCGAGGGGCGTCATCCCCTGGCGCGACGCTTCCGCTGCGCTCCTGCGGAGCGCGACCGGCAGGGTCGCCCCGTACGCTTCGATCGCTTGGATCGACCCCTTGTAGAACTCGGTACCGTCCGCGAGGACGATGCCGCTCATCCTCCGCTCCGCGGTGAACGGCAGGACCTTGAAGCTCCCCTGCTCGATCCGGCGTACCGGAGAGGGGGAGCGTGCCGCGAGGCGGACGATCGATTTGCCCTCCGGCGTATCGTCGAGGGTCGAGGCGAGCATCGCCCCCTCCACGAGGGTCGCCATCGGGACCTCGGGAGCGGCGACGAACTGGACGGCCAGCCGGTTCCCGATGGTGATCGTGCCCGTCTTGTCGAGGATCAGGGTGTCGAGGTCGCCGGCCGCTTCCACCGCCTTGCCCGATTTGGCGATCACGTTGGTCCGGGCGACCCGGTTGATCCCCGAGATCCCGATCGCGGGAAGGAGCGCCCCGATCGTCGTCGGCATGAGACAGACGAACAGCGCGACGATCGTTGCGAGGTCGATCGCGACGATGTCGGTGAAGTTCGCGAGGTAGAGGAACGTGACCACGACCGTGAAGAGCGCGATCGTGAGCGCGGCGAGGAAGACCGCGAGCGCGAGCTCGTTCGGTGTCGGTTCGCGCTCCTGGCCCTCCACGAGCCGGATGAGCCGGTCGAGGAACGACTCTCCTCGCTCGGCGCTCACCCGAACCTTGATCGTCCCCTGGACGACCCGGGCGCCGCCCAGGACGCTCGTCTTGTCGCCTCCGCTCTCCCGGAGGACCGCGGCCGACTCGCCGGTCATCATCGACTCGTCGATCTGCGCCGCGCCCCGGATGACGTCGCCGTCGATCGGGACGGGCTCGCCCGCGTGGATCTCGACCGTGTCGCCGATGTGGAGCACGTCGGCGGGGACCCATTGGAGCGTGCCGTCGGGGCGCACCTGGCGTGCCCGGATCCCGCTGCGGATCTCCCGGAGGCTATCGGCCTGCGCTCGCCCCTGCGCCTCCGCGATCGCCTCGGAGACGTGCGCGAACCAGAGCGTGAGGAACAGGATGGTCGTGACCGTGAGGTAAAAGTTGGGATTGTAGAACCGGGCGATGTCGGGGAAGGCGTGCGGGAACAGCGTGAGCACGATGAGATAGACGAACAGCACCCAGACGACGAACATCATCGGGTTGTGGATCTCGCGCCGGGGGTCGAACTTCACGAACGAATCGACCAGCACGCGGCGCCAGGAAGTGTGGGGGACCCGCCGGACCGAGACCTGTTCCCCCGGCGCCGCCGCATCCATCTCCGGCATCGCCCCCTCCCTAGATGATCTGGGCCAGCGGGCCCAGTGCGAGGACGGGGAGGAAGAGGAGGGCCGAGATGATCACAAGGATCAGGATGAGGTAGATCGTGAAGGTCGTACTGGCCGTTCGCAGCGTGCCGGCGCTCGGGGGCTTCTCGGACTCGTTCGCGAAGATGCCGGCGACCTGGAGCATCGCCCAGATCGGGACGAACCGACCGATCAGCATCACGAGGGCCCCGGTGACGTTCCAGAACGGCGTTGTGTCGTTGAACGACGCGCTCGAAAGCGCGCTCCCATTGTTGGCCGCCTCGCTGGTCAGCTCATAGAGGACGGACGTGAAGTTGTGCGCCGAGGCATGGATCGTCGCGGGACCGATCCCGGGAGCCCCCACTAACACCCCGACCGAGAACGGAATGAGGATGATCGCGGGATGGATGAGGAGCGCGAGCGCGGCCCACTTCACATGGCTCGTCTCGATCTTCTTCCCGAGATACTCCGGGGTCCGCCCGACCATGAGGCCCGCGATGAAGATCGCGAGGACCGCGAAGAGGAGCAGCGTGCCAAAGCCGGTCCCCTCCCCTCCCGGCGTGCTCTGGGTGAACATGCCGAACAGGAGGACCATCTGGGCGACCGGGGAGACCGCGCCGATCGCCATGTTGTTCGCGCCGACGTTCGAGTAGACGCTGATCACCTGGAACATCGACGCTTCGGGCAGGCTGAACCGGGTCTCCTGGCCCACCGGGTAGCCGTTGGTGGACGCCCCGAGGTTCGCGACGCTCGCGAGGGCGGGGTTCATCGCCGCCTGGTAGGCGATGAACAGCCCGAGCGCCACGACGATGATGACCAGGATCGTTCCGACGTACGGCCACGCCTCGCCCTTCCGGCGGATCATCGTCGAGAAGGCGAACGGGGTGGAGAACGGGATCAGCATCATCACGCCGATCAGGAACAGGTTCGAGAGCGCGGACGGGTTGGCGAGAGGCGAGGACGCGTTCGCACTGTACCAGCCGCCCCCGTTGGTGCCGAGAAGGGACATCGACTGGAACGTCGCGACGGGTCCGAGGTAGATCGTCTGGGTCCCGCCGGTCAACGGGTGCGCGAGCACGTAATTCGTGAACGTCTGAGGGACGCCGAAGATCACGAGAATGACCGCGAACAGGACCGAGAGGGGGAGGAGGACCCGGGTGATGGTCCGGACCATGTCGACGTAGAAGTTGCCGAGGGTCCCGTCCTTCCGGACGAACCCACGGATCATCGCGGCCGCCGCGGAGAGGCCGGTCGCGGCCGACGTGAACAGGGCGAGCTGCCAGGCGATGAGCTCCGCACCCATGCTCATCTGGGACTCGTTGGTGAAGTGGGTGAAGTCGGTGTTCGTCGTGAAGCTCGCGGCGGAGTGGAACGCGAGGTCCCACGTCATGTTCGGAGTGACGGTGGCGTTGAGCGGGAGCCCCGCTTGGAAGAAGAAATAGACATAGAGGAACGCGAAAACCGAGGCGTTCACGAGGAGCAGGGCGATCATGTACTCCTTCGGGCGCATCTGGCGTCGCGGGGACGTCCCGAGGATCCGGTAGATGGCCCGTTCGATCGGCGCGAGGATCACGTCGCCGAACGCGGGGCGATTCATGTAGACGCGGCCGAGGTACTCACCGAACCACGGGGCGACTGCCATGACGAGCGCGAAGACGACGATAATGTCCCACAGGGACTGGAGGGCGACCACGGGTGACGAGCCCCCTCAGAACTTCTCAGGGTGGATCATGACGTAGAGCAGGTAGATCCCGAGGCCAATGGCGATGGCCGTCAGCGTCACCAGTCCGAGGTTCTGAGCGAGCGCGGCAACCGGGCCCATCGATACCTTGGCGAGGTGCGACCCGGAGGCGGTTATTTAGCCTCGCCGACGGACGGGCAAGTACTAGCACGTAGTCGGAAGATTTATTTGCCGGATTTGGGGCGGCCGCGCGAAGGTGCGTCGGGCCCCGACCCCCCGTCCTCCGAGGGGACCCGGCTCCGATTCCGGGCCTCGGACGAGAGACGGCGGACGATCCGTTTCATCGCCTTCTCCCGTCGCACTTCGGCGGTCTGGTACTGAACGTCCCTGGTCTCCCGCGTCAACAGGACGGCGACCCGACCGAGCGACGTGCGGCCCGTTCGCCCCCGACGCTGGATCGCCCGGATCTCGCTCGGGACCGACTCGAAGAAGACCACGAGGTCGACATCCGGGACGTCGAGACCTTCTTCGGCGACGCTGCTCGCGACCAGGATGGGGAAACGGCCGTCGCGGAATCCCTGGAGGACCCGCCCCTGTTCCTTCTGGTTCATCCCCTTGTCGTCGGCGTCGCGGGTCGCCTGGCCCACGAATCGACCCACGGTCCACCCCTGGAGCTCGAGCATCGTCTGGATGCCCTGGATCGTGTCGCGGTACTGGGCAAAGACGAGCACGCGGGGAGGATGGTCCTGGGAGCGCGCGAGGGTCTCCTGGACGAGCTCGACCAGCGCATCGAACTTCGGGTGTGACGGCTCCTTCGTCGATCGGAGGAACTCTTTCGCTTCGGCGCGGGCCTGCACCACCTCGGGGAGCTTCAGGAACGCGAGGTCGCCACGGCTCGGTTTCTCCTTTCCCTCGACGCGGCCGAGGTACTGGAGGAAGGGGTCGAGGCCCTGGGTCTCGAGGCGCTCCTGCGCGTGATGGAGATGCAGGAGGACCAACTGATGGAAGAGCGGGCCGAATCGACGGACCATCGGTCCGGGCCGGGCGAAGATCTCCGCCCGTAGCGCGATCAGGTCTTTGACCGAGAGCGAGCCGATCGGCTTCTTCCTCAGGTAGCCCATCTTCTGCAACTTGCGTGCCGTCGCGTGCGCGGCGCTCGCGAGCATCTCCCGGATGCGGGTCGACTCGGGAGGGAGGTCCACCCAACGGAGCTCGACCTCGGTCGGCTGCACGTACTCGACGACCCCGGGGTCCTCGCGGGAGCGCGCCTCGATCCGCTGGACCCCGAGAGCCCCGACGACCTCCTCGATCCGCTCGTCCTTTCCACCGGGCGAGGCGGTCAGACCGAGGACCCGTCCGTCCCGAGGTCGTTCCACCCGATACTGCTCGGCGATCGGCACGTAGGCGTACTTCCCGACCGCGTGGTGCGCTTCGTCGAAGACGATGAGCGCGACCTCCCCGAGCCGGTAGCGACCGGCGGCGAGGTCGTTGCGGACGATCTCCGGTGTCGCGAAGACGAGGTCCGCGGTCTCCCAGCTCCCCTCCCGGACCGGTCGGCGCACCGTCCCGGTGAACCGGGCGGAGCGCATCGGGGAAAGCCACCGGGCGAACGAGTCGGCGTGCTGCTGGACGAGGGGACGGGTCGGGGCGAGGAACAGAATCTTGCCGGAGGACCGTCGAAGGATCTCGGCAGCCAACAACGCGGCGATCACCGTCTTGCCGAGCCCCGTCGGGAGGACGACCAACAGGTCCTCGTCGAGCCCGATCCGGGCGAGGTCAAGCTGAAACGGGAGGGCCCGGACGACTCCCGGGGTGAGGAAGGGATGCTCGACGTGCCCTTGGGAGACGCGCCAGACCCCCGGCAACGGGTCGGGATGGGCCCGCGTCGGTGGGGCGAACGGCGTCTCGGCGACGGAAGGGCCGACGGTCCCAAAATCGTCGAGGAGTCGTTGTCGGCCCACCTCGACCTCCTTGGGGATCTCGGTTCAGTGGGTGGGGCTCTCGGGGGTCAGCGCGGCGAGCCCTCCGAGGTACGGTCGCAGGACCTCGGGCACGCCGACCGAGCCGTCCGGCTGCTGGTACTGCTCGACGATGACGGCGATCGCGCGGGACGTGGCGACCGCGGTCGAGTTCAGCGTGTGCGGCACCCGCTTTCCCGGTTTACCGGCTTTGCCGAGGCGGATCCCGAGGCGTCGTGCCTGATAGTCGGTGCAGTTCGAACAGCTCACGACTTCCCGGTACGCCTGCTGGCGGGGGAACCACGCCTCGATGTCGTACTTCTTCGACGCGACCGTTCCCACGTCGCCGGTGCATACGTTGACCACGCGGTACGGGATCTCGAGCCGGCGGAACACCTCCTCGGCGTTCGCCCGGAGCTCCTCGTGGATCGTCGGCGACTCCTCGGGACGGGCGAAGACAAACTGTTCGACCTTCTGGAACTGGTGCACTCGGAAGATCCCTTTCTGGTCGACGCCGTGGCCCCCGATCTCCTTTCGGAAGCAGGCGCTCACCCCGGCGAGCCGCATCGGGAGCCGGTCCTCGTCGAGAATCTCGCCCGCGTAAAGCGCCGCGAGCGGGTGCTCGCTGGTGGCGATGAGGTAGAGGTCCTCCCCTTCGACCTTGTACATGACGTTCTCGAAGTCCGCGAGGTCGGTGACCCCTTCGTACGGCCCACGACGGAGCATGTCGGGGGGCGCGACCGGCGTGAACCCGCGGCCCATCAGCAGGTCGAGGGCGAACCGCTGGAGCGCGAGGTCAAGCAGCACGGCGGAGCCTCGAAGGTAGTAGAATCCGGCGCCGCTCGAGCGCCGAGCCCGGTCGAACTCGGCCATCCCGAGACGCTCGAGCACCTCGCCGTGGGGAAGGAGGTCGGGCCGGGCGGCGCCGGGGGTGCCCCACGTCGCGACCACCACGTTCTCGGAGTCGTCCTTCCCGTACGGCACGGAGTCGTCGATGAGGTTCGGCAATCGTCGAGCGAGCGCGTCCCGGGCGGCGCGCAGCTCGGTCTCCCGCGCCTCGATCGCCCGGAGGGCGTCGGGGATCTCCTTCGCCTCGGCGTCCAGCGCGGGGGAGGGAGCGCCCTTCTTGCGTTCCTCCGCGATCTGATGGCTCAACTCGTTGCGGCGCTTCCGCAGGCGGTCGGCATCGACCAGCGCCGCACGCCATTCCGCGTCCTTCGCCCGCGCCTCCGCGAAGAGTCGCCCGTACTCGGGGTTCCTCCGTCGTTCGAGGTTGGCGAGGACCCGGTCGGGTTCCTTGCGCACGAGCTCGAGGTCGATCACGACTCTCCCGGTAGCCCCCTCTCGCGAAAGTCTTTACCCCCGCGTCGCGGCCGGGCGATCTCCTTCAGACGCGGTCGGGTCGGCAAACCCCTATCTACTCTTGCGGTCGATTCGCCTCGGTCCGGTGCCCATGGCGTCCAAGGTAGAGCAGTTCGGTCTCTTCATCGACGGAAAGTGGGCGTCGCCGCCGAACGCGAAGCGGTTCGAGACCGTCAACCCCGCGACCCGCGAGCCGATCGCCTCGTTCGTTTCCGGAACCCCGAAGGACGTCGACCGAGCGGTCGCCGCTGCGGCGAAGGCGTTTCCCGCATGGAAAGGGACCCCCGCGCCGAAGCGGGGCGACCTTCTCCTTGCCGCCGCGCGGCTCCTCAAGGAACGCAAGCCCGAGGTCGGGAAGATCGTCACGCGGGAGATGGGCAAGGTCATCGCCGAGGGGCTCGGCGACGTCCAGGAGGCGATCGACTTCATCGAGTACATGGCGGGCGAAGGGCGCCGGCTGTTCGGAGAGACGGTACCCTCGGAGCTCCGGTCGAAATTCTGCCTCACGATTCGACAGCCGAAGGGGGTCGTCGCGTGCATCACCCCCTGGAACTTCCCGACCGCGATCCCGAACTGGAAGATCGCGGCGGCCCTGATCTCGGGGAACACGATCGTCTTCAAACCCGCATCGAACACCGCCCGGTGCGCGGTCGAGGTCGTCAAGGTCTACGAGGACGCCGGAATTCCACCGGGGGTGCTCAACCTGGTCACGGGGTCGGGGTCCGTCGTCGGGAACGCCCTGGTCTCGGACCCTCGAGTACGCACCGTCTCCTTCACCGGCGGCGTCGAGACCGGACGCGAGGTCTACGTTCGCGGGGCGCAGGGACTGAAGATGGTCCACCTCGAGCTCGGCGGCAAGAACCCGGTGATCCTGATGGAGGATGCCGACCTCGCGCTCGCCCTCGATGGGGTGCTGTTCGGCGCGTTCGGAACCTCGGGGCAGCGGTGCACGGCAACGAGCCGACTGATCGTGCACGAAGCCGTCTACGACGATTTCCTCGGACGATTGACGAAGCGCCTCGACCAGTTCCGCGTCGGAAACCCCCTCGACCCCAAAACCGGGATGGGGCCGGTCGCGTCCGCGGACCAGGAGAAGAAGATCCTCGAGTACATCGAGATCGGCAAGAAGGAGGCGACGCTCCGCTACGGAGGGAACAAGCTCACCGGCGGCGCCTACGATCGGGGGTACTTCATCGCTCCGACGGTCTTCGAGACGAAGCACGGAACCCGGATCTCCAGGGAGGAGATCTTCGGGCCGGTCCTCTCGGTGATCAAGGTCCGGAGCTACGAGGAAGCGGTTCGCGTCGCGAACGACGTCGAGTACGGCCTCTCCTCCTCGATCTACACGCGGGACGTCAACCGCGCGTTCCGCGCGATGGATGACCTCGAGGCGGGGATCACGTACATCAACGCCCCGACGATCGGCGCCGAGGTGCAGCTCCCCTTCGGGGGCGTGAAGAACACCGGCAACGGCGGCCGAGAGGCCGGCAGCGTCGCGATCGAGGAGTTCACCGAGATCAAGACCGTCTTCGTGGACTTCTCCTCCAAGCTCCAGAAGGCGCAGATCGAGGACGACGGCGGCGAATGAGCGCGTTCCGGGGTTCGGACGAGGCCCTCGACCGCGAGATCGCCACCCTGGAGCGGATCGCGCGCCTCCGGGTCCGGCGAGCCGCGGTCGAGCTTCGCGGGCTCGAGCGAGACCTCCGGGAGCTGCGACGGGAGCGTGCCCGGCGCCAGGCGGCCTCGTCCGAAGCGACCCCCGTGGTCGTGGACGAGGCCGTCGTCAGCTGAGCTGGGACGGCCGGGCCCCGGGTCGGGGAGATCAGTACGTCGGACCGGTGCGCCCCGGATTGTCGAAGTTCGTGAGGAGCGTCTGGCCGCGGCTCTTCGGTCGACCGATCGGCGCGAGGAGCGGGTCCTCTTCGAGCGCGGGCATCGTCTCCGAGATCGGTACGTCGACCTGGATCTCCCGAGTGCGGCCTCCGCGGCCCCGGGAGACGATCGTCGCGCGGATGAGGCCCAGCGACTCGAGCTCGCTCACGTAGTTCGAGATTGACCGGGCGTGGAGCGGTGCGAGACCGAGGCGCTCTGCGAGGCGCTTGTAGTTGTCGTAGACCTCGCCGGTGAGGACGCCGGTACGGCGTCGCTCGTACGACTGGAGGATCGCGTAGAGGAGGACCTTGCAATGGGGCGGGAGCGATCGGCAGCACTCGATGATGATGTCCTTCTCGAGGCGGTTCTTCGCCTTCACGACGTGATCGCGGGTGATCCGCTTCGCGTGGTCGCGCTCGGCCATCTCGGCGGCGAGCCGGAGGAGCGCGAGGGCGCGGCGGGCGTCGCCGCTCTCGAGCTGGGCGTAGGCCGCGCACAGCTCGATCACGCCGGGGTCGACGACCCCGTCGCGGAAGGCGACCTTCGCGCGGTCCTGAAGGATATCCTGGAGCTGGGGCGCCTTGTACGGGTCGAAGAGGATCTTTTCCTCGTTGAGGCGGCTGCGAACCCGCGCATCGAGGTGGTTCGTGAACTTGAGGTCGTTCGAGATCCCGAGGAGGACGAGGCGGGCGGTCTCGAGCTCGGTGTTGAGCTGGCTCAGCGTGTAGAGGACGTTGTCGCCGCTCCGTGCGACCAGTCGGTCGATCTCGTCCAGCACGAGGACGATCGTCCCGCCCTTCGTGTCCATCAACCGACGCATCGCGGCCTGGACCCGGTCGAGCGACCAGCCCGTGGGGATGCGGTCGGCCTCGGTCTTCGCGAACGTGTTGCCGACGTTCTGGAGCAGACTGTAGGCGGTGTCGATGTTCCCGCAGTTGACGGTGACGAACGTGACCTTCGAGGTGCCCTCGGCGCGCCGCTGGATGTCCTGGCGGACCTGCGTGACGACCGCGGTCTTCCCGGTCCCGATCTTGCCGTAGATCAAGAGGTTTGACGGCACGTCCCCGCGCAACGCGGGCGCGAGCACTTCCGCGACCTGACGGATCTCCCCGTCCCGATGGGGGAGGCGCGCGGGAACGTACGAATCGCGAAGGACCTCGCGGCTCTCCCGGAACAGTTCGCTCTTCTGCTGAAGGAACGCATCGAGGAACTCGGTGGCGGTGGTTCCGGGCGGAGGGGACGCGGACCCCATGGCGGGATCGGGCGCGGCCCCTCCGCTCGGGGGGCGGTCACTGACGGGCGTGGCCGCCCCAGTGGCGGTTTGCGATTCCAACCGGGCCGCCGTTTCCGGTGACCGGTCGTCTGATTCAGGTGGCACCGTCGACGCCTACCCGGGCCTCGGGCGGCGATGCGAGGAGCGCGTGCCATAAGAACCTTCTGTAAGAAATTTTGAATTTTCGGTGCCGGAGTCGCGCAGACTGCGTCGCGTCGGCCCGGTGACCGTCGGAAGGGCCCGACGACTTCGACCGAACGCATTTGAAGGGGGGACGCGTCCCGTTTTTCGATGTCGGAGTACGGCCACTCCTCCGAGGAGCACGCCCCACACGTCTCGAGTCCGATCTCCGTGCCGTGGGTGGTCGCCGCGGCGCTGATCTCGGCCACGGGCATCCTCTCCCTCTGGTGGGGCGCCGAACAGATCGACTGGCCGTACTTCGTCATCGGGACGCTCCTCGTCCTCGTCGCCGTCCTCATGTTCCTGAACGACCGCGCCGGGCTGGATCACGCATAATTCGTAGGTCCGCTCGAATGTCGGTGTCGGCCTCCGAGGATAGGCCGCTCGTCATCGTCAAGCTCGGAGGCTCGGTCATCACGCGGAAACGCGAGGTCGAGCGGGTGCGCCCGAAGGTCCTCGCGCGATTGGCCGCGGAGATCTCGGGCGAGAAGGATCGGCGGGTCATCGTCCTTCACGGTGCGGGCTCGTTCGGCCACCCGGGGGCGAAGCGGTTCGGGCTCGCACGGGCTCCCCTGCCCTCGGAGTCGGTCGGAGAGCGCGCTCGGGGGGCGGCGATCGTCGCGACCGAGGTCCGTCGACTCCACCTCCTGGTCCTCCGCGCCCTCGTTCGTGCGGGAGCGTCCCCCGCGTCGGTCCCGGTCGCGACTCACGCGCGCAACCGAGAAGGAAAACTGGTCGCTTTCGACTCGTCGCCGTTCTCGGAGAGCCTCGGGCGGGGCCTCCTACCGGTGTCGTTCGGCGACGTCGTGCCCGACGAACGTTGGGGGGCCTCGATCCTGAGCGCGGACACGATCGCGGAACAACTGGTCGGCCCCCTCCGTCCGGAACGGGTCGTCTTCGTGAGCGACGTGCCGGGCGTGCTCGAAGGATCGCCGCGCGGCCGGCGCACCGTAGCGACCGAGCTCTCCGAGTCCGTGGTCGCCGCGCTCCGCCCCGGGGCGGATGCTGTGGACGTCACCGGCGGGATCCGGGGGAAGGCGGAGACGATGTTGCGCATCGCGGGCGCCGGCGCGGACGCAGGTCTTATTAGCGGACTGACGGATGGTGGGCTCTCGCGCGCCCTTCGGGGGGAAATGGTCTATGGGAGCTGGGCGCGCGCGCGGTCCGGATAAGCCCTCGGACCCGTCCGGGCTCGACCTGAGCCATCGAAAGGCGGAGCACGTCAAGGTCGTCCTCGGTCAGAACGTCGAGGGACGGTACCGTTACTGGAACGACATCCAGCTCATCCACAAGGCCCTCCCCGAGGTCGACTTCGCGGACATCGACCCGTCGGTCACGCTGCTGGGGAAGCGGCTCGCGGCCCCGATCGTGATCACCGGCATGACCGGAGGGTTCCCCGACGCCGCGAAGATCAACGACAACCTCGCTCGGGCCGCCGAGGAGGTCGGGGTCGCGATGGGCGTGGGGAGCGAGCGCGCGGCGGTCCTGAAGGGCCAGTACCCCGAAAGTTACGCGACCGTCGCCCGCCACAAGGTACCGCTCAAATTCGCCAACATAGGTGCCCCCCAGATCATCCCCCAGGGGCCGGGCGACCGGGTCGTGGGGGTCGACGAGGTGCGCGCGGCGATGGAGCTCATCGGCGCGGACACGCTCGCGATCCACCTGAACTTCCTTCAGGAGATGGTCCAACCCGAAGGGGACCGACGGGCGAAGGGATGCCTCGACAAGATCGGCGAGCTCGCGGCCCAGTTCCCGGTCCTCGTCAAGGAGACCGGGGCCGGGATCTCCCGGGACGTCGCGGAAGAGCTGCTCGACCGAAAGATTCGGGCGTTCGATGTGAGCGGGACGGGCGGCACCTCCTTCGCCGCGGTCGAGCATTACCGCGCGGCCGAGCAGGGGGCCGATCGCGAGGCCCGGGTCGGAAAAACGTTCTGGGATTGGGGGATCCCTTCGCCGGTCTCCGTCCTGGAGCTCGTTCCCCTCGGAGTTCCCGTGGTCGCGAGCGGGGGGATCCGCTCGGGTCTCGATGTCGCCCGGGCCATCGCGCTGGGCGCGACGGCGGCCGGAACCGCGGGGGGCGTGTTGCGCGCCGCCTCGACCGGCTACGACGACGCCCGCCGAGAGCTCGAGCAACTCGTCTACGAGCTCAAGGTCGCGATGTTCCTCACCGGCTCTCGAACGCTCGACGACCTGCGCCGCGCCCCGTACCTTCTGACGGGAGAGAGCCGCCAATGGCTCCACCGGTAGCGGTCGGGGTTCCGCCCTCTCCCGAGGACGTGCACCGCGAGAAGCTCGCGCGAGCGAAGGCCCGACCCGCGGGACCGCTCCCCTCGAACGTCGAGTGGATCCGATCGTTACCGCCGGAGGAGCAGGCGCGGTTCGCGGGCTCGGTCCGACGGAAGCCGTCGCGCACGCTCTCCGGGGTCGCCGTGGTCGCGGTCATGACCGCTCCCGCGCGTTGCCCTCACGGACGATGCACGTACTGCCCCGGCGGCGTCGAGAATGCGAGCCCCCAGAGCTACACGGGCGAAGAGCCGTCCGCGCTGCGCGGCGCGGAATTCCACTGGGACTCCGCCGAGATCACGCGCCACCGCTTGGAGACCCTCGAGGCGATCGGGCATCCGACCTCCAAGGTCGAGGTGATCGTGATGGGCGGCACGTTTCCCGCCCGCCCCCAGAGCTACCAGGAAACGGTCCTCCACGGGATCTACGACGGATTGAACGGCTCCCCCGCGCCCACGCTCGCGGCCGCGGTCACGCGGAACGAGTCGGCGGAGCACCGGATGGTCGGTCTTACCGTAGAGACCCGACCGGACTGGTGCGACGAGCGCGTCCTGCCGTTCCTCCTCGACGCCGGGGTGACCCGGGTGGAGATCGGCGTCGAGTGCCTGCACGACGACGTCCTCACGGCCGTGGGTCGCGCCCACGACGCGGGTGACGTGGCCCGAGCGACCCGAGAGCTGCGCGACCGCGGGCTCAAGGTCTGCTACCACTGGATGATCGGCCTCCCGGGGATGGACCCCGCCCGGGACCTCGAGGATTTCCGACTCCTGTGGTCGTCACCGGAGTTTCGTCCCGACCTCCTGAAGATCTACCCGACCCTCGTCCTGCCCGGGACCCCGCTCTACACCGATTGGAAGGCCGGTCGGTACGACCCGTACGATACCCCGACGGCGGTCGAAGTGCTCGCCGAGATGAAGCGGATCGTCCCCCCCTGGGTTCGCATCCAACGGATCCAGCGCGACATCCCCGCCCGACTCGTTGCGGCCGGGGTCCGCGCGAGCAACGTTCGTCAGATGGCGCGGAGCCGTCTTCGCGAGAGCGGCCTCGACTGTCGGTGCCTTCGGTGCCGGGAGGCCGGCCGGCGAGCCACCCCCCCGTTCGATGCGTTCCGGCTGCACCGTACGGAGTACGAGGCGAGTGGTGGACGCGAGGTCTTCTTCGCGTGGGAGGACGAGGTCACGGATACGGTCGCCGGGTTCGTTCGGCTCCGCTTCCCGTCGTCGTCGACCGAGGGAGGGCTGACAGAGCCGGTGGTCCGGGAGCTCAAGGTCGTCGGCAGCGAGGTGGCCGTGGGAACGCGTGCGGGCCGGCCGACCGACTATCAGCACCGGGGGTTCGGACGCTCCCTCCTCGCGGCGGCTGAGGCGGCGGCAGGGCAGGCGGGATTCTCGGGGGTGTACGTGACCAGCGCGGTCGGGACCCGGGAGTATTATCGCGCCTTGGGCTACGAGCGGTCGGGTCCTCACATGAGGAAATCGCTCTGCGCGCGGCGTAACTCCTGAGGCGCCGGCAGGCGGTTCTTCGGCTTCGTCTTCGAGTAACCCTTAAACCCACCCCCGACTCGGCCGACCGAAGTGACCCCGATGCCTCGTAACTTCCAGGTGGAGCCGCTCCGGACCGTCCACATCGAAGACCAGTTCGTCGAGATGGTCGAGCGGAAGGGGCTCGGCCACCCGGACTCGATGGCCGACGGGGTCTCCGAATCGGTCAGCCGGGCGCTCTCGCGCCTGTACCTCGACGAGTTCGGACGCATCCTGCACCACAACACGGACGAGACCCAGGTCGTGGGCGGGGCGTCCGAGCCGAAGTTCGGTGGCGGCGTAGTGACGCAGCCGATCTACATGCTCCTCGTCGGTCGCGCGACGTCCGAAGTGAACGGCGAGAAGCTCCCGATCCACGACACCGCGATCGAGGCCGCCCGCAAGTATGTCCAGTCGATCTGCGCCCACATCGACGTGGACAAGCACGTCGAGTTCGATTGCAAGATCGGCCAGGGGTCGGTCGACCTCCGGGGGGTCTTCGAACAGAAGAACGTGCTCTCGAACGACACGTCCTTCGGGGTCGGATTCGCTCCCCTTTCGGACCTCGAGCGGCTCGTCCTCGAAAGCGAGCACTTTCTCACGCTCAAGCTGAAGAAGAAGCTCCCGGCCCTCGGCGAGGACGTCAAGGTGATGGGCTACCGACAGGGCGACAAGATCCGCCTGACCGTCGCCGCGGCGCTCGTCGACAGCGAGATCGCGAACCCGAAGGAGTACCGCGCGGTCTGCGACCAGATCGAAGAGCAGCTCGCCGACCAGGCGGCCAAGCTCACCCAGCGAGAGGTCGCGATCGATGTCAACACCGCGGACGACCCCGAGCTCGGCCGCTTCTACCTCACCGTGACCGGCTGCTCGATGGAAGCGGGCGACGACGGCTCGGTCGGACGCGGCAATCGCGCGAACGGGCTCATCACTCCGTGCCGCCCGATGAGTCTCGAAGCGTCCGCGGGCAAGAACCCCGTCAACCACGTCGGGAAGATCTACAACATCTTGGGCAACCTGATCGCGAACGACATCGTCAAGGAGACCGGTGGGAACGTCAAGGAGGTCCACGTGAAGATCCTCTCCCAGATCGGAAAACCGGTCGACCAGCCCCAGGTCGCGAGCCTGCAGATCCTCCCCGCGGACGGGATCAAGCTCTCGGCGGTGAAGGCGAAGGCCGAGGCGGTCGCGAACGGTTGGATGGACCAGATCGATACGATCCCGCGACGCCTGCTGACCGGCAAGCTGACGGTCTTCTAGGCGCACGGCGACCCCCGAGAGCGGGCGCCGCCCCGAAGCGTCGGTCTAAATACCCGAGAGCCGCACATATTCCGCTGTCGGGCAACCCGCGGGCGCGGTGGCGCGAGGCCCGGCGGAAAGGCAACGCGTGGCGACGACCCAGCTCTACGAGCTCATCGCCGTCGCGGTCGTGCTCATCATCGTCGCCATCGCCATCGGCCTCTTCGCGATCCGGCGCCTTCGACTCCGCAAGGCCGAGCTGCTCGGAGAACTTCGCGCGAGCCCGCGACTGAACGCGGACCGCGCGTACAACCGCCTCGAGATGGCCCGACGGGAGGCGGCGATCCTGGCCCGGCAGGGCACGGACATCTCGAAGGCGCGGTCGATGATCGCCCAGTCGCAATCGGCGTTCGACCTCGGACAGATGGACCGGGCCTACGAGCTCGCGCAGTCCGCCCACGAGAACCTGGTCGCGATCCGCCACGGCCAAGCGCTCCCGTCGACCCCCGTTTCGACTTCGGAACCGATGGCCCCGCGGACGAACTCGGGGACGCGCGGGCCGGACCCGCGCTCGACCGGCCCCGGGGCCCTCCGGGCCGGGGCCACCGCCGTGACTCCCGGTCCGGGCTCGACGGGTCTGCCGCGGAACCAGGTCGAGTCGCAGTTCGAGATGAAACTGCTCGACTCCGACCTCGTCACCGCCCGCCAGTCCCATCCATCGGAGCCGGCGACCCTCGCGGCCATCGATTTCCAGGGGAAGGCCGAGCAGGCGTTCGCCGCCGGCCAGTACACCGAGGCGTTCTCGTTCGCGCTCAAAGGGCGGCGGGGCCTCGGGGGAAACCTCGGCACGGTCGCCCCCGCGGTCGGCGCTCCGCCCCTATCGAGCGGGGCCGGTGGGCTTGACCCGGACCAGGCCGCCGAGCGAGCGGCGAGCGCCTCGCGCTGCCCCCATTGCGGTTACCCCACGACCCCGGACGACGCGTTCTGTCGGGGATGCGGAACCCCGCGCTCGCCGGCCACCTGCCCGCGGTGCGGGGCCCCTCGAACCGCCGCCGACACGTTCTGTGGTCGCTGCGGCGAGCGATTCAGTTAGCTCCGGTAACGTGCTCCGAGGGGCGATCGACGAGCCATTCGTCGAGCCGGCGCTGGGTCCGGGCGTCGTGGAGCACGGCGCTTGCTTTGAGCCAGCGAGAGAGTGGGATCGCGAACGTCGCGCCGATCGTCGCCGAGAGCTCCGCGAGGCTCGAGACGTGCTCGGGAGGGCGGCGGAGCGCGGCCCGTACGTGCTCTCGAACGTTCCAGACGCCGAGGGGCAGAATCTCCCCGGGGTGCACTTCGCGGAGCACGACCACGCCCGCCTGGCGGCCCAGGCTCAGGAGCGCCTCGCTCGTGGCGAGTCGGGCCGCGTAGTAACATCCCCCGATCGCGGCGTATGTCGTCCGCCCGTCGTGGCCCTCGTGGTCGCCCATGATCACGATGTTCGTCGTGTCGGGGTTCCATAGGGTGTTCGGGTACCACGCCTCGATCGATTCGTACCGGTAGGCGCCGGGGAGGAACGCCACGACCCACCGGTTATCGAGCGCGGTCAGCCGGTGGACGAGGATCTCGGAGAGCTCGGGAAGGTCGCGGATCGTCTCGAGGTTGCGCTTCGACAGGAGATCGTCGACCGCGGTGATGCTCCACCGCGTGGGGACGAGGCGCCGCCGGCCCGAGCGACCGAGGGTCCCCACGCTGAACGCCCGCTGGATCCGGCTCACTCGCACTCCGCGTTCGTACAGCTCCCCGACCGCGATGCGAGCGTTCGCGTCGGTGTCCGACGAGAGCCGGTCCAGATGCGGGTCGACCCGCCGGACGTCGAGATGGAATCGTTCGATCGGGGCGGACGGGCCAAAGGGCGGTGCCGAGTCGGTGAGTGAGATATGGCCCCGGGGGGCGCGACGGAAATGGGTCTCGCTTTCCGCGGACTCCGCCGCGATCCCGAGGAGCTGCATATCCTCGAGCAGGGGGATCGGACGTTCCGCGTCGGTGACCCGGATAGGCGACGTCCCTCGCACGAGGCCCGTTCGGAAGGAGACGACCTCCGACACGGACCGGCCGACCCAATCCTCCGGGGTATCGAGGAGTTCGGTCGAACCGTGTTCGGCGCTCAGGAGGGGTCCGAACGACACCTTGGGATACCCGTAACGGCCCACGAAGACCCCGGGAGGTGAACTTCCGGAGAGGTCCCGGCCCCCGACCATGGGGAGGGTTCTTTCGAAGGCGTGATACCGGATCAGGATGGGACAGACGGGCTTACCGCAGAGCAGCTGAGCCGAGCGGCATCGAATGCACATCGACGGGTCTTCCCGCAAGCCCGGAATGCTCCACGAAAGGGAGTCGAGTGCAGGTACCGGCAGCGGAGGGGCGCTCGACGACGATGTCATACGGTCGAGCTCCGGATGGCCGGAACGCCTTGAATACCACCTCCGGGAGGTCCCGAAACACCCGCTCTCTCTCCGATGGGCCGCGCTCGTCCCGCGTGCTCAAATAGCGCAGAGAGGTCCGCGACCTCGCGCTGGGACTGTGGGGTAGCTTGGTCCATCCTTCGGGGTTCGGGACTCCGAGACGCCAGTTCAAATCTGGCCAGTCCCATCGGCGACGAGGGCAGGAGCCGTGCGGTCCGGGCCGTGCCCCGGGCCTTACTTGGGTTGCGCGAACTTCGGTTCGACGAACGCCCGCATCGCCTTGCCGCCGTTCTTCAGCACGGGACCACCGTGGTAGCTCAGCAGGGAATCCACGGCGAGTTGGTTCATGCGACGGGCCGATATCAGCGCGGTCTGGCGGTGGTGGCTGTACTCGTCCGGAGTGAGAGAGACCGTCTCCCCATCCACGAAGAAGAGGTCGCCTCCGAAGAGGAGCTTCCGCTCGGGCTGGTAGTAGGAGGTGTGGCCGGGGGTGTGACCCGGAGTGTGGTAGGCGATGAGGCCACCGGCGGCATCGATCAGGTCGCCATCCTTGAACGTCTCGTCGACGACGAACGGCTCGGCGGGGGGGGTGCCGGGACCGGTGTAGGGGGGGTCTACGGCAATGTACGCGGCCTCGATCCAGTGAGCGTAGGTCTTGGCGTGCGTGCGGTTCGCCATCGGCTTCAGCGACCCGACGTGGTCCCGGTGGAGGTGGGTGAGCAAGATCTTCTTGATCGAGGTCGGTTCGATCTTCAACTGGGCGAGGTACCTCTCAATCGCGGCATGGGCTCCCGGAAGACCGGTATCGATCAGCGTCCACGTGGACCCCTTGTCCTTTACCAGGTAGACGTGGGTCGTGAAATCTGGGCTCGGGTCGACGCCGGGGACCAGGTGAATCCCCGGCAAAATCTCGGTCATGCAATTCCCCCCATTCCGGTAGGGCCACCGGGATAAATTCCGTTCGCTCCAGCCTTGCTAAGCTGTATCAATACCATCGTCTGCGCGGGAGGGAGATTGATATAGTAGAACCTCACGGATGAATTCCGATGTCGCGCGTAGTCGTAGCCACCGCTTTGGTCACCCTGCTGATCGTATCCGTCCTGATCGGTTCCTTCGCGGGGACCACCTCGGGCGCCCCGCGCGCGTCCACCCCGCAAGCTTCGCCGTTCACGACCGCGGCCACCCCCGACGTGCCGGCGCTCACCGTAACGACCTCCAACCTTGCAGGTACCACGACCCCGGCATTCTACTCCGGCCCGTACTACGATCCCGGCGGATCGCCACCGTACTTCCCCACGCCCGGGGTCAACTCGATCCAATTCAAGGTCCATGACACCGACGCGGACGCGACCGTCAACCTCACGCTCAATGACCCGAACGCGACCCGGGACGGGCTCTCGAACCCCGTGTTCTCGGCATCGGTCGCCATCGACTCGATCACCCACGGTAGCACCCCGGCCCAGAACGGCCTCGTCTACACCTTCCCGTCCGCCATCGTCTACGGTGGTGGATGGAACGTCACCGTTTCGGCTCCCCTCGGCGGGTTCGCCTTCGAGAACCTGACACTCTACACTTACGGCGTCTCGGACCAGTCGAACCCGGCGCAGGGTTCGGCCGTGCTCCCGGGAGAATCCGTCACGCTCAACTGGTGGGTCGTCAGCGCCGCGAACGGTGGCGCCTACAACGACCTCACCAACTTGACCCTCTGGGGCTCCTACTACAACGGCACTGCCTACCACGACGCGTTCTCTACGGCCCTCGTAGCCCTACCGCTCACGGCCGCGGGCAGCACGACGTTCACTATCCCGACGGACGCCGCCGCCCTCACGACGTTCTACTTCAACCTCTCCGGCGTGGTCAAGGTCGGAAGCACGGTCACGGCCAACTGGACCTACTACAGCGCGCTGTTCGTAGGCAACACCTGGATCTCGGGTGGCTCGATGTCGTCGCCCTGTGGAACGGTCAATGACGGCGCGTTCTTCGTGGGCTGCCCCGTCCAAGTCATCGGATATGCGGGCGCGGAAGCTGGAGCCCAGTTCAACCCCGTCCCGGGACTGACCGTCACCATCGCCTTCTGGAACGGCACGACCCACGTCACGCCCGGCGGTAACCCACCCACTACGTTGAGCACCGCCGCGAACGGCGAGGTCTCGTTCTCGTTCACCGCCGACGTCCCTCCGTTCACCCTCGACACCGTCCACCCGTTCGTGAACGCCGTCAACATCACGGTGAACGACACCAAGGCCACCGGCGTAGGGGCATGGACCACCTGGCATAACGGCTCGTTCCGGGTGGCCCCCGGCGCCGCCACGGGCGCGGTGGAAGTGGCGCTCAACGCCAACGAATACGCCCCGGGCGCGACCGTAACGGCGACCTGGACCCTCAGCTCCTCCAACACGTCCGTCGGGGCGCTTGACGCCACCGAGTGGGAGCTCGCGACGGAAAACGGCGGTCTGCTCGCGACGGGATCCATCACCAGCACCGCCTCGACCGGCACGTTCACGGTCCCGCTGCCCGCGGACCTCCTGGGCCAATTCTACGTCTGGGTCATCGCGACGAACGCCACCTCGAGCTTCTCCGGAGGGGCGTACGCCATCGTCGAGCAACCGACCCTCGCCGTCTCGGGATCACTCTATTTCACGCCGGGGTCCCAGCTCAGCTGGAACCTCGTTTTCTCGCCGGCAGCCCTCGCCGGCACGACGACGACCTACACGGTGATCGGCTACTGGGACGACCAGTACGGTGACGAGATCTCGAACGGACTCGTGGCGACCGGCACGGTCGGCTCGTCCAACGTCGTCAGTTACTCCGTTCCCGGGACCGGAGCGGCGACGTACTACGATCTCGAGGTCTCCGCTCAGACGACGGCGACCGGAGTGTACGCCACCGCGGGTACGGATAGCGAACTCGAGACCGGGTACTACGTCGAGATCGGCGTGAGCACGGCCTCCAACTACGCGGACGGAAGTTACCAGCCCGGCCAGACGATCCAAGTCTCGTGGGCGGTCTACTCGTACAGCGGACTTCCGCTTCCCCCGACGTACCAGGTGTACATCGCTCTCGGCCCGCTCGCGTTCTTCTTCGGCCCCAATGTCGCCGTCGCCGAGACCCTCGCGACCACCGCGACGTCGGGGACGATCGGACTCACGATCCCCTCGAACACCCCCTCGGGCTCACTGGGGATCGGGGGCGAGGTCTACGCGCACGGTCTGTTCAGCGGGCCGGGCTGCGAAGAGGAAAGCAACTTCACCGGCTACTGCTGGGCCCAGACGGCGATCACCGTCAACGCCCACCCGTCGCTTCTGAGCCTGGAGCTCGGGGCCGGGAGCGGGTTCACGGTAGGGATGTTGATCCTCCTGATCGTGATCATCGCGGTCGCGCTGGTGCTGTTCCTCCTGATGCGGCGCGGCCGGAGCCCGAAGTCGACTCCGTCGACCTATTCGGCCACCGAGCCGATGTCGCCCGCGGCGCCCGCTCCGTCGACCGCACCGGCAACGGAATGGAAGGAGACTCCCTCAACCCCTCCCACGGACGCTCCCGCGCCCGACGCACAACCTCCGCTCCCGACTCCCCCGTCGGGCGCGCAGTAGCGTCGCGGGAGGAGCGGACGGCGCCCCTCCGGTGGAGCGGCGCCCGGGTCACGACCGTTCAGTGGGCGAACTCGGATCCCAGTCGGCGCACCGATCGCGTCGCGGCACCGGCATCGAGTCCTCCGAAATCGAAGATCCCGAGGATCTCATCGACCCCGATTGCCGCGTACTCGGAGAGCCGCTGAGCGACCTCCGGGGCGGTGCCGAAGAGTGCGAAGCCGTTCGCCTCGATCGACGCCGCGGTCGCGTGGTGGGGGTCGCGGCGAACCTTCTCCTGATAGAACGTGCTCTGCGTCGCGAGCCGCGCTTCGAGATACCGCCCAAGAGCCTTCCGCGCCCGCTCGGGTCGATCGCCGGCGTAGAGGTGGACGGCGACCGCGACCTCCGCGGAGCGTCCCTCGGGGAGGTGGGAGCGGAATTCCCGGATCTCCTCGCCGAGCTCGGCGAGGTTCGCCACCGTGGCGTAGGGGACCAGGCCGAGAGAAGCACCCCGGCGCGCCACGAAGGGGAGCGCCTCCCGCCGCTGGACCGCGATCCAGAGCGGCGGATGGGGTCGCTGCACGGGAAGAACGTTGAGCCGCACCGGGACCGCCCCGGGCTCCTCGGAACGGACCTCCCCGCCGTCGAAGGCCGCGAGCAGGGTCTCGAGGCTCCGGTCGAATCGATCCCGCTTGGTCGCGGGGTCGACCCCGAACCCCTCGAACTCGAGCGGGATGTAGCCGCTCCCCACGCCGAGGTTGAGACGGCCCCCCGTGAGCCGGTCGACCATGGCGTACTGCTCGGCGAGCTCGATCGGACGATGGAACGGAAGGACGCTCACCATGGCCCCAAGGCGGATCCGCCGCGTTTGCGCGCCGCACGCCGCGAGAAGCACCGGGGGAGAAGGGCACAGCCCGCCCGGTTGGAAGTGGTGCTCGGCGACCCAGAAGGTGGAGAGGCCACCCGCCTCGACCGCCTTCGCGAGCCGGAGCACGTCCGCGTACCGGTCGGGCGTTCCCTCGGGTCCGTCGGGATGCGTGTCGACCACCGTGAACGCGCTGAGCTTCACGCACCGGCGACCCGAGCGGGGTAGATGGCGTTTCCCGGGGAGCGGGCCACCACCGGCGGCATCGCGGTCGTCCGAAAGGCTAAGACCGAGAAGCTCACCTGACGCGCCGGATGGGCTGGTAGATCAGTCCGGAAGATCGCCGGTTTTGCAAACCGGAGGCCTCGGGTTCAAATCCCGACCAGTCCATCCGGCTCGGAGTGCAGCCCCCTTAGGAGGCAGCTCCGGTCGTGCACCCGAACGGGCCGCGACGCGCCCTACATCGCCTACGGGATGGAGGAGTGGCGTTCCCCACCCTGGCCGCAACGGCCCGATCCCGATCGTCGGGCTCGGCCTTCACCCATCCGCATGAGCCAGCAGACCTTGCGCTCGAGCCGCCAGCCCGTCGAATCCCATCGTCGCCGCCGCCTCGAACGCTCCCTTCCATAGGAGCCGGGCCTCCTCGCGATGACCGGAGTGGTTCAGCGCGACGCCGAGCTCGATCCGGCATTCGAGAGCGGGGCTCATCACTCGGCGACGCGTGAACAGTTCCTCGGCTTCCTGGAAGGCTCGCGCGGAATCGCCCGGCCGCTTTTCGGCTCGTGCGAGGTGACCCTCGGCCTCTCGGGCGCAGCCGAGCATGAGCTGGAGCTGCGCGGCATCTGCCGCGGCCCGGAGCTCGAGTAGACGCGTGAGGGCGAACTCCGTCCGGCCCAGGGCCGCGTTCGCGCGAACGGACAGCAGCAGGTGAGTCGCATACGTCGGCGCGAGACATGCCGTACGTCCGTGTTCCGCCAGACCGCGGAGCGCCCGGTCTGCCCAGGCGAGGGCGCCCTCGGTGTCGTCGCGCTGGAGCGCCAAGAATCCCAGTTGCGCCATCGTTTGGAACACTCCCCAGTGCCAGGGGGCACTTCGCTCGTACCGCTCCAAGTTGGCGAGGTGGAACTTCACCGCGGCGTCGATCTCGTCCGGACCCGGCGAACGGGCGGATCTCAATGCCCCGCTGGTCGGCCCCTCCTCGAACGCCAAGCGAGCTCGGATCGCGTTCCCGAGCGCGAGGTGCTCCCGGACTTTGGTGACGTTGCCCATGTCGGCGAATCTACTGGCGAGGATGTCGTGCTCGTGGACTTCTAGGGCGGGGAGCCGACGCCGGTGGACCTCCTCGCAGGTCTCTTCGTCCACTCGCGACGCCTCGAGGGGGTCCTCTAGGAGGCTCGATATGACGACGGACCAGATCCCTCGCACCGAGAACCAGGCCTCCAGATCCTCGACTGGGGCCAGCGACACCGCCTTCCGGATGTGACTCAGCGCGCCCTCCTTGTCGGGGAACGGTGCGATCACCGCGAGACCGACCTCCGCGAGTGCCTCCGCGGCGGGGAGTTTCAGCTGGCGGGCGAGCTCGAGCCCCTCGGCGGCCACGGTCCGGGCCCCGCTGTGGTCCCCCCAGAATCCGAAGACGTAGCTCGTGAACGCGAGGAGCCGGGCGAGCTCTGGGCCGGGAGGGAGCGTTCGTAGCAGCTCGAGGGCCTTCCCGTAGGCGTCCCGATACCGAGACTCATCGTCCGTGTAGGTCCAGTAGGTCTTCGCGATGCGGCCGTAGATCTCCCCGGCCCGGCGGAGGTCGCCCGCGGTGCGGTACAGCTCTGCCGCCTTCTGCCAACCCTCGCGCCCCCTGTTCAACTCGCCCTCGCTGATCTGGGCGTCCGCGAGGTGTTCTACGAGCCGCGCGCGGGGCGTGACGACGCGCTCCTCCTCCGCGAGTTCGAGGGCCAGAGCGTAGTGCCGGGCAGCATCCGCGTACGCCGAGACCCGGGTCGCCTCGTCCCCCGCGAGCTCGAGGTACTCGAGCGCCTTCGCAGGTTGATGGGCTTCGATGAAGTGCTCGGCCAGTTCCGCCGCGCGGGCATCCCGTGCATGCGGGTCGAGCAACTCGATCGCCTCCGCGACCTTGCGGTGATATTGCCGACCCCGGATGCGACTCACCTCGTCCAGGAGGACCTGTCGGGTCTGAAGGTCGGTGAACGCCAGCTCGTCGCCCGCGAGCGCCCCGGGCAGTTCCCTCAGGACCCGTGCTTGAAGGGCGCGCTCGAGGGCGATCGTCAGCTCGTCCTCGTTCATCCCCGCGAGGTGCTTCAACACGTCGAACGAGACCGTCGGCCCGGCGAACGCGGCGATCCGAAGCACTTCTCGGGTCGGGGCATCCAGGTGCGCGAGCCGCTCGCTCAGGAGGGCGCGCACGCTCTCCGGAAGCCGCAGGTCGGTCGAGGACGAAAAGATCCATCCGTCGCCGGAACGCCGAAGGGTCCCGTCGTCGAGCAGACGACGCACGAGCTCTTCAGCGAAGAACGGGTTCCCGCCGCTCTTCTCGAAGACGATGGCTCGCGGAGATTCGGGAAGCGTCGGGCGGGAGACGAGGCGGTCGACAAAGTTGTCGAACTCCGCGCGGGAGAATCGCTTCAGTCCGATGACGGTCGGAGGTCGCGAGCGACGAAGGTCGAGCAGTAGGCGTTGGAGCCCCGGGGACTCTTCCCGGTCCGATTCGCGCAGACAGGCAAGGACGAGGATCCGATGGCCCGGCAGGTCGTAGACTAGGCGCTGGAGGAGTCGTTGGGAGGAGACGTCGGCCCACTGGAAGTCGTCCAGCAGGATGGCGAGCGGCGCCTCTCGGGAGAGCGCGACGAGGAACCCGGCGAGGCCTTCGAGCATGCGACCCCGCAGCTGGTCCGGGGCCTCGGACGAAGTCGCCGGCGCCGGCCCGAGACGGTCGGCCAGTTCCGGCAGTAGCGTGGCGAGGTCGGCGGAGAACGGTCCGCACGCGCGCATCAAGATCCCCGGGGACGCGTCCTGGACGAACGAGCGGATCGCTTGGGCCCAGGGGCCGTAGGCGACGTCCTCCCCTCGGAACGACCGACCGCGGAGGACACGGAAGCCCGCCGGCTCCGCTTCGTGGAGGAGTTCCTCCGCGAGTCGGGTCTTCCCCACCCCGGACTCGCCCTGGACTATCACCAGGCTCCCTTCACCACGGTGAACGTCCTGAAGGAGCGGCCGAAGCGAGTCGATCTCGCGTTCCCGATCCGTCCAGGGGGTAACGCGGGGCAGCGCCGGCGCTCTCCAGGCGAGTTCGACCCGGTACGCGGTCACCGGGGTGGCGATGTTCTTTAGGGTCGGGGTCGGGATCTGCGTGAGGTCGCCCTCGATCTTGCCGCGGATCTGGTCGTAGACCGGACCCGAGACCAGGATCCCGCCCGGGTCGGCGAGCGGTTCCAGCCGACTCGCGATGTTGACCGCGTCACCGAAGATGTCGCCGCCCTCATGGGTCACGTCGCCGACGTGCAGCGCGATCCTCAGCTGCATCCGCTCGCCCTGCGCCGACTGATTGCGCTCGTTAATGCGCCGCTGGAGCTCGATCGCGCAGAGGGCCGCGCTCAGCGCGCTCGGGAACTCGATCAGGAACCCGTCCCCCATGGTCTTGATCTCTGTGCCCTCGAACTCGGCGAGCACCGGCCGGACGATCTGCCGATGCTCGTCGACGAGCCGGAGTGCGGCGGTCTCGTCGCGTTGGCTCAACGCGGAGTACCCGACGATGTCGGTCAGCATGACCGCCGAGAGCCGACGCCCCGCTGCCACGGCCGGCCATCCTGCTCGAGCGGATTAACCCACGGTCGCGGAACCCGCCGATGGGCGCCGTAATCCTTTTTGAACCCACAATCGGACAAATCCCGAGCGGTCTATCCGCTCGAGTTGGCTCGTACCCGCGGGATCCCATGGATGAACAGCCGACCACGGTCATGGGAGCGGAGCGGCGCGGGCTGTCCGATGGGATTCTCTAGGCAGGTCTATGTACGAGGGCGCGCACAGGGAGGGGATGTCGCGGACCCCACTACTGACCGCCGTCGTGGCCATCGTCGTTGTAGCCATCATGAGTGGTGGGTTCGTCGCCGCGGCTCAAGGCGTCGGCCTACCGATTTCCGGCACCCCCTCAGGCTCAGCCCATCCGGCCTCCGATGCCACGCCGGCCGGGACTGCATTGCTTCAGAAGGCTGTCGCGAACCTCAACGCGGGCGCCGCGCGATCCGGATCCACCGCGACGTGCGCGGTGAGCTCCGGAACGGCGGCCACCTGTGGCGGCTCGGCTCCTCGTGACATCACGAACGTCGGAGACAGTGCCCGGAAGGGCCCTGCCGCCGCGATGGCCTCGCCCGCTCATACACCGACGCTTTCGGGAACCGACCCATCGTGGTACAATGTCACGACGAACGTGGCGAAGGCATCGGGTGGAGTGGTCCCCGCAATCGGGTACGGCGCGCGGATGGCGTTTGATCCTCTCCTGGGTGAAGTCGTGTTGTTCTCGGGTACCGGCGTCGAGAACCCTAACAACCCCTACGAGAGCATCACCTGGGTGTACAACGGGGATACCTGGACCAACCTGACCTCGACTCTCGGCCACACGGTGCCCTCCGCGCGGTGGTTCTTCGGCTTCGACTATGATCCGGCCATGGGTGGAGTCATCCTCGTCGGGGGGTGGAACGTCGACGGCTTGGGTCTCAACGACACGTGGCTCTTCACGGGCACTTGGAAGAACATCACGGGGACCACGGGACCCCTTCTGGACAACCTCCGCCATTACCTGGCGGAGGGAGGTATCGGCGGGTCCGGGGCCGCTTGGGACCCCGCGCTCCATGGATTCTTGCTCGTCGATGGCTGCGACGACAACTCCTGCGACTACTCACAAGAGTACACGTGGCTTCTCAACTCGACCGGTTGGCACACGATTGACTACGGGCCCGGTTACCTGGCCGACGGTACCTTCCTTGATGAACCGGGGATGGCCTACGATCCGGTCGACGGGTACATGGTCCTGTTCGGCGGATGGGACTTCTACACCGAGTACCCGTACACGAATTACACGTACACCTACTCTGGGGGCACGGAATTTGCTGACAACTGGGTCAACATCACCGGGATGGACGGCGGCTGCGCGCTCGGTTGCACCCCGCCGGGCCGCAGCGACATCGCGATCACCTGGGATGCCCAACTCGGCGGTGTCTTCTTGACCGCCGGGTACAACGCCACTTACGGAGAGTACAACGACAGTTGGGAGTTCCTCGCCGGACATTGGCATGCGATCAGCCCCGCAGCCCCGGCCTCCTACGTCCCGCTCGAGGGGCCCGCCCTCGCTGTGAATTCCACCGGCATCGGTGTGTTCCTGGTCGGCGGTTCTTGCTACTTCCCCGTAAACTGCGACGGGCACGAGTGGGTCTTTGAGACCCCGCCCCAGGCGACGCTGACCGCGACCCCGAACCCCATGGACCTGGGAACTGCGGTCACTTTCACCGCGGCGTGGGCGGTGGGTACGGGTACCGGATGGTACGCCGGCTGGAACCTCTCGACCGGCGACGGGATGCATACACTCCTGCGCGCGGCGGCCGGAGAGAGCAGCTCGGCGGCGTACTCGGAGATGATCCCGTACACCTACGGCACGTCGGGCGCCTTCACGGCCACGGTGACGTGGTCGGACTTCTTCTACATCGAGGGCACCAGCTCCGGCGTCAGCCTCACGGTGAACCCGGTCGTGGCCGCCACGATCACCGCCTCCGCGACGACGATCACGGCGGGCGGAGCGGTCACCTTCACGACGAGCCCCACCGGGGGCAGCGGGACGTACACCTACGCATGGAGCTTCGGCGATGCGACCACGAGCACCGCACAGGATCCCGCGGCGCATACCTACGCGAGGGCGGGCAATTACGTCGTGAACTTGACGGTCACGGACACCGTCGGCGGGACGGCCAAGAACTCGGTCACCATCACCGTGAGCGCGGCTCCGTCGCCCGGTCCTAGCCCCAGCCCGAGCTCCAGCTCGGGCCTGAGTGGTGCGACGTTGACCTACCTGATCGTCGGTGTCGTGGTCGTGCTCGTCGTGATCGTCGCAGCGGTGCTGCTCATGCGGCGTCGGAAGAAGCCGACCACCACGCAACCCGGGCAACCGAACACAGCTCCCACGGGGCCGGGTTCACCGCCCCCGGCGTCCTAGTCCCCCGGTCCTCGGGATCGGCCCGAACCCCTTCTCTCCATAGTTTCGGCCGAATCGAGCTCCGACCTCGATCAGACAATCTCTAGAGCTCGGGGCGCCCAATGTCGTGGATTCACTTCGCCGTTCGAACTGGCCCACGACTATGGCGGCGGCGGTGGGGGCGGCCATCCCGTGCCGGGCGGGGGGGGAGGAGGCGGTGGCGGAGGAGGTGGCGCACCGCCGGGAGCCATGCCGCCGGCTCCCATGGGCGCTCCGGCGAACGAGCCGCCCTTGGGAGCGCGGCCGCGGAGAAGCAGGAGAGCCGCCAGTCCGACCGCCACGGCAGCGACAACGCCCCCGATCAGGAAGTAGCCATCATCTCCGGGAAGGCCGAGGAAGCCGGACGACGATCCCCCGCCTCCCGAGCTCGGGGGCGGGGTAGAACTGGAGCAAGTGAACGGCATCGTCATCGTGGCCGCCTTGCCGTTGACGGTTAGCATCCCCGAGGGGCTCGTCAGCCCCGAAGTGCACGTGCTCTCGCTGTACCAGCCATCAAGGGTGTACGGGTACGAGTTGTTCGCGTAGTCCGAGAATACGATCGAGTTCGAGGTCTCGTTCATCGTCGTTCCGTCGAACGTCACCTTCCACCAGGCGCCGGACGGAAGTCCCGTCTCCGTGAACGTCACGTCGTACTCGCCCGGTGGCGGTGGCGGCGCCCCTGACGCAGCGCCGTCGATCACGCTTACGTTGTTCGTGTCCTCGTTCGGGACGAATACCTCGTCATTGGCCGGGTCGAAGACGGGGGTTTGGGGGGCGCCCCCGACGTCGATCAGGGTGGTGACCGTATTGGTTGTGCCGTTGATGGCGAAGACCCCGCCAGTCTCGCCATAGAAACTGTACCCCGGGGCGTAAACCTCCCCGTTGACTGGGTCGTAGGTCGACGGGTGGTTGTAGAACGAGTTTTCGACCCCGATGGAGATCGTCGTCACGACCGTGTTGGAGGGGGAGAGCACGGCCATCCCACCGGTGGCGTACAGGGTCACAAACACGTCCCCGTTGGCCGAGTCGACCACCGGGGTCAACAAGTCACCCGAGTCGGCCGTGTTGAACTCGATCGTCTTCACGACCGTCGTTCCCTTGAGGATCGTGAGGTTCGAGGAGTTCAGGCCGCCGTCTGGGACGTAGACCTCCTGGTTGGCGGGGTTGTAGACCGGGGTGATCGGAGAGCTGAGATGCGAGATGGTGTCGATGACCGTGTCGGAGGTCGCATTGATAATGCTGAGGTTGGTGCCGCTCCCGAAATTGAAGTTCGGCACGTAGACGTCCCCGTCCGCGGGATCGTAAACTCCCGGGTCGGGGCCATACCCGACCCCAATCTGGGTCACGAGGGTGTTGGTCGTCGTGTTGATCACCGAAACGTTGTCGTTGAGGGCGGTGAGCGACGCCGTGTTCTGGTCGGAAACGTAGAGGTATTTGTTGACGGGGTCGTATACCGGCGTCGTGGGCGTCGACGCGTTTCCGGTGTCGATGTTGGCCTCAACGTGGTCCGTCCCGGTATAGGCCGTGACGTTGTTGACGCCGAACGACCCGTTCTGGTCGGCGACATAGAGCTCCTCGTTTGGGGGCACGTAAGTGGGGGTCTCGTAGTAAGCATTGATCCCGAGGCTCGCCACGGCCGTGACGGAGTTGGTCGCGCCGTCGATGATCGTCAGGTTGGTCCCGTTGGTCCCGGAGTCGAGTCCCAGAGTCGTGTCCGGGAGGTAGATGTCCCCGTTCGCCGGGTCGTACGTTCCGGTCGTGGGGGAGCTGATGTCCGGAATGGTGGCGATCACCGTATTGGACGCGCTCGCGGGCACGGCCGCAGGTGCGACCGAGGAAGCCTCGGACGAGGCCGCGTGGGGCGCGGCCAGGTACCCCGAGAAGCTCGCCAGGAAGAGCCCCGCCACGAGCAGGGCGAACCACGGACGCATCGTGCGACGCCCGAACCTCGACCGCATTGTGCAGGGGGGCCGAACAAGACGTGAGACAATAAATTTGGGGTCCCCCGCTGCCGCCGCGCTGCGACAGCGATCTGACCAGTGCGCTCGACGACCGTGCGAGGGCGTGAGCGCCCCCCGGCACCCTTTGCGGGCCGCGGGAGTCTGTATCCGAGAGGAGGAAATGGTTGGACCCATGTCGCGACGGGCGGCCTTAGCTGCCGCCGGCGGGCGGTGGCGGTGGGGACTCCTGCCACGGTTGGGCGGCGCCCGCCGGGGGCGCACCCGCCGCGCCTCCCATGGAGGGTGGCGCGTTGTACGGGGCGACGGGGGGCGGCGTGCGTCGGCGACGCGCGAAGATCAACGTCGTCACCAAGAGGATCGCCGCGACCGCTGCGAGGAGCGCGATCAGGATCCAGCCGAGGTTGCTAATGCCGCCCGGACTTGAGCTGCTCGAGGACGTGACCGGCGTGAGCGCGATGTTCAACGTCGTCGTCTGGCCGAGAAAGACCGTGACGTTGTTGAAGTACGTCGCGTACCCCGAGTCCTTGACCTCGACGCTATGGATGCCGATCGGGAGCGTCAGGTCGTAGCTTCCGCCCGCTCCGAGGGTCTCCGGGGTACCGTCCACCCACAGGGTGGCCGACGCCGGGGTGACCGTGCCGGAGAGGGCTCCGGTGGCCGAGGCCAGGCTCACGAACGTGATCGTGAGTGTGGTGTTCGCCGTCACCGGTAGTGTCCCCGAGCTGGGCGAAGCGGCGTATCCCACCGCCTGGGTTTGCCAGGAGTACGTGCCGGAGCCGACCGTGACGTTGTACCACGTGTCGGAAGTGTACTCGGAGTAGTTCGCCCCCGAGCCGGTCGCGGAGAAGTACCAGTCCCACCCCGAGGGGAGCCCGACGGCATGGACGGACAATCGGTACGCGGGTGCGAACGTGATGTGCACGGTCGCATTCGCGCTGACAGTGATGTAGACGTCGTTCGGGGACGGGATGTACTTCCCGGACGCCGAACCGTACGTGTAGGAATAATACTCGTACGTTCCAGGGAGTATGCCCGAGACGTTCATCGAAGGGTGATCGCTGTAGTTGTACCCTTCAAAGTCCGTGGCATAGTTCTCGACCTCCACGTCCCAGTCCGTCATCGAGGGGAGACCGCTCTCGATGAACGTGAGTTTGTACGCGGTCTGGAACTTCACGAGGACCACCACGCTCTTGTTCGTGATCGTGACGTTCCCGTCGAACGCCGCGTAGTTCGGGTCGCCGGTGTACGGATAGTAGTACCAGTCGCCGGCGGACTCGGTGAAATTCAGCACCTTGGGCGCGAGCGTGTAGTTGTACTCGTCCTCGTCCTGGAAGTAGTAGTACAACGGTGGGACGTAAACTTCGACCTCCCATTCCGTCCCGGTGGGCAACCCCTGCTCTTTGAACGTGATGTTGTAGATCGGGACGTTCACGAGGGGATAGTAATCCCCTGCACCCTGGTCACACGACCCCAAAGGGTCCACGCAGATGGTCGCGGGGGGAGAGGAGTCGTGGGACTCGACTAACGGCACGTAGCTCAGCTCGACGTCCGGCAGGTATCCGTAGGGGTTGTCGGCATACCCGTAGTCCCACCAGTAGTTCCCGCCGATGTAGTTCCCGCCGATGATGTTGGTGGAGCCCGTCGTGTACGCGAAGTTCCAGGCCTGACTGAAGGAGTAGGGCGCGAGCCCCGGAGCGTTCCCCGTATACGGGTCCAACGACGGGCTGTCCGCTGTGATGAGCGTGATGAATGCGTTGTTGTAGATCTCGTCGCACACCACGCAGTTGAACCACGCCTGAGCGCCATAGAGGTACGCGTCCCCCCAATCGGCGTCCACGAGTCCGATCGAGCCTTGGGTCTCCGCGACGGTCGCGGACGGGTTGGCGGAGGGCGGGGAGGATCCGGTCTCGAAGACGTTGCCCTCGATCTCGTTGTATTCCCCGCCGTACAGGAAGAGGGCCATCCCCCCGGTAGAGAACAGGTTTCCGTCGATCACCGCGAACGAGGTGTTCCAAAAGACCACGTTCGCAAAGGACTGGCTCAAGCCGAAGAACGAGACCGCCGGCCACCAACCCGTGATCGTGGACGATGCCAAGGTGATGAACGCGCTCTCCCAGATGAACATCTGGAGATTGTTTGTCTCCGGCCATCCCAGGTTCCTGACGAGGTTTAGGTCATAACTCGGCGCGCCGGGGGCCGCGACCGTGAACGAGGGGGCGCTGGTGACGTCCACAAAATCCACGCCGGAGAGAAGGATTCCTGGGAACACCGGGAACCCGTAGTCGTTCATGAGTCCGAACCACGGGAAATACGGGGTGGCGCCGAACGTAGTCGTATCGGGGATCTGGCCAATGTTGGCGTACTCGTTGTTGAAGAGGACGTCGTCGCCCAGACCGTCAACTCCGGAGGAGATCTTCTGAAGCCCGGTGGTATTGAACGCCCACAGCGGCGTGTAGACCCCATTGTTGAGGTCGGGGACCATCGAAAACAGGCCGGAAGCCGTCTCGAGGTTGGTGACGAAACTCCAGGAACCGGCCAGTGGGTCGAATTCCGACTGCACGCTAACCACCGTGTAGTTCCCCACCGGCAGGACAACGTGAACCGTCGTCCAATCGAAGTTCGGGGTCCATTGGAACGTAGAGAAGTTGGTCCCACCCCATGAGGTGAAGAGCCAGGATTCGGCGAGGAACAGGAACGCATTCCCGGGCTGTAACTCGAAATCAATGTGGGACTGGTCAAACCAGTCGGTCTCGACGTGCGGGCTATATCCGTGCACCCCGGCGCCCAACACGTTCCAAAGACCATACTGGAAGGAGGGGCCGTTCGACAGCGTCACGCAGGCGAGGCAGCTGGTGGGGATCTCCGACGGAGGCGAACCCCCTTCCGAGGTGAAGCTACTCCACGCCGCGTTCACGCCGACCGAGGTCTCGCCCGTATCCCCGCCGACGTTGTAGGCGGAGGGGACCGTGAGATAAGCGTGGGCGGCGGCGCTCCAGTACTGGAGCGTCATGTAGGTGTATGAGGCAAGATAAACGTCAAAGTTGCTTCCACCGCCGGGGCCACCCAGCATGACTTCGAAGTCGTCCGGAAGACCGGCGGGGTTGTAGGCCGCACCGTTCGCGACATACGCGGGCGCGGGGGTCAGGGCCGGGTTTCCCCCCGGTGCGAGCGAGTTGAAGACCGCATGAGCGTAGTTGCCGGAGGTCGTTCCGGAACCCTGGGTCAGCGAGTAGTTGAAGTCGACCTTGTCCCGGCCACCGACCAGAGACGAGTTCAGGTACAGTTGGAGAGTGAACGGGATGGTGGTGGGAATCGGGGTCGAGGCGGTATACCAGAACTCCGGGCACGCGAGGACTCCCGTATACTCGATGAAGACGTCACAGGGCAGGGCGGCCTCGTAGGCCGAGAAGTTCCAGATGTTACTGAGGAGCGTCAGGGAACCGAGCGCCGGGGAGTACTCGATAACATTCTGGGTCCAGAACTGGTAGCCTCCCGTGCCGAACAGGGTGACGTTGTTGAGGACGGCGTTGAGCTGGACTCCCCATTCGTCCGGGCCGCTGATATCCGCGGAGTACCCCGAGAGTCCGTCGGTGGAGAAGTTCGCTTCCACGCTCGGGGTGGCAAGGCGGTAGGGGGTGATGACCCCCGAGACGTTCTTGAGTCCGAAGTCGCCGATCCCGTACGGCGCGGGGCTGCTGGTGTAGGTGAGGTTGACGTGCCCATTCGTAAGGCCCGGGTGAGGACCGTTCATCAAGTAGGGAAGGAAGACGTCGTGGAGAGGGACGCCCTTCGCGGAGAGGGATTGCAGAATCTTCTGAGCGGCCGGAGTGTTCGCTTCGCCGGCCGATGGGACCGTCGGCTCGGGCAGGGGGATCGATTGAGTGCCGAGATGGGCCACCGGGGTCGTCGATCCGGCGCTCAGGCTCGTGGGCGACGCGGGGACCGACGTGCTGGCGGCATGGGCTGCGCTCGCCGGGGCCGGAGTGGAACTGGCCGCGGTGGACGTTCCCACGGCCCCGAGTAATCCCAGCGACGAGACCACCAGAACCAAGGTCACCAATATGGCGAGACCCACCTTCGCGCGAGGTGCGTTCATGCGCATCGGGCTGTCGCCTCACAAACCATAAAGGTTGGCCACGATTTTTACGGGGGGAAATCCCTCCCCGAGCCCCCCGCAAGACCCCTCCATTGGCGGGCCCGGGTCGCCGTCGCGAAAACCCCGCATGCATTCTCTCTGCCCCGGCCCTTCGCAAACCCTTTAGGCCCTGAAGGCGGAACCGAGCGCCGTGGTGGATGACGAACTCGACCCGATCCTCATCCAGGTGACGGTCCCACTGCCCATCCCGATGATCTTCGGGGCGTTCACGGACCCGACGCAGTTGACGGGCTGGCTCTGCGACTCCGCGCGAGTGGACCCGCGGGTCGGCGGGGAGTACGTCCTCGGATGGTCGAGTCCGACCTCCTTCGAAAGCCGCGGGAAGATCCTCGACATGCACACGGACCTCGACATCGACTTCAGCTGGCTCGCTCCTCCGCCGTTCGAGACCCTCCTCAATGCTCCGGAACCGAAGACGCACGTGTATGTGCGTCTCGCCGAGTCGCCGGAGGGAATCGACGTGACGCTGGAACACTCGGGTTGGGGCTCGGGGGAAGCGTGGGAGGACGCCCGTTCGTGGCACTTCCACCTATGGGACGATCGGCTCCATCGTCTCAAAGACTACCTGATCAAGGCTGCCTACGGGTAGTCCGCCTCACGGTCCGCCGGGAGTGAACTTGCGGCAGACGCCCTCACCGCAGAGCGCGCACGGGCCGGAAGGGTCGAGGCGGAAGCTCGCGCTCGACCCGACCGGCACGACGAGCATGTGGTGGGTCGGCAGGTGCCCGCATCGGCACCGAGCCCGCGCCGTGACGAGCGGAGAAGGGGCAGACTCCGGCTTCCCCACCATGGGTGGGCGAGGAGCGGGACGCATGGAAAAGCTTGCGGCCGCGCAGGAGTAAAGCGGACTCGCCGGCTTCCGCGGGCGTGGAGATCGGCGGGTGCGACGTTCCCGAGGACCGGCTGTACGACCTCGAGAACGAGGTATGGTATCTCCCGGACCCTTCGGGCGGCAGTGGGCGGGTGGGGCTCCTCGGCCCGCTCGTCTGGTTCGCGGGCCGCTTCCAATCGGTCACGTTCCGGCCGATCGTCGGCACGGTCGGCCAGGGCCGGAGCGTCGCGACGGTCGAGAGCCAACGGTACACCGGGGCGGTCCGTCTCCCGATGGATGCGGAGATCGTGGAGCGGAACCCGGCGGTCGTCGAGCGGCCCCGCCTCCTCAACGACGCCCCATACAGCGAGGGCTGGATCGTGCGCGTGCGTCCCGTGAGCGATGCGACCCTTCCGTCGACCCTTCAGTCGGTCGAGGCGATCCGGGACCGGCTCATCGAGCGCATCCGGGACCGCCGGATCCGCTGCTGGCCCCGGACCCCGGAAGTCGAGATGTTCGAGATCGGGATCGAATGCTCCGCGATACTGACGATGCTCAACGAGGAGCTCACGCGATGGCCCGCAGGCTCCGCCGTCCTGCTCGTGACGGATGACCCGACCAGCCCGATCGAGATGGAGCGGTGGTCGGACCAGACCGGCCACGCCCTCCTCGCGCGCCGGCGCGAGGGAAACCTCCACCAGTTCCTGGTTCGCAAGGAAGCCCACCCGGTGCCGAAGCGGCGACCGGGGGGCTGAAAGAGTTTCCGGACCCTCGCCGCTTACGGCTTCTCGATCGGGGTCCGGACGAGGTTCCCCCACTCGGTCCACGACCCGTCGTAGTTGCGGACGTCGGGGTATCCGAGGAGGTACTTCAGGACGAACCAGGTGTGGCTGGACCGCTCGCCGATGCGGCAGTACGTGATCACCGGCGTCCCGGCGGTGATCCCTTTCGAGCTGTAGAGCTGCGCGAGTTCTTCGGGGGACTTGAACGTCCCATCGTCCTTGACCGCCTGCGCCCAGGGGATGTTCTTCGCGCCGGGGATGTGGCCGCCCCGCTGCGCGTGCTCGGTCGGGTACTCCGGCGGCGCCGTGATCTCTCCCGAGAACTCCTTCGGCCCCCGCACGTCCACGAGGCCGAACTTCCCGGCCTTGACCTCGGGCAGCGCCTTTCGCACGTCCTCGAGGAACGCGCGGAGCTTCGGGTCGGGGGCGCTCGCCTTGAGCTTGCCCGCGCCCTCCGGTGGAACGTCCTTCGTGAGGGGTCGGTCTTCGGCGATCCACTTCTTGCGGCCGCCGTTCAGGAGCTTCAGGTTCTTCACGCCGTAGTAGGAGAACACCCAGAACCCGAACGCCGCGAACCAGTTGTTGAAGTCACCATACAGCACCAGTGTCGTTTCGGGGTCGATCCCACCGCGCCCGAACAGCGCGGTCGCTGCGTGCTGCGAGAGGATGTCTCGGGCGATGGGGTCGTTGATGTCCTTCCGCCAGTCGAACAGTACCGAGCCCGGTATGTGGCCGAGCTCGTAGTTCGCGGCGGGGTCGTAGTCGACCTCGGCGACACGGACCTTCGGGTCGTTCAGGTGCTGGGCGAGCCAATCGTTCTCGACGAGGACTTCCGGGTGCGCGTACGCGGACATAGAGCTCCGGTCGCCCGAAGCGCCGGGGAATATACCCTCACCGTCCCGCACAATTGGCGCTGAATCGCGCCGAATAAGAGCAGAAATTGGGAAATCGAAGGGTTGATGCGCGCGGTTTACGCGGTCCGCGGAAGGAGGCTATCCGCGGCGTCCGCGCTTCGGGAGCGGCGCATCCGAGACCTCGACGGTCTCGGGGTCGAAACCGAGGCGAGCGAGCTCGTCGCGGATCCGCGCGCGGTGGTCGCCTTGCAGGTAGACCTCGCCGTCCACCACCGAGCCGCCCGTCGCGAGGCGGTTCTTGAGCGAACGGGTCGTCTCCGCGAGGTCGACCCCGGGCGGGAACCCCCCGATCACGGTCGCGGGCTTGTTGTACCGGCGGGGCTCCGCCCGCACACGGATGCGGGCCGTCTCGCGGTCGAGCGCGGAGAGGATCTCGTCGAACTCGTCGTTGCCCATCGTGGGACCTCTAGTACCGTCCTCCTTGCGGAAGCGAACGGATCGAAAATCGGAGGGTACCGAACGGGGAGGCGGCCCGGAAGCCGGGGCGGCGAACGTCCGGTTGGAGTTTCGGTGGGCGCACCAAAGAGAGCATGACGCCACTCCGTTTGAACGTTTCCTTAATGTCGTTCACCCTTCGCCCCAGCGGTAGAGGCGCAGTGTGATCGTGAGGCCGGCGACGGCGCACACGGCGAGGAGCCCGGCGTAGAGGAGCAGTTGGGCCGGGGTCGCGGGCGTGATCCCGAGCGCTCCCTGAACGAGGAGCGCGGCGTACGTCGTGGGGAGGAACCGCGCGACGTCCTGCCAGAGGGGCGGGAGGGCGCTGAGCGGGTAGTACAACGGCGAGAGCATCCCGAGGATCGTGAACGTCAGGTTCCCCACCGGCCAGATCTCGCGCTGGGTCTTGATCCGGCTCGAGATCGCGATCCCGATCGACGAGAAGAGAACCCAGAGGGTCAGGAGGCCGGCGAACAGCGCGACCGCCGCCAACGGGGTGAACGGGTAGCCGTGGTGTCCCCCGACCCAGGTGAGGAGCACCATGAGCACCACGAGGGCCGGGACCATCGCGATGAGGTTCGAGAACGCGATCCCGAAGAGGTAGCGGATCCTCGAGAGCGGGCTCGCGACGAACATGTCCTGGAGCGAGCACTCGATCCGCCAGAACGCGCTGTCGCCGAGCGTCCAGCTCCCGATGTTCTGCATCGTGAACAGCATCGCGCCGACGATCTCGAGCGGGAGGAGGGACGGGGGCGAGATCAGCGAGAGGAAGTAGAGGAAGATGAACGGGAGCAACACCGGGGTGATCGCCACCGCGGGATTGCGCGAGATCCATCGCCAACCGACGATCCCGAACGCGGGGAGCGCCCGGCCGCGGGTGGGCACGCTCGGAAAGAGCTCGGTCCCGGTCGCCATCTAGCGCTCCCTCACGGTTCGACGCGCCCAGTAGATCGCGAAGACGAAGAGGGCCGAGGTCTCGACGACGAGGCCCCCGACCGCGAGCGCGACCTGGGCCGACGAGAGCGAGGTCACCCCGATCGCCGATTGCACGAGCGCGGCGGCCGCGCTCGGCGGCAGGAGGAGCGCGATCGGTCGAACGTCCGCGGGGAAGAGCGCGAGCGGGTAGAACACTGGCATGAGGACGCCGAAGACGTTGAAGAACAGGCTCGAGTACGCCCAGATCGCGCGGTTGTCCCGGAAGAACGTCGAGAAGATGTAACCGGTGGAGGCGGCGAACAGCCAGACGACCGAGGCGAGGGCGAGCAAGAGGAGACCCGTGGCGAGCGAAAGCGGGACGACGAACGTCGCGAGGATCCCGAGGAAGACGGTGGGCGTGAGGTAGATGATCAAGATGCCGACCGACATGCCGACGAAGTACGCTTCGGGGGTCATCGGGCCGGCGAGGTAGAGGTCGTTCGCCTTGTGGTCGATCCGAAGATACGCCGCCTCGTTGAGCACGCGCTGGCCCATCGTGAACGTCGAGAAGAGGATCGCCCCGACGAGCGCGATCGAGAAGAGCGCCGGGTTCAGGATCAGCACGAAGACTAGGATGATCCCGGGGACCACCATCGACGTGAGCATCGCCATCCGTTCGTTCCCCTGGACGAGCACCTCGGTCCAGAGGAAGGCCAGCGTGCCGGCGAACGCGCGCGACGGGGCGAGGGACTGGTTACTCTGCATCGATCGACCGTCCTACGGCGCGCAGGAACGCTTCCTCCAAGGTCACCGGACCCACCGTCGCGGTCAATTCCGACCGAACGGTGAGCTCCATCAGCTCCCCGAGGACGTCCGGCTGCACGATGACGGTGAGCGCCGGCCCGTCGGTCACGCAGTGGCCGAACGAGCGGAAGCGGTCGACCTGAGCGGCGCCCTCCGGCATCAAGACCTTGATCGTGCCGCCGACCGAACGCTTCAGGTCCTCCGCCGTGCCGCTCGAGAGCACGCGACCCTGCTCGACGATGTAGAGTCGATTGCTGAGGACCTCGGCCTCGTCGAGGTAATGCGTCGTCAAGAGGATCGTCGATCCCTTTTGGGTGAGCGTCCGCAGCGACGCCCATACCTCTCGGCGCGCGAACGGGTCCATGCCGATCGTCGGCTCGTCGAGGAAGAGCAGCGGGGACTCGGTCGCGATCACGGTCGCCACCATCGTCCGCTGGCGCTGGCCGCCCGAGAGCGTCACCGAGAGCCGGTCCGCGAACCCGGTGAGCCCCATCCGCTCGACCGCGTCCTCGGTGCGGGACTTCGCCGTCTCTTTGCTGAACCCTCGGGCCCGGAGATAGGTGTAGATCTGCTCTCGGGGGGTGAGGTGGAAAAACGGCTTCCCCTCCTGGGGAACGACCGCGATGTACGGTCGGGCCTTCTCGGGGGCGTCGCGCACGTCGAACCCGAACACCTCGACGCTACCGGACGTCGGGCGGAGGAGCGTCGAGGCGATCTTGAGGAACGTCGTCTTCCCCGCACCGTTCCGGCCGAGGAGCGCTACCCGCTCGCCGCGGTGGACCTCCATCGAGACGCCGGTGAGCGCCTCGACGGGAGCGGTGCCCCGCGACTCGTAGATCTTGCGGAGGTCGACGCTCCGCAATGCTTCCCCGCTCATGGGACCGCGCCCACTCGGGGACGGTACTTAACCGTGCGTTTTCTGACGACAAAATCGGGGGCCCCCGGGGCGCGACGGCCCGGGTCACACGCCGGGGACCGTCCAATCTGGAGGGCGGCGTTCGTCGGGGCCCGTCCGTCTAGTGGCTTCCGCAGCCGCAACCGCCGCCGTTTTCGGCGTTGCTGCCACAAGAGGTGCATCCCCCCGCCAGACCTTTCGCGTCCGGCTCGGGGAGCGTGGGGTTCGTAATTTTGAAACCGGACTGGCTAAGGTCCTCGACGTAATCGATGACCGCACCGTCGACGAACTTGGTGCTCGTCGGGTCCACGAGGACGGCGAAGCCGTCGACCCGGACCACCTCGTCGTCCGCGCGGGGTTTGGCGAACGCGAGCCCGAACTGGACTGCGCTACCGCCGCCGCAACATCCCCCGCCACCGGGCTGGGCGTACACCCGCACTCCGATCTCGGGCTTCTGGCCGCGAATGAGCGTCTTCACTTGCTCCATCGCCGCGGGTCGAATCTCGACGTGCACCATGGCGGCTACCTCACCAAAAGAACCAGGTCCGTGCCCATAAGCTCTCTGACGCTCCCGCAGCGACAAACTTCCGAGGAAAACCACCGGCCCTATCGGAATGTCAAAGTAGCGCACGCGCAGACAACCATGCCGGCCGGTGCCCGACTGCGCCTAGTTCGGAGGCGGGGAGCCTGGCGGGGTGCCCTGCTCGAGCTCCTCGGACGTCGGCGTGCCGATGTCGGGCATCTCTCGGGTCCCGGTGAACGTCTCGGGTAGCTCCGTGGTTCGAAGCGGCTGGAGCCCCGGGGCCCGGGAAAGGTCGACGGGCGGAAGGCCCGGTGACGACACCCGCCAGCACATCCGGGCGATCGCTTCGAGGGAGCGGGACGGGAGACCCATCGACCGCCCAATACGACGAACGTCCTGCTTCGACAGCTCGCCGACAAGCGCGAGGACGACGAAATACACCGCGAAGCAGAGGAGAACGACCGAGAGCAGCTGATACCAGGTGTTCACGGGGAGATACTTGTTCAGCCGCGAGATCGCCCCGAAGGCGATGATCGCGCTCACCGTGATGCCGAGGATCGACCACGGTTGGATCCGTACACGGATCAGTTTCTCTAGGAAGTAGGTGTTCAGCGCGAGCGCCGTGACGGAGGAGAGCAGCACGGCCACCGAGGCGGCGACGAGACCGTCGCTCGCGGGGAAGAACCCCCACGGCGGTAGGAACAGGAACACCGCAGCGAAGAGGACGATGACCTGCGTGCCGGTCAGGTAGAGCTCGAGCCGTTGACGCCCGATGGAGTTCAGGGTCGATTGCATGATCTGGCTGAGCGCGAGCGGTATCGCTCCCACGACCAGGATGGCCAGCGGGAGAGCGCCCGGGCCGGCGTAGAGCCCGTTCGCGAAGATGTTGAGGAAGTTATTCCGGTAGACGACGAGCGCGAGAACTCCCGGGACGAGGAGGATCGATGTGTAACGTAACGCCTGCCAGGCCCCTTCCCGGACCGCCTGGTATCGTTCCTGCTGATGAAGGCCAGCGATGTACGGGAAGAGCGGAGTGGTCACGGCCGCCGGCAGCGACAGCACGAGGATGCGCCAACCGTTGGCGGCGAGGAAGATCGAGAGATTCCGGTATCCGAGCCCCACCTCGACCAGGAGCGGGATCATGTTGGTGACGAGATAGTTGAGGACGAGCGCGCCCATCAATGGCCAGGCGAAGCGGAACATTCGGATCCCCTCGGGCCACCGGAAACCCCGCAGCCGCTGGATCACGGCGGGTAGGGAGTAGATCGTGGAGGAGGCGGCGCCGACCACGTAGGCGAAGGTCAGCCCGAGGACCGAGTGGTCGTAGTACGCGACCCAGATCAGCACGGGGAGCCGGGCCGAGGCCTCGATGAGCGCCGGATACTGCGCCCTCACCGAGTTGCCGAGTCCGATGAACAGCTGATTGTAGACCGTCGAGAA
Source organism: Thermoplasmata archaeon (assembly GCA_049585415.1). Classification (GTDB taxonomy): domain Archaea; phylum Thermoplasmatota; class Thermoplasmata; order Lutacidiplasmatales; family UBA184; genus Lutacidiplasma. The sequence continues at coordinate 25,310 of JBAUZT010000019.1, read as the reverse complement.
CGACCAGAGCAGCGGAAGCGCGACGAAGATCCCGAGCGAGGTGAGCTCGAGCTGGCTCGTCGTGAGCCCGACGGTCGGCGCTAAGGCGAAGATGAACGCCCCCGCGACCGCGACCATCGCCATGCGGGTCACGAGATAGACTGTCGTGTTGTCGGTCGGGGGCTTCCCTCGGGCGATGAAGAACGTGTAGGCGGTGCCGAGACGGAGGTCGCCGATCCCGTTGATCGACGACCCGATCAAGAGGAAGAACTGAACCGTTCCGAGGAGGACCTGCCCTTGCTGGGAGATTCCGATGTGCTTGTAGAGAAAGAGGCTCCCGATGAATCCGATCAGCTGGGTCGCGACCTGGGCCGCGAAGACCGCCCCCGAACTCAGGGTGAGCGAAACCGCCTGCTTCGGCACCTCGGGTGGCAGCGGGGCGCTCCCGGTCGAAGGGCTCGATGGTTCCAAGGATGACCGTTTCCACCGAGGCGGGAGTCCCTTCTTATGACCATGGGTCGAGGGAAACGGCGGGTCGGCCTAGCCGCCGCCGCGGGAGGTCGGAGGGACCTCTTCGGCGCGTCGCTCGTAGAGTTCGACCCACACGCCATCGGGGTCCGACAGGAACGCGAGACGCTCGTCGCCCTCGGTGAACGCCGGAATGCGGACGCGCCCTCCGAGCTTTTCGAGACGCACGATGGAGGCCGAGAGGTCATCGACACGAAATCCCAGATGATCGAGCTCGTCCCCCTCGCGGTACGGAGGGTCCCCGGGATAGTAGTTCAGCTCGAGGACGGACCCCGACTCAGGGTCCTTGAGTTCTTGCCACAACCCGCCGGCGGCCATTCGGCCCGTCGGACCCAAGGAGAGTCCAAGGCCTTCGGTGTAAAATCGGATCGAGCGAGCCATGTCGCGGACCCGTATTCCCGTGTATTCGAGCACGGCAGGGGTTTCGCCTTCCCGGTATTTGAGCCGTCAGTTCCGCGCCGACGGACTTTGTGAACCCCCGGGGCTCTTAGGGCCCCCTGCGTGCCGGCACATCCGGGGGAGGGGAGGATCACGGACGGTCGCACGGAAGGAGCCTACCGCACAGTGCTCCGCAACCGCCAGTATCTGATCTTCCTCGCTTCGTCGAACGCGTCGACGGTCGGTTACTCGGTGTACACCATCTCGATCGTCTGGCTCACCGTCACGCTCTTCCACAACTTCCTCGATGTCGGCGCCGTTCTCTTCGTTGAATACGCGTGCTACACGGCCACGTTCCTCGTCGGGCCATTCGTCGACCGGGTCCGGAATCAGCGGACGATCTTCCTCCTTTCCTACCCCGTGCAGGCGTTCGCCGTGGCAGTGATCGGGTTCGGCTACCACGACCGCTTCCTCACGATCGAGCTGCTCCTGGCGCTCGTCGCACTCGTCTCGCTGCTGTGGGACATGAGCTGGGCAGCGCAGAATGCTGCACCCGGTGTGCTGCTATCGCCCGACGAACAGTTCGCCGCGTCGGGGTTCTCGGGCGCGGTCGGCGGAGCCCTCACTCTCCTGGGCTACGGCGTGGGGGGGTACCTTCTCCTCGTCGTGGGAGCCGCGGGCGGCATGTACCTGTACGCCGCATTGCTGCTCGCGGCGGCGGCGCTCGCGATGCCGCTCCGCATCTCTCCGCCCGCGACGGCGCCGTCGACGTTCTTCGAGAGTTTCCGGGACGGATGGAAGCTCGTCGTCGGAGGGGTCGGTCGACCGCTCCTCCAGCTCGCGGCCGTCGATGCGATCGAAGGGTTCTTCGTTAGCGCGACGGCAATCCTCATCGCGCTGATCGCCACCGTCGAGTACGCGGACTCGACTCTCGGCTATGCGATCCTGTTCACGGCGTCGGTCGTCGGAGGCGTCGTCGCGGGTCTTGCGCTCGGATCGTGGAACCCTCGGCAACGGGTTGGACTCGTGCTCAGCGTTTCGTTGCTCGCGGCCGGGGCCGCGTTCGTCGCGGCGGTGACACTGCCGCCAACGCTGCTTCTGGCGGCGGCCGCATGGTTCGTCGTTGGAGTGGCCACCACGGTGTACACTAGCGGGAAGTTCGTCTTCTTTCGGGGCTCGGTCGCGCCAGAGCAGATCGGCCGCCTGTTTTCGAACATGTACCTCTTCCCCGGGATCAGCGGCTCGATCGGGGCACTGGTCATCAGCGACATCGCGCTCGGTGGCAACCCGACCCGTCTCGGGATCGAGGTCGGGGTCGGTTTCCTCGTCGCGGGGGTGCTGGCCTTCGCTCTGCCGGGCGTTCGACGGATGAAGTACTAGCGCGGCGGGAGAGGTGGGAGCAGGGGGATTTGAACCCCCATATGCGGGTCTCTCCGCGCGCTCCAGTCAATCGTCACAGGAACGCCGCTCGCGTTCCTCCGCAGACCCATATTCACAGGGCACGAGTGACCGCACCCTGACTGGAGCCCGCTGGTCTGCCAAGTTAGCCTATGCTCCCTCCGAGTTTTCGGAGTGGACCGACAAGATATCCTTTGCTGGGAGGGACCGACCGAGGGCGCGCGGCCGCTCGGCCTCGCTCGGAACCTTTATGCTCAATAGTAATTGCCTACGTTATCATGGCATTGAATCCTCCAGCGCCCACACCGAGAACGATTTCCACCACTCTCCTGGTCGTCGCGATCTTGTTAACCGCGGGTGTCGCGGTCGTCGGCACCGCCGCGTACTTCGAGCTCCGGAGCTCCGCCTGCTGCAGCACTCCAGGTCCGGGTACGGTCACCGTCGTCGACGATCTCGGCCGGACGGTCGTGGCTCCGTCGAACGCGAGCCGTATCGTGGTGCTCGCGCCCAACGTCATGGATATCGTGTTCCGACTGGGACTGCGTGACCGGGTTGTCGGCATCGGTTGCACGCCGGAACTGACGGGAGGTATCTTGAACGAGTACTCTCCGAATCAGACGGCGGAGTGGAACCTGACGAGCTCACTCTGTGTCACGGACTACCCCAGCTTGAACACGGAGCAGGTCGCTACGCTCAACCCTCAATTGGTCCTCGCCACCACGATCACGTCCGCGACCGACGTGGCCACGTTGACGACCACCTACAATCTTCCCGTCGTAATCCTGGCCCCGTCCACGCTCGACGGAATCGTCGGAGATGTCAATCTGGTTGCCGAGCTGTTCCCGAGCTCGCACCCAGCGGCGACGGCGCTCGACGCGTCGCTCGAGGGGGCCCTGACGAACGCGACCGCCTTTGACAATCTCCTCGCCGACAATGCGACGCCCATCCCCTCCGTCCTGCTGACATACTACTTCGACGACCTGGGCTACTATACGTACGGACCGGGCACGTTCGGGCAGTCGTTGATCGACCTCGCGGCCGGTTCGAGCATCTCCGCAGGGGTTCCTCTCGAGTACGCCGAGATCAACGCCACGGTGGTTCTCTCGGACCAACCGTCGATCATTCTCTACGGGACCAGCTGGAACGACGCGTATCTCGTAGCGAACGAGACCCCGTCCGTTTGGCCGACGGCCCCCTATTGGGATCAGCTCAACGGTTCCAAGATCCCGATTGACGTCACCGTGATCACCGAGGCGGACCCCACCATGTTGCTCGAACTCCCCTGGCTCCAGTACTGGCTCCACCCGACGCTCGCACCCGTTCCGTCGGGCTGAACCGGCGGGTCGGTGGGGATGGTCACGCAAGTCACGGCCGCGGACCCTTCCGCGCGGGGCCCGGTCCACCGTCCGGCTCGACGCTGGTTGGTCGTGACCGCGCTCGTGGCCGGCCTTGCGGTCCTGGTCGTGTGGTCCACGGTCGTCGGACCGCTCACGGGTTCCCAGGTCATTCCCTGGTCCACGGTGTTCTGGGTCGTAGGATACCACGTCACCGGAGGCCTCGCACCGTCGTCGCCCTGCCCTTCCTCGCTGAGCGGGGCCCAATGCACCATCCAGACAGAGATCATCTGGGGGGCGCGCTTCCCGGCGCTTCTCCTGGCGGTGTTCGTCGGGATCGCCCTCGGAATCTCGGGCGGGGCTTTGCAAGGCGTGTTCCGCAACCCGCTCGTGGACCCGTACCTGCTCGGGTTGTCGACGGGGGCCGCGGCCGGCGCCGCGATCCTGTTCGCCTTCAACCTCGCGCCGGCCCAACAGGCGACCTTCCTGCCGGTGCTCGCGTTCGTCGGCGGGATGCTCCCCGGGACGGTCGTCTACTTCGCGGCGAGCGGTCGAGGGCGTTCGGTACAGACCCTGCTGCTCACGGGGGTCGCGCTCAACTTCCTCTTCGCCGCGCTGCTGGACGCCCTCCTCATCTACAACCCGACGAGCGGACAACAGGTGAACTTCTGGCTCCTGGGGAGCCTCGGCGATGCCTCCTGGACGCGCGACGGCATCGTGCTCGGTGTCCTCCTCATCGCGGGAACGTTGATCGCCCTGCACGCGCGCTCCCTGAATGTGCTGCAGCTCGGGCGGGACGTCGCCCAGAGCGTCGGTGTCGACGCCGGCAGGACCACTCGACGAGTGATCATTCTCTCCACCATGCTCACGGCCGTGGCCGTCGCCTTCAGTGGCGTAATCGGGTTTGTCGGCCTCGTGTCGCCTCACGTGGTTCGACGTTTGGTCGGCCCGGACTATCGAGTCGTACTCCCCATCTCCGGACTGGTCGGAGCGACGTTCCTGGTGCTCGCTTGGGACCTCGCCCAGTCGGTCATCCCATCGGTGGTCATCCCGGTCGGGATTCCGACCGCCTTCGCCGGCGCCCCGTTCTTTCTGTATCTTCTCTATCGCCCGGGAGGACTGACCGGGGGCGGGAGGCCCACCGCATGACCTCTCCTCCGGTCCTTCCGGTGCAGGCCGATGCGGTTTCGGTTCGGTATCACGACGAGGTTGCGGTTCGCTCGGTCTCCATCGAGGTCCCCGAGGGGGAGGTGCTGGCCCTCGCCGGACCGAACGGCTCCGGAAAGTCGAGCTTCCTCCGGGCGCTCACCGGCCTCGAACATCTTTCGGGCGGGTCGGTCCGGATCCTCGGCCGGCTCCTGTCGGAACTCTCCCTGCGGGAGCGGGCGCGAGCCCTAGCATGGATGCCCCAGGAGGAACCGCTGGGGGACAACGTCCCCGTTCGGGACTACGTTCGGTACGGCCGGTTCGCCCACATTCCTCCGCTGACCCCCGAGCGAGAGGCGGACGAGCGCGCGGTGACGGCGGCGCTGGCCGACGCCGACGTGACTGCCCTGGCGGACCGAGGAATGCTGGAACTCAGCGGAGGGGAGCGACAGCGGGCCCGCCTCGCGCGCGTCCTCGCTCAGGAAGCTCCCATCCTGCTACTGGACGAGGCGACGGCGCACCTCGATGTCGGTCACCAGCTCGACCTACTCGTGCGCGTGCGCCGGATCGCTCGCAGGGACGGGCGGGCGGTGATCGTCGCGCTGCACGACCTGAATCTCGCCGCCCGGTTCGCGGACCGGGTCGCTGTGCTCTCGCACGGTCAGCTCGTGGCCGAGGGAACTCCTTCCGCGATCCTCTCTCCCGAGCTCCTCGCCCGGGTCTGGGGGGTCGTGGCCGAATTGCGACGGGATGCAGCCACCGGTCTCCCCTACCTCATCCCCCAGCTGCCCCTCGGACCCGAGCCGGCCGCAGTTCGGCTCTCTCACCGACCCCGGGTCCATGTGGTCGCGGGTGGCGGAACCGGAGTGCCGTACCTTCGTCGGCTGGTCGAAGCGGGCTACGAGGTGACCGCCGGCGCGCTCTCGCTCTTCGATTCCGATACGGAAGCCGCGGAATCGCTCGGGGTACTGACCGCGGTCGAGATACCTTTCGCACCCCTCAGCGCGGAGGTCCGGGCGCGACATCGAATCCTGCTCAATGCCGCCGAGGCAATCGTCGTGGCGCCGTTCCCGGTTGGCCCCTCGAATCTCGCGAACCTCGAGGACGTCCGGGGCTTCGCACCGAGGGTCCCGGTCTTCCTGGCCGACCCGCCCTCGGGCGTCTCCCTCGAATTCGCGCAGGGGCGGGCGGCTGCGACCCGGGAGGCGCTGCTGAGGGAGGGCGCGGTCCGAGTGCGCGACGTGGACGCGCTAGTCGCGGCGATGGCCGCGCGATTCCGGGCGCCGGACGCCCCGACGCCGTAACGGCAGGAATTCCAACGATGGAGTCTCGGGCCGATCGAACTGGAGGAAGAGTCGCGGCAGGTCGCGGTCCGTGACCACTACCGTCCCATCGACCCCTAGCGCTGTCGCCTCCGTGAGCGCCGACGCCACGCCGAATCGCACGAACGGCCGGCGCGGCGCGGCCCGCGCAAGGACGTGGTAGGCACCGAGCCCAAACGCCGCCAGCAGTCCAGGCCGCGCGCTCGACAGGGTGGACCGCAGGTCGGCGGGAAGGGTCGCATCCCCGATCCGGTCATTCGGGAGCGGAATCACCTGGACCCTTCCGAGCGGTAGGGGAACGATCCCTTCGAGCTCCCCGACCTCCACGAGCTCACCGGACTTCGCTGCCCCGCGCGAACGACCGCGCGATCCCGGGGTCGACCCCGGGGTGGCGGTGAGCACCCCGTCTCGAATCTCGAGGCGGACCATCTCCCCCGAGGCGATCGATGCGCCGGCGAGCGCCGGAGTCGTCCGAACGATGTGCAGCCGATCGAGACGCTCGGCGAGGTCGTCCCGTACGCTTCCGAGGGCCGAGTGCAACCAGTCGACCCCGCGCACGGTGGAACGGTACCGTCCGTCCCGGAGCTCGGCGAGTCCGCGCCGAGCCAAGGTCCGGAACGTGTGGGACACCGCCTGGACCGAGAGCCCCAGTCGTTCGGCGACGACCCGGAGCTGACGGACGTCGTGGGCTTCGCATTCGTACAGGAAGAGGAGGTCGCTCACCGCTCCCGAACGGCGCAGCGTGGAGAGCCCGCCCCGGCGCAGCGACTGCGAGGGACGCCGGGTGGGCACATCTCCGACAGACCGGAGGGGGTACAAGAGCGCGGCGAACGCCCGGGGCCGCTAGGTCCGGGCGACCGCGCTCGGCCGCTGGTCGGGTGTCGACGCGACATCGCGCTTGATTTCGCGGATCCGATCTCGGATGCGCGCCGCTTCCTCGAAATCGAGTCGCTCGGCCGCAAGTCGCATCTCCTCCTCGAGATTCGCGAGCAGCAGAGGGAGGCGCTCCTTCCACTTTTTCCCAAGTCCCGAGACGGAGAGCTCGCCGGACGGAGACGCCTCTTCGGGTCCCAGGAGCGCGCGGACCTCTTTCACGACGGTCTCGGGAACGATCCCATGCGCTGCGTTGTAGACGACCTGCGCAGCGCGGCGTCGCGACATCTCGGCGATCGCCCGGGACATCGAGCCGGTCGTCCGGTCCGCATAGAGGATGACCTTCCCGTCGAGGTTCCGGCTCGCGCGGCCCGCGGTCTGGATGATCGAGGTCTCGCTCCGAAGGTACCCCTCCTTGTCGGCGTCGAGGATCGCGACGAAGCTCACCTCGGGGAGGTCCAACCCTTCCCGCAGGAGGTTGATCCCGACCAGGACGTCGAACCGGCCCACCCTCAGGTCGCGGAGGATCTCGACGCGCTTCAGCGTCTCCACTTCCGAGTGGAGATAGCGGACCTTGAACCCCTGGTTCGAGAGGTAGTTCGCGAGCTCCTCCGACGTCGCTTTCGTGAGAGTGGTGACGAGCGAGCGGTCCCCGCGGGCGATGCACGCCCGCAGCTCCTCCACGAGGTCGGCGATGTGGCCCTTGAGCGGTCGCACCTCGATGGGGGGGTCGACGAGGCCCGTCGGCCGGATGATCTGCTCCACGACCCCCTTCGACACCTTCCGCTCGAACGGTCCGGGGGTCGCGGAGACGAAGACGAGCTCGGGAACGTGCTCGAGGAACTCGGGGAACTTGAGCGGCCGGTTGTCGCGACAGGAGGGGAGACGCCAGCCGAACTCGACCAGGTTGTCCTTGCGGCTCCGGTCGCCCTTGTACATCCCCTGGAGCTGCGGGATCGTGACGTGCGACTCGTCGAGGAAGACGAGGAGGTCGTCCGGAAAGAAATCCATCAGAGTGTACGGGGGCTCACCGGGCTTGCGACCGGAAAAGTACCGCGCGTAGTTCTCGATCCCCGAGCAGAAACCGGTCTCCCGGATCATCTCGAGGTCGTACTCGACCCGCCCCTGCAACCGTTGGGCCTCGACGATCTTCTCCGCTTGTCGCAGCTCGCGCACCCGAGCCTCCTTCTCCTTCTCGATCTCCCCGAGCACGGTGCGGACGCGCTCGTCGACCGTCAGGAAGTGGGTCGCCGGGAAGATCGAGAGGCGGCTGAGCTCCCGGACCTCCTCCTGAGTGATCGGGTCGAGCTCGGCGATCGCGCCGACCGTGCTGCCGTCGAGGAGGATGCGATGGACCGTCTCCCCGGCCCCCATCACGTCGATCGTGCCGCCCCGGACTCGGAATCGACCGCGCTTGAGCTCCATGTCGTTCCGTTGGTACTTCATCCGGACGAGGTGCTCGAGCAACGACTGGCGCCCGATCGATTGGCCGACGGCGAGGTCGATGACGGACGCGCGGTAATCCTCCGGCGACCCGAGGCCGTAGATGCAGCTCACTGAAGCGACGATCAGCACGTCGCGTCGCGTGAGCAGCGCTTGCGTGGCCCGGTGGCGGAGACGGTCGATCTCCTCGTTGATCGTCGCGTCCTTCTCGATGTACAGGTCGATCTGCGGGACGTATGCCTCGGGCTGATAGTAGTCGTAGTAGCTCACGAAGTACTCGACGGCGTTGCGGGGGAACAGCGCACGGAACTCGCTGACGAGCTGGGCGGCGAGCGTCTTGTTCGGGCTCACCACGAGGGTCGGTCGCTGCAATCGAGCGACCGTGTGGGCCATCGTGAACGTCTTGCCGCTTCCCGTGACCCCGAGGAGCGTGATGTACTTCTCGCCGTTCTCCACCCGGCGGACGATCTCCTCGATCGCCTTCGGTTGGTCGCCCTGAGGCACGAGGTCGGTCTCGAGTTGGAAGCGTCCCGGGAGCGGCGGGCTTTCCGCCGGCGCGGACGTCGGCGGCGTCATGGCGGCCCGCGCCGAAGCGGGCGCGCCGCCCCGTACCCGCGGGGGTCGATCGTCACGGGATGGAATCCCAACGCTTCCAACGCCCGCCGAAGCCCGGAAGCGAGGGGTTCCACACCCAGCCGCGCCACCTCCTCGGGGTCGACCTCGACTCGGGCCGCCCCCTGGCTCGTTCGGATCCGCACTCGACGGAATCCCCGTTCGAGCAACCACTGCTCGCCGAGTTCGATCCGCGTCAACAGTTCTTGGGAGAGCGGTTCTCCGTGCGCCACGCGGGAAGCGAGGCACGCATCGGACGGCTGGTCCCAGTTCGGAAGCGCTCGGTCACGGGCGGACGTGCGGACGTCCGCCTTCGTCCAATGCGCGCGGACGAGCGGATGGTCGAAACCGGCGGCGTCCATGGCCTTCACCCCGGGACGGTCGTCCGAGAGATCGTCGAGGTGGATCCCGTCCACGTACTGGACGACCCCGCGTTCCCGCCCGACACGGAGCAGTGCTTCGGATTCGACCGAGCGACAGAAGTAGCATCGATTCGGGGGGTTCGACCGGTACTCCTCGCGGGTGAGCGGATTGACAGGCACCACGACGTGCGCGATACCGATGGCCGCGGCCACGCGGCGAGCGCGTTCCACTTCGGCGTTCGACACCGCTGGTCCACTGAGCGTCACGGCGACGCTCGCGGAGCCGAGCGCGTCATGAGCGAGGGCGGCGACGACCGATGAGTCCACGCCACCCGAGAGCGCCACGAGCACGGGCCCGCCCGCGCGGAGGCGCGAGATGACCTCCCGCTCGGGCGTAGCGCCGAGCGGCGAATGCAGTACCGGGTGCATGGGAGTCTGTTGGCAGGAGTCCGGAACCTAAACGGTTTGGCCCCCGCTCGAGCGTTGAGAGGCTCCGGGTTAACGGTGGTAGACTTCCGTGAAGAGCGGGGGCTCCGCTCGGCTCTGCCAGCTCCCTCGGGCCCAGCCCGCACCCCGCTCGAGCGCGCAGCGCAGAGCGAACCGAGACGCATCCGAGATCCAATCCGCTCGGAGCGCCTCGTCCAGCGCCGGGTCCCGCACTTCGACGATCTCCGGAGGGCGAGGTGCGGGCTCGCCCGAGACGTACGACACCAGGAACGCGTAGTATGCGTCGGACTCGGTCGCGTTGGCCACTTCGTACCGGGCGAGAAACAGCCGGTCGGGTCGGACGAGGACTCCGGTCTCCTCTTCGAACTCCCGGACCAACGCCGCCTCGAGAGATTCCCCGCGCTCGACGAACCCGCCGGGGATCGTGAATCGAGTACGGTAGGACGCCCGGTTCACCAGCACCCTCCCTTCTCGGATCAGGACCCCGCCGACCGACACCCGAGTGTGGCGGGAGGGCGGAGCGTTCGACTCCGGGGGCGACATGTTCCCCCCACGGCCCGACGGCCACCATTAACCCTTCGCGAGTCGCCGACGCCGGCGGAAACGCCGCGGACGCACGCGGTGTTTTCGGCAAACCCCAATTAGGCCGTGCGTCTCGGCCGGCCGATGCAAGCGGTGCACGACGGTTCACGATGGATGGTCCGTCTCGACGATGGACAGGACCTGTTTGCGACACTCAGCGAATTCGCCCGGCGAGAAGGGATCACCGCCGCTCAGATACCGTTCGGTATTGGGATGTTCCAAAAGGCGACCTTCGGCTACTGGGATGGAAAGCAGTACCAGCCGCACGAGCTCTCTGTACCGCACGAGGTCGTCGCGCTGCACGGAACGATCGCGCGTGCGGACGGCGCCCCGTCGATCCATCTCCACAGCGCCGTGGCCGGCCCCGACCATCGCCTGGTCGGGGGCCATCTGATCCGCGCCACCGTCGGAGTCCTCCAGGAGGTGGCGATCGAAACGTTCCCGGGTCGGACGTTCGGTCGACCGTTGGTGGAGAGCTGGGGGCTCCGAATGCTCGACCTCGAGCCGGAGAAGAATCCGTAGGGGTTCCCGACACCCCTTTCCCCTCGGTCGCGGTCGTCGGAGCACGGACCATGGCGACGGACGCACCACCTCCGCTCGAGGGGATCGACCCCCGCATCTCCGACTCCGTCGGTCGGCGGGGGATCCGGGTGTACACCGAGATCCAGCGCCTCGCGCTCCCGGTGCTCGAGACGGAGGAGGACGCCCTGCTCCTCTCGCCGACGGGAACGGGAAAGACCGAAGCGGCGCTCTTGCCCTTGCTCTCCCAGCGGCTCGCGACCCCCTCTCCGCCGATCTCGATCCTCTACGTCACCCCACTGCGCGCGCTCAATCGCGACCTCGAGCACCGGCTCGTGGCCCTCGTGAAGGACATCGGATTGACGGCCGCGGTCCGTCACGGCGACAGCACGGCCTCGGCCCGCTTGGCGCAATCGCGCTCCCCTCCCGACCTGCTGCTCACGACCCCGGAGACGCTCCAGATCCTGCTCGTGGGCAAGCGGCTCCGTGAGGGACTCCGGAACGTTCGCACGGTCGTCGTGGACGAGATCCACGAACTGGTCGGCTCCGACCGAGGCGCCCAGCTCGGTCTCACGCTCGAGCGACTGGACGCCTGGACCGGTCGCACCGTCCGTCGGATCGGGCTCTCCGCGACCGTCGGCAATCCGGAAGACGTGGCCCGTTTCCTCTCCCCCGCCCCTCGGACGATCTCCGTGAGGACCGCCCGGGAGCCGAGGGACCTCGTGCTCACCGCCCGCTGGGCGCCCGAGGAGTCGACCCCGCTCGCTCCCGAGATGCTTCGGGACCTCAAGGCCGACGCCCCGCTCCGTCGCGGGCTCCGGGCCGTGGAGGAGGAGATCCGCGCCCACCGGACGACCCTCGTCTTCGTCAATACGCGCCCCACGGCGGAGGGGCTCGCGGCCCGCCTCAACCTCCTCGCCCCGGACCTCGCGATCGCGGTCCACCACGGTTCCCTCTCCCGCGAGGTGCGCGAGGAGGCGGAGCGCGCGTTTCGCGACGGGCAGCTTCGAGCCCTGGTCGCGACCTCGTCCCTCGAGCTCGGGATCGATATCGGGGTCGTCGACCATGTAGTGCAGTTCGGTTCGCCCCACCAGGTCGGCCGCCTCCTCCAGCGAGTCGGTCGCTCGGGACATCGGAGCGACCGGACGATCCACGGCGTCGTCCTCTCGCTCGATGAGGACGACCTCGAGGAGGCGACGGTCCTGGCCCGGCGGGCGGACGAGGGACAGGTCGAGCCGGCGTCGTGGCGAACGCGCAATCGTCTCGCCGCGGCCCAGCAGATCGTCGCGACCCTCCGCGCCGAGGGGTCGGTCGACCGGGACCGCCTGGTCCGCACCCTCGGCCACGCCGCCGCGGTCCGGGACCTTTCCCCCTCGGACTGGGACGAACTGATCGATTACCTCGTCGGCCTCGGCCTCGCGAAGCGTTCCGTGGGTCAATTGACCAGCGGCCGCGGGACGCTGCACCGCTTCTACTCGTCGCTTTCCCTCATCCCGGACGAGCGGACGTACCGATTGCGCGATATCGCGACCCGACGGACGATCGGGACGTTGGACGAGCGATTCGTCCTCACGCAGATCCTCGCCCAGCCCGAGGAGATCTTCCTCCTCCACGGCCGGACCTGGAAGGTCGTGGAATACCGCGACGGCGAGCTCCTGGTCGAGACAGTGAGCGAGATCGGCCAAGAGCCCCGTTGGGCGGGCGAGGACCTTCCCGTTCCGTTCGACGTTGCCCAGGAGATCGGTCGACTTCGACGGGAAGGGAACATCGCAGAGTACCCGCTCTCCCTCGAGGATCGGGCCCGGCTCGACCGTCGACGGGCGGCGGCGCTCGCGGCGGACGCGCTACCGACCGACGACCGGGTGACCGTCACCGCCCGGGGGAGGATCGTGGTCTACGGGGCGTGCTTTGGCACCCGAACGAACGAGACGCTCGCGCTCGCCACGTCGGGACTCTTGACCGCTCGACTCGGGGCGCGGTGCGAGGTCGCGGCCGTCGAGCCGACGTGGTTCGTCCTGGAACTGCCGATCGCGGTCGACGCACCTACACTGGTCGACGCCTTCTCGATCGAACCGGCCTCCCTGCGCCCGCTCGTCCAGCGACTCGTTCCGTCCGGGCTCGACTACCGCTGGGTGTTTCTCGCGGTGGCGCGCAAGCTCGGCGTGCTACCGTCATCGGCCGACCCTCGAGACCTCCGCACTCTCGAGCCGCTCTTGGAGGCGGCACGCGCGTCGCCGCTCGGAGAAGAAGTGCTCGAGAAGACCCTTCACGACCGGTTTGACGTCGCCCACGCGGAGACCGTGCTCGAGCGGGTCCGTGCGGGGACGATCCAGGTCGTCGCCACTGTCGCGTCCACGCTCTCCGATGGTCCGCTCGAGCGCCTCCAGTGGCGAACCCTTCCCGACACTCCCCCGCCGACCCTCCTCCGAGCGGTCCGCGAGCGCCTCGAGAAGGAACCGCTCGTCCTCGTCTGCCTACGTTGCGGGTTCGTACGCACGACGACCCCGGCGCGGTACAAGTCGGAGGGCGGGAGCCGATGCCTGCTCTGCCATGGCTCGCTCTCCGCGGTCCTCTCTCCCCGGCGCATGGAGGAGGTGGATCGCCTCTCGCGGTACGCGAAGGAGAAATGGAAGCCGCCGAAGCGGGGCTCCCCGCGCGCGAAGCGTCGGGAGCGCCCTCCGTCCCCCGAGCTCGAGGCGCTCGTGCGGGCCGGGTACACGTCCGCCGAGCTGGTGGCCCACTACGGCGAGCGGGCGCTGTTCGCCCTCGCGGCGCGCGGGATCGGACCCGAGACCGCACGGCGGCTCCTGATGCGACTCTACCGGGACGACGACGCGTTCTTCACCGAGATCCTTCGGTCCGAGCGCAGTTACGCGAAGACCAGGGCGTTCTGGGACTAACGGGGAGGCCGTGACCGACTCCGAGTGGCTCGCGATCGAGAACGCCACGGTGCTTCCCGCCCCCAATGTCGCTCCGATCGAACGGTGCACCGTCGTGGCCCGGGACGGCCACATCGTGGCGATGGGTGCCGGGATTCCCGTTCCTTCGGGGGCGCAGACGATTCCCGGTGACGGTCGATTCCTTATGGCAGGATTCTGGAACGCTCACGTCCATTTCACGGAACGCCAGTGGCGGTCTGCGGCGAAGGCACCCTCGGCGGTGCTCGACGCGTCGCTGCGGGAGATGCTCACGAGCCGGGGATTCACCTGCGTAGTGGACACGGGCTCCGATCCCCGCATCACGCTCCCGCTCGCCCGGCGGGTCGAAGCGGGCGAGCTGCGCGGTCCGGCCATCGTCACGGCCGGTACCGGTCTCTATCCGCCACGGGGCCTCCCGTACTACCTCAAAGGAGAGATTCCGTTCTGGGTCCGTCCGCTGCTTCCCCAGCCCGCGACACCGGCCGCGGCGGTACGCGTCGTGGACCGGACCATCGCTCGGGGCGCGAGCCTCATCAAACTGTTCACGGGCTCGTACGTCGCCCGGGGGAAAGTGGTGCCCATGCCGGAGGGGGTCGCTCGGGCGGCGGTCGAAGCGGCGCATCGCCACCGCGTACTCGTCTTCAGCCACCCGTCCAACCGGGCGGGGACCGACGTCGCCGTCCGTTCGGGCGTCGACGTGCTCGCGCATCCCCCCGACTCGACCGAAGGGGTCGACGATGCCCTGCTCCTGGAGATCGTCGGGCGGCGGATGGCGATGATCCCGACCCTCAAGATGTTCGCGACCACGATCGGCGAGGACCCGCGCTACCTCGACCCGATCTACCGGGTCGTTCGGCGCTTCCGAGAGCTCGGCGGTCAGTTGCTGTTCGGGACGGACGTCGGGTTCATGCCGGATTACTCGACGGAGGGCGAGTATCAGGCCCTCGGTCGTGCGGGCCTTGACTGGCCGGCCGTCCTCGCGGCCTTGACGACCGCCCCCGCCGAGCGTTTCGGTGTTCTCACGGATCGCGGGATCGTCTCCGTGGGGCGACGCGCGGACCTCGTGCTGCTGGACGGGGATCCTCGGACGGACCTTCTCGCGTTCGCCCGCGTGCGCGCGACGGTCCGCGGCGGAAGGGTGCTGTTCGTTCGATCGTGAGCCCGGGGCGCATCGCCCCCGACACTATCGGACGTCGGTGCCTCGCGCCACGGCCTCCACGACGCTCCGCGGCGCATCGGTGCGAAAGCCCTCGGCGCGCGCGTGGGTCCGGGCGGCCCGGAATCCCTGCGCGTGCAGCGTCGCGAGCAGGAATTCCATGGACGGTGGTCGGAGCAGATGGAGCTCGCGCGCGAGGCGGTTCGATTCGTAGTAGAACGGTCGGTCCGCCGCGGTCTCTCCCCGAAGCCGTTCGAGGAAGCGCCCGGCCTCCGAGGGCCGCGCCGCGGTCGGCGGGAGTCGGAGCGACTCTACCAGCGCCGCGTCGAACAACGGTCCGGTCCAGAGGGGTCCGTAGGGGCCGGGACCCTCGAGGAGCGGGCCGGACCAGGTCTCGAGGTCGATCCGGCTCACCGGGTCTTCGGCCGGGAGCTCCGCGCTCGGACGTACTTCGAGGTACGCACGGACGTGGTGGTCGCGGGAGTACGCCAGCAAGGGGCGCGCCGCACGGCCTCTCGCCCGCGCCTCTCGAGCGAGATACGCGAGGAGGATCCGCAAGCCCCCTTCGGGGCCGAGCCGTCCGCGGATCGGTCGCGCACCGTAGCGTCGTTCGCAGGCGCCCTTCTGGACACCGGCGAGGACCATCATGTCGGTCGCGGTGACCGCGAGGATACCTCCCGGCCGAAGCGCGCGGAAGGCGGCCGGGACGAACGGCACGGGGGAACCGTAGGGATCGATGTCGACGTAATCGAAGCCGGACTCCTCGGGAGGCTCCCGTCCGTCGAGGCATGCGCTCCGGGCGCCCGGAAATCGGGAAGCATTCCGCGCGAGCACGAGCGCGGCCTCGGGGTTCGCCTCCGTCAAGAGGAATCGGTCGAACGCTCCGCTCTCATTCAAGAGTCGTAGGCCCCGGACGCCCGTCGCCGCCGCGACCTCCCATCCCGCTCGACGGCCACCCGACGTGCGCGACCAGGCGATCGCGAACGCGACCGCAATATCGCGGTCCCCGGCCATGGCGGGGTTGTAGAAGATCGGGGACCGGGGTCTCGGTCCGGGTCCCGGCGCGGAGGGCGGAAGGAGGAGGTCGGTGCCGCCCTCGCGGGAGAGGCCTAGTGCGACCGGCCGGTGATCAGGTGGACGATCTTGAACGCGAGGAGGTTCTTGTTGATCGGCGTTACCTCGAGCAGTCGTAGTTCGTCCCTCCGTCGGATGTCCTGGAGGAGAGGGTTCCGGGACTTCTTGTGGAGGGTCATGACAATCGACTTCTTCGCATCGAGGGTCTCGACGACCGCCTTCGTGAACAGCTCGCTCTCGACCTCCATCTTGCCGACCTCGTCGATCACGATGACGTCCGCCTCATCCCTCGCCTCGGCGAGCGCGCGCGTGCCGACGTCCTCGAGGGCGGAGAGGTTGACCCCGTATCGACCCGAGCGGATTCGGGACTTCATTCCCTCGTGGGCGAAGACCTCGTGTTCCTTCGTCAGCCAGTTGGTGATCTTGAACCCCGTGCGGCGCTGCTTCTCAACGATCGGCTCCGTGACCATGCCGCCGACCTTGACGCCCTCCTCTTCGAGGAGCTCGATAATGCGAAGGAGGGTCTGGGTCTTACCGGACCCGGGGAGCCCCGTGATGCCGATCTTGACCGTAGGAGAGATACGTCGCGGCAATGGCGATAACACCGTTAGTGGTCGCATCTAGGGCGATTAACGATAAGAGGGTATCTAAGGCGTGTCGCACTCTCACGCGCCGGGGCGAGCGGAGTCGGGCTCCTCTCGCGCGAACGACCTCGTGTATCCCCCGCGCGAGGATTCGCTGCTGCTGCTTCCGTTCGCGCGCGTCGCTCGCGGGAGTTCGCTCCTCGAAGTCTGCGCGGGCTCGGGGGTCGCGGCCCTCGACGCGGCGCGATCGGGAGCGCGCGTGGTCGCGACCGACCTCAACCCGTGGGCCCTCGCGGCGTTACGCCGTCGGGCGCGAGACGAGGCGCTGTCCGTCGACGTCGTGCGCACCGACCTCGCGGCCGGCCTCGGGCGGTTCGACCGGATCCTGGCCAACCCGCCGTACCTTCCGACGCCGCCGGAGCTGCGCGACCCCGACCCCTGGCACAACCTCGCGCTCGACGGGGGACCGGACGGTTGTCGGGTGACCGCACGGCTCGTCGAATCCCTTCCCGATCATCTCGCTCCCTCGGGGAGCGCGTGCGTCGTGTTCTCCTCCCTTCAGTCCCCAGAGGGCGTCGCGGCGATCCGCGAGCGCTGGAGCTTGGTCGGCCCGGTGCCGGAGGTGGTCGCGCGACGCGCCCTCGAAGGGGAGCGGCTCGAGGTCTGGCGGTTTCGCCGGGGAGCTCCCAACCCCTGAGCTAGCGGGTCCGCTCGGCGTGCCGAAGGACCGCGTCCAGGAACCGGTGCCCGTCACCGTACCCGTCGGGTCCACCAGTGCGAGACCAGTCGGGTGCTTGTGCGTGGAAGAACGCTCGCTCGGGATGGGGCATGAGGCCGAAGACGTTCCCTTCGGGGTTAGTGAGTCCTGCGACATTCCCCTCGGAACCGTTCGGATTCCACGGATACGTCGCCTCGCTACCGTCCGGCGCGACCCAGCGGAAAAGAATCTGGCCCGCGGACTCGAGTTCCCGCCGCCGCGCCGCGGAGTCTCCGGCCAGGATCAGCTTCCCTTCGGCGTGCGCGGAGGGGAACAGAAATCGAGTGCCGCGCGGAGTGCCCTGGAGCGGCGGAAACGTGCCGCCGTCCCACACCACGAACGTAGGTCGGCACTCGAAACGGCCCGAATCGTTGGTTTGCAGCGCGGCCTCGGGGGGACCGAGCCGTCCACCGGCACGCCCCGGAAGCAGACCGAGCTCCACCATCACCTGGAAACCGTTGCAGAGCCCGCCGACCAAATGGCCCGACCGCACGAAATCCTCGAGCTCGGGGCCGATCGAGGCCCGAACCCGGGCCGCGAAGATCGCCCCGGCGCGAACGTAGTCGCCCGCCGAGAACCCGCCGGGGAAGAAGATCGCGTCGAAATCCGAAATGCGCCGCCGGGCCTCCGGCGCCACGTCCCGCCCCTCGAACTGCTTCAGCTCGACCACCTCGGGGCGGCTGCCGAGCCGAGCGAGCGCGACGAGGAGCTCCTGGTCGCAGTTCGTCCCTTCGATCGAGACGATCGCGATGCGCAGGTCGCGACGTGCCACGACGGTCTACCGGGCGCCCGGACTTAACGCTTCCTTCGCGCCGCGCCCGATCCCCTGCGCCGGGCCGAGCGGAGGGTCGAGATGGAAGACCCGAATCCGCGCTCCGGCGCGGACCATTCTTCGCCCGGGAGGCAGCATCGCATACGCGGTCGCTCCCGAGAGGCTGGTGATCGCCGAGGACCCGCGATACATCGAGTACGCCCGGCCGCCGCGAAACTCGAGCGGGACCACGGTCGCGAGCCCGGGAGTCGGTGCCACCGCGTCACTGCCCAGGATCGCAGTCCCTTCCGTCCATCCGGGACCCGGTCGATGTCCCAGCTTGTGCAACAGCGGGAGTCCCAACCAGTACATGTTCACGAGACACGAGGTGGGGTGACCCGGCATGCCCACGACGAGTTTTCCTTGCGCGACCGCGGCGAGCGTCGGCTTGCCGGCGCGCACCGCAATTCCGTGGAAGAGCAGTCGGCCCAACTTCGGAAGGATCCGTGGTAGGTGGTCGCGTTCCCCGACGGAGCTCCCGCCCGTGGCGAGCACCAGATCGGAGGACCGTAGCGCTCGCCGGAGTGCCGACTCGATGCGGCGCGGGTCGTCCGGGATCGGCGGCAGCGGTCGTGGGATCCCTCCGGCCGCGAGGATCACCGACGAGAGCGCGGCGTTGTTGCTTTCGTAGATCCGTCCGGGGAGCTCGCGGGCTCCGGGGGCCAGCAGTTCGTTTCCGTTCGGAACGATCGTGACGACGGGACGAGCGTAGACCCGGACCTTCGGAATGCCGCAGGCGGCCAGCGTCCCGAGGGCGGTCGCGGTGAGTTCCTCGCCGCGGCGAACGAGCACCTTCCCCCGAGGGAAGTCGTGCCCGGGTTTCGAAAATCGGTCCCCGGGAGCGACCGGACGAAAGACGCGAATGTACCGGCCGACACGCTCGACCTCCTCGAAGATGATGACCGCATCCGCGCCCGGTGGTACCGCACCCCCGGTGGCGATCGCCACGGTCTCGCCGGCGCGGACCGACCGCGGGAACGCCTGCTCAGCGAACACTTCACCGACGATCCGGAGTCGGAGCGGATGGCGGCGGCTCGCCCCGCGCGACTCCACCGACCGTAAGGCGTAGCCATCCCACGTCGCTCGTCGGAATCCCGGAACGGGACGGGGCGCGCGGTAGGTCTCTGCGGCGACGCGCCCGAACGCGAGCTCCACGGGAACGCGTTCCGTTCGCTGCACCGGTCGGGCCGCGGTGAGCAGGCGTCGCCGCGCAACCGCTACGGGAGTAAGGCGGCCGAACGCATGCATCTCCATCGCGTCCGCTCGGCCTTATCGGCCGCCCTCCATCCACCGCGCCGCCGCTCGAGCGCCGGCGACGAGACATTTCCGCAGCTCCTCGCCTTCGAACCACGCGGCATAGAAGCCTCCGCGAAACGAGTCCCCCGCCCCGACGACCGTGCGGACCGACCGTGCTCGGGCGGACGGGACATGAACGGTGCCCGCTCGGGAGAAGGCGGTGGAACCCCGGGTCCCTTCGGTCCGAACGATCAGCGGAACATACGCGAGGAGTTCTTCCGGGGTGGACGCTCCGAAGGCGGCGGCTACCCGGGCGACCTCCCAACGGTTACCGAAGAGGAGCTCGGCGCCGGAAACGAGGGTTCGAAGTCGTCGGGGATCCCATCGATAGCGGACCTCTTGACCCGGGTCCACCGACACCCGGAGCCCCTTCGCGCGAGCTTCCCGGAGCAGTCGCAGCTGGGAGTCGGGGTCGCCGGTCGCGAGGTGCAGCCAGGTGTACTCGGAGATCCACGGGCGCTTTGGGGACTTCCGAGGCGTGACCCCCATCGGTCCCTGGTCCATGAGCGTGCGCTGGCGTCCCCGCCGATCTTCCATGATGTAGGCGGTCGGCGTGGGCGTACCCCGTACCCGCTCCACTCCCCGAAGGTCGATGTGGGCGCGCTCCAGTTGCTGCCAGAAGCTCCGGGGGAAGTCATCCCCCAGCCGAGAGACGAGACCGCTCGAGACTCCGTACTGCGTAGCCGCTCGCGCGATGTTCCCGGCGGTCCCCCCGAGCTCGACGCGGTGGGCATCCACCGGCACCGTACGGTCGTGCGCCGGAAACTCGCGCAGGCGAAGGAAGCGGTCCACGTTGACGTGGCCCGAGACCAGGAGGTCGCGCGGACGGTCTTCGATCCCCTGCGTCATCGGTACCGGCGGGGGCATGAGGAGTTCCCCCGCATAGCGCTTCGGGAGCCGTGCGAGTCGCGCTTAAGCGGTCCGGGTCCTCCGGCGCCGTTCGCCATGCTGGTCGAGGGAGCGATCCTGGACATTGACGGTCCCCGGCCCGCGTACGTACGGATACGAAACGGACGCGTCGTGGAAGTGGGGCAACCGGGGACCGACTCTACTCGAGGGCGCGAACGACGAATCCGCGGGATCGTCATTCCCTCACCGGTGAACAGTCACACGCATCTCGGGGATTCGATCTCCGTCCGCGAACCTCCCCCCGGGCCTGTCGCCCACCTCGTTCGCCCCCCGAGCGGCTACAAGTTCCGACTTTTGGCGACCGCCTCCCGCGCGACGAAGCGGCGAGGGCTACGCGCCGCGTTCGCACGGATGGCCCACGATGGCGTCGCCGCCGTCATCGACTTTCGGGAGGAAGGGATCGACGGGGTCCGGCTCTTTCAAGCCGCGGCGCGCGGAAGCCCGGTCCGAACCGTGGTCCTCGGCCGTCCGCTGAAGCGGCCGGTCGACCCTCGCGAACTCGGGGAGCTCCTTCGGGTCGCCGATGGTATCGGGCTATCGAGTGCGCTCGAGGAGACGCAGTCGACCCGCGATGCGGTCGCCCGCGCCTGCCGCTCTCGCGGGAAGTACTACGGCCTGCATGCGAGCGAGGCGCGACGCGAGCCGCCGGAGACGTTCCTCCGACCCCGCCCCGACCTCGTGATCCACCTCGCGAAGGCGACCCCGGACGACCTCGCGGCGGTCCGGGATGCGAAGGTCTCCGTCGCGGTCTGCCCTCGTTCGAATGCCCTCTTCGGGCGTCAACCGGACCTCCGATCGATGGAACGACTCGGCCTCTCCGTGCTCCTCGGGACCGACAACGCGATGTTCCACGCGCCGTCGATCTGGCGCGAGCTCGAGTTCGCCTACGTGGCGACCCGCCTTCGTCAGCGTCCGGCGTCGGCACTCTTCCTCGCGCGCGCCGCGCTGGTCGAGCCATGGCTCTGGCTCGGCGAACCCGGCGCGGCCCGGGTCGCCCCGGGGATGCCCGTACCGCCGCTCGTCCTCCGGCTGCCGCCGGAGGATCCCGCATACCAGGTCGTGACCCGCACGACCGAACATCTTATCGTCCCCGTCGGGCCCCGGAACCGCGGACCGGGGGGACGTCCATGAAGAGCGAGGAGCTGTACCCGCTGTTGCGCCGGCGCGGCGTGCTCTGGCCGACGGCCGAGATCTACGGGGGCGCCCAGGGGCTCTACGATTACGGTCCACTCGGCGCCGCGCTCAAACGTCGGGTCGAGGAGGCGTGGGCCGCCTGGTTCGTCGGCCTCTCGCACGATTACCACCTGATCGAGCCGGCGGAGATCCTCCCCGAAGCGGTCGTCCGGGCCTCCGGACACCTCGAGAACTTCACCGACCCCGAGATCGTCTGCGACCAGTGCCACACGGCCTTCCGCGCGGAGACGGTACTGGAAAAGGTGCGCCCGGAGGGCGTCGACGGGCTCTCGACCTCGCAGATCGCCGAGGTCGTTCACGCGAATCAGGTCCGCTGCCCGCATTGCGGGTCCCCGGCGTTGAGCGTCCCCGAGCCGTTCCACCTCATGTTCGGCCTCGAGTTCGGCGTCACCGGGAAGGAGCGCGCCTATCTTCGTCCCGAGACTGCCCAGGGCAGCTACCTCTCCTTCTCCCGGATGTGGGATGTCGGTCGACGCGCCCTCCCGCTCGGGGTCGCGGTCATCGGGAAGGCGTACCGCAACGAGATCGCGCCGCGCCAGGTGCTCTTCCGGATGCGCGCGTTCACGCAGGCCGAGCTCCAGATCTTCTTCGACCCGGCCCACTTCCCCGTCCCGTTCGACCGGGTGCGGGACGAGAAACTCCCGGTCCTTCGGGTGCCGCGCCGAGAGGCCGGCGAGGAGTCTCCGACCTGGGAGTCGGCCGCCGACCTGGTGGAGAAAGGCCAGCTCCCCGAGTTCTACGTCTATCACCTGGTGCACACCTATCGCTTCTACCGCGATGTCCTGCGCTACCCGCCGGAGCGGATCCGTCTCTTCGAGAAATCCGACCAGGAGCGAGCGTTCTACAACCGGATCCAGTTCGACGTCGAGGTCCACTTGGAGAGCCTTGGCGCGTTCAAGGAGCTCGGGGCGGTCCACTACCGGGGCGACTACGACCTGACCCGTCACGGCGAGGGGTCGGGAAAGGACCTCTCCGTGACGACGCAAGGTGGCGCGAAGATCCTCCCGCACGTGCTCGAGCTCACGTTCGGCGTGGACCGGAACGTCTGGGGTCTCGCGGACGTGCACCTCGGGGCCGACGGCGAGCGCACGGTCTGGAAGCTTCCGCCGTATCTGGCCCCGGTGCCCGTGGGGGTCTTTCCGCTCATGCCGAAGGAGCACGCGGCGTACGCCCTCCGCCTCGCCGACGAGCTCGCGTCCGCGGGGGTCCGGGTCCAGTACGACGAGGCGGGAACGATCGGGAAGCGCTACGCCCGGATGGACGAGGCGGGCACGCCGTACTGTGTCACGGTGGACGGCCGGACGTTGGAAGAGGGTCCCGATCAGGACACCGTGACGCTCCGCGACCGGGATACGAAGTCCCAGGAGCGCGTGCGCGCCTCGGAGCTCGCGCACCGCATCCGGCCGAGCCTCGAGCCGCCCCGTCCTTCACGGGCCTAGGCCCCGACCCATTTCACCTTCGGAGAATAACGGATATACCCCGCGCTCCCTACACGCGTCCCGATGGCATCTGGTGGGAGTCCTCCTCCCAGCACGGGCGGGGCGACGACCCCGCTCCAGCATCGTCAATCCCGTTGGCTCGGCCAGGGGTACGCGGACATCACGAAGCTTAGGGAGATGGCCGCGAAACACGACCGGACGGCCGGTCGGATGAACCAGCGCGCGTCGCGGTTGAACACGAAGATCGAGAAGCTAAGGCACCAGTCGACCGTGCTGCGGGAAAAGGCGCAGCGCGCGCTCGCCCAGATCCCCGAGATCGAGCAGAAGATGAAGCAGCACGAGCGGGACATCGAGGCCGGCACCAACCAGGCCGGCGGGGCCCCGATCGGATCGGACGTCACGAAACTCCACTATCAGGTCCGCAAGCTCCAGCAGAAGGTCGTGGACCGGCAGCAAAGGGCGCGGACCCTCGAGCACCGGGCGGCGATGAAGACCCAGAAGACCGCGGAGATCAAAGTGAAGGTCGACCGGTACCTCGAAGCCGGCCGCCTCCAGGAACAGGAAGCCGTGGCGTATCGCCAACGCGCCGACCGACTGCAGATGGTCACCGAGTCCGACGTCGCCTCGAATCTGAAGGCGAATGCCGCGCCCCGCGCGGCCGACGAGGGTCCGCGGACCCTATGAAACTCATCGTCACGGTCGGCATGCCCGGTTCGGGCAAGGACGAGCTCATCGCGGTCGCCCAGTCGATGGGCCTCGCGACCCTCAAGATGGGCGACCTCGTCCGGGACGAGACCCGGCGCCGGGGCCTCGCGCTCAACAACGCGAACGTGGGCCGTATCGCCTCCGAGGAGCGCGATAAGCACGGCCCCGGGGTCTGGGCGCAGCGGGCCCTCCCGAAGCTCACGGAGACCCGCATGCTCGTGGATGGCTGCCGTTCCGACGGCGAGGTTTCCGTATTCCGGCACAACTTTGGCGACCTCTTCGTTCTCGGGATCTTCTCGGCGCCCGAGACGCGCTACGACCGGCTCTCCGCGCGGCGGCGGAGCGACGACGTCGACCTCCAGGATTTCTACGACCGCGACCGGCGCGAACTCAAGTGGGGGATCGGCAACGCCTTCGCCCTCGCCGACGGGATGTTGGTCAACGAGGGAACGCTCGACGAGTTCCGTCGGAACGCCCGCGCGACGCTCGAATCGGTGCTGAAGCGGGACGAGGACTAGTGGGCCGTAACTGAAGTAGGTACCTTATTGTACCTGCTTGCGTTACAGTCCTCCATGCGCCTCGCCCCCTCGATAGTGCTGGCCCCCGAAGAACGTATCGAACTTGAACACTGGTCACGCGGCCGATCCATCCCCCAGCGATTGGTCCTCCGCTCTCAGATCGTGTTGCGGGCCGCCGAGGGACAGACCAACCATCAGATCGTCATCGACCTCCACACCAACCCCATCACGGTCGGCCGATGGCGCTCCCGCTTCGCCCTCCTTCGGATCCCGGGCATCCGCCAAGATGCTCCCCGCCCGGGCCGACGGCCCGAACTCCCTCCCGAACTCGTACGTCGGATCATCGATCGAACTCTGCACACCACGCCCCGCGGGGAGACCCACTGGTCGACCCGCACGCTCGCCGCCGAGCTCGGTGTGAGCCACATGACCGTCCACAGGATCTGGGTGGATCACCATCTCCAACCCCACCGCGTTCAATCGTTCAAGCTCAGCACGGACCCTCGCTTCGAGGAGAAGCTCGTCGACGTGGTCGGGCTCTACCGAAATCCTCCCGAGAAGGCGATCGTCTTCTCGGTGGACGAGAAGCCCCAGGTCCAGGCACTGGAACGCACTCAAGCGGTACTGCCCATGGGCCCGAACTTTCCGGAGGGTCGGCCCCACGACTACGCGCGCCACGGCACGATCGACCTGTTCGCGGCGCTCAACATCCTCGACGGGACGGTGGTGACCGAGTTCCACCATCGGCACCGGCACCAAGAGTTCCTCTCCTTCCTCCAGAGGCTCGACGATCGGACTCCCTCCGATCTCGCGGTGCATGTGATCATGGACAATGCGAGTTCCCACCTGACCGAGGAAGTGGAGCGGTGGCTTCGACGTCATGCGCGGTTCCAACTGCACCAAGTCCCAACAGGATCATCCTGGCTGAATGCCGTGGAGGGGTGGTTCTCGAAGCTCACCCGGAAGGCGCTCCTTCGAGGGAGTTTTCGCAATGTGACGGCGTTGAAGCGCGCGATCGAGGAGTAT